>CAJJLZ010000022.1 GCA_905192745.1 uncultured Oscillospiraceae bacterium
TTTACCAGCGTTTGCCGGCGGCGCGATTGAAAATGCCTTCCGGCATTTTCCTGACGTTATTGCTTTTTTCAGGCGGCGGCATCCATGCCGGAAGCGGTCCCCATCAATGGCAGCCCGCACAGCCGGAGCAGTCGCCGCTGCAGCTGGGAGCCTCGTCGATGCTGTCGGGATCCTGCCCCTGCGCGGAAAGGGTGACGATGGTCGCCACGCCGTTCACCAGTGCGTCCAGTTCCTGCTTGGCGGCCTGATACGCCTGCATATGCTCGTTCGCCATCAGCCGGGCGTACACGTCCCGGATCTCGCCGTCCAGCGTCTGGAGCTTGTCGTTATCCTTGTCTTCCTTGCTCATCTCCTGATTCAGGGCGATGCGCTTGAGGTTGAACTCACCGATCAGATTCTGCAGCTCGGCGTCCTCGTCGGCCGCGGCCTGAGCCAGCTGGGTGCGGACAAACCGCTCGTCGTTCTGCAATTCCCGGCCGATGGAACGGGCCATTTCAATAATCGTGTCTTTCATAATAAAGATCGTATCCTTTCATTTCTGTTTTATTGTAAGCGTTTTTACAGCACGTTGGTTATCCGGCCGTACAGAACCCAGCTTCGGGCGCCGGTGATCTCCACATCGGCGCGGCGGCCGACCAGCGCGGGGTCGCCCTCCACCCGTATCACGATGTTTTCGGGCAGCCGCGCCTCGAGCCGTCCGTCCTCCGCCGACTCGAGCAGGGCGCGGCGGGTCTGCCCCACCATTGCCGCCGACTGAACGGCGGCGATCTCCTCCTGCGCGGCGGTCATCTCCCGGAACCAAGCGGATTTTTCCTCCGCCGGGATGGGGTCGTCCATCTTCGCGGCGGGCGTTCCCTCCCGCGGGGAGAAAATGAAGGTAAACAGGGAGGTGAAGCCCACCTCCTGAATCAGGGAAAGGGTCTGCTCAAAATCCTCCCGCGTTTCGCCGGGGAAGCCGACGATCACGTCGCTGGTGAAGGAAATGCCCGGCACCGCGCGGCGGGCGTAGGCGATCAGCTCCAGATACTGCTCCCGGGTATAGCCGCGGTTCATTGCCTTCAGCACCCGGTTGCTCCCTGACTGGAAAGGAAGATGGAAGTGACGGGCGACCTTTTCGCATTCCGCGATGGTATCGAACAGACGGGGCGTCGCGTCCTTGGGATGGGAGGTCATGAAGCGGATCAGAAAATCCCCCTCGATGGCGTTGATCCGGCGGAGAAGCTCGGGAAAATCCACCCCGTGCGCCTCCCCCCGGCCATAGGAATTGACGTTCTGTCCGAGAAGGGTAATTTCCTTATAGCCCTCCCGTACCAACTCACGTGCTTCCTCCACTACCCGGTCGGGGTCGCGGCTGCGCTCCCGTCCCCGGACGTAGGGAACAATGCAATAGGTGCAGAAATTGTTGCAGCCGTACATGATCGGAAGCCAAGCCTTGAATTTTCCATCCCGATGGACGGGGATATCCTCCGCGATCACGCCGTCCATCTCCGGCCGCTCAATGACCCGGCCTTCGGTCAGGGCGTTGTACAGCAGCTCGGGAAAGCGATGGAGCACATGGGTGCCGAACACCAGCCCGACGAAGGGATAGCTTTTCCGCAGACGCTCGGCCACATGTTCCTGCTGCACCATGCAGCCGCACAGGCCGATCAGCACCCCCGGGCGGCGGCGCTTGAGCGCCTTCAGCGCGCCGACGTTGCCGAAGACCCGGTCCTCCGCATGTTCCCGTACCGCACAGGTATTGAACAGGATCACGTCCGCCTGCTCCGGTTCCTCGGTGAAGCCGAAGCCCATCGCGGCGAGCAGGCCCTTGATATGCTCCGAATCGGAGACATTCTGCTGGCAGCCGTAGGTACGCACCCACGCCAGCGGCGCGCCGTATTCCCCGCCGCTTCGGCGGGCGGCGTAGTAGGCGCGCACCTTTTCGCCATATTCCCGCTGGCGTTCCTGCTCCTGCGGGGAAATAATTCGGATTTGTGACGTTTTCGACATGAATAAAACGGTTCCTTTCCGCCGGAAAGGCGGCCGCGCCGCGCGGGCCTTCCTTTTCGGCACTGCCGCGCGTCCCTGTTCTCAAAGCAGAAACGGCGACTAAATTAGTATACCAAAAATCGACGGCTTTTTCAACCGCAAATCCGGCGGTTAAGCAAGCCTTAAGAGAGTATTCCGCGCAGAAAACGGCGGCCCGTCTCCCCAGAGGCCGGACCGCCGGACTATGTCATTTTGCCGCCAGCGTGTCGAAGGTCACTTCGTCCAGCTTCTTCACCACCAGCTGCGTCACCTCGTCAAAAACCGAATGGAATGGGCAGGCGTTCACTGTCGAGCAGTTGCAGTCGTACTCCCCATCCACGCAGCGGCTGAAGCGATAGGGGCCTTCCACCGCCTCAATCACCTGCCGCAGCGTGATATCCTTCGGCTCTCTCGCAAGAATGTAGCCGCCCCGCGCCCCTTTATAGGACCGGACAATTTCCGCCGCCACCAGCTTCCGCATGATCTTCAGCGTAAAGCGAAGGGACACGCAGGTGCTTTCCGCAATGGTCTGCGCATCCATTCGGTCGAAAGCCAGAGCCAGACAGCGCACGATACGCACCGCATAATCGGATTCCAGATTGATATGCACGGGCCGCCGCCCTCCTTTCCGTTATCCGCCGTTTCGCCGGTCTCAGTCCAGAAAGTCCTTCAGCTTTTTGCTGCGGCTGGGATGGCGCAGTTTCCGCAGGGCCTTGGCTTCGATCTGACGGATGCGTTCCCGGGTGACGTCGAATTCCTTGCCCACCTCTTCCAGCGTACGGGGACGGCCGTCCTCCAGCCCGAAACGAAGACGGAGCACCTTTTCCTCCCGCGCGGTCAGGGTAGAGAGCACGTCGCCGAGCTGCTCCTTGAGCAGGGTGTGGGAGGCCGCGTCCGCCGGGGCGGGAGCCTCGTCGTCCTGAATGAAATCGCCGAGATGACTGTCTTCCTCTTCGCCGATCGGGGTTTCGAGAGAGACCGGCTCCTGCGCGACCCGCATGATCTCCCGCACCTTGTCCACCGGCATATCCAGCTCGTCGGCAATTTCCTCCGCCGTCGGCTCGTGCCCGTTTTTGTGCAGAAGCTGGCTGGAAACCTTTTTCACCTTGTTGATGGTTTCCACCATATGCACCGGGATGCGGATGGTGCGGGCCTGATCGGCGATGGCGCGGGTGATCGCCTGCCGGATCCACCATGTCGCGTAGGTGGAAAACTTAAAGCCCTTGGTATAATCGAATTTTTCCACTGCCTTAATCAGGCCGAGATTGCCCTCCTGAATCAGATCCAGAAACTGCATTCCCCGCCCCACATACCTTTTGGCGATGCTGACCACCAGCCGGAGATTGGCCTCAGACAGGCGTTTTTTCGCTTTTTCGTCCCCATCCATAATCCGGATGGCAAGCTCGATTTCCTCCTCCGGCGACAAAAGAGGAACACGGCCGATCTCTTTGAGGTAAACCTTGACCGGATCGTCGATGGCAATGCCGTCCACGCTGACCGCCGGTTCCGTCTCTTCGGCTTCCGGGGTCTCCAGCACAAAATCAAGATCGGCGAAGGCGTCCGACTCGAAATCGTCGATCACCTCGATGTTCGCCGCTTCCAGCGCTTCGTACAGCTTATCCATCTGCTCGGGATCATCCACATCTTCCAGTGCGTCGAGAATCTCCTGCGTGGTCAGCTTTCCCTTGACACGCCCGAGCTCCAGCAGATCGTTCAGGATGGTCTTGCGGTCCTTCTTGACCGGCGCTCCCGCCGCGTCCGCCGCAGAAGCTTTGGCCGTTTTGCCGCCCTTTGCCGCTGTTTCGGCTGCTTCGGCCGCCAAAACGGCATCGTCCCTTTCCGTCTCGTTCATCGCCAGCTCTTCTGTCGGCTGAATGCCCATTTCCTGTTTGCTCATTGATATTCCTCTTCCTTTGTTACGAATACGCCGAAAGCCGGCGAATTGTCCTGTCCTTTACTGGTGGATTCCTTCCGCTTTTATAGTGTATTTTTTTTATTTCTTCTGTTCCCGCATTTTTGCAAGAACGTCGAAAATCCGGTCATCCGGCAGGGCGGACGGGTCGTTCAGCGCGGCGAGGCTGCGTTCGGAACGGATAACCGCCGCATATTCCATCGCCTGCTCGGGGGTCTGCGCCCCCTCCCGCGCCGCCTGTACCATATGGGAAATATAGGCCATCTCGTCCGCGTCATAATCGGCGGCGAGGAACGCCAGCTCGGTCAGCAGCCCCTGACGATGCCGTTCCATCAGCCGGACGTAAAGCGTCCGGTTAAAGGCGGTCACCATCTCTTCCGGCGGCAGCTTCTGCGACACTGCCCGGATATAGTCGGGGTTCAGAATCAGCAGGCCGAGCAGCCCTTCCTCCGCCCGGGAGGCGCGCAGATGCTTTTCCGCCTCCGGATTCGCCTTGCGGGTGCTTTCCTCCGCCCGGCGAACCGCCTGGGACAACTGTTTCTTCTCCTGCTGGCGGCGGGCGGAAGTCATACAGTGTTCCACCTGAGCAAGGATGGCGTCCTTGCCCACCGACATCTCAGCCGACAGCCTGCCGGCGTATACGTCCCGTTCGATCGGACTGTTCAGCCGGGCGAGAATCTGCGCCGCCTCCCGCAGGTAAGCGACCCGCCCGTCCGCCGTCTCCAGCGGATACCGGCGGCCAAGATCGATCAGCTGATATTCCACGTCGTTGGCGGAGCGTTCGATCAGCAGTTTGAACCGTTCCGGCCCGTGGTGCTTGATGAATTCATCCGGGTCCTTCCCGTCGGGGATGGTGATGACCCGGATATGCACTCCCGTCTCCCGCAGAAGGCCGATGGCCCGCTTCGCCCCTTTCTGCCCCGCGGCGTCCGCGTCGAAAACAAGAATTACCTCATTGCCATACCGGGCGATCAGACGGGCATGTTCCTCCGTGAAGGAGGTGCCCAGCGCGGCAACCGCGTTGGTAAAGCCCGCCTGATGCAGGGCGATCACGTCCATATATCCTTCGCAGAGGATCAGGCCGCCCTCCTTCGACGCTTTGGCAAAGTTGAGGGCGAAAAGATTGTTGGTTTTTTTGAACACCACCGTGTCGGAGGTGTTCAGGTATTTCGGCTTGGAATCGTCCAGCACCCGTCCGCCGAAGGCGATCACGTTTCCCCGGATGTCAATGATCGGGATCATCACCCGGTTGCGGAAAATGTCGTACAGATTGCCGGATTCGTTCCGGCTCCGGTTCGCCAGAAAGGCGGCGGTGAGCTCATCGTCCCGGTATCCCTTCTTCCGCAGATGATCGAGCAGGTTATGAAAGCCCGCCGGCGCGTAGCCCAGCCCGAAATGCCGGATGGTGTTGTCGGTGTAGCCGCGGCTGTAGTAATAGTCCAGCCCGGCGCGGCCGGCGGGGGAATACAGCGCCGCATGGAAAAAGCGGGCCGCGTCCCGGTTGGCCTCCAGCACCCGCATCCGCAGGCGGGAAACCGCATCGTCGGCCTTGTCCTCCGGCATCTTCAGACCGGCGCGGTCAGCCAGAAAGCGCACCGCGTCAATATAATCGAGGTTTTCAATCTTTTTAATAAAGGTAATCACGTCTCCGCCCGCTCCGCAGCCGAAGCAGTAGAAGGATTCGGTTTCCGGATAGACGGTGAAGGAGGGCGTTTTCTCCCCGTGAAAGGGGCAGAGACCCACAGAGGTACGTCCCCGGCGCTTGGTCCGGACATAGGAGGATACCACGTCTTCAATATTGTTGCGGCTGACCAGTTCCTGCAGGAAGCTGTCGGGCAAAGGCATGGCGCGTCCTCCTTTCCGGCGGGCGGCCATCCGCCGCAGAAAGCCGCCGCCTCATTTGATCCGTCCCCATCGCGGGAAATATTCTTTGGGCATAATCACTACCCTTTTGTACGCCGAGGGTATAGTATGCGTAGAAAACGAGGCCTTCATTCCCGGCCCTCCGGGAGGCTCACAGCGTCTTGACCCGCCATTCCCGGGGGATGAACAGCTCGTGATAGATTTCCAGCGCGTAGTTGTCGGTCATTCCCGCGATATAATCGCACACCGCCCGGCTGACACCCTCGTTTTCCCGGATACCGCGATATTCATCCGGCAGACGGTCGGGATGAGCGGCGAAATACTCGAACATCCGGCGAATCAGGCCGTCCACCTTGGTTTCCTCTCCCTTGGCGACCGGGTTACGGTACACCGCTTCAAACATGAATTCGTGCAGGCGGCGGAAATATTCCTCCGTCCCCTCATCCATCCCGATGTCATCCCCGCTGTTATTCACGATGGCGGTCACCAGAGTATCGATCCGGGTGGTGCGGCGGTCGCCGAGAGCGGTTCGGATATCGGCCGGCACATCGGTCTCCTTCAGCACGCCGGCCCGCACCGCGTCGTCGATGTCGTGGTTGATGTAGGCCACCCGGTCGGCCAGACGGACGATCCGTCCCTCCAGCGTCGCAGCCTGCTCCCCCGAGGTATGGCGGAGAATGCCGTCCCGCACCTCCCACGTCAGGTTAAGGCCGCGGCCGTCGTTTTCCAGCCGTTCCACCACCCGGACGCTCTGCTCATAGTGGCGGAAGCCGCCGTCCATCATATCATTCAGGGCGCGTTCCCCCGCATGGCCGAAGGGGGTGTGCCCAAGATCATGGCCGAGCGAGATCGCTTCGGCCAGATCCTCGTTCAGCCGCAGCGCCCGCGCGATCGTACGGGCGATCTGGGACACTTCCAGCGTATGCGTCAGGCGGGTGCGGTAATGGTCCCCTTCCGGGGACAGGAACACCTGCGTCTTATGTTTCAGACGGCGGAAAGCCTTGCAGTGGAGAATGCGGTCGCGGTCCCGCTGGAAATCGGTGCGGTAAGCGCAGGGCTTCTCCGGCCTCTCTCTCCCCCGGCTCTTCGCGGAAAATGCCGCGCGGGGAACCAGAAGCTGCGTCTCAAATCCTTCGGTGCGTTCGCGGATTGTCACATCGGCCACCCCTTTTCCGCGCTGTCTCTGCCATTATGTTGGAAATACCGGAACCCGCGGAACACCCCGGGTTTCCGCCTTATCCTTTCGTATGCGATTTTTCTCCGTCCTATTCACCGCGCCGAAAAAATGCGGAACCGGGCGGCCGGCTAAGAAACCCCTCCGGATGAAAAAGCATGTCCTGTGGCAAAAAACGCCATTTGCGAAAAAGAACATCCTTTTATCTATACTATACGCTTTTTGTAGGTCTTTTTCCTTCCCGTTCGCCAAAGTTTTTCCCGCTTTCCTGAAAAACAGGCGAAAGCAACAAAAGGGACTGCCTGCCGGCCATTTTTTTGCTGTCTCAGTTTATCAATTTACCCAATTCTCCCAGAGCGGCGCGGGTTCACGCGCTTCACCGGCCCGGTTTCTCCGTTCCTTCCGAAAGCAGCCCCCTTTGATGAAGAAGACCGGGAACCTGCGCCAAACTGTCGAGTTTTGCATAAAGAAGGGCGGAAATTTCCTCGTCCGGCTGCCAGAGATCGGGAATCATCACCGGCCGGCAGCCGGCGCGGTACGCCGAAAGCAGGCCGTTGCGGGAATCCTCCAGCACCAGACAATCGTCCGGACGGACGTTCAGCCGGTCGCAGGCGGTCCGGTAAATTTCCGGATCCGGCTTGGAGCGCTCCACCCGATCGCCGCCCAGCACCAGATCAAAAAAGCGGTCTGCCTCCGCGCTTTCCAGCAGTCGGCGCACCTTCTTCTCCGGAGTAGAGGAAACGACGGCGGTAAGGAGTTTCCTGTCCTTCAGAAAAGCGAGCAGTTCGTACAGTCCGGGCTTGACCGGGACCGGGTTTTCCGCATAAAACCGGTCGTAAAATTCCCGCAGACCGGAATCCAGCCTTTGCTCGTCGTACCGGCTGCCGAACTCCTCCGCCCACAGCCGATGCCACGCCGGTCTGCTGAGTCCCAGTGCCGTGGGTACCAGATAGCCGGCCTTTCCCACCCCGAGCTTTTCCCCTGCGTAGTCCCATGCCTGGACGCTGAGCCGCTCGGTGTCGAACATCAACCCGTCCATATCGAATAAAACCGCCTGAATCATGGAATGAATCCCCCTCTTCGCGTCCCTGATCCGCCCCGTGTTCCGTCAAACGGGACGAAAAGGCGCGTATTCTTCCCCTGTCACGGCAATTACAAGCCGGCCGGCGCTCAGCTCGGTCAGCTGCTTCTGCATCGGCTCCAGCAGGCCGCGGGGCAGAAGAAAGTCCACCTCCACCCTGTCGGTGTAGCGGGTGTCGGTCACTTGTCCGCCCGCTTCGGGCACCAACGAGGCCACCCGGCCGTATTGGGTATAGTCGCAGACAATGGTCGCCCGGTCGCAAAGCCGCATTTCCACCACGCCGCCCGCGTCCACCGCGAGCTTGGCCGCGTGGGAATACGCCCGCACCAAGCCTCCCGCTCCCAGAAGGATCCCGCCGAAATACCGGGTAATCACCACCGCGACGTCGGTCAGTTCTTCCTTCAGCAGCACGTCCAGAGTGGGGATGCCGGCCGTCCCCTGCGGTTCGCCGTCGTCGGAATACCGGCGAATCTGTCCCCGCCGCAGAACGTAAGCGGTCACATTATGGGCGGCGTCCCAGTATTCCTTCTTTTTCGCGGCGATAAACGCCTGCACCTCTTCCTCGTCCGTTACCGGGCGGACCGTCCCCAGAAAGCGGGAACGGCGCTCGACGAACTCCGCGCAGGCTTCTTTTTCCACCGTTCGATAAATCTGTTCCATTCCTCTGCCGTCCTTCCCGCGCCGGAGCCGCTCTTTTTACCGGAATACGAGAAAGGGCAGCGCCGAAAGCGCTGCCCGATAAAGCGATGCTTATTTCTCGTCGTTCATGCCAAAACGCTTCTTGAAACGGTCGACACGTCCGCCGGTGTCCACCAGCTTCTGCTTGCCGGTGAAGAACGGGTGGCATTTCGAGCAGATTTCCACGCGGATATCGCCCTTCGTGGACTTCGTCTCAATCACTTCGCCGCAGGCGCAGGTGATCGTCGCCTTTTCATATTTGGGATGAATGTTCTGTTTCATTACGTTGTCACCTCTTTCGGGAAGACCAAGCGTTAACATTGGAATGATAGCACAATCCCCCGCAAAATGCAAGGATAAAACATCATTTTTTTCAGAGCCGTGAATTTTCAGCCGTTTTTCCGAAAGGCGGGACGAATCCTCTGTCGTTTTTTACAGGAAACGTCTTGACAAACGCCGAGAATGCTATTACACTTTAAAGCGTAAAAAGCACGAACGCAGGAAAGGAGTCCCGGTCATGACGATGCACAGCGCGGCCAGCCGTACCACCCGATATTACCGCTTTGCTTTCCTGAACGGACCCCGTTCGGGCTGTTTGTGCTGTCCCCGGAACGCCATGCGGCGGCATCTTTGAAGCGTTGGATTTCAAAGCCGGCGGGACCTGCACAGTCAGGGCCCGCCGGTTTATTTTATTTTTACAAAGGAGCGTATCACCATGATTATTATCCTGAAACAAAACGCCAGCGAGGAAAAAATAAACGGGCTGCTTCACGGTCTGGAAGGGCAGGGACTGACCTGCCACCGCAGCGACGGCGCGCAGACCACCATCGTCGGTCTGGTGGGCGACACCTCCCGGGTGGATATTGATTCGGTCCGCGCCAGTGAAATTGTGGAGGATGTCAAGCGGGTGTCCGAGCCTTACAAAGCGGCCAACCGGAAATTTCATCCGGACGATACGGTGGTTACGGTGAGCGGCGCGGCATGCGAAGCAAAAATCGGCGGCCCTCATTTCAGCGTAATCGCCGGTCCCTGCTCGGTAGAGAGCGAGGAACAGATCATTGAGGTGGCCCGGGCTGTCAAAAAAAGCGGCGCCAGACTTCTTCGGGGCGGCGCGTTCAAGCCCCGCACCTCGCCCTACGCCTTTCAGGGGCTGCACGCCGAAGGGCTGGAGCTGCTGCTGACCGCCAAAAAGGAAACCGGCCTTCCTATCGTGACCGAAATCATGGATCTTTCCCATCTTGAACTGTTCCGGGATGTGGACGTTATTCAGGTCGGGGCGCGGAATATGCAGAATTTCGAGCTGCTCAAGGCGCTGGGACACTGCGGCAAACCCATTCTTCTCAAGCGGGGACTGGCCAACACCATGGAGGAATTCCTGATGAGCGCGGAATACATCATGGCCGGCGGGAACGAGCAGGTTATCCTCTGCGAACGGGGAATCCGCACCTTTGAAACCGCCACCCGGAATACGCTGGATATTTCCGCCATCCCCATGCTCAAGCACCTCTCCCACCTGCCGGTAATCGTGGACCCCAGTCACGCAACCGGTATTCCGTGGCTGGTGGAGCCTCTGGCCAAGGCGGCGATCGCCGCGGGAGCGGACGGTCTGATGATCGAGGTACACAACAACCCGAAGGCCGCCCTCTGCGACGGGGCGCAGTCCCTCACCCCCGTCCAGTTCGACAGCGTGATGAACAAGGTATCCGCCCAGCTTCAGTTCGAGGGACGGGAAGCCTGAACAACGCAGCAATTCCACCGGGTACAAACCGCACCGCGCACGGCGGAGAAAAAGCGCGGTTTTGCGTCTGTAAAGACGCAAATGCGGGCCGCCCTGATGGCCCGCAAGCGGTTTTTCAGCACGAAAGGCAGATAAAATGCAAAGCATTTTATCTGCCTTTCGTGCCCTTATCTTTGCCGCTCCTTTGAAAACACCAGATCGACAATCGAACCCGCCACGTCCACACCGGTGCAGGCGGTGACGGCGGCCATATGCGCGTTGGAATTCACCTCGCAGACCAGAGGAGAGCCGTCCGCGCCGGTGAGCAGGTCCACCCCGGCGAACTGCGCGCCGAGGAGACGGCAGCATTTCACCGCCAGCGCCGCCTCTTCTTCGGTCGGCGTATACGCCTCCCCTTTCCCGCCCGCGCCGATATTGGCCCGGAAATCGGTTTCGGAATGCCGCCGCATGGCGGCCACCGGCCGGCCGTCCACAACATAAATACGGATATCCGTCCCCGCGCTGGCCTCCACAAACTCCTGACAGAGGAAGGGACGCGCCGCCATATGATCGCAAAGCGCCCGCAGTTCCGCGCCGCTGCGGATCAGATAGACCTGTCCGCCAAGGGAACCGTAGCACTCCTTCACCACCATCGGGAAGCCGAGACGTTCCTCCGCCCGCTCCAGGAAAAATCGGGAAGGCCCTTCGTCCATGTGGAGATAGGTCATGGGTGCAACCAGTGTGCGGGGCATCGGCACGCCTTCCGCCGCCAGGCGGAGCTGGGTAGCGGCCTTGTCGTCGCAGACCGCGACCGCCTCCGCCGGATTATACAGCCGCATTCCCAGCGCTTCCAGCGCGCGTCCCAGCCGCACATCCTTGTCCCAGAACAGAGCAAAATCGCTGGCGTCAAAACCGGCGACCGTGACGCCCTCTGAAAACTCCGCCGCCGCGCCGGTATTCGGAACCGGCGTCAGCGTCCTTCCCCGCTCCTTCGCCGCGTCGGCCAGCCGCCGCACCGGGTCGGGCGGGCCGTCGGGATTCCAGAAGCCGTTATAGATAATATAACCTGCCACGGCAATCTCCATTCTTTCACGCAAGTCAAATTTTCGGTGAACATCCGCCGGCTCAATGCACGGCTTATGTATAGCTGTGCTCCACGGTCGCCACAACGAAGAGCTGGGGATCCTTCTCCCAGATCCGGCGCTGTACCTCGTCCCGCAGGCTTCCCTCCATCCGGAAGCCGAAGGGAACCACCAAATCAAAAATCAGATTGGTGTGGGTCTCTCCGAACACCACCCGAAAATCATGCAGGCTCAGCGCCGGATCGACCGATTCCAACACACTGAGAACCAGTTCCTGCAGTTCCTCCACCTTCGGGTCGTCGGTTTCAACCGGGTCCATATGGATACAAACCGCCGCATTATATTTCCCCATAATCTCCTTTTCAATACAGTCAATTAAATCGTGACTGCGAATCAGGTCGGCGCGGCTGGGAACCTCCGCGTGTAAGGAAACCGCACAGCGGCCGGGGCCGTAGTTATGCACCATCAGGTCGTGAACGCCGACCACCCCGTCGTGGGCGAGCACGGTTTCCCGGATCCCCCGCACCATCTCCGGGTCGGGCGCCTGCCCAAGCAGAGGAGATACCGTATCCTTCAGCACGGAAAAGCCGGACCACAGAACGAACAGCGCCACTGCCGCGCCGACCCAGCCGTCGATCTCCCAGCCGGTGAGCAAACCGACCACCGAACAGACCAGCACCACGCCGGTGCAGATCACATCGTTCCGGCTGTCGGCCGCCGCGGCGCGCAGGGCTTCGGAATCAATCCGTTTGCCGATACCGCGGTAAAACACCGCCATCCACAGCTTGACGGCGATGGCGGCCGCCAGAATGATTACCGACAACAGGCTGAACGCGGTTTCCGTCGGATGCAGAATCTTGTCGATCGAGCTTTTCGCCAGTTCCACCCCGGCGAGCATAATCATAACCGCCACCGCCATCGCGGTCAGATATTCCATCCGTCCATGGCCGAAGGGGTGTTCTTTATCCGGCGGGGCGCTGGACAGCTTGAAGCCCACCAGCGTCACGAGAGACGACCCCGCGTCCGACAGGTTGTTGAACGCGTCGGCCACAATCGCCATACTGGAAGAGAGCAGACCCGCCAGCAGCTTAGCGAGGAAAAGCAGCAGATTGGCGCACAGGCCGGCGGCGCCCGCCAGCCGCCCGTAGGCGTAGCGCGCGCCGCTGCTCCGGGTATCCTCCGGATGCTTTATAAACAGGCGAATCAAAAAATTCGTCATTTTCTATTCTTCCTCCAAACCTTCCCCCGGGACGAAATCCCCAAGGATATATTCCGCCACCCCATCCTCCTCGTTGGAGGCGAGGATCACGTCGGCTTTCGCCCGCACATCCGGCGCGCCGTTTCGGACGACGCAGGCCGTGTCGGCCAGGGCGAGCATATCCAGATCATTATAGTTGTCGCCGAACGCCGTCACCCGCTCAGCGCCCACCCGATCCCGCAGACGGCGGACGCCGTTCGCCTTTCCCGCGCGGGCGCTGAAAATTTCGAGGTACCAGTTGCCTTCCCGATAGGTGTCGGTATACAGCACGCTCTCCACATCCGGCAGGTCTTTCAGCTTTTCCCGGATGGAACGCAGCACCTCTTCCCGATCCTGCATGGAACAGTATACCGCCCCGTCAAGGGGATAGGACGGGACTTTGTGAAACATCGAGGAAAATTTCTCCGCCCGTTTGCGATAAAACTGCCGCTCTCCCTCCGAGGTAAGCGCGGTAAAGGCAATATCCATCCGCCCCTCCTCCACCCGGTAGAGAAACGGCGTCTTTCCTCCCTGACGGCACACCTCCAATACGGCGGCGGTCGTCCCGGACGACCAGGTACAGCTTTCCAGAATCCGGCCGGAGGCCAGATCGTACAACATCACGCCGTTCATCAGCACCAGCGGGAGCGTAAAGCGGATCTCCCGCAGATTGGTCATCCCCACCCCGACCGGGCTGCGGGCGCTTGCCACTGAAATCAGCGCGCCCTGTTCAATCAGGCGGTTCAGCAAACAAACCGTCCTGGCGGACAGCATGGCGTTCCCATTCAGCAGGGTACCGTCCAGATCGGTAACATACAATTTCTTCATGGTCTGTCTTCGCGGCCAGCCGGGCCGTCTTCTCCTTTGTATTTATGCGAAGGCAACGCGGGGAATACCATCATTTCAGCATGCTGTCAATCCGATTTTTCCGCAGGCGACACGCCGTTCTTTCGCCCCGTGTCGCCGTAAATATAGCGAAACACCATATCGAAATACGGGCGGCCGTAATTGTGGAAGGCGCGCTCCCGCACCATCTTCAACAGTTCCCCCCGGGTGACCCAGCGGGCGTCCGCGACCTCCTCCCTTTGGAGAGAAAGCTCCTGCCGCTTTACATCCCGCCGGACCAGCCACAGATCACTGAAGGAATTGCGGCGGCGCAGCCGTCCGATCCGTTCCAGCTCCTCCGGCGCGGCTTCGATCCCCAGCTCCTCCCGCAGCTCCCGCCGGGCGGCGGTCACGCTGTCCTCGCCATGGATGGCCGAGCCGCCCGTAATCGCCCAAATCCCCGGCATCAGCTGAAGATGGTCGGCCCTCCGCTGGATCAGAAGCCGACCGGCCGAATCCGTCACCCAGATATGGACCACCAGATGAAATTGTCCCAGCCGCAGCCGCTCGCCGCGGATCATGGTCTTGCCGGTTTTCTCGCCTCGCTCGTTGAGCAGATCCCATAATTCCATGGGGATTTCCCCCTGTCTTCCCGGATTTGCCGCCGTAAAACGGTCTATCGTTTTATTTTAGTCCATTTCAGGCAGATTGTCTATATTTCCGCCGGAATTTTTGCGGCGCCGATTTTTTGTGCGGATTCTATGCGATCCTTCTTTGCGGCTGGATTTTTCTCTACGGCGTTGACAACCCGCCGTCATCACTTATACTATAATTTATAAAAAGCGCAGGCGGAGGATGCAATATGGCAAATGACAAAACACCGGAAGTTTTGGGAACAACCGTCACGGTTACGGTGGACCGGCCGCTGGGCAGCCGCCATCCGGAACATCCGGCGATACGGTATTCCGTCAATTATGGCTATATCGCGGGCGTTCCGGCGGCGGATGGCGAAGAGCAGGACGCATATATTCTCGGCGTCCATGAACCTATAGCCCGTTTTACCGGGAGAGTGATCGCCGTTATCCGCCGAAAAAACGATGCGGAGGATAAATGGGTGGTCGCACCGGAAAACGCGGCGTTTTCCAAAGAAGAAATCGCCCGAGAGGTAGATTTTCAGGAACGGTGGTTCGAAATCGAAATTCAAATGGAAACGGACCATCTATAAACAGCGATACGGACACCATAAAATGGCGTCCGTATCGATTTCACAGGAATATTTACGAATTACGAAATTTTAAGCTGAAGCCGGAAACGGTCGGAGATCATGGCGATGAATTCGCTGTTGGTGGGCTTTCCCCGTCCGTTGTGGATGGTATACCCGAAATAGGAGTTGAGAACGTCCACATCGCCGCGGTCCCAGGCAACTTCAATGGCATGGCGGATCGCCCTTTCGACGCGGGAAGAGGTGGTTGCGTGCTTTTTCGCCACAGCCGGATACAGCCGTTTGGTCACGGCATTGATGATATCGTCGTCGTTGATCGCCATGATAATCGCGTCCCGCAGATACTGATAGCCTTTGATATGGGCGGGGACGCCGATCTGATGGATAATCTCCGTCACCCGCATTTCCAGACTGCCGCCATTGCCCTGCGCCATAGCGGCGGGAGCACGGTGGATCGGCTCGATTACGGTTTTTCCGTTCAGGGCCAGAATCCGTTCGGACATCTCGTCCGCGTCAAAGGGTTTGAGAAAGTAGTAGTCGGCGCCGGCCAACAGCGCCTCCCGTTCCAGATTGGGATTATCAAAGCTGGACATCACCATAATCTGCGGGCGGCGGGAAAAGTTCATCCCCTGAATTCCCCGCATAACGCCGATCGCATCCTGATGTGGAAGAAAAAAGTCCATAATAACCACGTCCGGGCGATATTGACTCACCTGATCCAGAACCTGCCGTCCGTCTTTCGCCACGGTTTGCACTTCCAGCCCGTGCGTGCGCATAACCGACGCGCAGGGCTGTCCGAAATGTTCGCTGTTGTCCGCCAGAAGTACTTTTACCTTTTTCTCCGTCTTTTCCATCTTTGATTTCTCCCATACTCTATTTTGTTGCCCTTTCGTCGTTTCCGGTCAGAATTCCAGGTGTTCCCGGATTATTTCGAACCCTCTCTCCGAAGCACAGCAAAATTTTACCATATAATGGAATAAATTGCAATAGGCTGGAAGGATTTTTTCGAGAATCCGGGAATAATATTTGGGAAAGCACCGAAAAGGTCAGGCTGCCGGCGTTTGCTGTTGATTGGCAACCGTATTGGCCGTTTTGAGCATGTTTTCCGCGAATATCGCGAAGCCCTTGGTGGGTTCGTTCACAAAGACATGGGTGACGGCGCCGATCAGCTTGCCGTCCTGCAGAATGGGTGAACCGCTCATTCCCTGCACGATACCGCCCGTCTCGGCCAAAAGGCGCTCATCGGTGATGATGATAACCATATTCCGAGTGGGGGACGAATCGTTAAACCGCACCTGATCAATCTCAATGTCATACAGCTCCGGCTCGGTTCCGTCAATGGTGGTCAGAATCTGAGCGCGGCCGGTCTTCACCTGCTGTTTCATCGCCACCGGCACCGGGTCGCCCAGCACCGGAAGATGGGACAATCTGCCGTATATGCCGGTTTCCCCGTTCACGGTCAGATTACCGAGCGATCCCCGTTCAAAACCGCCCCGCAGTTCACCCGGATCGCCGCTGAGTCCCTTGACCACCGAATAAATCCGGGCAGGCACCACTTCGCCGGTGGAAAGCGGAAGCACGTCGCCCGTATCCACATCGCAGACAGCATGTCCCAATCCCGCGAACACATCGCTGCCGGGAACGTAAAAGGTCAGGGTTCCGATCCCGGCCGAGCTGTCCCGGACCCAGAGTCCGGCCTTCCAGCGATTTTCATTGACGGATTTTTCACAGCGGAAATTTACGTCAAACGCAATGTTGTCCCGCCGGATATGAAAACTCATGGTTTTGTTTCCGGCGGTTTCAATAAGCTCCGCTACCTTCTCCGTCGTATTAACGGCCGTACCGTCGATGGAAAGCAGCACATCCCCTATCTTGATTCCGGCGGAACGCGCCGGATTTTTCGGCCCGGAAGCGGTATCGACATCCGACATTCCCACCACCAGCACGCCGTCGGTAAACATCTTGATACCGAACGGTGTTCCGCAGGGGATAACCGTGGCAGCGTCCACTACATTAACCGCCACATCCTTGATGGGAAACAGGCCGAACAGCCGGAGCGATGCGGTATAGCTGCTTCCCGGTGAAAGCGAGGAAACCGCTTCCGCCGGGGCGGCATCCGGTTTCACCGAAGCGGTGACCGCGCCGTGCAGATTGAGCGCGCTGCCGGTTACTACGCTGAACTGTTCCGGCATGGTGTTGCCGAGCAGAATCACCGTGGCGAATACCCCGGCGCAGGCGGTGGTCATGAGTCCGCACAGCCGGTGAATCCACCGCCGGGGTCCGCGCCGTGGAACATTTTGTTCACTGGACATGGCGGGCCGCCTTTCCGCAGGGCGACGCTTCGCTCGTCAAACGATAAAACGTTAAAAGCGTAAAAAATGGAAATTCGGAACCGTCGGCGGCAACCCGTTCCGGGGAAATCAGCCGATTTATCTTCATCCCTTTCTTCCCTCCCCTATCATAAAACGATAACGCGATAAAAAACAGACCTGAAAGCCGTTCGCTTCAGGCCTGTCTTACTGTTCCACCAAGCGGGAAAAGTATTTAACCAAGAAAAACTTTTTCATCGGAAATCATTCGCGGCGAAAACTGGTTCCCCGCAGCTTAAAATCGTTTGATTTTCAAAAATTCGACGGTTTTTGAAAGCGCTTCCGGGAATCGGTTCATTGGCCGGGATTTTCCGCCGGCGCCTTCCGCGAACCGGCGTCCCGCTGCTGCCGGGCCTTCATTCTTCTCCAATTGACAAAGCCATACAGATCATTAATAAAAAACACGCAAAAGCAAACGACCATAGGCAGGTACGCGCTGTCCTCAGCGGACGCCAACACCCAGAGAATAATCAGCACGACGTCGTTGGCGGCGTATCCCACGGCATAATAGTCGCTGCGGTAAAACGTCAGGCAGGATGCGACAAAGCTTGTCGCCACCGATACCGTGCTGAACAAAAGGTTTGCGTTCCCGAGAGCTTTGAGTACAAAATAAAAGACGCCTGTAACGGTAATCGTCAGAAGGCCCATTGCCGCAAGCTGTCTTTTCGTCAGGCGATTGACCTCGACTTCCGCCGTTTTCTGAAAAGGATGCTTCATCCACGAAATAACGGTGAGAACGGCAATCGGCGAAGTCATGCCAAGATAGGTAATCATTTCCCCATAATAGCGGAAGCAGAAGGAAATCACTCCATAGACAAGAGCAAAAACAACCGTCAATATCTGTCCGACGACATATCCCTTGGCTACGAAAATCAAAGCGGTCACGCCGATCAGCGACGCCAGAAGGGTAAGCGCGTCGGCGGAGGGTGAGAACAAAAACGAAGCGGTAACAACCACGGCGGAGGACAGCCACAGGCACCATTCAAATTTTGACAGGCTTCGGAAACAACGGCTGATCTTCATGAAAAGCCCCTTTCTGTCGCTTTCATACCCGCCAATGGACGGGGACAAAAAAAGCACCCGTTAAACACATCTTCCAAGACCTAACGATGTGTTAACGAATGCTTTTGCATTCTCACTACCCGGTGGCAGTCTTCCCGTGCCGGCGGCGTCCCCCCCCCGCCCGCGGCACGCTGGCGACAATATACCATAGCGCCGCCTAGCCGGGTTCGTTATACCATAAACGGCGGTTTTTGTCAACCGGCCGGTTCCGCTCGGGAGTGTCCAAAAAACGCAGTTAATAAAAAGTGGATTCTAAGCGGCGACGCTCTCCCTCCTTGAAAACAGGCATCTTCTATATGCGCATGTCTAAAGTACTTGTTTTATAAAATGCGCGATTAGGACACTCCCGTTCCGCTCTCCCTTTTATCGTCTTGTCTGATGGCTTACAAGTCCGTCGATTTCGCCAGTTATTGAAGTCCAAACCGGCATTTGCTAAGATACACCTGAATGATAAATCAGAATTTGTCAAATTGGCCGCAACAACAGGTTGCTTGTTTGTTCCCTTTTCTCCCCTTATAATATATGTGAGGTGGTAAATTGTATGGAAACAAAAAATATCATATTTGAACTGAGAAATAAGGTGGGCCTGTCACAGGATGAGCTTGCCGAGAAGGTGTATGTTACCCGGCAGGCCGTATCCCGTTGGGAAAATGGTGAAACAACACCAAATACAGACACATTAAAGCTATTATCAAAGCTGTTTGATGTTTCCATCAATACTCTTCTTGGCTCGCCGCGACAGATGGTTTGTCATTGTTGTGGAATGTCTCTCGATGACTCCACTACCAGCAAAGAAATCGATGGTATATTCAATGAGGAATACTGCAAGTGGTGCTATAACGATGGCGAGTTCACTCTGGATTTCTGGAAGCGGTATTCAGAACTTGGAGGTGAAGAAAAATTCGAAGAATTTAAAAAACAGCTGATTGACGAATTCAACGCTCTGCATATTGAAGGGCTGCCAAAGGTGGAAAGTCTGAATGTGCTTTCGGGCAGTTTTATAAATCTTGAATATACATTGCAAAACGGTGAAAAAGTTAAGTTTCTGGACGACAGTTCCACATATCTTGGAAACCAGCTTGCCTGTGAATTTGGCGGTGACAGATGTTTTGGCATTGCTGCAAATATGCAGTTTCTGCTTGTCTGCACCTATGAAGAAAAAGGAGAAAATCCAGAGTTAGTGGTTTATAAAAAGCGATGACCAAATTTAAAGGAAAAGACAAATAAATCCCAATTTTATAGAGTTGATGTTGTTTGATAATAACCTCCCTCCGTCAATATGACGAAGGGAGGTTTCTCCATGCCTCAAATCAGATAAAATGGCAATTGGAAGGTTCCGTCTCGCCGCCATCCAGCAGGACGGCGAGCGCACGGTCAAAAGCACGGTTCTGTTCCTCCGCACGCTTCTTCGGGCCCTTCAGCCGTCCGCCGGCGCGGCGGATTTTTTGCGCCGTATAGCGGGACAGCAGAAGCGCGTCCATATTCTCTGCCGTATACCGCAGGCCGTCCTGATTCAGAACGGCGGCTCCCCGGGCCAGACACATGGCCGCCAGCCCGTAATCCTGCGTCACGGCAACGTCCCCCGGCCCGATCCGGTTCACCAGCGCGAAATCGGCGCTGTCCGGGCCGGTGGAAACGGTAACGGTCTCTGCACCCTCCCGCTCAAAAACATGGGCGCTGTCGCAGACCAGCACCACCCGTATATTTCTCTTTTTTGCCGCGGAAAGGGCCCGGTCCACCACCGGACAGCCGTCCGCGTCGATCCACAGAGTCATACCGCGCCTCCTTCCGCTTCGATGGAAAAGGCCGCCGGAGCATACCGGCGGCCTTTGTTTTCCTGTACTCTTATGCTTTCGCTTTTTTGCCCTTTTCCGCTTTTCCGTTTTTCTCCCGATATTCCTTCCACAGAACCCACAGGGGCGCGGCAATAAAGGTGGAGGAATAGAAGCCGGAAACCACGCCGATCATCATCGGCAGAGCAAAGCTGACGAGAGAATCCAGTTGGTAGACCAGCGCCAGCACCGCCACCACGGCGATGGCCGCGAAGGTACACAGGCTGGTGTTCAGGGTACGGGTGAAAGACTGGTTGATGCTCCGGTTCACAATCTCTCCGACGGTGCAGTCGCTGCTCATGATCTTCCGGTTCTCGCGCACGCGGTCGTAGATAACGATCGTCGCGTTCAGCGAATAGCCGAGGATGGACAGCACAACCGCCACAAAGTTATCATCCAACGGGATGCGGAACACCACAAAGGTGAAATAAGCGATCAGAACGTCGTGCAGGAGGGCGACCAGCGCCATTACGCCGGCGGAAATTCCGCCGATCTTGCGGAAACGGAACGCCACATAGATCACGAGGAAAAGCGACGCAAGGCCGATCGCCACCAAGCACTTGATAAAGAACATCTTTCCCATCGTCGGGCTGACGGCTTTGGCGGTCAGCTGCGTCAGGGAGTTGTCGGCGTACTTTTCAACCAGTGCCGTATCCAGCGCCTCCTGCTCATCCAGAGTGAGCGCGTCAACCAGCGGAATTTCGAAGGAATTGCTTTTGCCGTCGCTGCTGGTTGAGAACTGAACGTCCACGTTCTTGCCGAGCTGCGTGTCGATAAAGGAATCCAGCGCCGTTTTGTCGATATCCCCCTGATAAGAGTACTGAATCAGGGTGCCGCCCTTAAAATCAATATCCATCTCCACGCCGAAGAGAATATTGAAGAACAGGCCAAATAGAAGAAGGACAATCGAAATACCAAAGAAAATTTTGCGATGGGCAATGAAGCCGAATTCTTTTCTTTCCTTGCTCATGCCCGATCACCTCCCAGCAGCCAGGGTTTCCGCAGGAAGCGGAAGCGGGTAATGGACTTCAGCATCAGCCGGGAAGCCGTAACACCCATAATGAAGTTAAAGATAATACCGATCAGCAGCGTATAGCCGAAGGAATAGATGGAACCGGTAGTGGAAGCCGGGAACATAAACAGGAACGGCTTCAGAATCATCGCGCAGAAGCCGGAGGGCGGCCCAAACACGCCCATCAGCACAATCGCGACGATCAGAACGGTAATGTTGCCGTCGAAAATCGCCCAGAACGAGTTTTCCGAACCGCGGGAAATCGCGCCGTCGATCGTACGGCCCATGCGGATTTCTTCCTTGATCCGCTCGGCGGTAATCACGTTGGCGTCCACGCCCATACCGATGGACAGGATCATACCGGCCATACCGGGAAGGGTCAGCGTAAAGCTCTGCAGGAAGCCGAAATATCCCGAAACAGCGGCGATCAGGCCGGCCACCTGCCCAATCAGGGCGATCACGGCGACAAAGCCGGGCAGCCGGTAGTACAGCAGCATGAACAGCGAAACCAGCGTAAAGGCGATGACGCCGGCCGTGACCATGATATTCAGCGACTGCTCGCCGAGGGTCGGGTCGATCACGTTGTTGCCCTTTACCTCAATGCTGAAGGGCAGCGCGCCGGAGTTAATCAGATTGGCCAGAGAGTTGGCTTCCGAGAAATCCGAAAAACCACCCGAAATAACCGCCTCGCCGTTGGTAATCTGCTCGTTGACGCCGGGATTGGAAATCATCTCGTTATCCAGCCAGATCGAAATGGTGCCGTCGTTGGCGGCCTGCTGCTTGGTGGCTTCGGAAAACTTTTCCTTACCGGAGTCTTTCAGCTTAAGCTGAACCACCGGAGTTTGCTTCCCGTCCGAGGTATCGTACATCGCCGCGGCGGAGTCCACGTCGTCGCCGGTGAGCACCAGCTTGCCGGACGGCACCTTGATCTCGTTGCCGTCCTCATCCAATACCGCGTTGCCGTCCTCGTCCTTTTTGGTCTCGGTATCGCTGCCGATGTGGAATTCCAGCATGGCGGTCTTCCCGAGTTCTTCGATCGCGGCGGTCGGATCAAAATCCTGTTCGTCGTTTTTCCACGGGAAGCGGGCGATCACCTGCTTGTTGACCGTATCGGCGTAGATTTCATAGTCGGTGATGTTGTTCAGCACCAGACGCTGGGAAATAACGTCCTTCACACGGTTAATTTGCTCACTGGTTACGTCCTGATCTTCGTCGGCCGGTCCGAAGGTGACGTCGATTCCCCCTCGGATATCGATACCGAACCGGATATCCGAAGCCCCTCGGATATAGGTGTCGCGCCTGTCGCCGTAATGGCCGTACACGCCAAAGATGGCGGTACCGCACAAAGCGATAATCAACAGTGCAACGATGAAGAATACGGGTTTCGCTGTTCGCTTCATCGGCTTGTCCTCCAATTGCTTTCTTTATGGATACGGAACAAGCGCCGCCCGAACCGCATCAACAATAGTTATCATTATATAAGTTGTCGGTAGAAAAGTCAATAATCGGCAGGGCCTTCCGCCCATATTTATCCATCTTCGTCAAAAAAAAGCTGCTTTTCTTGTCCCGGTTGCCTTCTGTTTTCCCGAAGAGCGGACAAATCGCGGCCGCCGCAGGCAAAACGAAGCCGCCATCCGTCAAAAGCGGCCGGCATTGCCGGCCGCTTTTGACGGATGAAAACGGATAGTTTCTTCCTTGGAAAGGGATTCCTGCGACGGATTATTCGTCAAGCAGCTTCTCGACACAAGCCAGCTCCGCGCACACGCAGAACAGGTCGATCGCCGTTTTCAGTTCCTCCATCGGCGGGAAGGTCGGCGCGATCCGGATATTGCGGTCCCGCGGGTCCTTCCCATAAGGATAGGTGGCGCCCGCGCCGGTCATCACGACGCCGGCTTCTTTCAGCAGACGGACGGTTTTCACGGCACAGCCGTCCATCAGGTTCACGCTGACAAAATAACCGCCGCGGGGGGAATTCCATTCCGCAATCCCCTTGCCGCCCAAATGAATCTCCAGCGAATCAAGCACCGTCTGAAATTTGGGGCGCAGGATAGCAGCATGCAGCTTCATGTGCTCCCGCAGCCCGTCCGCATTCTTAAAGAAACGCACATGGCGGAGCATATTCACTTTATCATGGCCGATGGTCTGATAGGTCATCCGTTTTTTCACATCCGCCACCGTGGCCGGGCTGCCCGCCATAACCGACACGCCTGAACCGGGGAAGCTGATCTTCGACGTGGAAGCGAACATCACCACCCGGTCTTCCGTGCCGCAGGCCTTCGCTTCGTCATACAGATTCAGCAGCGTATCCGGGGTATCGGACAGATGATGGATACAATAGGCGTTGTCCCACATGATCCGGAAATCCGGCGCACCGATTTTCATCGCGGCGAACCGGCGGACCGTTCCGTCCGAATAGGTGATTCCGTCGGGATTCGAGTACATCGGCACGCACCAGATGCCCTTCACCGACGGATCGGCGGCATACCGCTCCACCTCGTCCATGTCCGGGCCGTCCGGAGTCATGGCCACGGGAATCAATTCAAAGCCGAAATACTCCGTAATCCCGAAGTGCCGGTCATAGCCCGGAGCCGGACAGAGAAATTTCACCTTTTCCTCCCGGCACCAGGGCGCGCCGCCGTTAACGCCGTGGGAATAGGCCATCGCTATGTAATCAAACATCATGTTCAGGCTGGAATTCCCGCCGACAATCACTTGGGAGGCGTCCACGCCCAGCACATCGGCGAACATCGTCTTCGCCTCCGGAATCCCGTCCAGCAGGCCGTAATTCCGCGTATCCACCCCGGAATCCGTGCAGTACCCGTCCCGGGCATTGACGCAATCCAGAAGGCCCAGCGTAAGATCCAGCTGCTCGGGACCCGGTTTGCCGCGGGACATATCCAGCTTCAGCCCCTTAGCCCTGGCGTCCTCATACAGGGAACGAAGCTTTTCGGCGCGGGCCGTTAATTGTTCCCTCGACCAGTCTTTCAGCGCTTCCATGAATCGTTGACACTACCTTTCTGCCGGGACCACCGCCGGAATATCGGCGACAATTTCAAATCCCGGTTCCTCTCAAACTGCATTGATACAGAAAATCCTCTCATAATTCTAGTATATGCGCCCACGTTTTGCAAGTTAATTTTGACGATCCTGCAACTTTTGTGAAAATGGACGGTTTCCCCCAAGATTCCCATCTATTCGGAGGCATTTTGCCGTATTTGCGCCGAATTTACCTCTTGCGGCCATGTTTTTTCAGAACGCCGGCCGGAAACGCGGTCCTTCCCGGCATACGAATTCAGGGGAGCGCCGCTGTGCGGCGCTCCCCTGACCAAAACAGGCTGTTCCGGCCTCCCGGCCTCTGTTACTTAATGTCACGGCGGCAGAAGCTGTCCCGCGCAATCCAGAGGAAACAGGCGGTATAAACCAGCAGAACAACGACTGAGAAGCCCAGCGTCATCGTGCCGTCCGGCAGCAGAGTCGTGGTACCGAACGCGGCCGTCATCATACCGCCGGCCGCCGAGGGCAGATAATTCCCCAGCGATGTATTGGCGAAGAAAAGGAATTTGATGCCGGGGATCGCCCCGCCCGCATAGGCGGTATAGGCGCTGATCAGCGTCATCACGATCTCACTGCCGAACATCAGCAGCAGGGTGACGGCGATGGATGCGCCGCTTTTGCGGGTGACAGCCGACATCATCAGCGCCAGCGCGCCGTAGGCCAGCACCGGCAGCAGCATCACCAGGTAGCGCAGAACGATATACAGCAGATAGGGGAAACGGCAGACCCGGCCGAACAGCGTCATCACCTGCATATCGCCGATTCCTTGGAAACCGGTAAACACCCCGCAGAGCAGGAAGGACAGGACGAAAACCGCCGCCGCCGCAATCAGCGTAATCTCAAGCAGGACGACCGCTTTGGCCCAGAATATTTTTTTCCGCCGATGGGGCGTAATCAGCAGCAGCTTGACCGTGCCCGCACTGAATTCGGTGGAAATGATACCGCCGGCCAGCACAATCAGCAGCAGCGTCACCATCTCCATCGAGGAAGCGGAGCTCTCCAGCAGCCCGAGGAAAGACTGGCTTTGAACCGGAGGCGTGTCCGTGGCGAGGCGTTTCAGGGAAACGTCAATCGCCTGCTGAACGCCGGCCCTCTGGCTGCTGGTCAGGAGGACTTCGTTTTCGTTAACCCCCCGCACCAGACTCAGTTTGTTGGTCTCAATGGATTGAAGCTCCCGGCTCTTCCAGGTATTTTCATCTTCCGTTTCATTCCCATACGAGTATCCGCTGGTGGGGACAATCCCCATTTCCAGATACAGGTTATAGATCTCCAGACGGATTTTCTTTTCCTGTTCGTTCTCGGCCGCCGTATCACCGGATTCCAGAGCCGCAATCTGCTGGCGGATATACGCTCTCCAGTCGTTATTATCCAGCAGCGATTTCAGCGTTTCCATCTGTTTCTGCATTTCCGCGTCCGGTTGAATCAGCTCGCCTTCCTCCGACAAACCGGGATGCTTCAGCGAGTAATACTGTTCCGCCACAGCGGTGCGCCAGTCGGAGGGGGCGATGTCGTTATCCAGCAGATATTTGGTCCGTTCATACTGCCGCAGGGCGTCGATGTCGTCCGGATTGTCCTTGAGCGTCATGGCGCACCATTCGAGGTTGCTTTTGTAGCTGTCCCGCCAATCGTATTCATAGTCGTTGCTGAACATCAGCTGGGAAAAGACCAGACCGATGAGGGTCAAAGCGACGATGATTCCGGTCAGGATCCAGGTGGAGGGCTTTTTATACAGCTTAGTGCGTTCATTCTGAATCAGATTACCCAATGACGTTCCCTCCTCCCGTGATATCCATAAAGCTCTGCTCCAGCGACGTGCCGACGATGGACAACCCGTAGATCGCCACGTCCTTCTCCATCAGCCGGCGGTTGACCGTGGGAATCTCTTCCTCGCTGACGGAAAGGTCGATATGCTCGCTGGCGATATCCACAATCCGGTCGGGAATATTGGCGCGCAGCAGCTCCACCGCCGTCTCCATCGGCCGGACGGTGTACCGGTATACGCCCGAACCGCTGCGCTGCATCAGCTCTTCAATCGAACTGGTGCGGAGGATCTGCCCGGCGTTGATGATACACACCGTATCGCACATCTGCTGCATTTCCTGCAGAATATGGCTGGAGACCAGCACCGACAAACCGGTGGTATGAGCCAGGCTTTTCAGCAGGTCGCGCACCTCCTTGATGCCGGCGGGGTCCAGACCGTTGGTCGGTTCGTCCAGAATCAGGATTTTCGGATCGTGGAGCAGAGCCTGAGCGATGCCGAGCCGCTGTTTCATGCCGAGGGAATAGGTCTTGAACTTGTCCCGGATCCGCATCTGCATACCAACCATCTGCACCACTTCGTCAATCCGTTTCCGATCGGCGCCGCAGGCACGCGCCTGAAGCAGGAGATTGTCGTAGCCCGAAAGATAGCCGTACATATCCGGGTTTTCCACGATCCCGCTGACGCTTTTCATCGCGGCCGGAAAGTCCTTTTCAATATCGTGCCCCACCACGGTAATCGTGCCGCTGTCCATGGACAGCAGGCCGAGGATCATCTTGATGGTGGTGGTTTTGCCCGCGCCGTTCGGACCGAGGAAGCCGAACACCTCGCCCTCCTTCACCGTCAGGGACAGATCGGGGATAATAACCCGCTTTCCGAAAGATTTATGCACATTTTTGAGCACCAGAACGTCGGCCATTACCACGCCCCCCTTTCGCCGTAAGTATACGCGTCGAAATGGCTGATGCGGAATATTTTCCACTCGCCGTCCACCTTTTTGCAGACGAGACCGACACTGATCCGCTGTTTGCCGGTTCGCTCCACCGGCTTTTCGGTGGCGTAATCCCAGAATTCCCCCTGAATATCGTATTCATAGCACAGAGAAATGGTGGCGGTATCCTGCTCAACCACACAGCGGTTTTCCGTCCTCTTCGGATTGGCGCGGGAGTCGATCCGCTGCATTCCTTCCACCTGCAGGGTTATCTGACCGGCGAGGGACTGCAGCGCGGCGTCCGGGTTGGCGGCGTCCTTCATCAGCAGAGACTCCAGCTGTGTTTCAAGCTCCTTCGACCTTTTCTCAAAAGTGCCGGAGTCCTTCAGCGCCTCGATCTCCTCCTCCGTCAGTTTGGTGCTGCTTTCCATCATGGAGCGCATCTCCTCACCCAGAACGCGGATCGCCTTTTTTTCAGGAAGCAGCATCAACTGGGTGACCAGAACATAGATCAGGACCGCCGCCAGCAGTGCCATGGATACCACAAAGCCGCGGTTGACGCGCTTCCAGAAGGGTTTCTTCATGGGCCTGTCTCCTCTCCCGCCCGGCCGGATATTTCTATCCGGCGGCAGTTTTTATGGCAAGTATAGCACACGAATACCGGCAAAAGAAGGGAATTGGCCTTTCTTTTCCTTTTTCTTCAGGAAATCTTAAAAGATCGGGGACCCCCGCCTTGCGGAATCTGCCGAATCCTGTTACAATAAACAACAGACAGTTTTTCATATCATAGGAGGAAACGATCATGCAGTCTGACAGCAATACCGTCCGTGTTATCACCATTCTGGATTATATCGGCCCTCTTTTTCTTCTCGGCCTCTTCATCGAAAAGGATAACGAGGACGTCCGTTTTCACACCAATCAGGGCCTGATTCTGTTCCTGCTGGACGTTGCGGCGGGGATCGTCGGCGGGATTGTCTCCGCGCTGCTTGGACTGGTGGGATCGCTGCTTTCCGGTCTGCTGAGCCTGTCCTGTCTGGTGCTGGCAATTCTGGGGATTATCAACGCCGTAAACGGCCAGCGTCGTCCCCTGCCGGTCATCGGCACCCTGTTTACCTTCATTAAATAATCGGCTGTATGTAAAACGATCCGGAGAGCAGGAGGAATTCCGCTCTCCGGGTCGTTTGTTATACCCATAGCGCCGCCCAGCCGACTTCTATATCAGCCTTTACCGGCGGCGCAATCGAGAAATGCTCCCGCATTTCTCCCAAACCGCATGATTCCATATTTACAGACGGGTCTCTTCCAGTACCGAAGTGGCGTCTATCGTTTCTCCCAGCGCGAAAGAGTACAGCAGCGCCTCCTCCACCGGCGCGCCGAGGGTGCGGGACAGCGCGTCGGCATAGATACGCAGCTGTTCGCGGTATCGGTCGATCAGCTCCGCCCCGGTTTTCACCCGGTCGGTCTTGTAATCCACGACCACCAGACGGCCGTTTTCCTCAAACACGCAGTCCGCGATGCCCTGCACAATCAGGAATTCCCCTTCCGCCTGCCGCCGCCCGTCTTCATCCGCCGGATCAAGCAGGAGAGCGGCAGGCCGGTCAACGGTGAAATGCACCTCCCGCAGAAGGCGCGGAGAGGCCGCCATCCGGGCATAGAGAGGAGATGCAAAGAATTTCCGCACCCGCGCGGCGGGAATCGCCGCCCCCTGCTCCGGAGTGAGGAAGCCGCCCGCCGTCAGCCGCCGGATCTCGGCGGAAATGTCGGCGGCGGCCGCGGAATACTCCGCGAACTGCATAAAGGTATGCAGGGCGGTCCCCCGCTCGGCGGGAGTCAGCCCGCTCTCGCTGAGAAAAGCGGGACGGGAAGCGGCGACATGCTCCCGCCGGACCCGGCCGTGGGAAAGCGCCGACGCCGCCAGCTTGGCCGGCAGAGCGCTTACCGCCGCGTAGGGGTAACGGTAGGCCATGCGGCGCTCCACCTCAGCGGCAAAGGAAACGTCCGGAGCGACGGGCTTTATCCCGGTCTTTTCCGCTTCATCCGGCGGCGGGGAGCGGAGCACGTCAATCTTCCACGCCGTATCGGCCGGACGGACCGACACGCAGTCGTCCCCCGCCAAGGCGCGCAGATGCCCGCCCGACGGATGCCGCAGGGCGGCGGACAATATCCAGTCCCCCATCCCCCCGGCGGCGAGGACGGCGGAGGCGGGAAGCGTCTCCCCCTCCCCCAGCGAGGCGGAGAGAGAGGCCAGCCGGTTCTCCGGCTTGGGCAGGGTCATCACCATACAGAGTTTCTCCCGGGCACGGGTCATGGCGACGTACAGCACCCGCAGCTCCTCCGCCCGCTCGCTGCGGCGGATGGTGAGGGCGACCGCCTGCCGGGGCAGGGTGTTCCACTGGGTCAGGGTTTCCGGATCCCGCCGCTTCATCCCCACCCCCGCTTCGGGATGGAGAAGAAGGTTCGCGGTGGTGGACTCCCGGTTAAACTGCCCGCCCAGACCGGCGAGAAACACCACCGGGAATTCCAGCCCCTTGGAGTTATGGATGCTGAGGATGCGCACCGCGTCCTCCTGCCCCGCGACCGAAGCGGGGGCCATATCCAGCCCCTGCTGTTCCATCCGGTCGAGAAAGCGGACGAAGGCGGACAGGCCGCGGAAGCCGTTCTGCTCAAACCGGCGGGCGTTGTCGTGCAGAAGCCGCAGATTGGCCACCCGCTGTGCGCCGTGCCGCATCGCGCCCGCCGCCGCAGGCAGACCCGCGTCCTCATACACCCGGTGAATCAGCCGGTCGGCCGGAAGGGTGACGGCCAGCACCCGCCAGCCGTCCAGCCGGCGGAGAAAATCCGCCGCCCGCTCCCGCAGCGCCCCCTGTTCCCCCTCCCGCGCGTACCGGCGCAGGGCGGTGTACAGACGGCGGCCGCTCCGGCCGCGGTCGGTCTGCCGGATCTCGGCCAAGTCGTCCGGCGTGAAACCGAACGCCGGAGAAAACAGAGCGGCCAGCAGGGGCACATCCTGCACGGGATTGTCAATGATTCGCAGCAGGGAGACCGCGCCCGCGATCTCCGGCGCGGAAAAGAAGCCCCCGGCCGAGGACGTCCAGGCCGGGATGCCGCAGCGGTTCAGCTCGTCCACATACGCCGCCGCATGGGCGTTTTTGCTTCGCAGCAGGATACAGAAATCCCCCCACCGCGCCGGACGCAGCGTCTCTCCCTCCGCAATGGGGAAGGAGGCCAGCATCTCCCGTATCCGCCCGGCGATCACCCGGGCCTCGGCCGCGTCCCGGCCGTCGCTCTCTTCCCGGGTGCCGCCGTCCACAATCAACAGCTCGGTCTCCCGGCCGGGCGCGTCGGGATAGCCGGCGGATTGGATCAGCGCCTCCCGCTCGTCGTAGTCGATGCCGCCGACCGGGCGGGTCATCAGCTGGCGGAACACGAAATTGACCGCGTCGGTCACCTCCCGCCGGGAGCGGAAGTTGTTTCCCAGCGTGATGGCGGCCGGATAATGCTCCCCGTCAAAGGGTGGGTATCCATCCCGCCGGCGGATGAAGATTTCGGGCATGGCCTGACGGAAGCCGTAAATACTCTGCTTCACGTCCCCGACCATGAACAGATTGGCCTCCTCCCGGGACAGGGCGCGGAACAGCGCGTCCTGCGCGGCGTTGGTATCCTGATATTCGTCCACCAGCACCTCGTCGAACCGGTCGGAAAGCTCGGCGGCGAGCGGGGTGCGCTTCCCATCCTCCCCGATCAGCAGCCGGAGGGCGAAATGCTCCAGATCTCCGAAATCCACCAGTCCCCGGCGGCGTTTCTTCTCCGCGAAGCGGACGGCGTACCGGCGGACCGCCTCAAAAAGGACCGACACCAGCCGGGACAGGGCGCGGATATCCGCCTGGCAGTCCGCCTCCGACCCGCAGAGGAGGGCGTCGATATCCTTCAGCCGCTTTTTCACGTCGTCCCGCAGGGCGGTGACCCGGTTTTTCCGGATCTCGTCCTCATAATTCCGCAGCGGCGGCAAACGGCCGAAGGACAGCGCGGCCAGTCTTTCCGCCGCTCCGTCCCACGTCAGCCCGGGATCGGAAAGAGCGGCGGAGAGGCCGGTCAGCATCTCCCGTTCCCGCGCGATGACCGGGCCGTATTTGTCGGCCATCACCGGCTCCTCCGCCGTCAGGGCGAGGGCGCGGGAAAGGAGGGCGGCGCAGCCCTCCGCCGTGTCCCGCAGGAAAGAGAGCACCGCCTGCCCCCACGCGGTTTGGGCGACCGGGCCGTCCGCGGCGTATGCCCTCTCCTTTTCAGTCAGCCACGCGTCGGGGAAGGGATGAGACTGCACAAACTCATACAGCCGCCGCACCGCCTGAAACAGCCCCCGGTCGTCCCGGCCGGGGCTGAGCAGAGCGGCCAGCTCCCGGAACGCGGCGGCGGTGTCCGCGTCCCCGTCGGCGTACAGCTCCTCCACAATCTCCCCCACCGCTTCCTCCTGCAAGAGAGCAGTCTCGGTCTCCTCCGCCACCTTGAAGGCGGGGGGAAGACCGAGCAGGTGGAACTGCTCCCGCACAAGGGAGGAACAGAACCCGTGAACGGTGCTGATATTCGCCTTGGGCAGCAGCATCTGCTGCCGCCCAAGCCGCCGGTCCTCCGGGCGCTCCGCAATCAGGGCGGAGAGGGCAGCGGAAAGACGCTGCTTCATCTCGGCGGCGGCGGCCTTGGTGAAGGTGACCACCAGCAGACGGTCCACATCCACCGGGTTTTCCGGGTCGGTAATGAGGCCGATCACCCGCTGCACCAGCACCGAGGTTTTCCCCGACCCGGCGGCGGCCGAAACCAGCACCGTTCCGCCCCGCGCGTCGATACACTGCTTCTGTTCGGTTGTCCACTTGCGGGACGGCATAGCCGCCGCCTCCCTTCGCGTTTATTGTTGTCCTTCCGGCCCGGCGGACGGAGGAACGCCTTCCCCGCCCTGTTCGGGGGCGCTGCCGTCCTCCTCCAGTTCCTTCCACACCGCCGCCGCGTCCCGGGCGGCGAGGAAACGGACCGGATCGTCCGGCTCATGCCCGCAGACGGCGCGGTAATCGCACCAGGCGCAGGCGTCGGTCTCCCCGGCCAGCGGGAAGGCGGCCACGTCCCCCCCGCGGAGGGTTTCCGCCATGTCGGTCAGAAGAGACTCGATTTTTTTCTTTAATTTTCCGAATTGTTCCAGCGACGCCACGCTCGCCCCTTTGGCAAGCTCCCCTTTTCCGGTCAGCCGGGCCGGGATGAACAGGCCCGCCGCGTCGTGCTCCATAGCGCGGACGATCTCCGGGTCGTCCAGCAAAAGGCCGTTCATCCGCAGGGCCTTGATCTGCTCCCGCTCCACCGATTCGGCGTCCGCATCCCGAGAAGCCGCGATCACCGGCAGCTTGGCCGGAAGATACAGCACCCCGGCCGGGGTAACCCGACCGTACCGTTCCCCGCCGTTCTGCCAGAGGGAAAAGATGTAGATCAGCATCTGGACGTTGATGCCCTCCACCACGTCGGAAAGCCGGAACTCCTTGGAGCCGGTTTTATAATCCACCACCCGGACATAACTCTCGCCGTTTTCGGCGCGGTACACGTCCACCCGGTCGATCTGGCCGAGCACCCGCACGGTGGAGCCGTCCGGAAGGGTGAGCGTCACCGGCGGCACCGAAGGGACGCCGTCCTCCGCGGGGAGGCCGACCGACAGTTCATAATCCACCGGGACGAAGCGGCTCTGCCGCAGCTCCCGCACCACCTGCCAGAGCAGCACCCCCGCCACCCGGGAGAGCCGGTCCAGCAGTGCGGCAAAGCGGCTGGTTTTGTCCGCCAGCCCGCCCATGGTTTCCTCCGCGTACTCCCGCACGGCGGCAGCCGCGTCGGCAAAGGCGCGTTCCCGCCGGATGCCCGCGAAGCCCTCCTGCGTATACCGCGGAAGGACGGTCTCCATCACATAGTGGGTCAGGGTGCCGAAGGCGAGCGCGTCCAGATCGGCCGGACGGCGGGGCTCCGCCTTCAGACCGTATCTGCAGAAGTAGGAAAAGCGGCAGCGATGGTACTGCTCCACCCTCGAAGCGGACAGCCGCAGGTCGTTCCCGAAGAAGCGGCGGGCCGCCGCCGGATCCTGAAACGCGGCGGGCGCACGGTCGGCCGCACGGTCCAGCGCTTCCAGCCGTCGGGCATACTCGGGCCGGACGGCAAATACCTCCCGCAGCGCCTGAGCACGGGGAGTGGGCTGCTTCCAATGAAGGGCGGCGCATTCGAACGCGTCCCGCTCCGATTCCGGTTCGTCCCCACCGCCCGCGTCGGACAGAAAACGGCAGCGGGGAAGCACCCGGCGCAGGGTATCCGGCAGAGCGGAGGGGGCGAGGCTCTCCCCGGCGGCGTTGCCGCGGACATAACTCACCGTCAGCCTCTCGGACGGGGCGGCCACCGCCGCGTAGGCGAAAAAGCGTTCCTCCGCCGTGCGGACATCGGACGCGTCGGCCAGAGGCAGGCCGAGAGCGATCAGTTCTTTCCGTTCCCCGTCGCTGAGAAGCCCCTGCGCGGCGGGATAGGCCGGGAATACCCCCTCGTTCGCGCCGAGGATATACACCATTTTGGGGGCGGCAAAGCGGATGCGGTCGGCCTGACCAACCTGCACGGCGTCCATGCTCTGCGGCACCGACCCGAGATCGGTCAGCCCGGCGGACAGCCGAATCAGCCCGACGAAACGGGTGGGCGTCAGCTTCTCCCGCCGGAAAGCGGCGCAGAGCCGGTCCAGCAGTTCCATCATCGTGTCCCACAGCCGGTCCATCCGGTCGGCGAGATCCGGTTCGTTCTCCCGCTCCAGCCGGGCGACCCGCAGGCGGGTCAGGGTATCCGCCCTCACGTCAATCAGATAGCGATAAACCGCCCGGACGTCGGTCTCCCCATTCGCGCCGGGGGCCATCAGGGCGGCGCGGAGCCGCTCCAGCGGCTTCATCAGCCGGCGGCGCAGGAGATTGAGATAGGCCAGCCGGCTGTCGGAAGCGTCGTCCGCCATCACCGACAGGCCGTCCGGATGGCCGGTCCATTCCTCCCGCCAGCGGCGGCCGTCGATCCGCCACATCAGGACATAGTTTTCCACAAGGGCCGCCGAATGGGTGGAAAAGCCAGCCAGCCCGGTTTTCATCAGACAGAGCAGGTCATCGGTGCGGAATCCCCCGGCCGCCGCGTCCAGCGCGGCGAGAACAAGGGCGGGCAGCGGCTCGGTCAGGATATCGGCCCGCTCGTCCATCAGCAGGGGGAGGCCCTGCTTCTCCATCGCCGCGTCCAGCACGCCCCGGTAATCGTCCAGATTCCGGGCGACGACGGCAAAATCCCGGCAGCGCCCGCCGTTCTCCCGCAGGCGGCGGCGGATGGAACGGGCCACAAAATCACATTCGGCGTAAATATCGGCGCAGGCGGCGACGGTTACAGCCTCCGTTTCCGCCTCACAGACTGTGGGACGGGGCGCGAAACAGCCCGCTTCCGCCGCGCGGAGGGCGTCGGAAGCGGCGCGGCGGTTCTCGGTCAGGGTAATCACATGGGCGACCGGCACCCCATCCTCCCGCGCCATATCCCGCAGGCGGGCAGCGGTGCGGATGACCGGGGAAAACAGCCCGAAGCCGCCCGCCGTATCCTCGACGGAATCGGCGCAGAGGGTGACGGCCACCTGCTCCGCCTGTCGGAGAAGGCAACGGAGCACCGCCAGCTCCTGCGCGGTGAAGCCCTTGAAGGAATCGACGAACACCATCGCGCCGTCGGCGATCCGGCTGTCCGGCAGCCGCTCGGCTAGGGCCGCGAGATCATCCAGCGGATCGATATACGCGGCGGAGAGCTTGTCCGGCGTTTCCTCCGGCACATCCCCCGCGGCGTCCTCCTGTTCCGAAGCGCCGGACGTTTCGGCGGCGCCGGTCACGCCGGCTGTTACCGCTTCGTAAGCGCCAAGGATCAACGACAGCTCCTCGGTTTTGCGGCGGAGGGTGCCTTCGGGCAGGGTCCCAGCGGTTTCCTCCAGCCGGCGGGGAGTAACGCCGCACTGCTTCAGCTCGGTTATCATGGCCAGCATCGTTTCCACCGTTTCGGGATCGCCGGCCGGCTTTTGATACAGGGTCAGATGATCGGCCGCAAGCTCCAGCGCGCGGCTCATGAGCAGGGCGCGAGTCGGATCATCCATCCGGCGGCCGGCCATCCCCCCTACCTCACGGAACACCTGCTCCGCCAGACGGGTGAAGCTGAGCACCTGAACGCTCCCGCTCAGACGGGGGCCGAGGCGCTCCAGCAAGGCCCGCTCGCTTTCAAAGGAGAACTGCTCCGGCACCAACAGCAACAGGCCCTGCCGTCCCGCTTTGGCGAGCGCGCAGAGCCGTTCGTATACCCATTCGGTTTTCCCGGCGCCCGACCGGCCGAGAACAAGCTGAAGCATAGGAATCTCCGTTCTTTTCCCTCTTAGCAAAAAGGGCTGGTTCCGGCGAAAGCTCCTCCGCCGCCGATTACAGGATCAGCACAAAGGTGCCAGCGGTAATCAGCAGTCCGCCGAGGACGGTTTTCCAGGTGAAGGGCTCATGCAGGACAAAAAAGGCCAGTACCATGGTAATCACCACGCTGAATTTATCGATCGGCGCCACCCGGGAAGCGTCCCCCAGCTGGAGCGCGCGATAATAGCACAGCCAGGACAAACCGGTGGCGATCCCGGACAGGATCAGGAACACCCAGCTTCTGGCCCCGATCTGACCGATCCCTCCGGCCGTTCCGGTCACGAAAACGATCCCCCACGCCATCACCAGCACCACGGCGGTGCGGATAGCCGTGGCAAGGTTGCTGTTCACTCCGCCGATCCCGATCTTCGCCAGAATGGAGGTTACCGCCGCGAACACAGCGGACAACAGCGCAAACACAATCCACATGGAGCCTTTCCCCTTTGCTTTGGCAGACATTCGGCAATCCCGCTTTCTTTTCCCAAACCCACTTCGCGTTTTTAACTTTAATTATCCACTGAAAAATACATGCCGGGAGAAAAACGGTGGTGCCGTAAAGCGGCAGGAAGGGCCTTTGGCCCGACAACCGTTTTTCGATGAATCCGGCTTTGCCCGATTCATTATACCACAGCGCCGCCCAGCCGGATTCTATGCGAGCCTTTGTTGGCGGCGCAGTCGAAAATGCTTTCGCATTTTCCCAAACGACATTATACCACAGCGCCGCCCGACCGGATTCTATGCGAGCCTTTGTTGGCGGCGCAGTCGAAAATGCTTTCGCATTTTCCCAAACGACATTATACCACAGCGCCGCCCGACCGGATTCTATGCGAGCCTTTGTTGGCGGCGCAGTCGAAAATG
>CAJJLZ010000023.1 GCA_905192745.1 uncultured Oscillospiraceae bacterium
AGAATTCCACATTGGTGCATATTGCTATTTGCTTGCTGGTTTTTCGACAAGCTGAGGGGAAACGAAAGTTTCCCTTTTTTGTTAAAAAAGCATTTTCCGACGATTAAAGCGGCGAGGATTTACGGTAAACAGCAAATTTCGACCTTTAACATCACCGTTCTGTACATTGAAAAAGAGGAAAACCGGCCATATAATGAGGGCAGAAAGAGCAGGGACCATAAGAACAGAAATCCGGACCGGACAATTGGAGTATCCGGACGGAGCTTTTCGCCGAACCCTTGGCGAAGCGGACGGCACGCGCCGCCGCGGAAAGGCTCCCGGTCCCATACAGGAAAGGAAGACAGCTCCATGAAGAAAATTCAGGTGGCGGTTATCGGCTGCGGAACCATTGCCAACGCCGCGCATATTCCGGCGTACATGAAAAACGAGAAGGCGGAAATCCGGTATTTCTGCGATATTCTTCCCGAGCGGGCCGAGGCGGCCGTGGAAAAATACGGCTGCGGCAAAGCGGTGACGGATTATCATGAGGTTCTGAACGATCCGGAGGTGGAGGCGGTTTCCGTCTGTACCCCGAACAACGTTCACGCCCCGATCGCGATTGACTGCCTGCGGGCCGGGAAACATGTGCTGTGCGAGAAGCCGGCCGCCCGAACCTATCCGGAAGCGCTGGAGATGCAGAAGGCGCAGCATGAGACCGGCAAGGTACTGAATATCGGCGTGGTGAACCGCTTCAACGACAGCGTGAACCTGATTAAAAAGATGATTGACGACGGCAAGCTCGGCAGCATCCACCATGTGTATGTCAGCTTCCGCGAGCATCGTTCCATTCCGGGACTGGGCGGCGCGTTTACCACCAAAGCGATTGCGGGGGGCGGCGCGCTGATCGACTGGGGTGTGCATTTTCTGGATATCGTGATGTACTGCTGCGGCGACCCCACGCCGCTGACCGTGACCGGCGAAACCTTCTGCAAGCTGGGCCGGGATATGGAAAACTACGCCTACAAGGATATGTGGGCCGGCCCGCCGAAATTCGACGGCACCTACGATGTGGACGATTCGGTTACCGGTATGATTCGTACCGCCGGTCCGGTCATTACCTTCAACGGCGCGTGGGCGCAGAACATCGGCGAGCGGGAAATGTTTATCGACTTCATGGGGGATAAGGCGGGCATCCGTCTCCAGTACGGGGCGGACTTCACCGTGTACACGGCGGAACACGGCGCGCTGGAGCAGTATACGCCGGAGTTCAAGACCCGCAACCATTTTGAAAACGAAATCAACGCCTTCCTGAATTGCATTGAGTCCGGTGAAAAACTGCCGTCTCACATCGATACGGTGGTCATCACCGCCAAAATGATGCAGGCGATTTACGATTCGGCGGATCAGCACCACGAAATCACGCTGGCCTGACGGAAGGGAGAACACGACAATGGAAACAAAGAAGATCGGCTTCATTGATTATTATCTGGACGAGTGGCACGCCAATAACTATCCCGCGCTGATCCGGGAAACCTCCGGCGGGGAGCTGGAAGTCGCATACGCTTACGGCATGATCGACAGCCCCCTCCCCGGCGGGATGACCACCGATCAGTGGTGCGAAAAATACAACATCCCCCGCTGTCTCACCATTGAGGAATTGATTGAGAAAAGCGACTGCCTGCTGGTGCTGTCCCCCGACAACTGCGAAATGCACGAGCAGCTCTGTCAGCTTCCCCTGCGCTCCGGCAAGCTGACCTATGTGGACAAAACCTTCGCGCCGGACAAGGAAACCGCCGAGCGGCTTTTCGCACTGGCGGAGGAATACGGCACCCCCTGCTATTCCACCTCGGCCCTTCGGTTCGCTTCGGAATATCAGGAGCTGGATCCCGCGGAGATTACGGCGATCAACTGCTGGGGGCCAAACGATTTCAACACCTATTCCATCCATCAGCTGGAACCGCTGATGATGCTGATGAAGGCCGAACCCGACCGGGTTATGTGGCTGGACGGCGAAAAATGGATGACGCTGGCGATTCATTTCAGGGACGGGCGTTCCGCCACTGTTTCCTGCTTCGGCACCGGTTCTCCGTTCGCGGCCAACGTCGCCGGACGGGAAGAAAGCCGTCTGATTCAGGTGCAGTCGGATTTCTTCCGCGCCTTTATTGAAGAACTCTGCCGTTTCTATCGCACCGGCGAGGTGCGGGTGCCGCATAAGGACACCGTCTCCATTATGGCGGTGCGCGGCGCCGGCTTGAAAGCGCAGCAGACCCCCGGCGTCTGGGTGGAAATCTGACCCTCCGCCGAACCGGATTTCGATTGCGGAAAGGGAGTTCGCAGCCGCTCCAAAGTTGCTGGCAGATGGGTCTGAATTTGTTGTTTTCCTTTTCGATTTTCTAAAATTTGGCACAAAAAAGCGTTCTTGTTTCCGGGAAACGAAGATGTCTCTCCGGACAAGAACGCTTTTTTATGCAATATATCTTATTGATATTCCACGAAACAGGGAATATTCTCCCAACCCTTTTTTTCAGTGAGGAAAAATCAGGACAATTGTTTGGGTGAAAAACAGCAGATTTCGACACTCATGTAAGCATACAGGAGAACGACTTTCAAAAACAGAACACTTATAATATAGAAGAAAGATACCGAAGCGTGCCGAATATTTACCATTGATTTGGGTTAATTTCACGAATGATTTCCAGAAAATGTCGTCCGATCAAAAAATCGGACGATAGCGGTATCGGGACAAAGACCATTCCGGCGTTCGAATCCAATGGACAGTGGAGGCCACGTCGTGAAAAAACAGGTCCGTATTTGCGGGGCGGAGGGATTGCCATGCTGAACCGAAGAGGCGTTGTGATTTTCCCGGAAGAGTTTAACCGGGAATGGGAGAACCGAATTTATACCGCCGGACTGAACGTCCTTGGACTTCATCCGGACCCCAAGGGCTGTCCCGTCGCCGAGGTGATGGACGCGTTCCTGACGGAGGAAAACCGCGCGGCTCTGGCCCGGCTGGAGGAACGCGGCGTTACCGTGGAGTGGGAGATGCACGCCCTGTCCTGGCTGCTGCCGCGCGATCTGTTCGGAAAACATCCGGATTGGTTCCGTATGAATCGGGATGGGGAACGTACCCCCGACTATAATCTCTGTGCTTCGAACGAGGAGGCGCTGGAGGAAATTTCCTGCCGCGCGGCGGAGTTAGCCCGCCTTTTCAGGCCTCAAAGCAACCGGTATTATTTCTGGCTGGATGATGTGACCGATTCCGCCTGCTATTGCCCGGATTGCCAGAAATTAACCCATGCAGATCAGGCTTTAAAAACGTATAATGCGATTATCCGGGGGATACGCCGGACCAATCCTGCCGCCACCCAATGCTATCTGGCTTATCATGATACCAATGAACTTCCGCGGCAGGTGAAGCCGGAACCCGGCCTGTTTCTGGAATACGCCCCGATGGACCGGGATTTCGACAAGGGAATTGCGGACGAATCCAGCGAAAAAAACCGCCGGGAAAACCGGCATTTGTCGGAACTGCTTTCGTTCTTCGGAACGGAAGGGGCGCAGGTGCTGGACTACTGGCTGGATAATTCCCTGTTTTCCGGCTGGAAGAAGCCGCCGAAGCCCTTCCGGCTGTACCGGGAAACGGTGGAAGCGGATGTTCGTTATTATCGTGGGTTGGGGATCGACAGCATTACGACCTTCGCCTGCTATTTGGGCGAGGAGTATACCGCTCTGTATTCCGAACCAAAGGAAATTGAAGAATATGGCCGCCTTCTCCGCGGGTAGCGCGGCAATGAGAGTGGCGGTCGGCGACTGGCATGAAAAGGAGCGCGAGACCATGCTGAAAAGTGGTTATGACGGCCGTCTCTTCGAGTTTGAAAACACCTATTTCTATCATCCGGAAACCATGGGCTTTGTGAAAATCTGGCAGATTGGGGAGCTGAGCACCGAACCGGGCTATGAAATGCCCACCCATCTGCAGATTTGTCATGAAATCAGCTACGTCATTTCCGGCAAGGGCGTGTTTTACAGCGCGAGCACCGCGCTGCCGGTCCAGCCGGGGGATATTCACTTTGTCCCCAAGGGAAAGACCCATCGCTATGCGGCGGATCCCGATCAGAATCTCCGCTTTGCCTATGTCGGGTTTGAGTTCAGCGATGAGCTGGAGGATGAGCTGAAGCCTCTGGTGGAAATTTTCGACAATCCCCCTTCCTATCTGGTGAGGGATATGGGGGAGGTGCGGATGCTCGTTTATATGCTGATTAACGAGATGTATTCCAAGCCGATCTATAACCGCATAATGGTGGAATGCTACATAAAACAGATTCTGGTGCAGGTTTACCGGCTTCTGATTTCGGTCAAATCGGAAATGTTCCTGCCGGAAAAGAGCAAAAAAATAATCGGCCAGTCGGTGTATTCCGTGGTGCGGTATATCGACAATAATATATACGACATCACCAGTATTCAGAGCATCGCGGAAACCCTCGGCTACAGTCACAGCCATCTGTCCCATATGTTTAAGGATAAAATGGGGATCACCCTGCAGACCTATGTCAGCATGAAGAAAATCGAGGCCAGTTTGGATCTTCTTAAGTATAAGAAATCCTCCATCGCGCAGATTGCGATGTCTCTCAACTACGAATCCGCCCAGTCTTTCAGCAAGGTATTCCGGAAGATCATGGGCTGCTCCCCGACGGAATATCAAAAGCAGTATGAGCAGGAAAAGGAAAAGAAAGGCGGCGATCCGGTTGGCAAGCTGGTATAAACGAATTTTCTGTGGGCTGACCGCGTTGCTGATGGCCGGCGTTTCTGTCCCGGCCGGCGTTTTGGCTGCGGAGGACGGCGAAGCGCTTTCTGCGGAAGCGGAGCCGGTCGTGAAGGATAAGGATACCTATTTTCCTTATTATGACCAATACGCTTCGATCCCCTATGGAAAACAGCCGATTTCTCTGGAAATGGACGAGGCCGTCCTTTCCGGCGGAGCGGCGGGGGAAACCGGCCATCTGGGGGAGAAAGCCTCCCTTCGGCTGCCGTCCGGCGGGGCGGCTGTCTGGACGGTTTCGGTTCCCGCCGACGCCCGGTATATCCTGAAAATTACCTACGTCGGCGAGGAAGAGAACCGCAAGGACGGATCGGTCGGCCTTCAGCTGGACGGCGTCCTGCCCTTTGAGGAAAGCGGCGCGGTTTCCCTGACCCGGCTGTGGAAGGACGCGACCGAGATCCTTCAGGATTCTGTGGGTAACGACCGGATTCCGAAACAGGAGCAGGTTCTCGCCTGGAATACGGCGGCCCTGCAGGATTTCTCCCTTTTTACCGACCGGCCGCTGGCCTATTACCTTTCCGCGGGGGAACACACGATCACCCTGACAAACAACGGGGAAGCCCTGCACATCGCCCGGCTGGAGCTGACCGCGCCGGAGACGGTTCCCACCGATGAGGAAACCCGCGCCGCCTATGAAAAGGCGGGCTATGCGGAATCGGCCGGATATATGCAGAAAATTCAGGCGGAACACACTTCCCTGAAATCCAGCCAGACGATTTATCCCACCTACGACCGCAACAGCCCGGCCACCGAGCCGTACGACGTGGCGAAAATCAAACGGAACACCATCGGCAAGGACAACTGGGGCGAGCCGGGGTCCTGGATCACCTACACGGTCGAGGATATCCCGGAGGACGGCCTGTATTACCTCACCCTAAAATACCGGCAGAACGTCCAGACCGGGATGTCCACCTTCCGTACCATTACCGTCAACGGCGAAGTGCCGAGCGCCTCCTTTGAAAACGCGGCTTTCCCCTATGGGCTGGACTGGGAAAATAAAACCATCGTGGATAAAGCCGGAAACCCCTGTCCGATTTACCTGAAAAAAGGGACAAATGAAATCCGCTTTCAGGCAACGGTCGGCAAATGGGCGGATGTCCTGCGGGCGGTGGAGGAATCCAACCGCCGGCTGAACGACATGTACATACAGATCGTCATGGTGACCGGCACCTCGCCGGATAAATACCGCGATTACGATCTCGAGAAAGAAATCCCCGGCCTGATCTCCTGCTTCACGGAGGAGAAGGAGGCGCTGGCCGAGGCGGCGGATGAGTTCGACCGCCTGAACGGGAGCAAATCCACTCAGGCGGAAACCGTGCGCCGCGCGGTGACCCAACTGGAAAGTATGCTGGAAAAGCCCAAAACCATCCCGCAGCGGATCTCCAATTTCCGGGATACCGTCAGTAATCTTTCCTCCTGGGTGTATGGAAATATGTGGCAGCCGCTGGAACTGGATTATATCCTGATCCATTCGGCTCAGGCGGAAATTCCTCCCGCCAAGGCGGGCTTTCTGGCCGGCGTCCGTCATCTTTTCGGTTCTTTCGTCGCTTCCTTCACGCAGGATTACAATTCCATGGGGGATTCGGACGGTACGGGCGAATCCATCACGGTATGGCTGAACAGCGGCCGTGATCAGGGCCAAATCATGAAGGATATGATTACCGACGATTTCACGGCCGAGACGGGGATTTCCGTCAAGCTGAGTCTGGTTCAGGCCGGTTTCATTGAAGCGACGCTGGCGGGGACCGGTCCGGATGTGGCGGTCGGCATCGCCCGGGGTCAGCCCGTCAATCTGGCCTGCCGCGACGCGCTGGCCGATCTGAGCGGGTTTGACACCTTCGACGATGTGGTCAGCCGCTTCGGCGAGACCGCGACCGTTCCGTATCAGTATAACGGGGGAACCTACGCGATCCCCAATACCCAAGTGTACTTTATGATGTTTTACCGCACCGATATTCTGGAACGTCTGGGGCTGTCTTTGCCGCAGACATGGACCGAACTGCTGCAGATCGTTCCCCGTCTCCAGAAAAACCATATGCAGGTAGGGCTTCCCTACAGCGTGATCTCTGCCGCTCTGGCGGTGGACAGCGGGATGGGTGCGAAGGACATGTTTTCCCTTCTGCTGTTGCAGAACGGCGGCAACTTCTATACGGAGGACGCCAGACAGACCACGCTGGACAGCGAGGCGGCGATGAACGCCTTTAACCAGTGGTGCGAGTTTTATAACCAGTATGGCTTCGATCTGGTTTATGACTTCTACACCCGCTTCCGCAACGGAGAAATGCCGATTGCGATCGCCGGCTTCGACCAGTACAACGCTCTGATGGCCGGCGCGCCGGAAATCCTTGGGCAGTGGGGAATCGCTCCCATCCCGGGCACGATGAAGGAAGACGGTACCATCGACCGCTCGGTGGGCGGCGCCGGTACCTCCGTCGTGATGTTTGACGCCGCGGAAAACAAGGAAGCCTGCTGGGACTTCATCGACTGGTGGACCAGTGCGGATACGCAGGAAAACTATAACGTGAGCATCGAGAACGTTATGGGCCCGGCCGGCCGGAATGCCACCGCCAATCTGGAGGCGTTCTCCCATCTACCCTGGTCGAATGACGAGCTCTCGGCGCTGGATGAGCAGCGCGGCTATGTTCAGGAACTGCGGGAGATTCCCGGAAGCTATTTCGTGTCCCGTTGTCTGGATAACGCGTTCCGCGCGGTGCTGTTCGACGGAAAGAACGCCCGCGAGGTGTTCGAACGGGAGAACGCGAATATTAATCGCGAAATTACCCGAAAGCGCAACGAACTGGGACTGAATTGACGAAAGGAAGGGCGCAGTGTTGAAAAAGACCTCTGCTGTCGGCGAACCGCCGAAAAAACACGGGCTCCTTTACCGGATGGGGCAGTACAGGGAAAGCTATCTGCTGATTACCCCTTTTATGCTGCTTTTCCTGATCTTTACCGTCATCCCGGTTCTGGCGTCCATTGTGTTGAGCTTTACCAGCTTCAATATGCTGTCCATGCCCCGCTTCGTCGGCTTTCAGAACTACGAGCGGATGCTGCTGGACGATCCCATTTTCTTTATCGTGGTAAAAAACACCTTTGTGTTCGCCTTCCTGACCGGGCCGTTAAGCTATGTCCTCTCCTTTGTCTTTGCCTGGCTTATCAATGAGACCGGACGGTATATGCGAACCTTTCTTACTCTGGTGTTTTATATGCCGGTCTTGGCGGGAAACGTGTATTTTATCTGGGCGTTTCTTTTCAGCAGCGACTCTTACGGCGTCATCAACGGCATTCTGATGTCGCTGGGCGTTTTACAGGAGCCGATTGAATGGCTGATTAATCAGAACACCATTATGGCGGTTTTGATTGTGGTGCAGCTGTGGATGAGTCTGGGTACCGGCTTCCTGACCTTTGTCGCCGGTTTTCAGGGCATGGATAGGAGCCTGTTTGAGGCGGGGGCCATTGACGGCATCCGGAACCGCTGGCAGGAGTTGTTTTACATCACCATTCCCTCCATGGCGCCCCAGCTCATGTTCAGCGCCGTCATGCAGATCGGCGCTTCCTTCGGGGTGAGCGAGGTGATCCGATATCTGGCCGGATTTCCCACCACGCAGTACAGCGCCGATACGATCGTTACCTATATCGCGGATGTCGGCACGACGCGTTTTGAAATGGGGTACGCGACCACCCTCGCCGTATTCCTGTTTGTTCTGATGATTATCACCAACACGGTGATTTCCCGGCTGATCGGCCGTTTCAGTACCGATTGAGGAAGGAGGAGCCACATGTCCGCCGGAATTTTCAAACCCAATGTCAGCCGATCGGTATTCGGCAACGTGATGGTCTTCCTGTTCCTGTTGGTTTTCGGCGTCTTTTTTGCATTCCCGATTGTGTATGCAATTATCACCGCCTTCAAGCCCATGAACGAGATCCTCATTTTCCCTCCGCGCTTTTTTGTCCGTCATCCCACGCTGGATAATTTCATCGAGCTGAGCTATATGGCGGACAGCTTCTGGGTGCCGCTGATCCGCTATATTTTCAACAGCGTTCTGGTCAGTGTGCTTGGAACCGTCGGCCACCTGCTTCTGTCGAGCATGGCGGCCTACCCGCTTGCCCGGCACCCGTTCCCGGGCCATCGCTGGATTAAGCAGATCGTGGTGCTTTCCCTGTTGTTCACCGCGTCGGTGACCTATCTGCCTCAGTATGTGGTGATGTCCCAGCTCAAACTGATTAATACATACGGTGCGCTGATTCTCCCGGCGCTTCAGTCCTCCCTTGGCCTGTACCTGATGATGAACTTCATGGGTACCCTTCCCGAAGAGATGCTGGAAGCCGCCCGGATCGACGGGGCGCGGGAGGCCACGATCTACTGGCGGATCGTCATGCCGAACGTTAAGCCCGCCTGGCTGACGCTGATTATCTTTTCCTTTCAGGGGCTGTGGAAGAGCACCGGCGGTTCGCTGGTTTACAGCGAGGAGATGAAGGTGCTGCCTGCCATTATGGAGCAGATCACGGCCGGCGGTATCGCCCGGGCCGGGGTCAGCTCGGCGGCGGTGCTGATTATGATGCTTCCGCCCGTATTGATCTTTATCCTGTCCCAGAAGAGCGTCATCCAGACCATGAGCACCTCCGGACTGAAGTAAGCACCGCCGAAAGGAGAGCAGGGCGTGAAACGAACATTTCGAACCATACGCGGCGTTTTGTGCCGCGGCCTTATCTGCCTGGCGGGGCTTCTTGCCGCCGCGCTTCCCGCGGCGGCGGAAGGAACCTCCCGGAGCTATACCTATAACAGCCGCGATGAAGCGGTTCCCACCGCGTCGCCGTATCAGCCCGCCGGCGTGTACTACGGCAAGGACATGGGGGTGGACGCGCTTTCCTCTCCCCGCGACCTGTATGTGACCGATGCAGGGGAGGTATACCTCCTCGATTCCGGCAACAGCCGGGTGGTGGTTCTCAACAGCGATCTCACCCCTCTGCGGGTAATCCAGCCCGCGGCGGAGGACGGAGAGCCTCTCGTTTTTGGAGAGGCGGCGGGCATCTCGGTCTGCCGGGACGGCCGCCTCCTGATCGCGGACCGGAAGGGGCAGGCGGTTTATATCCTCGACGCGGAGGGCCGCCAGCTGAAAAAGATTGAAAAGCCGGATTCCGGCGTTATCCCGGAGAATTTCCAGTTCCAGCCCGTCAAGGCGGCGGAGGACTCCGGCGGTATCCTGTATGTGCTGTCCTCGGGCAGCTACAGCGGCGCGCTGCAGTTTGATACGGACGGCAGCTTCATGGGCTTCTACGGCAGTGAAAAGGTAGACCTGACCGTAAAGGTACTGGCCAATTATTTCTGGAAAAACATCCTGAGCGATAAGGCGGCGGAAGGTCTCAGCCGTACCGTGCCGGTGGAATTCGTCAGCTTCTGTATCGACTCCAAGGATTTCATCTTTACCATCCGCAAGGGCAATGAGGTCACCAGTGGTCAGGTTCGCAAGCTGAACGCCACCGGCGGGAATGTCCTGAAGGACAACACCTTCGGCGACCATACGGATAATATTCAGCTGGTTGATCTCGCGGTGGACGACGACGGCTTCATCACGGTGCTGGACGGCGGCAGCGGCCGGCTCTTCCAGTACGATCAGGACGGCGGGATGCTGTACGCTTTCGCCGGCAAGGGAACGCAGGCCGGCTGCTTCTCCACCGCCGCGGCGGTGGAAACGCTGGGGGAACAGCTTCTGGTGCTGGATATCGACCGGGGTTCCCTCACCGTTTTTGAACCGACGGAATTTGCGCTGAAAATCCGGGAAGCGACCCTGCTTTACCGGGACGGCAAATATCAGGACGCCATGACTCCCTGGCAGGGGGTGCTGGCGTACGATAACGGCTATGAGCAGGCCAATCTGGGCATGGGCAAGGCATACGAGGGCCTCGGCGAATATACGACCGCCATGTCCTATTATGTCAAGGGCAACGACAAGGATCTGTACAGCGACGCGTTCGGTGAATATCGTTCGGCGTTTATCCGCCGATATTTTCCGGTGTTTATTGTCCTGCTGGTGGCGGCAATTGCCGTGCCGCTGATCCTTACCGGCCGGCGGAAAGGACCCAAGCCGGTATATGCCGGCGGCCGGCCCCCGAAAAAATACCCGTTTTATTGTATGTTCCACCCGGTTGAGGGCTACTCCGATCTGAAAAGCGAGAAAAGCGGCTCCTTCCTGCTGGCAAACGGTATCCTGCTCGCCTTCTTTATCGTCTCTATTCTGATGAGACAGCTGACCGGTTTCGCTTTCAATGAGAACCGGACCGATCAGTTCAATCTGTGGGTGACGCTCTGCTCCACCATCGGCGTATTTATCGCCTTTGTCCTGTGCAACTGGGCGGTGACCACCATTCTGGACGGCAAGGGCAAGTTTCTGGAGATCTGGACCTTCTGCGCCTACGCACTGCTTCCCTATGTGATCCTGATGGTTATCGTGATCATTCTCAGCAATGTGCTGACCGGGGAGGAAGCCGCCTTCTACAATATGGCCCTGTGGATCACCTACGGCTGGACGGCGATCGCCATGCTGATGGCGATCCGGGAGGTCCACCAGTATTCGCTGACCAAAACCGTAGTCACACTGCTGATCACTTTCTTCGCCCTGCTGGTCGTGGTGGTCATCGTGGCGATCCTGTACAGCGTATTCAGCCAGTTTACCAGCTTTATTGCGACGCTGGGGACCGAAATCACGATGCATACCTGACCCGGCGGAGGGGGAATGGCTCCCTCAGCCAGTTTCTGCGAAAGGAAATGGTACCAGGCCATGAAAAGAAAAACCATACCGAAAAAGCGGTGGCTGGCCGGTTTTCTGGCTGTGCTTCTGCTGCTTCCCTTCGCCGTGTCGGCCGGGCCGGAAACCACGGAAGAACCGGAGAAACCCGCTGTACAGACCGCGGTTCCTGCGGACGGCTATGTCCTTTACGCTGAACAGAGCGGATGGTCCCTCTACGTTCATGAAAAGGACGCGGTGTTCGCCGTGCGGGATGCGGAAGGCCGCTGCTGGTACAGTACCCCGCCGTCTTACGAGGAGGACGAAACCGCCAAAGGGGACGCCAAGAAGCTGCTGGGTTCCCTGATTCAGATCAATTATGCCGACGGATTGGGAAACATCAACGTTCTCAGCAGCCGGAAGGAAAGCGTGGAAAAGGGAACCGCGTCGGTCCGGCGGATCGACGGCGGCGCCCGGATGGATTTCCTGTTTGAACGGCAGGGGATTACCGTACCCGTCGAAATCCTCCTGCGGGAGGATGGCGTGGAAATCTCGGTGGTAACGGCGGAAATCACGGAAACCGCGGACAATTACCGCCTTCTCAGCGTGGAGGTCGCGCCTTACTTTTCGGCGGCCGGCGCGGCGGAGGACGGCTACATTCTGGTTCCTGACGGTTCCGGTGCGCTGATCGACTGGAAGGATAACGGCGGGTATGCCGAGGATTACAGCCAGTACGTTTACGGACGGGATGAGTCGATTACCCAACTGGAGGCGGGCGCCGTCACTGAAACGGTTCGCCTGCCGGTGTTCGGCATGAAGCACGGAGATACCGGCTTCACCGGCATTCTTACCGCCGGCGCTTCCCGCGCGGTGCTCAACGCTTCCGTGCAGGGAAAACGCTGCGCCTACAGCAATGTGTTTGCTGAATTCCTCTACCGGGATACCGACATGGTGCTGGTGGAGAAGAAAAACCAGACGGTCCGCATCGTGGAAACCTCCCATACGGCGGATAAGCGCCAGACCGTCCGGTATGTCCTGACTACCGGCGAGGATGCCTCGTATGTCGGCATGGCTTCCATCTACCGGGACTATCTCCTGAACGAGGAAGGCCTGACTTCCCGTGCGAAGGCCGGAAACGCGCCGCTGGTGGTGGAGCTTTTCGGCGGGGTTATGTCCCAGCAGTATGTGTTCGGTTTTCCGGTAAAGCGGGTCGCCCCGCTGACCACCTTTGAGGACGCGCAAACCATTCTGAACGCCCTGAAGGAAGCCGGCGTGGATCAGGTGCTCCTGAACTACACCTACTGGAATAAAGACGCCACCGGCGCAGCCATCCAGACCGCCCTTAAGCCGGAGGGACGGCTGGGCGGCGGCAGCGGCCTGAAAGCGCTGGCCGCTCTGTGCGGCGGGCAGGACACGCCGCTTTATCTGAACGTCAATACCAACCGCATGGTAAAGAGCGCCTGGGGCTACAACAAGAAAAACGACGCGGCGTCCTCGGTTCAGCGCAATCCGGCCATGCAGTATGAATACGACCTCAGCACCGGTAAGGCGCTGGTTTCCTCGCCCTCCTTCCTTCTCAAACCCACCAAGCTCCTTGCGCTGACTCAGCGTCTGGCGGAGAGCGCGGAAAAATACGAAATCACCGGCCTTTCCACCTCCTTCCTGAGCGATGTGCTGTATTCCGATTTCGGCCGCGGCGCCGTTACCCGGGATCAGTCGGAGGCGATCTGGAAAGAGGCGCTGGCGGCGCTGGCGGCGGGGAAGGGGAGTCTGCTGGTCGCGGGCGGCAACGCTTACGCGCTTTCGAAGGCCGACTTTGTAACCGACGCGCCGACCGGTTCCAGTCAGTTCCTGATCGAGACCGAAGAGGTTCCCTTCTATCAGATCGTGCTGCACGGCATTGTTCCGCTTTCCACCACGTCCCTGAACGAGATGGGCAGCGCGCGGCAGGGCCTTCTCAAGGCGGTGGAAACCGGCAGCAGCCTGAAATACCGCTGGATCGCCCGCAATGAGACCGAGCTTGAGGAGACGGCGTATAACGACGTAATCAGCGCCCGGTATATGGATTGGCTGGATACGGCGGTCGCGCAGTATGAGGAAGCGGAAACGCTGCTGAAGACGGTGGCGAATCAAACCATCGTCCGCCACGAAAAGCTGGAAAACGGCGTTTCCCGTACCACCTGGTCCGACGGCACCGTGGTTCTTGTGAACTTCAGCAAAGAAGCGGTTTCGGCGGACGGCGCGGAACTGGCGGCGGAGTCCTTCCGCGTGACAAAGGGGGGAACGGTTTGAAAAAGCAGAAAAACGGTGCGGCGGTTCGTCTGCCGAAATACACTGTGGCGCAGAAGCGCAACGAGCGCTGGGGCTGGCTGTTTATTCTCCCGTGGTTCATCGGCGCGGTCTATTTTTTCCTTGTGCCTATGATTCAGTCCGGCGTATACGCCTTCAGCAAGGTGTCCATGCTGGGCGGCGCCACGAAATTCACCTTTGTCGGACTGGATAACTTCATCTACATGTTTACCGTGGATGCCGAATTCCTGCCGAATCTGGCCGACTCCCTTCTGAAGATGTTCTATCAGGTGCCGGTTATCGTGATTTTCAGCCTGCTGATTGCCATGGTGCTCCGCGGCAAGTATGTGGGACACACCTTCTTCCGGGCGATGTTTTTCTTCCCGGTAGTGATCGCGTCCGGCGTGGTTATTACTATCCTGCAAACGCAGGTGATGATGACCGGTTCGGCCACCACTGCGCAGCAGCAGGCATATATGTTCAGTCTTCCGTCCTTTGACGGTCTGACCGAGCTGTTCGGACTGCCCAGCTTTGCGGTGGATCTGGCGGACAGCGTGGTGAACGGCTTCTTCGATATCACTTGGAAATCCGGCGTGCAGATTATTCTTCTTCTGGCGGCAGTGAACCATATTTCGCCGAGTTCCTACGAGGCGGCGGATATCGAAGGGGCGACCGCATGGGAGAAGCTCTGGAAGATTACGATTCCGATGATCTCGCCGACCATCCTCGTTGTGGTGATTTATTCCATTATCGATTCCTTCACCGATTACAACAACCAGATTATGCGGATGATCGACGAATACGCCGGCAATATCAACTATGAATACAGCACGACCATCGGTCTGGTGTACTTTTTGGTAATTCTGGTGCTTGTCGGATTGGTCAATCTGATTATGGGACGTTTTATTCATTATTCGGTGGACTGACGTTCCGGTATAAGGCATGTGCGCGGGTCCGGCCCGCTTGAAAACCCATGGAGTTTCCCGCAAAGGGGATTTCCGCACAGTATTTGAGAAATGGATGGTGCAACATGAGAAAAGCAGCTGTCAAAAAGATTCTCTCCCTGCTGTCGGTCATGACGCTTCTGGTTTCGTTTTTCTCCTTCGGCCTGCAGGCCGCGGCGGCGAACGACTCAGTGGTGCTCACGCTGGTAAGCAACAGCGACATCAACCCCCTGATCCGCTTTTACGCCATGAAGGAGAACGGTTTCGACAAAGGCGGTCCCTTTAAGGTGGAGTTTGAGTGGAAGGCCGACATCAAGCGGATGCCCGGTAAGGAAGGGATGAACTGCTTTACTGGTATTTACGAAATGAACAACACCGAAGCCAAAACCGACGGCTACAGCATAACGAAGAGCACCAACGGCTGGGAAAAGGCATCGTTTACTTTTCTGGATGTTAAGGGCTGTCTTGATCTGGGGTCAATGATGCCCTATGGCGTTATCAATATCGGCATGTGGTATGCCAAGGGAACCCTTGCCGTCCGGAACTTCCGAATCACAAACAAGGCCGGCAAGGTGATGTATTCCCTGAACGATGACCCGGATGTCAAAGCCCTGATCAAGAAAAGCAAGGATGAAAACCTGAGTAAGTGCAGCCTGAAGGATATTGGCCTGATTAATCCGACGCCCCTGATTCTGGCAACCACATTCGGCGACAATTCCTACGATGTGCTCGTAACGACGGAGGACGGCCCGGTGGCTACTACCACGACAAAACACAATATTGTGATCGACGATCCCACCGAGCCGACCAACGGTAAAACCACCACCCGGAATCCAAGCGATAAAACAACCACCACGGGTACCGGTTCCACCTCGTCCGATCCCTCCGCTTCCTCCACGTCCTCATCCTCTTCTGCTTCTTCCTCCACGGGTTCGGACGGGAGCATGGCGTCCACAACCTCCGGCACGGGAACTACCACCAGCGCCGGCGCGACCAAGCCGGCAGATAATACGGATACGGATAATAAGGGCGGCTTCCCGGTTGCCGGAATTGTGGCGATTGTGATTGCCGCGGTTCTGGTGCTGGCAGTGGCGGTGCTGTATATCCTCGCCGGAACCGGTAAGGTGAAGCTGCCGTTTAACCTGCCCTTCCTGAACAGAAAATAAACGCGGATACCTGTACGCTGAAATCTGAAGTCATAGAAAGGGGCTGAATGAATCGTTATGAAAAAAGCCAAAAGAGTCCTTTCCGTTTTTCTGGCGTTCGTTTTTCTGGCGTCCCTGTCATCCTTCGGCCTGCATGCCTCGGCGGCGAACGACTCGGTGGTGCTCACGATAATAAGCAACAGCGACATTAACCCCGTGATCCGCTTTTACGCCATGAAGGAGAACGGTTTTGACAAGGGCGGCCCCTTTAAGGTGGAGTTTGAGTGGAAGGCCGACATCCAGCGTATGCCCGGCAAGGAGAAGATGAACTGCTTTTCCACTATTTATGAAATGAACAATAATGAGAAGATCGTCTATGATGCCAAAAATCCCAATATAAGCATAAAAACGAGTACGAACGGCTGGGTTACGGCGTCTTTCTCCTTTATCAACATTAAGGGCTGTATTGATGCGGGTATGATGATGCCTTATGGCGTTGTCAATATCGGCATGTGGTATGCCAAAGGAACCCTTGCCATCCGGAACTTGCGGATCACAAACGCGGCCGGCAAGGTGATGTATTCCCTGAACGACGACCCGGACGTCAAAGCCCTGATCAAGAAAAGCAAGGATGAAAACCTGAGTAAGTGCAGTCTGAGGGATATCGGCCTGATTAATCCGACGCCCCTGCTTCTGTCGGCCACCTTCGGCGACGATTCCTACGACGTGCTTGTAACGACGGAGAACGGCCCGGCGGCCACTACCACCACGAAGCATGGCCTGGTAATTGGGGACGATCCCACCGAGCCGACCAACGGTAAAACCACCACCCGGAATCCAAGCGATAAAACAACCACCACGGGTACCGGTTCCACCTCGTCCGATCCCTCCGCTTCCTCCACGTCCTCATCCTCTTCTGCTTCTTCCTCCATGGGTTCGGACGGGAGTATGACGGCCGCAACCTCCGGCACGGGGGCTGCTGCCGACGCAAATGCGACCACACCGGCGGATAACAAGGATACGGGGAAGAAGAGCGGTCTTCCGGTTGCCGGAATTGTGGCGATTGTGATTGCCGCGGTTCTGGTGCTGGCAGCGGCGGTGCTGTATATCCTCGCCGGGACCGGTAAGGTGAAGCTGCCGTTTAACCTGCCCTTCCTGAACAGAAAATAAACGCGGATACCTGTACGCTGAAATCTGAAGTCATAGAAAGGGGCTGGATGAATCGTTATGAAAAAAGCCAAAAGAGTCCTTCCCGTTTTTCTGGCGTTCGTTTTTCTGGTGTCCCTGTCCTCCTTTGGCGGGCTGACCGCGATGGCGGCGGATGATGACGTCGTACTGACGATGACCAGCAACAGCGACATCAATCCGAAATTCCGCTTTTACGCTGCGAAGGAGAACGGTTTCGATAAGGGCGGCCCCTTCAAGGTGGAACTGGAATGGAAAGCGGATATCGCCCGGATGAGCGCCAAAGAACAGATGGCGTGCCGCATCAGCATCGTGGAAATGAACAATAGCGACGCGGGAACCGGGATGACCGAAATTACCAAAAGCACGGACGGCTGGCAGAAAGCGTCTTTTTTCTTCGTGAATGTGAAGGGGTGTCTCGATAGCGGCGCGATGATGCCCTATGGCGTCGTCAGTATTAGCATGTGGTACGCCAAAGGTTCCCTGTCCGTCCGTAATCTCCGGATTACCAACGCGGCGGGAAAGGTGATGTATTCCCTGAACGACGACCCGGATATCCGGGCCCTGATTAAGTACAGCAAGGACAACGGGATGAGCGTCTGCAACCTGAGGGATATCGGCGCCGTGAATCCGGAGCCGCTCCTTCTGACGGCGACCTTCGGCGATGATTCCTATGAGGCCGTTGTGTCAACGTCGTCTGCTCCGCCGCCTACCACCACTACGAAACATGATCTGGTGATTGAGGGGGAGGATACCACCCGCCCGAACGGCACGACGGCAAACGGTTCGGGCGATGTTACAGCTGCGATAAACGGTTCCACCTCGTCTGATCCCTCCGTCTCCTCCACGTCCGCGTCCGCATCTTCTTCCTCCACGGGTTCGGACGGAAGCATGGCGTCCACAACCTCCGGCACGGGGGCTGTTACCGACGCAAATGCGACCACACCGGCGGATAACAAGGATACGGGGAAGAAGAGCGGTCTTCCGGTTGCCGGAATTGTGGCGATTGTGATTGCCGCGGTTCTGGTGCTGGCAGCGGCGGTGCTGTATATCCTCGTCGGGACCGGTAAGGTGAAGCTGCCGTTTAACCTGCCCTTCCTGAACAAAGGCGGGGAAGCTCCGGACAATGGTGAACCGAAGGCATAACGGCGCGTCTCATTTCGGTTAATTCCGCAGCGGGAGTCCCGCTGCGGTTGAGACAAAAATAAAAAAGGAGTGTGTAGTCAAATGAGCAATCGCAAAATCATAAGCAGACCGATCACCGCGCTGCTGTCCTGTGTGGCGTTGGTTTTCGCGATGCTGATGGTGGTTCTGGCGGTACCGATGGGAAAAGCCAGCGCCAGCAGCGGGTATGTGCCGAAGCGGACGATGAGCATCACGGGCAATTCGTCGGAAGCCGAAGCGAAGATTGTTATGACCGGCGGCAGTTCGCTGGGCGAAGGCAAAAAGCTGACGGTCAAGGGTTATTTCAAGGTAACTGATTTCGGCGTTGTGAATGCCGATCAGGGCCCGAAGGTGGAAGTCGGTAAGACGGTAGTGACCGGCAATACCGACGGCTGGGTTCCCTTTGAACAGGAATACACGGCTTCGGATTCCAACTGGCTGGTATTCCATTTCTGGTATGCCAGCGGCACGCTGTCTCTGGCGGATATCACCTTTACGGATGCGGACGGCAAGGTCGTATACGACATGGCGACCGACTCGAAGCTTATTGCCGGCGAAGTGAAGGGTTTCCCGTCTCAGTTTGGTATCTGGTATTTCGGCTACTACTCGGGGGCTTCCAATGTTTCCGCGGCAATTGATCCTGTGGTAGCGCCTGCACATGAGCCGGAGCGCACCATTACCATCCATGATGCGGCTCCGCAGGTGAATGCCAAAGCGGCGATTATCCTGAAAACCGCTGAAAGCGGCAAGGAATACACCCTGAAGGGCTATTACAAGCTGGATAACTTCGCCAGCCTGAATGATGCACAGGGCCCGAAGGTGAACCTTGGCGGCATTGCTGTCACCGCCGATACGGATGGCTGGCAGCCCTTTGAGATTGCGTATGCCGGTGGGTATACCTATTTCGAATTCTGGTATGCGTCGGGTGATCTGTCTCTTGCGGATGTACAGATCGTTGATCCGGACGGTGCCGTTGTGTATGATCTGGCTACGGATGCGTCTCTGGAAGCGAGAACGGGTTCCACCGCTACCGGCGATCAGGGCAATGCCTGGTGGTTTGGCGAGTATGCGGGGGCCGCAGGCTTCAGCTTCGATGTGGATCCCGTAACCACGACTACCACGACCACGGAAAGCACGACTGCTGCAACTACGGAGACCTCCAAGACTACCATCACCACGGCGAGCACCGTGACTACCACGGAGACCCCCAGCACTGTGACCACCGAACCGACCACGGCTCCGACGATTCCGGTTGATCCTTCGGGTTATGTCCCGAACCGCTCGGTTTCTGTTGTGAGCACCACTGACGAAAACCCCACCATGCGTATGTACCTGATGTACGACTACTATATGCTGGACGGCCCCTATTATCTGGTTGGCAAAGTCAAGGTGGACGGCCTGACGGCGCAGTCCGGCGCCGACGAAGCGAAGAGCTACATCGAGTTCGCGTATTCCTACACGGATTCGGTGGAGGTTGCCGCCTACACCGAGGATACCAACGGCTGGATTGATCTGAAGGGCAATGACGGCAAGCTCATCTCATTCGACAACCTGTCGGAAGAGACGACGGGCGATATGGAACTCGTTTTCGGCACCAAGGGCGCTGCCGGCACCTTCTCCGTGGCCGATCTGAAGATCGTTGACGCGGCGGGCAACATCGTCTATTCTATGGCGAACGATGCGACCCTGTACGGTAAGGGCGACATCCGCAAATGCAGCAAGTCTCTCTGCATTTGGGACGCCTGGGATGTTGATACCAACAATCCCACCTCTCAGTTCCCGATCCGTACCCGCGGCGACGCGGAGTACATCCCGAACAACGTGCTGAGCATCGACGTGCCGGAAGGCTCCAAGACCAATAACCCCATTATCTTTATGTCCACAAACAACGAGCTCTTCACGGCGGGCGAAACCTATACCCTCACCGGCCGGATGAAGGTGGACATCACCGGCGAGGTTGCCAACACCGCGGGTGAAAGAGCCAACGCCAACCTTGGCGGTCCTGGCTTCAGCCTGCACTACGGCACCACCGGCGGCTGGGTCGCCATCACGAAGGATGACGGCACGCCCATTACTTTCGAAGGTACGGCGGCGGACAACGAGCAGCGTCTCACTTGGCTGATGTGGTATGCCAACGGTTCTCTGTCTCTGGCGGATATTGAGATCACCGACTCCGAGGGCAATGTGGTGTACAGCATGGCCACGGATCCTGCGCTGCAGGAGAACAAGACGATCGGTATGTGGGAGGGCAGCGCCCTTCTGAGACCGGCGGCCTTTGGTGTAGTGGATCAGCTTTCCTTCGGTATCAAAGTGAACGCGAATCCCGTGCAGCACACGGCGGCGGACTATGTGGTTCCGACCTTTGAGGAAACTGTGGACATTACCGATCCCTCTACATCTACCTCCACTTCCGATGCCGATACCACGAACAGCACCGGCGATGTCACGGATCCGAGCGCTACCAACGGCACCGATCCGAGCAACCCGAACACCGGCGACAGCAACGTCCTTCTGACGATTGCGGGCTTGGCGGCTGTTTTGGCTCTGGCCGGCGCGTTCCTTACCCTGCGCAAAAAGGAAAGCGCGGAATAATCCCAAGTAGAAAATGACAGTTTTTGTATAGCTGTCGTTCACTTCCCATTTGCACTTTTTATGCACTTGCTGTTGCACTAGCCCCGTGTCGGCATCCGGGGCCGGATTTTCCGGCCCCGGCGCGGCGCGGCGGTTTCCAGAAAGGACGGGACATAACCAATGAAATCTCCGACCGGAACCCTGTCGGCAATCGCTGCGGCGTATCAAAAGCGGCGGCTTTCCATGAATTATACCGTTTCCCGGGTGTTGGTGGTGATTCTGCGCACCGTCTTTCTGGTGGGGATGAGCTTCGTCATGCTGTATCCGGTGATTTTTATGCTCTCCGCCGGCTTTAAAAGCCTGCAGGATGTGTATGACCCCACTGTGGTGTGGCTTCCTCAGCATTTCAGTCTGGAACCCATGAAGCTCGCGCTGAAGGTGCTTAATTATGGTCAGTCCGTAATGAAAACCCTGTCGATGACCATTCCCAGCGTCCTTCTGCAGCTGGTTACCGTCCTGTTGGCGGGATACGGTTTTGCCCGCTTCCATTTCCGTGGGAAAAATATTCTGTTTGCGCTGCTGATTTTTACCATTATCGTACCGGTACAATCCTATATGATTCCCCTGTATGTAAACTTTAAAAACTTCGACTATTTCGGCATTGGTTCCCTGATCGGGCTGATTACCGGCCATCCCGTTACCACGAGTCTGGTGAATAAGGATGTGCTGTTCTATCTGCAGGCCGCGCTGGGAATGGGTATCCGATCGGGGCTGTATATTTTCATGCTCCGCCAGTTCTTCCGCAACATGCCGAAGGAACTGGAGGAAGCGGCCATGATCGACGGCTGCGGGCCGATGCGTACCTTTACGCGCATCATGCTGCCCAATGCGGTGCCGATGATCGCCACCGTTCTGGTTTTCTCGCTGGTGTGGTACTGGAATGATTATTATCTGTCCTCCATGTTCTATAACGGCGTGTTCCCGGTTTCGGTGAATCTGACCGAACTCAGCGGGCTGCTGAGCTTCAGCAATCAGGTCTCCGGCATTGCCGAGCAGGAGCTGATGTTTATGCGGGAAGGAATTTTGGCGTGCGGGTGTCTGGTTACCATACTCCCGTTGCTGATTTTATATATATTTGCGCAGCGTTTCTTCACCGAAGGGCTGGAACGCAGCGGTATCGTCGGATGACAACGAGAGAAAAACTTTCCGTTTCAGAAAGGATGGTCATTCATGAAAATAAGCAAAAGAGTTCTGCTGGCCGTCGCATCGGCGACGCTGGCGCTTCTGCCTCTGGCCGGCTGCACCGGCGGCACCGGCACCTCCGGTTCCGGCGGAACCATTGAGTCGGAAAAAGGCGCGAAACTGTCGATTATGATTCCGGGCCACAACGAGAAATCCACCGAGGAGTCCGCCTGGCAGAATCCGGTGGTCGCGGCCTTTAAAGAGCAGTATCCCGACGTGACGGTGGAGTTTGTCACCGCCGGCTGGGACACATGGTATACCAAGGTGCTTTCCGCGTATAAGAGCGGCGAACCGATCGATCTGATTAACGACGGCGCGAACAACAACCCGAAGTTTGCACTCAAGGGCATTACCCAGCCGTTGGAAAAGTTCGTGAATATGGATAATAAGAACCTGCACAAAACCACAATGGATTCGGTTTTCAAGTATAACAATCACTATTATGTGGCGGTCAGCGAAACCAACGTGGCCGTGGTTTACTACAACAAGAACCTTTTCCAGAGCGAAGGGGTGGACGATCCCGCCACGCTGTACGAGCAGGGCAAGTGGGATTGGGATAACTTTACCCGCGTTGCCAAGGCGCTGACCAGCGAAGCGGATAATCGCTGGGGCTTCACCACGAATTATCCCTATCTGTTCTATGGCGCGAACGCCACCTCCATGCTCACCCTTACCAAAGACGCCAAATATCAGCTGAATATCGACGCGCCCGCGCTGACCCAGTCGCTGGAGATCATTCAGGACGGGTACTTTACCTCCGGCTGGTCCGGTTATGACGGCGATCCGTACAGCACATTCTACAAAGGCGCTGCCGCGATGCTGGCCGATTTCCAGTGGACGGAAGCCAACATCATCGGCGCCCGGGATTATGATCTGGCCGACTTCGAATACGGCGTGGTGCCGATGCCGGCCGGCCCGAACAACACGGATGGCGTTTCTCCCGTCACGGCGGCCGGCTGGGCCATCGGCAACGGTTCGGATTGCCCGGCTCATGTCGGCAAGCTGATCGATATGCTGGTGGACGGTCAGGCGGCCTACATCGAAAAGACCAACCAGAAGCTGAACGCTGAAAATGTCGCTTTGTATAAGAAGCTGGCGGAAAAGCCCTTCTGCACCAACAGTTATGATTCCGCCGTGGGCGGCGCGTATGAAATCTGCGGCGCCATTGGCGACGGACAGAGCATCTCTCAGGCGATCGAGGAGTACAAACCCATCTATCAGCGTATGGTGGATCAGGCCAACTCTTCGGAAATTGAGGACGTAACATCCGTTGCGGAAAATGTCGATTGATAAATGATGGAGGCCGGGGGACAACGGCTCCCGATTGAACCCGAGAGAAAAGGAGAAGACCACATGGACCCTGCAAAACGGGAAGATTATACCGAAATGCTTCTGGCGGAGGGCGGGAAGGCACGCTGCACCGTCGTGATCGCGGAAGACGCCGGCGAGAAGGTGCGCGCGGCAGCGGAAGATTTCCGGAACCTCCTGAAAAAAATGAGCGGCGCTGCTTGTCCGCTGGTGACGGAGAACGAAGCGGATAAGCTGCCGGCGGGGGAAAGGCTGGTCCTGATCGGCCCGTCCCGTCTGACCGGGGAAATGGGATTGGAAACGCCCCGGGGCTATCCCGGAAATGAACGGGTTCTCCTCCGGCGGGAGGGAAACCGGCTGGCCCTTCTGGGAAACGACGACGGCGCCTATACCGGCACCCAGTTTGCCGTCACCATGCTGTTTGAGCGGCTGGGCTGCGGTTGGTACGCCCCCGATCCGCTGTGGCAGGTGATTCCCCGGCGGGAGACCGTCTCGATCGGATATCTGGATATCGATCACCGGCCGGCCTTTATCAGCCGCTACAGCAATGTTCTGAGATTCAACCCGGAGATCGGCCGCCGCTGGTATCTCGGCGGAGACCGGCGGATTTCCGGCCACGGTTTTCCGTTCATGGTTCCCCGGGATGAGAATTTCGAAAAGCATCCCGAATGGTTCTGCATGATTGACGGAAAGAGGAATCCCTTTGTGGAATGGTGGCAGTACTGCTATTCCAACGAGGAACTGCCCGTTGTTCTGGCGGAAAAGATTTGCGAAAAGTTTGAGGAGGATCCCGATCTGGTGCAGTACAGCATTGCGCTGAACGACGGCTGGTATCACGGCTGGTGCGAATGCGACATGTGCCGTCAGATGGGGACTCCCAGCGAAACAGTGGTGCTGTTCGCCAACAAAATCGCCCGGCTGGTCGGCAAGCGCTTCCCCAACCATAAGCTGACCTTTCTGGCGTATTTCCCCACCTATCATCCGCCTACGCATCCCATGGAAGTGGAGCCCAATGTCGAGGTGATGTTCTGCAAGGAAGCCGATATGTTCCTGCCGGTGGATAAAGGCCCGGATAACGGCTATCACCAGCGGTATCGCTTCGTGCAGAGCAAAAATACCTATCCCGTCCCGTGGAAGGAAAACTTTGAGAAATGGAACCGGATGGTACCGTTTAAAAACATCGCGATCTGGGATTGGTACTGCATCGCCGCCGCCAAACCGGAATGGAAGGACGTTCCTTGGGTACAGGGGGATGTGGCGACGCGGAACAATCGGTATTGGCGGGATCACGGCGTACAGTATGTCTATAACGATCAGGGTCCGCTGGATGTTTTCTATGAGGACGATGCCAGCTATCCGCTTCGTTTCCCGCTGTGGCATGTTGCCGCGCGGAGCTGGTGGGACAAGGATCTGACCGGCTCGGATATCCTGATGGAGGATTGCCGGAAGCTGTACGGCGAAGCGGCCGATCTGATGTTCACGTATTACAGCAGTCTGGCGGATATCGCCGCGCACAGCACGGCCTTTTCGATTGCCTGGCATCCCCCGCTGCCCTGCGAGCTTTATACCCCGGAGGCGGTCAAGCGGGTGGATACCCTCCTTGAACTGGTGCGCACGCTTCTTCCGCAGCAGGAGGACGACGTGCGGAAGCGGCTGGAAATCCAGTTGGGGCTGTGGGAAAAGGCAAAAGCGGTTATTGAGGAAAGCAAGGCGTCACCCGATGGGGAGACGGCTGCGGAAGCTCAAACCGATAAGACAGATGAGTCAACTCAGGCAAACAACAAGAAGGAGGCGAAAATGGCATGAAAAATCAGGCCATAGGGAACGTATCCCGTTGGGCACGGGGGTGTTGCTTGCTGCTGGCGGGTATTCTTCTGGTGTCCACCGCCGGCTGCGGCTGCAAAGCGAAACCGGGCGACACGTCTTCTGAAGAAACTTCGTCGTCCAGTTCGTCCGCTTCGTCCACTTCGGGGACGAATGGCGCCGGCAGCTCGACCAGCGGAAGCGGTACGTCAACGTCCGGCGAGGGCAGCACCACTTCGGGCAATTCCTCGGGTTCTTCGTCCAGCGGCAATTCCTCCAGCGGCAGCTCGTCCGGAGGCAACAATTCCAGCGGAAACAACTCCAGCGGCGGTTCGACCTCGGGCGATTTCAAGATCGTGGAGAAAGGGAAGGCTGAGGCGAAGATTGTGATCGCCGCCAAACCGTCGGAGAAGGTGCTCGCCGCGGCTACCGACCTTCAGGATTATCTGAAGCGGATGACCGGCGTTACCGTCAAGGTCGTCTATGATTCTTCCGATTGCACCGACGGCAACTATATCCTTGTCGGCCCCTCGAAGTATACTGCAAAGCTGGGGATTAAACAGCCTACCGGCTATCCGAACAACGAAAAGGTAATCCTGAAACGGGTCAAGAATTATCTGGTGCTGATGGGGAACGACGACGGTCCCTTCCTCGGCACCCAGTATGCCGTGACTATGTTTCTGGAAAAGCAGGGCTGCGGCTGGTTCGGTACGCAGGACCTCTGGCAGGTGGTGCCGAGCAAAACCTCCATCAGCGTCGGTTCGATGGATATTACCCATACGCCGAAGTTCACCAGCCGGGAAAACCGTGTGCTGAGTTCGCTCCGTGATCTGGGCGAGCGCTGGTATCTCGGCGGAATGCAGACGAACGGCGGCGGACACTCCCTTCCGACCCTTATCTCGATGAATGAGTTTGCCAATCATCCCGACTGGTTTGCTCATAAAAACGGCGAGTTGATTACCGAAGGAAATGGGATTTACTGGCAGTATTGCTATTCCAACCAATCTCTTGCCAATGAGTTCGGAAAGAAGATCATTGAGTATTTTGACAGCCATCCCTATACCATGGTCTTTTCCATCACCGCCAACGACGGCTGGACGGCCGGCCTGTGCGAATGCAGCGCCTGTTCAAAATTCTCGAACGATGCGGAGCTGATTACTACCTTTGCCAACCGCGTAGCGAAGGTGGTGGCCAAAAAGTATCCCGACCGCAAGCTGTCTTTCCTTTCCTACCATTCCACCCTGCTGGCGCCGAAGGCCTCCATCAAGGTTGAGCCGAATGTGGAGATCATGTTCTGCACCGAAACCAGCATGACCCAGCCGATCGATAAGGTGGGCTATGTGGGAATGAGCGGCAGCGTGTCCAATGTTTCCTGGAAATCCAACTTTGAAAGCTATGTCAGCAAGACGGGTGTAAAAAACATTTCTATCTGGAAATGGCTGTGTCTCTCGGCGGATCCCGTCGGCGCGGCATGGCAGAACATTCCCTGGGTGCAGGGCAACGTCGCCATTGAAGACCAGAATTACTGGAAAAAGAACGGCGCGCAGTATGTGTTCTACGATCAGGGCCCTCTGGCCGCTTATCGGGAGACCGAAGCCAGCCTTCCGCTCCGCTGGCCGCTGTGGTATGTCGCGGCCAAGGGAATGTGGGAGCCGAATATGACGGGGGATCAGATCCTGCAGGATGCCTGCAACAAACTGTACGGCAAGGGCGCTGATGCGATGCTGGCCTATTACAAGGCGCTGGCTGAAGCCAGCAAGCAGTGTACGGCGAAGAGCTATGCCTGGGTGCCGCCGTCCCCGTCGGCCGTGTATACGGGCGCACAGGTCAAAAAGATCGACGCGGCGATTACCAAGGCGCAGTCCATGCTGAGCAGCGTCAGCAGCTTGGAAAAACAGCGGATGGAAAACCAGATCAAACTCTGGAAAACCGCGAAAACCTATCTGTAAAATGCCGGACGACGGCCCGGCACGGGGAGGCCGCCATGGCTGCGGCCTCCCCGCTTTATCTTTTCAGTCGAAAATATATCATTTTTCGGCAGGAAGCCTTTGATCTGTTGACAATGCCGGGGCGATGCTATATAAAGGGCAGAGACCTTTTCCCGGCCGTCCTGCGGGGATAGCTGAGGAAGAGCATGGCCGGTCCGGCGGGGCTTTCTGCCCGCGCGAAAGGGTGCGTTGTATTATGGGAAATTTTCAGATCGGTATCATCTCCGACTGGCTGCGTCTTCCTTTTGAGGAAAGCATGAAAAAGTGCGCCGCGCTCGGCGCCGAGGGCGTTCAGCTTTATGCGGTGGAGGGCGAAATGGCCCCCGAAAACCTGTCGCCCGCCGCCCGCCGGGAAAAGCGGGCGGTGATCGAGGGCTGCGGCCTGAAGGTCAGCGCGTTGTGCGGTGATCTGGGCGGCCACGGCTTCGCGCGGCGGGAGGAAAATCCGGGAAAAATCGAACGGTCCAAGCGGATTGTGGACCTTGCGCTGGAGCTGGGCGGCCGGGTGGTGACCACCCACATCGGCGTGGTGCCGGCGGACAGCGCCTGCGAAACCTACCGCGTGATGCAGGAAGCCTGCAATGAGTTGGCGGAGTATGCCTGGAAAAACGGCGCGTATTTCGCGATTGAAACCGGGCCGGAACCGGCCGTCCGCCTGAAGGCTTTTCTGGATAGTCTGGACAGCCGCGGGGTTGCGGTGAATCTTGATCCGGCCAATCTGGTGATGGTAACGGATGACGATCCGGTGCAGGCGGTTTATACCCTGCGGGATTATATCGTCCATACCCATGCCAAGGACGGCCGTCTGCTGAAAAAAACCGATCCGCAGGTGATTTATGATTTCTTTGCCGAGGGAGGAATCGGTGACCTGCGGCTGGGGGATTATTTTCTGGAAACGCCTCTCGGTCAGGGCGCGGTGGATTTCGACCGTTATCTTGGCGCGCTGAAGGAAATTGGCTATAAAGGCTTCCTGACCATCGAACGGGAGGTAGGGGAGGACCCGACGGCGGATATCCGGCTGGCGGTGGATTTCCTGAAAGCCCGTATCGGATAACAGCGGCTCCGCGGACAAGGCAGAGACAGAGAAGAGGAACGGGACAATGAAGAGGAAATACGGCATCATGCTCATCGGCTGCGGGCATATCGGCGGCGAGCATCTGGAGGATATCTATTATCGGGAGGAATTTTCCATTGAGGCGGTGATTGATCAGGACGGGGAACGGGCGCGGTCCTTCGCGGCCCGGTATAACGCGCGGCACAGCGGCACGGACTACCGGCCCTTTCTTCAAAGCGCCGCGGTGGATATCGTGATTATCGCCACCTACGCCGATACCCATCTCGCTTTGCTGGAGGAATGCCTCGCGGCAGGCAAGCATGTTCTCTGCGAGAAGCCGATCGCTTCCACACTGGAGGATGGACGGCGTTTTTACCATCTGGTAAAGGAGTCCTCCTGCAAGGTGCTGGTGGCGCATATTCTGCGGCATAACCGTTCCTATCAGACGATTGCCCGCCTGATCCGCGAGGGGGCGGTCGGCCGTCTGCGGCTGATGCGGATGGTGCAGAACCATCACGCTCTGGACTGGCCCCGCTACCAGCGGCTGATGGAGGATTGCCCGCCCATCGTGGACTGCGGCGTGCATTATCTCGACGTGATGCAGTGGTTCGCCGACTCCCCGGTGGTGGAAGTCGGCGGCATGAGCTGCCGGCTGGACCCGGATGCTCCGCGGGATAATTTCGGCATGATTCAGGTGCGGCTGGCAAACGGCTGCGTCGGGTATTACGAGGCCGGCTGGGGGAAAAACCTGTCGGCTCAGAACGTCAAGGAATTCGTGGGCGACGAGGGACGGATCACTCTGACCCTGCGGGAAAACCGGTCGGAAAACCGGGAAGAAGGGGATCTTATCGCCCTCTACCGCAGCGACACGGGGGAATACCGCACGATCAATGTGGAGTCCAAGTACAAGGATATGTACGCTCAGATGAAAACGCTGGTCGATATGATTGAAAACGACGCTCCGGCGGATCCCCGTATCGAAGAGGTTTACAGCGCTTTCCGCATTGCCGTAACGGCGGAAGAGGCGATCCGCCGTCATACGACGCTGACGGTCGGCGTGCCGTTTCCCTCCGACAAGAAGCGGGACGCTTCCTGACTGAAAGAAATTCCCGGCGTGCCTGAGCGGCTTTCGCACAGGCACGCCGGGAATTTTTAACGCGGTGTCTTTTCTTGAATCAGACATTCATGATTAATTTCACCACCAGCATGGTGATAACGCCGGGAATTCCCAGCACAATACAGGCTATCCCGGTGAACAGGTTCAGCCCCAGAGAAACGCCGGTAAAGGCCCCCGCGATATTGACCGCCGCCAGAGCGCAGATTCCCTGCGCGCCCGATCCGACCAGCCCGCGCACCGGTTTTCGGGAGCGGAACAGCGCGACGCATACCGCTATGGCGATGGCTCCGCCGATTACCCATAAAAGAATTTGAAGCCATAAGCTCATGTCCGAATCCAATCCTTTCCGGGCTTTGCGCTTTTTCACGCGAAAGCCGTTTTTTACCGGCTGAAAAAACAATTAGAACGATTAGCCGGACGTTTCCCGTTCTTCCTCCAGGGTATGCCCTCCCACGGTCATTCCCTGACTTTTTGCGCGGCGGAGCAGGTATCGGTAATGTGCCCGCAGCGATTCCAGTTCATAAATACACGCTTCGATCATGTCGTTGTCACATTCCATTGAGAACCGCGCATTGACGTTGTCCATCCGCGCACAGACATCGCGGATGGCCACCAGGAGCTCGTCGGGCTCCTCCACCGGCGTTTTCAGAATAGCTCTTCGAATGGCCCCCTCCATGGTTTTCCCGCCTTTCATAAAATTCTTATGCCTAGTATGGGCGGAATATACCGTCTTAATCACGGGAAAAGGGAAATATCCCCTCGGGGCACAAAAAATGGGAATTCCCGTCGCCGAGGTTGACAGCCGCCGTGGAAAGGGGATACAATGAACAATAAACGCGGAAAAAATCGATTTCGGAAAAAGGAGGGGGCTGTCGTGCCGGATCATCCCATGCCGTATACCGTCGTCCGGTCAAACCGCCGCACGCTGGCCGTCTGCGTTCTGCCGGACGGAAGGGTGGAGGCCCGCGCGCCGCGTCGTTTCCCGGCGGCGGAAATCGAACGGTTTGTCCGCCAAAAGGCGGATTGGATTGCCGCCCGGCAGACGGAAGCGCTTGGACGTAACCGGGAGCGTGAGGTGCTCCGCCCGGCGCCGGGAGGGACGCTTCCCCTCGGCGGGGTGGAATATCCTCTTGTCGCCGGGGAAAGCTTCGGGTTCAACGGGGAGCGGTTTACCCTGCCGGCGGAGGGCTGGCCGGCGGCCCGGTCCGCTTTGATTGCCCTGTATGGGGAAAAAACACGGGAATTGGCGGAACAGCGGCTCGGCGGTTTTGCCGCCCGATTGGGAGTAAAGCCCGCAGAGGTAAAGGTCAGCCGGGCAGTCCGGCGCTGGGGTTCCTGTTCCGGAAAGGGGAGCCTCAATTTCTCTTGGATGCTGGCGGCCGCCGATCTCCGCGCGGTTGATTATGTGCTGGTTCATGAACTTTGTCATCTCCGCGAGCCGAACCATTCCGCCGCCTTCTGGCGGCTGGTGGAAGAGGTGCTCCCCGATTACCGGGAGCGGAAGCGGCTGCTGCGGCAGACGGAACGCCGCCTGTCCGTATTGACAGAAGAACCGATACCGGGGGAATGAACAAATGGATGAAAAAGAAAAAAACGAAGTTAGGATCGAAATTCTCCGTCAATGGGTAAGGGAAAGCCGCCGTCTGGTATTTTTCGGTGGGGCGGGCGTCTCTACCGAGAGCGGCATCCCGGATTTCCGCAGTACCGACGGACTGTATCATCAGCAATACCGGTATCCGCCGGAGACGATCCTTTCCCATCGCTTTTTTCTGCGTGATCCGGAGGAGTTTTTTCGCTTTTACCGGGAGAAAATGCTCTGTCCCTCGGCCCGGTCCAACCGCGCCCACCGCGTTCTGGCGCAGTGGGAACGGGAGGGACGGCTCAGCGCCGTAATCACCCAGAATATTGACGGTCTGCATCAGGCGGCGGGGAGCCGGAATGTGCTGGAACTGCACGGTTCGGTTCACCGTAATCATTGTATGGAGTGCGGGCGCTTCTTTGGACTGGACGCGATTCTGGAAAGCGAGGGCGTGCCCCATTGTCCCTGCGGAGGAATTCTCAAGCCGGATGTGGTGCTGTATGAGGAGCCGCTGGATGAAAACGTGACCCGCCGCGCTGTTCAGGCGATCGGGGAGGCCGATCTGTTGATGGTCGGCGGTACCTCATTGGCGGTATATCCGGCCGCCGGAATGCTCCGGTATTACCGGGGGAACCGGCTGGTCCTGATTAATCAATCCCCTACGCCGATGGATGAAGAGGCCGACCTGCTGCTGCCCGGCCGTCTGGGGGATGTCCTGACCGCCGTGACGTCGCTTTGATAGGGGGCATACGAAGGGTCCCCGTCCACTCCCGCGTTCCGGATAATCAAAGGGAGCGAAAGCATTTTGTGCTTTCGCTCCCTTTTGCCCTATGACGGGTTCAAAATCCGTATATTCCGTTTTATTCCTCGTCCTCTACCCGTACCCGCAGAGCGACGATGCGGTTGCTGCCGCTGTTTTCCTCAAAGGTGATCTGTCCGGAGCAAAGCGGACAATCGGCTTTGTATTCCGGCCCCGCCGGCTGAATGGACAACTCCAGATTTTTCTGGCTGGCGATACAGGCTCGCTGATGTCCGGATACCACCTCGGCGTGACCGCATTCACAGGGTGTGACGGTGATCGGTTTCATGCGCTCCCGGTTGCACATCGCGCGGTAGAGGCGGGGACAATACAGCAGATCGTTTGCCGCGGTGCGGGTGGAGGTTGCCACATAGTAGTCCGTTACAACATTCAGCGAGCATTTTCCCGTGCGCATAAAATAGCAGGTCGATTTGCTCAGGGTGATGTTGGCTTCAATTTTACCTTTCACGACGCTCATGCTTGCGGTTCCAGCCTTTCGGGAAAAGTTGCGGTCTGCGGTCACTCTGTCGGGGAGGATGCGCCCGCGGCGTCCGGGAAAAAAGGAACCACCCGCACCGGTTTGCCTGAACGGATGCATTCCGCTACGCTGTGCATGGTTCCCCGGGACGAGCCGTCCCAGAAAGCCAGCACCTCGTCGGCATAAGCGATAATTTCCAGGTTGCGCATCAGCGGCGCGCGCTTTCCATATCGTTCATAATCGGGAAGGAACCGGCGCAGGGGAAGGGAAAGCGCGGCGGCGATATCTTCAGCGGCTTTGTCCACACCCTCCGCGCCGCCGCTGACGATTTCGGTCGCGTCGGCGGGAACGTAGGGGAGGATGTCCACCGCGATATTTTTTGGCGCCTTTCGGCTGCCGATGATCGCAAGTCTCACGCCTTGTTCTCCCTTCCGAATCCTTTCCGAAAATGACCGGCGTCAGTAAATACGATGCTGGTCGTAGTAGTTGAACAGGACCTGATACGCCCGTTTATTAAAATGCAGACCGTCTCCCGAGTCGTAAATCGCGTTCAGGGAGCCCTGCGAGTTTTTCAGAAGATTGGCCGTATCAAGCCAGCGGCCGCCTTTTTCCAGCGTCAGGGTCTTCAGCCGCTGATTATAGGTGTTGATGACCGCATTGGTCAGCCGGTTGTCCTCCGCTTCTCTGGCCTGAGAGACCGGCAGAATGGATTGAACCACCAGAATACTGTCCGGCGAGGCGGCTTTCAGTTCATCCAGCAGCGCGGCATACTCGGTGAAGAATTTTTCCTCCCCCATAAACCCCACGCCGTTAATGCCGAAGGATACGATCATCCGAACCGGTTTTACCACCCCGATGGCTTCCGCGATGGTCAGCTTCCGCCCGGTGCTGCTCATGGTGAGAAAGCGGTTTGTTCGCATCGTCTGGTGATTGGCGCCGTCTATCGCATAGGCGTTGTTCCGGTTGATAAAGGAGAAATTCACCATCCCGTTGGTGCGGGAATCGCCGATAAAAATGGTGTTGTCCAGATAGGCCTGAAAGCTCTCGTCCGAGGAAGGCGCGTTCGGCCCGCCGCTGTTATTGGGGTCGTCGGAAGCATTCGGAAGAAAGTTCCCGAAAAAGGGCGCGCAGGGATTGCCCCCGCAGGAGAGAAAGGCGTCAATATTCAGAGCAAATACCACGCTGAAAGCAGCAAAGCAAACGATCAGCGTAGTGAAAAACGCCGTGCGTACCGGATGCTTTTTCTTCCGGACGGGGGCGGAGCGCTTTGATTTGGACAAAAAGAACACGACCTTATTGATTGTGTAGTTAATGCTGTGCCGCCCAGCCGGGTAATGTGCTGGCCCTTCCCGGCGGCACAGTTGAAAAACGCAGTCGCGTTTTTCCCTGATGGCATTATACCATAGCGCCGCCCAGCCGGAAGCTCTGTCGGCCTTCTCTGGCGGCGCAACGAAAAACGCTGTCGCGTTTTTCCCTGACGATATTATATCATAGAGGGACGAATGCTGCAACTTTTCCAAGAAATCCGTTGGGGGATATTCGTTGTCTGGATTGCCGGCGGATTTTCTCCTTTTGGAGGGCTTGTCCTTCCGCGGTGTAGTCTGGTCAAACACTGTTCCGACGGAGCGGGCCAGAGATACCGACGGTAGGATTCTGTAAATGCCGACTCCTAATAATTATGTTCAATTGCGGACAATGTATCCGCAGAAAAGGAAAGCGTCCGAACGCGAATTTCGTTCGGACGCTGTTAATGCCGGCCGTAGTTATGACTTTTACCTTATCATAACAGCATAACAGAAAAGCCTTCTGCTTATCGACAATTGCGGCGTGGAAAAAGGCGCCAAATGCGAATGGCAAAAATCTGCGGCGGGATGCTTCTGGTCATCACGCCATTGTATAAAATGCTGACGATATCGCCAACCATAAAGCACCGCGTCTGATTGGTATTCACGATAACATTCTGAAAATTGGAACGGTCTATGACAAGCAGCCTGTTTGGCCAAACCCTTTCAACAACAGCAGTCAGGATCATTGGTTTGCACCTCCTATGGCAGTATGGAGGGTACTCTGTATAGAATGCTCTGCTGTATTATATGGCGATACTCAACTCACGTTACAAAAAGGGATGGGAGGCTTTCGTCTGCTTGGTAGAAATTTGACGGGGAGTCTGCTGTTACACTATGAATGAAATAAATGCCGTGCGTAAAGGGATTGTGCCAATTTTACCATACAGCTTTCGACTTCAAAAAAGTAGCCGATGCCATGGGAATAGAGGTGTTAATAAGAAGGACAGCCACCATTGCTGCCCAAACCTTAGGGGTTCAGATCTCAATGGCGTTTTCGTCTAGAATGAGTGACCAATATGAATTCCTGCGTATATGAGAATGAACTCTCGTGAATGTGTCTTGATTGTATGACGAAGGCGTGACGAAATGCAGCTTACAAGATATAATCCGTAATGCAGTCATACCAATGTACATAAGTCGTTCCGTTGACAGTTAGGCTATCGTTCTTTGGCAACTGCTCACTCCACTTCTTTTTGTAGCGATCGATAGCCCAATCATCGCGGTTGAATCTACGCCAAAGAATTGTCTTTCCGTTCTTATCCAAGAACTGCTCGGATATTACACCGCAGTTATAGGTTTCAATATCCATAACACAAACGGTGTCGTAGCTCTTTCCACCAATCGTAACAGTGTATCTCCCGACAATGTCCAACAGGAAGTCCTTGTCAACACTTGTAACCGTTGTGCCGAAACGCTGAATATCACCTTTAGGAACCAGATTAGTTTCGTTTCCGCAGTTATCCTCACCAAATCCCCAGTTGGGCAAGAATTCATCACCGTCGAGGAAAGTGATATAATTGCGTATGTCTCCGTCGTTTCTGAGTGTTGCCAGATAGCGGCAGTGGGTATCCGTAAGCTGTGCGACAAACGTGCGGTTAACCACGTCATTTTTATCCGAATATGACGCTTCCTGTGCCGTTAATTCAACACCTTCGATACCGTGAACCTTTGCTTTTCCGATGACCTGCATATCATATATATGACTGCACTTACGAGAAGGGATATCATACATACCCCATGACAGTTTTTCACCGAGCTTTGGTACTAGAAACCATCCCATGAGCTCCTCCCATTTAACCGCAAAAGGGGCGTCCGGGATTGCTTTGATTTTATATTCGGGAATAAATTCGGGCAGCTTTTTCATGTTGTATTCTCCTTTCGATGCATCATCGGTGCGATATGGATATTTGTTTTTGAAATTCTGTTTTGCTGTATGCAATCTGCTTTTTACGGTTCCTACAGGGATATTCAACTGCTTTGCGATTTCTGCCTGAGGCATCTCTTTCCAAAAGTAAAGATAAAGAATTTGTTTGTCCTTATCACCCAATAAATCCAGAGTTTCTCTCACGGTATAAACTATCGAAACGCCACATCTGCCCTTTGACAGTACCTTTTCCGTCAGTTCGTCAGTCGGAATTTCACACCGAACAGCTTTCTTCTGAAAATAATCATTGCATTTGTTTCTTGCAATGCTGATAATCCATGCTTTAAATGATTCCGTATTCTTCAACTGAGGAAATTTCTGATAAGCAACAAGAAAAACCTCTTGCAGTACGTCCTCTGCATCAGATTTTGGACTGATTTTAAATCTTACGAATCGTTCTACAGATACTCGTTCTGCTTCTAGCAATCTTTCAAATTCATCCATATTGTCACCTCCTTGGTCTATGAGTCGGACTGTAAAGTTAAATGAAAGTTGAGGACCCGTCAGCCCTTCTGGTACAATG
>CAJJLZ010000024.1 GCA_905192745.1 uncultured Oscillospiraceae bacterium
CCGTGTACATCTCCACCACCGGCGGAAGGCCCGTGGAAAAGCCCGCGGAGCCGGTTAAGCCCGCAAAGCCCACCCTCCGCGTCGGCGCAAAGGTGAGGTGTAGTAACGTCCGGGTACACGCTACGGCGACCGGAAGCGGCGCAGGCGCGTCGGTATCCGGCGAGTATGAGGTCACCCGTTATCTGCCGGAGCGCCCCTACGGCGTACATATCGGCGGGCTGGGATGGATCCGCCCGGAAGAGTGCGAGGTGATCGGTTGATGAATACCGAAATCATCGTCGCCCTGCTCGCGCTGGCGGGGACGCTGATCGGCAGCGGCGGCGGGGTGCTGGTGTCGTCCAAGCTGACCAACTACCGCCTTCAGCAGTTGGAAAACCGGGTGGCCGAGCACAACAACTACGCCCGCCGGATGCCGGTGGTGGAAGAACAGATCAAGGTCATCAACCATCGAGTGGCAGATTTGGAAGCGCATGAAGAAAGGAGCAATAGAGGATGAACATGGTGGTATTGGTGCTGATGATGGCGGTAACGGTGGAGGCGCTGGTGGAATACGGCAAGAGTATCGGGAAGGCGATCATCGCCGGAGAAGCCAAAACGGCGATCACGCAGCTTTCGGCGGTTCTGATTTCGGTACTGCTCTGCTTCGCGGTGGGGGCGGATTTCTATTCCGCGCTGGGCGTTACGTTCGCGTGGCCGTGGGTCGGCAGCCTGCTGACCGGGCTGTTCGCTTCGCGCGGCGCCAATTTTGTGAGCGATCTGATTAAGCGGCTGCAGGGTGTGGAGAAGGCGGAATAAGGCATAAAGATAGGGGGGCATCCGTTTGGGTGCTCCCGGCTTTTAACATTATCTAAGATGCTGAGAAAAGAACGGTTTGTCGAGCATCAAAAAATCATCGACCTCTGGCCTGAGTTTTCCTAAATTTTGGCCTTTTACAATTACTACTACAACTATTTTCCCCATATTTTTTAACTGCTTATAAACAGTCAAGTAATCGGTGTCTGCACTCATGATAAACGCGACATCATAAGCATCGTAGTAAGCTTTTGTAAGAGCGTGTACGGCTAAATTTATATCTGTCCCTTTCTCTACTTTGTAATATGTTTTATGGTCGTTAATATCCATTTGAGACGACGGATCAACCGGACGCGCTATGTATCTTCCTTCGACAACATCAATATATTTTGATGACTTAAAGCCTTGAACCCATTTGTAATATTTGCTCAGTCTTTCATCCTCCATTAAAAAGTTGTCTGGTGCAGGAGCAAATATAAAAGTTTTTAAATAATCTATGTTTGGAAGTAACTGCGTTACCCCTTTAAAAAGAGTATTATAGTCAAGCTTTGGAGCGTGTCCATCGGGACTATATAAATCTTTGACAGCTATATCGAAATTCATGTGGTCAACAAACACCATACCCCTTAACAAACCATCATCTCCATAAAGTCTAATGGGGGATCACTAATTTTCAAGTGATCCCCCACGTTCGCTATCTAGCAAGGGGCAGGTTAAAGAACCATCCCTTGCACCATTATTATATGCCATTAACCGCGAAAAGTAAACAACAACTTGCTGGTTAATTTGTAAAACAAAATTTGAAGAAATTACATTTTATACCCAAAAAATGAACAATATTTCTTAAAATGACCGTTTTTTTCAGAAAAATGAAAAATGAAAACAAACAGCCGGGGAGCGATCTGCAATTAACGCATCGATCCATTTACAACAGCGGTATGGCGTGGTATAATACCCGTGAGGAACAAAAGCTGGTGCTTTTACGGCCCCGCGTGCCAGCACGGGGCTATTTTTCCCCAATCTAAACATCGCCTGTGAAGTAGTCGGCCAGCAGATTATGGCGCGGACGAACACAGGGGATCATCATAGCCCGTGACGACGGGCATAAAGATAGCCGAGGAGCGTCGTCGTTATGGCGATTGCTCCCCGGCTTTTGTTATGAAATTTTTCATTCTCCAAAGGTTTCAGATCAGCACATTTGAAATAACCATCAATTTTCCAATTTTCAAACACAAAAACGTATTTCTTCAGTCAAATAATTTTCCATGACAATCCCTCCCTATGTCGCGAGGCATTACGCACGGCATCCGCTTTTTTTGACTTGCATTTGACTTGCATCTTTTCGGGTTTTATCGATAAATCGCGGTTATTTACGGGACAACAAAGAAAAAAGAAAAACGCCCGGAAGCCGCATAAACACACGGTTTTCAAGCGTTTTTGGATGGCCCGCCCGGAGGGATTCGAACCCCCGGCCTTCAGAATCGGAATCTGCTGCGATATCCAGCTTCGCCACGGGCGGGTATGTGGAGTATAAATTTGTGTGCATCCATCGCAGACAAAAATTTTTCTGCCACCGGCCAAAAGGAATAACCGCTGGATGGAAAGCTACACTATTTTACACCGAACCGCCCGATTTTGCAACCCCTATTTTTCTTTTTTACTTTTTTTGAAGAAACAGGGTCAGAAACGGCAGAGAAATGCTAAAGGAACCCGCTCAAAAGGGGGCGGCAACCGGCAACCGGACGAAATTCCGCCGAATGAGCGGCAGCCTCTTGCCACAAAAGGGATCCGCATTGTACAATAAAGGAAGAATCGGGCGGCGTGTACGCACCGCCCAATGAAAAAACGGGACGGAATGTCCTGACGCGGCACGAGAGAGGATGGCGTATTATGCCGATCAGTTATCAAAGCGAGACTCGCACCTTCCAGCTGAATACCGCGCACACATCGTATATTCTGCGGGTGTACGACGGGGGATACCTTTTTCACGAATACTGGGGGCGGCGGCTTCGCCCGGTGGATTTGACCCGCCTGTATCGGGTGTATGGATCGGGCTTTTCCCCCAACTGGCCGGATGCGTCCGACCGGGAGCACAGTCTGGATCTCTTCCCGGCGGAATACCCGGTCTATGGCGGCGGGGATTACCGCGCCCCGGCGCTGGAAGCCGCTTTTCCGGACGGCAGCCGCCTGCTTGATCTGAAATACGTTTCCCATACCATCCAGCCGAACAAGCCCGCCCTGCCCGGTCTGCCCTCGCTGGACGGCGGGGACGGAACGCTGGAGATTACCCTGACCGACGAGCCGACCGGTCTGACGGTGGTGGCGAGCTATACCGTTTATGAGGAGAGCGACGTGATCGCCCGGCATGCCCGGATCGTCAACCGTACAGGGGAGACGGTGCGGGTGAACCGCGCCCTGAGCGCCAGCGTGGACCTTCCCTCTATGGATTACGAAATGATCGGGCTGTACGGCGCCCATACCCGGGAACGGCAGGTGGAGCGTATCCCTCTCCGGCATGGGATGCAGGCGCTGGAGAGCCGCCGGGGCGCGTCCAGCCATCAGATGAACCCGTTTCTTGCCCTTGCCGCGCCGAATGCGGACGAAACGACGGGGGAGGTGTACGGCCTGACCCTGATCTACAGCGGCAACTTTATCGCTTCCGCGGAGGTGGACAGCTTCAACGTCACCCGGGTGCAGATCGGGCTGAATCCCTTCGACTTTTCCTGGAAGCTGGAACCGGACGAGGCCTTCGTCACTCCGGAGGCGGTACTGACCTACAGCGCCGAGGGTCTGGGCCGGATGTCCCGGAATTTTCACCGGGTATTCCGGGGGCATCTCGGCCGGGTGAAGGAGACCGTGCGGCCCAACCCCATCGTCATTAACAACTGGGAAGCGACGTATTTCGATTTTAACGAGGAAAAGCTCTGCGCCCTGATTGAAAGCTGCAAGGGGCTGGGCATCGATACCTTTGTGCTGGACGACGGCTGGTTTGGCCACCGGAACGACGACACCACCTCTCTGGGGGATTGGTTTATCCACCGGGAAAAGCTCCCCCGCGGGCTGAAGCCGGTGATCGACTGCTGCCATGCGAACGGGTTGAACTTCGGCATCTGGTTCGAGCCGGAAATGGTGTCGGAGGACAGCGAGCTGTACCGCGCCCATCCCGACTGGGCGATCAAAAAGGAAGGCCGCCCCTTCTGTACCGGCCGGGATCAGCTGGTGCTGGATCTTTCCCGCCCTGAAGTGGTGGCGTATCTGAAAGAAACCATTGGCGGTATTCTCTTGGAAAACGACATTTCTTATGTGAAATGGGATATGAACCGGCATATTACCGACCAGTATTCGGCGGGCCTGCCCGCCGACCGGCAGCCGGAGCTTCTCCACCGGTATATGCTGGGGCTGTACGCCCTGCTGGACGATCTCACCGCCCGATTCCCTCATGTGACCTTCGAGGGCTGTTCGGGCGGCGGCGGACGGTTCGACGCCGGGCTGCTGTATTATATGCCCCAGGTATGGACCAGCGACGATTCGGATGCGATCGAACGGCTGAAGATCCAGGCGGGAACCTCGATGGTTTATCCGCCGCGCTGTATGACCGCCCACGTCTCGGCCGTGCCGAACCATCAGATAAAGCGGGTTACGCCGTTCCATACCCGGGGGCTGGTGGCGATGAGCGCTTCCTTCGGCTATGAGCTGAACCCCCTCTCTCTGTCGGAAGGGGAGCGGGCCGCCATCGCGGAACAGACCGCCTTTTACCGCCGGGTGAACGATTTGGTGGCGGCGGGCGATTTCTACCGGCTGGCCGGCCCCTTTGAGGGGAACGCGGCCGCCGATACGGACGACGCGGCATGGATGTTCGTATCCCCTGACCGGAACCGGGCATTCGCGGTGTGTGTCCGGCGGCTGACGACCCCGGCCGGGCCGGCGAGAGTAATCAAGCTGCAGGGACTCGACCCGGACGCGGTGTATCATATCGATGAGCTGGACGGGGATTTCGGCGGGGACGAGCTGATGTACGCCGGGCTGGCGACGCCGTATTTTATGGCGGATTTTGAGGCGCTCTCCTTTACTTTGACGCGCAAGGCGTGATATAATGTCGTCAGGGAAAAACGCGGCAGCGTTTTTCGTTGCGCCGCCAGAGAAGGCAGACAGAGATTCCGGCTGGGCGGCGCTATATACTATTGACGGGATCGGAGGCGGGGAGCGTTGTACCGTCCCGGACGCTTCCGGTCGGCGTTGCCTGAAAAGGGCGGGCGGCAAGCCCGCCCTTTTTGCGGAGCGGATAGGCGATTTTCCCATGACGCATGAAAATACAGAAGGGGGTAAGAGGATTGGAGAATTTCCTCAGCATGGCCAATTCCGGCGTGATGTATCTGATCGCCGGGGTGGTGATCCTATTCGTGATGCTGATGGCGGTGGTCTTTTTTGTGAAAGCGTACCGCGAAGGCGTGAAGATCGGGATCGACAAAAAGAAGATGCATAAAGCGATCACATCGAGCGTCACCTTCACGATCGTTCCGTCGATCGGTATTCTGATCGGAGTGATTACCCTGGCGGGGGCGTTGGGCATTCCGATCCCGTGGCTGCGGCTGTCGGTGATCGGCGCACTGCATTATGAGACGATGGCCGCCGACGTGGGTGCTCAGGCGGCGGGGCTTTCCGGCCTGTCCGCCGCGGAAATGACGGGGGATGCGTTCGTTACCGTGATTTTCGTGATGACCATCGGCATTATCTGGGGCGGGGTGTTCTGCATCTTCGGTCTGAAGAGGTATCAAAAGACCCTGAACAGGGTTTCGCAGAAGGATAACCGCTGGGGAACCATCCTGTTTAACGCGATGTTTGTCGGCATGGTGTGCGCTTTCATCGGCGCAGGCTTTGCGGATACCCGGTCCGGCGACTTCACCAGCCTGATCGTCATCGCGGTGTCGGCGCTGTTCATGGCGCTGTTTACCTGGCTGACCGAAAAAAAGGGGCAGAAGTGGCTGGAGAGCTTTTCCCTCTCCTTCAGCATGATTCTGGGGATGGCGTCCGCGATCCTGTATCAGTCGGTCATTCTGCCCGCGATAGGAGGCTGAGCGTATGGCAAAGAATACGAAAAATCCAACGAATAAAAAAGAACGGGATTTTGACGATCAGATGCACTGGTACGGGCGGATCTGGACCGGGATCGCCCTCTGCCTGATGCTGATGGTGCCGCTTTTTGTGGCGCTGTATTTTCAGGCGTCCCCCAGCCTGAAGGGGCTGCTGGCGGGGGCGGCGGGAATCTGCGTCATCTACCTGCCCTCCAGCATCGTCGAGGTGATTACATACGCCCCCATGCTCGGGACCGGGGCGACCTATCTCGCCTTTGTCACCGGCAACCTGACCAACCTGAAAATCCCCTGCTGTATGAATGCGCGGGAAATCGTTGGAACCGAATACGGCACGAAGGAAAATGAGATTATCTCTACGCTGTCGGTGGCGGCTTCGGCGCTGGTGACCTGCGTGATCCTGATAATCGGGGTGATCCTGCTGGTGCCGCTGACTCCGATCCTGCAGAACGAGAGCCTGCAGCCGGCCTTCAACTGCGTAGTGCCCGCCCTGTTTGGCGCGCTGGGATATAAATATTTCTCCAAAACGCCGCTGGTAGCGGTCGCGCCCTTTGTGACGATGACCGCGCTCTGCCTGCTGGTGCCGTCCGCCGCCAATCAGGTGGCGGTTCTGGTGCCGATTTCGGCCGTGATTTCCATCGCGGTGGCCCGGCTGCTGTATATCCGGAAAAAGATTTAGGAGGAATCGGTATGCCGATTATAGGAATCGTTTTGCTCTGCCTGCTGGGGCTGCTCATCCTTTTACTGCTGATCGCCTGTGTCCACGCGGTTTTGATCGGGAGAAAACCCGCGCCGTCCGCGGCTCCGGCGGAAGCGCAGACGGCGGAGAGGACGGAGGTCTACGCCGGCGCGCTTTCCCGCCTGATCCAGTGCGAGACGGTGAATGCCCGCGGCTCGGATTCCTCGGCGAAATTCGCCCGGATGCGGGAAACGCTCGCGGAGCTGTTCCCCCGCGTTCATGCGGAATTGGAGCAAACCCTCGTCGGGGACGCACTGCTGATGAAATGGAAGGGGAAGGATTCTTCCCGCGGCGCGGTGGCGCTGCTCGCCCATTCGGACGTGGTGGAAGCAACCGGCGAGTGGAAGTATCCGCCCTTCGGCGGGGAGATCGCGGAGGGCTGTGTCTGGGGCCGGGGCGCGATGGACAACAAGGGGTCTCTCTGCGCCCTGTTTTCGGCGGTGGAGGAATTGCTGGGGGAGGGCTTCGTCCCGCCCTGCGACATATATATCGCCAGCTCCAACAACGAGGAGACCATGGGGAACGGCGCGCCGAATACGGTGGAAGTCCTGAAAAAACGGGGCGTGAAGCTTGACCTTGTGATCGACGAGGGGGGCGCGGTAATCAACGCGCCGATGCCCGGCCTGAGCGGGAATTTCGCCATGATTGGCGTTATGGAAAAAGGATACGCCGACGTGCGTTTTACGGCCCGGTCGAACGGCGGCCATTCCAGCACTCCGCCGAAAAATACGCCGCTGGTCCGGCTGGCCGCTTTCGTCCATGACGTGGAGAATCATTCCCCCTTCAAAAAGGCGTTTACCCCGCCGGTGCGGGCCATGTTCCGGGAACTGGCACCGTCGATGAGCTTCCCCTTCCGGCTGCTGTTCGGCAACCTGTGGCTCTTCGCTCCGCTGCTGAAGGCCGTGATGCCGATGGTGAGCGGGCAGGCCGGCGCTCTCCTGAAAACCACCTGCGCCTTTACCATGGCACAGGGGAGCGGCGCGCCCAACGTGATTCCGGAATCGGCCAGCGTAACCGCCAACCTGCGGTTTATGCTGCATCAGGCGCAGGACGCGTCGTTGGCCGCGCTGAAAAAGCGGGCGGAGAAGTACGATCTGGAGATGGAAGTGTTGTATTCCTCCGATTGCTCCCCGCTGACCGATATCGACAGCGAGCGGTTCCGTTTTGTCCGCCGCTGTGTGGAGGAAGTGTTCCCCGAGGCGCCGACCGCGCCTTATGTGATGCTCGGCGGGACCGATTCCCGGCATTATAACGCGGTCTGCCCCTGCGTGGTGCGGTTCGGGCCGACCGTCCTGACGCCGCAGCAGCTCGCTGCCATGCACGGACGGGATGAGAACCTCGGGGTGGAAGCCCTTGCCCGGGCGGTCGGGTTTTATCGCCGGGTGCTGACCGAATACCGGTAACCGGGGGACGGATTGTTTTCTATGTAAATAAAGGGAGGGGATGCACACAAGCACCGTGTGCATCCCCTCCCTTTATGTTCTTTTTTATACAGCCGTCTAACCGGATCCTACTGCAGAATGGTCGCGCCCGCGTTCCCCTTGGTCACCAGACAGATATAGGTCTTGCCGGGATTCACCGACAGAACGCCGCCGTCCTCTTCGGTGAAGGAAAGGCTGCCGGCGGTCCGTTTCCACTGGATGTTCCGGCTGGTCCCCTTGGTGAGGAAGACTCCGCTGCCCGCGTTCAGGCGGAAATTGATGTGCGCGTCATCCTCGTTATATTTTTCGTCGTACATAATGATAACATTGGCCGCGGTGAGCTGGGTGCCGTCCATCATGACGTGGGGTTCCATGTTGTCCAGCTTGCCGTTCATTTTTTTATACAGTCCGGTTCCCTCGTCGTACAGGAAGCAGACCCGTTGCGCGCCGGAGAAGGAAAGCTGTACTTTGCTGCCCGGCCCGTTTCCGGCCTTGGGGGAATCGAAGGTAAAGGGCGAGGGATTGCCGGTGCTGGACGAGTAGCCCTTGGACTGAATAAAGGACTGGATTTTTTCTCCGCTGGAAACCAGACTGTGCTCCTGTCCCCGCTGGGACTTCAGCCCCTTATCCCGCCACCCGGCCTGCGCGGCGTTGGAGAGAAAATTCACATCGTCCAGTCCGAATTTCTGGATGTTGGCCAACCCCAGCGTGCTTCCGCCCGCGTGGCAGTAAACCGCGTCGAGAGATTGGGCCACCGTCACGAAGGGACTGCGGGCGCTGCGCAGCGGCCCGAGCATGGCCGGTATGCGGGAAGGTCCGGCGAACACCGCCATGATTCGGGTGATGCCGCCTTCGGTTTCCGCTTCCAGAAACAGGTCGGCTTTATCCAGCCCGTATTGCGGCCGGGCGGTGGAGCTGTTCTCCACCATCACGGCAACCGGCCGGGTGGAGGAACCGGGGGTGATATCGGCCACGCCGGTGAGGGGATTCCGGTTTGCCGCGGGCGATTCGGTCCCCGACGTGGCGGCGGAGATCGTGCCGCCGGTGCTTACCGTTGCGGAGGAACTGCCGCCGGACGAAGACTCCCCTCGGTCCAGCTTGTTTCCGCCGCAGGCCGCCAGCGTGAGCAGACAGGAGGCGCCGAGCAGAGCCGCCAGCGCCCGGACGGCGGAGTGCGTCAGGGGATGCGAGGAATACGCCGTATGTTTCATGGAATATCTCTTCCTTTCAACAATAACAATGCAGAGAAGGCCGTCGCCGTGGCTTTTCGCCGGCAAAAAAGCCCTGCCGAAAGTCACGGTGGAACAAGACCGGCACAGGCCCTGCCCGGCAGGACGCTGCGGTGAATCCGGGTCTTCCGAGTTTATTATAACGTATTTCGGTTTGGAATACAATCCGCCGCCAAAAGAAGGAAAAATTCGAGTTTAAATTACATAATTCTATAATAAAAACCATTTTTTATATGTGTATCATACAACTTATGAAACCGGCGATACCAAAACCCAAAGCTGGGACGACCTCCCTGTCTTGACGGGGCAGGGGCCGATGCTATAATCGAATTGCAGAGTCCCCAGAGTTCCCATGGATGATTTGGTTCGCCGGGGGTGGGGATTCCTCTGGAAAACCAAAATCGGAAGAGCGCTGGAAATTCTGTTGAAGGAGTCTGAGAAAACCGCAGAACGCAGAACCACAATTTTATAGGGTCGGGAGGTATTCGTTTTGAAAGGAAAGCTCCGTTGTTATCTGGCAACCGCTCTCGCTGCTGCTCTCATGTTCTCCGCCGTTCCCTCCGGGTTCGCTATGGCCGAGGAAACGAATTCAACCAGCACTTTCATCGATGACTGCACCTCGCTGAACAAGACCGCTTCACACTCGAACAACCTGCAGGTGTTCTCCAATCATCCGGAATCCGGACTGTCGGTCATCAGTAAAACCGACCACGAGGAAGGCTGGGTGCGGTACGCCCCGCAGGGGATGATCGCCACCGCTCTGGAACTGAAATTTCAGGCGGCGACCGGCTTCTTCAGCCTGACCGGCAGCGTGCGGGTTGAAGTGAAAACCGCCGATAACGGCAGCTATACGGCGGTGACGCTGACCCAGACCGGTTCCCAGACGCTGAATGCCACCTTCCAGCAGATCACGGCGACCGCCGCTTTGCCGGCCAATGTCGTGGATGTGCGGATCACCCTGATCGGAATCAACTGGACGGTGATGCTGGATCAGGCAACGCTTACGCTGGGGGTAAATTCCCGCGTCGCTTTTTATCAGAACCTGATTCAGCAGGAATCGGCGTGGCTCCTTACTCTTCAGCTGGAAAACGGCGCGATTGGTATGACCAACGACACCTCTCTGCGGAAAATCAATCCCTATTTCGCGGAGATCACCTGTCTGGCCCTTCTGGACAGCGGCAGCGTCTATGCTCCACAGGTGAAGAATTATATGGACTGGCATTTCGCCCATCTGAACACGGCGGCGACCGACCGCAGCGGGGTGGACGGGACGATCTACGATTATCTCATCACCGCCGGCGCAAACAATACGGTGGTGTCGGAAACGGTTTCAACCGACAGTCAGGGCGTGAAGCAATACGATTCCACCGACTCCTATGCCGCGCTGTTTCTTTCGGTACTGTGGCGGTATTATGAGGAAACGGGGAACGCTTCGTACCTGACGTCTCACGCGTCCGATATCGGGCGGATCGTGGGGGTAATTTTCGCCACCATGTACAATGGCCTGACACAGGCGACGCCGGATCATAATGTGCAGTATCTGATGGATAACGCCGAGGTGTACGAGGGGCTGGGCAGCGCGGCGAAAATCTATGAGCAGGTGCTGATTCCTTTCTACGCGGCGGGAACCAATGAACGCACCGCCGCGGAAGCCAAGCTCAGCCAGATTACAAGCGGCCGCAGCCAGATCGCCTCCAAGGTGGAATCCGTGCTGTGGAAGGAATCCGGCGGGTATTATGTCAGCTCCTGCACCTATTCGCTTTTCCCCGCGGCCTTCAGTTGGAGTCAGTTCTATCCCAGCGCGACCTGCCAGGCGTTTGCGATCACCTGCGGGCTGATTCCGGCGGACGGTGAACGGGCCAAACGGATATGGAACAATTTCAATTCCTACTGGTCCACCGGGCAGAGCGACCACAGCTGGGAGTCTCTCGACATTCCGGATACCTTCTATTGGGGCGTACTGCCCTATGCGGCGGCGCTGGTAGGCGATGTGGGCCGGGTGAATATGTATATGAACGCCTATGCTGCGGGGCCGGGCGCCACCCATGCGTATCCGTTGTATAACGCCGACTGTGCGCAGGCGGTGCGGGCGGCGCATGTAATGCTGGCGTATTACAACGCGGCCTAGCTGACACCCTTTTAAACGCCGGGGCGGGTCATGTCCGTGACCCGCCCCGGCGTTTTTGCGGGGGAGTCCGCTTTTTCTCACCCAAACCGGCGCGAAGGCCCTTGACATTTGCGGGCGGGCGCGGTAATATGAAAAACATCCAAGCGGTATTTTCCGCCGGATAAAACAGAACAGGTTGTCTTCGGGGCGGGGTGCGATTCCCCACCGGCGGTAAGGGAGAAAAAACTCCCGCAGCCCGCGAACCCGGCGTTTTGCAAGCGCCGGGCCGATTTGGTGAGATTCCAAAGCCGACGGTATTCCGCAGCAATGCGGTCAGTCCGGATGAAAGAAGACGTGCGCAGCAATGCGTATGTTTCGTCCCATAGCGGGGCGGCGTTTGGCCGTCCGCTATGGGATTTTTTGCGCCGCGAAACACCGGGAAAGAGGATGGTTTTCCATGAAAAAACTCCATGTCGTCGCACTTGCCCAGATGGGGATGCTGGCCGCCGTTGCGGTGGTTTTGGTGGTGCTGGTGCATTTCCCCATTATCCCCGCCGTCAGCTTTATCGAGTACGATATGGCGGATGTGCCGGTGCTGATCGGAACCCTGCTGTACGGCACTCTGCCGGGGTTGCTGATTCTGCTGGTCGTTTCTCTGGTGCAGGCGTTTGCGCTGGGAGTCAACGGTTGGGTTGGTTTTGTTATGCATTTTGTGGCCTCCGGCGCTATGGTGGTATTAGTGGGGGAGATTTACCGCCGCAAGCCCAGTCTTCCCCGGATGGCGGTGGGAATGGTTCTGGGTTCCCTGACCATGACGCTGGTGATGATTCCCATGAACCTGATTTTCACCGTTCACGCCTTTGGCGTGCCTCACGATGTGGTGATGGCTCTGATGCTGCCGGGCATCATCCCCATGAACCTGATTAAGTCGGTGGTGAACTGCGTTCTGGCCGGGGTTTTATTCAAAACGCTGAACCCCTTTTTGCAGAAAAACCGCTATCTTACACAGGGATAAACAAGAGGGAACTTTGGCTTTTGGATAAGAGGGAGGAAATTTTCTGAAACGCTTGTCCTTTCCGAAAATCCATGATAAAATAAAACCAGACCCTTACAATGGAATAGGTTCCTTATCAAGAGTGGCGGAGGGTACAGGCCCTGTGAAGCCCGGCAACCTGCTGATTCCCGCGCAAGCGGGGGCAAGGTGCCAAATCCTGCGGCCAACCGGCCGGCAGATGAGGTGGTGACGCGCCGTGCTGCCGCACGGCGCGTTTTTTGCGGGAAACGAACGCCGCGTCCCACCGGATGAACCAACTTGCCCGAAAGGAGAAACAATCGATGGAAAAACGCTTTTTTACTTCCGAATCCGTGACCGAGGGGCACCCCGATAAGGTGTGCGACCAGATTTCGGACGCGGTGCTGGATGCGATTCTTGCGCAGGATGAAAACGCGCACGTTGCCTGCGAAACCATTGCCACCACCGGCCTTGTTCTGGTGATGGGGGAGATTTCCACCTCCTGCTATGTGGATATTCCGAAAATTGCCCGGCAGGTGATCCGGGAGATCGGCTACGACAACGCGGAGCAGCGTTTCGACGGGGATACCTGCGCGGTGCTGACCGCGATTGACGAGCAGTCCCCGGATATTGCCATGGGAGTGAACGAGGCGCTGGAAATCCGCGGGAACGAGGGCGCGGATCTGGACCGCATCGGCGCCGGCGATCAGGGGATGATGTTCGGATTCGCGTGCGACGAGACGCCCGAACGGATGCCGCTGCCGATCTCTCTGGCCCATAGGCTGGCCCGGCGGCTGGCCGAGGCGCGGAAAACCGGGGAGCTTTCCTATCTGCGCCCCGACGGAAAAACGCAGGTCACGGTGGAATACGACGGTCATACCCCGGTGCGGGTGGAGGCGGTGGTGGTCTCCACCCAGCACAGCGAGACGGTTTCCCTTGAAACCATCCGGCAGGATGTGATCGAGCGGGTGATCCGGCCGATCATCCCCGCCGGGCTGCTCGATGCGGACACCAAGATTTTTGTGAATCCCACCGGTCGTTTTGTGGTCGGCGGTCCGCAGGGGGACAGCGGCCTGACCGGACGGAAGATCATCGTGGATACCTACGGCGGCTATGCCCGGCACGGCGGCGGCGCGTTCTCCGGCAAGGACCCGACCAAGGTGGACCGTTCCGCGACCTATATGGCGCGGTACGCCGCCAAAAACGTGGTTGCGGCCGGGCTGGCTAAGCGGTGTGAGGTTCAGCTTGCCTATGCGATCGGGGTGGCGCATCCCGTGTCGGTGCTGGTGGACACCAGCGGTACCGGCGTGGTACCGGATGACAAACTGGCGGAGGCGTTGTCGGCGGTCTTTGATTTCCGCCCCGCCGCGATCATCCGGCAGCTCGACCTGCGCCGCCCGATCTACCGTCCGTTGGCCGCCTATGGGCACATCGGGCGGGAGGATCTCGGCGTGGCATGGGAAAAGACCGATAAAGCGGCGGAACTGAAGGCCTATCTGGAGCGGTAATCGCCGGATCCGAAAGGAATTATACACGGAAAAAGGGAGGCAAATGCGTTAGCATTTGCCTCCCTTTTCAGCGTATTGAATAAGGTTCAGCAAGAGCCGGGCCTTTTTTGACAGGCCGCATCGATCCGTGGCGTCGGAGGAGGCTCTGTCTCCGGCAGAACCGGCGGCGGAGTGACTACGCCGGCCTCCACGGAGGCGCGGCTGACGTCGGTGGGGAGCAGCGTGGGCGGAGCGGTATCCAGTGATGCCATCTCCACCATGTTTTTCCAGAACCGTTGGGGCATGTGCTGGCGGCGGAGGCGGGGGTTGATCCGCTCTTTGATCGCCACCGCGTCGTAAAAGCGTTTCCAGAGTTGCTGGAAACGCTTTTCATCCTCCGCGCAGTCGGGCAGAGTGAAATTTTCGATGGCGGTGAGATACCACTCTCTGGTGTCGTAAATTCCGGCGATCTGCCGGTTCACGTCATGAATCAGGAAAGGCATGGTGCGGTACCGGTCGGCGAAATCCGGCATCAGCAGGGCCACCACGTCGTTGTCCGGCGTGATGCGGGCATAATATACCCCGTTGTCCATCCGGGCGAAGCGGATAAACTGCAGGAGAAAACGGGCCTCCTTGGGGGCGAGACCGGAGAGTTTGTCCAGCGCCATCACCCGGGGATCGGTGATCCGCAGCCGGATGGCGGAGCCGATCCGCATCCCCAGCCGGACATATTGATAAATTACGTTTCCCTTATCCGGCTCGCAGGAGAGAAACGCGTTCCAGATCTGCCCGTATCCGTCCGGGCCGATTTTCTTCCGGATGCCGGCGACGACCCGCTCCGCCTTGGCGGGATCGGTCTCTACCGCCGTATACCGGGTTCCGAGCCGCTGCTGATGCTGCTGCCCCACCACCGCGGCGGGCGCGGGCTTATAGGCGTAGGAATCGAAAATCGCCGTCAGCAACCCCTCTAGGGTATCGTCGTATTGCAGGATTACCTCATCCGTCTCTTCCGGCCGGTCGGTGATTACATAGCCGGGATTGACCACGGCAAAGCGCCTCCTTTCGGCAAAGCGGTCGCGCCGCCCGGCGCGGGGCCTTGTCCCATTCCGCCGGTCAGCGCCGGGATGGAGGGCGGCGGGAACAGGGAGAGCTGTTCCGCGCCGGGGGTAAAGGGCAGATCCCGGGGATTGCGGCGGGTGTCGGCGGTCAGGTTCTGATAAATGAAAGAGGGGGTCATCCGTACGCCGGGAGCCATCTGCCCGCGGCAAGTGATGAAATAGATCGCCCGTTTGAGCACCACCCCGATTTTTTTCAGGTCGTCGAAGGTCAGCTTCCCCGCCCGGCGGGCGGTCAGGATCCGTTCGGCGGATTTCAGCCCGATCCCCGGCACCCGCAGCAGGAGGTCCCGGTCGGCGCGGTTGACCTCCACCGGGAAAACGTCGAGGTGGCGGAGGGCCCAGTCGCATTTGGGGTCCAGCAGCGGATCAAGGGAGGGCTGTTCCCGGCTGAGCAGTTCCCCCGCTTTAAAGCCGTACAGCCGGATCAGCCAGTCGGCCTGATACAGCCGGTGCTCCCGCAGGAGGGGCGGGGGCTGATTCCGCGGCAGCAGGGCGTTGGTCCCCACCGGGATGTAAGCGGAGTAAAACACCCGTTTGAGGCGGTATTGCTTATACAGCCCTTCGCTCAGCCGGAGAATCTGCCAGTCGGTGTCCGGCGTGGCCCCGATAATCATCTGAGTCGCCTGACCGGCGGGAGCAAAGGCGGGGGCATGATGAAAGACAGCCAGCTCCTCCTTGTTCTGGCGCAGGGTATCCCGGATTGCCGTCATCGGGCGAAGGATGGACTCCTTGCTCTTGTTGGGGGCGAGTACCCGCAGACTCTGTTCGCTGGGAAGTTCGATGTTCACGCTCATCCGGTCGCAGAGCATCCCGAGCTTGGTCACCAATTCGGGTGAGCAGCCGGGGATGGCCTTGGCGTGGATATAGCCGTTGAAGCGGTATTCCCCCCGCAGAAGTTCCAGCACCCGGCACATCCGTTCCATCGACGCGTCGGGGTTCTGCATTACGCCGGAGCTGAGAAACAGCCCTTCGATGTAGTTCCGCTTATAAAACTCCATCGTGAGATTCGCCAGCTCTTCCGGGGTGAAGGCGGCGCGGGGCACGTCGTTGGAGCAGCGGTTGACGCAGTACTGGCAATCGTAAATACAGTAGTTGGTCATCAGCACCTTGAGCAGGGAGATGCACCGCCCGTCCGCCGCAAAGCTGTGGCAGATGCCGCCGCTGTTCGCGCTGCCGATCATGCCCTCCCTGCCCCCCCGGTCGGAACCGCTGGAGGTACAGGCGGCGTCGTATTTGGCGGAGTCGGTGAGTATGCTGAGTTTATCCATCAGATCCATGGGGGCGCCTCCCGGTCGTTGATGCTATCAGTATAGAACAAAATTTCGTTAATGTCAAACATTTGTTCGTTTTTGGAGCCTTCTTCTCCCAAACAAGAAATACAGGACAGTATTTTCTCCGGATACACGAAAAAAATTCGGTTCGCGCGGGAACGAAAAAGCGCCCGGAAACCATTCGGTTTCCGGGCGCTTCGGCGTGTCGCGGGAAAAATAAACGCAGGAGATGAAGGGGGGACGGGTAAAAACGAAAAACAAATGCCTTTTAAGCGCGGGGAGAGTCGGCCTGACGGTAAATGCACCATCGGTTTTTCCCCGCCCGCTTGGCCTGATACAGCGCCTGATCGGCTTCCCGGAACAGTTCGGTATAGGTATGCCCGTCCAACGGAAAAAGCGCCGCCCCCAAGCTGACGGTTACATCTTCCCGGCTTTCGCTTCGCTGGAAAAGGCTGTGCAGCCGGGACAGGCAGCGGGTCAGGGCGGCCCGGTCGGTGACGTGTTCGGTAAAAATAAGGAATTCATCCCCGCCGACCCGCCCGATCAGCGCGTTTTCCTGAAAGAACCCCAAAAGGCGCGCGGTGGCTGTTTTTAACGACTCGTCTCCGCAAAGATGCCCATAGCGGTCATTGGTGGCTTTGAAATTGTCGATATCCAGAATAATCAACGCTCCGGCGGTGCCCGGCGCCGTTAACCGTTCGCCTATCCGATCCTCAATGGCCCGCCGGCTGAAAACCCCGGTCAGAAAATCATGCTCCACCATATTCTGCAGCCGTTTCAGTTCCCGGTCGTCCCCGGCTTCGGCTTTTTTCCCGCGCGGAAATATCGCGCGGGAAAGGAGGAGGGAAACCGCGGCTGCGCCGGTCAGCAGCAGACAAAACAGGAAAAGCGCACCAGGCCATCCCACCCGGAGATAGATGCCGATTCCTCCGAACACGCCGGCTGCCGAAAAGCAGACGGCTGGCAGAAAGTGCGCCAGACACTGTTTGAATCGAGACGGCATCCGCCGGCCTCCTTTCCCGGAAACTGAAACAAAAGGGGGGAAATCGCGGCCTGCCCGATATCGGCTGCTGTGCGGTTTGTGGGCAGGTATTTGTACCAATTATACTACGGAAGAGAAATGAAATCAACATATATAAGTTCAAATATAGCTATTTATATCTGTATAATGAGAGCTATTATTATTAGACTACTGGTATAAAGATACCCAAGATACCCCAAAACGACGCTCGGAAACAGGGAAAGATCCTGCTTTGACCGGCACGGAGATACGTGGGGATATCCGAAAAATGCGCACAGTCTGCACGGGCGGGGAGGGATCAGGGATGAGCGTAGACTATCAGCTGATCGGGCGGCGTATCAGTCAATACCGCCGCGCCGAGCGGAAAACGCAGGAAAATCTTGCGGAGGGGCTTGGCGTTTCGGTGGGATATATCAGCCAGATTGAACGGGGCGTTACCAAGGTCAGTCTGGATACGCTGTCCAATATCGCCCAACTGCTGGATTGCGATATGATCGAACTGCTGGATGGTACCGCGTATGGGCGGCGGGACTATCTGAGCGACGAGCTGAAGCAGATGGAGGACGGCCTGACCGACCGGCAGAAAAAGCTGTTGTATGAGGTTATGCAGACTATCCGGAAATATTCCTGAAACAGTTGAAACGAAGCGGGCCTCTCTCCGGTCCGGGCCGGAGAGGACCGAATGGAAGCAGAAACGCCGCGGCGAACGGAATCCCGTTTGCCGCGGCGTTTTTTGGCCGGTGCGTTTATGCGTTTATTCGAACAGTTCCGGGGAATCCCCGTCGTTGTCGATGTATTCCCCGGTGCGGAACCGCATCCGAAGCCGTTCATGTTCCACCTGCTCATCCAACGCTTCCTTGAAATCTCTGGCGTTGCGGATATTGTGGACGCACAGGTTGGGGTGGGTCTTGTCCGAAGAGACGATCTGCACGCTTCCCAGCCGGAACAGCTTTTGAAACAGCGAGCGGGTGAGCGTGGTGTCCATCACCCGGTACAGCAGGATATCGTTGACTACGGTGGTGAGCAGGCCGGTTTTCAGTTCCAGCTTTTTGTTGCTGAGGGTGTACGTCGTGAAGGTGAGGGGCAGTCCAAAAAAGAGGAGCCGCTTGCGCTCCGTCCACGCAAACTCCTCCTGCGGCTGCTCGATTTCATCAGGGATACCGTTGCGGTTTTCGTCTGTCATGAGGTTGGCCTCCTTTATGTTGCCGGTTGATTTTGTCCGCCGGGGGAAGAAAAGAATCTCGGCTTATTTTTGTAAAGGGGGACGCCGGGATCGTCCGTCGGTAATATTATAGCAAAGGCGAACGAAAAACGCGAGTGATTTTTCCCAGCGGAGGGAACGGCGGGGGAATTTCTGTTTTTTCTATAGATTCGACGCTATTTTTAACCTTATCGGGGTAGGATAAAAGGGTTCGGCCGGTTGGGCGGCGGCCCGTCCGGCGGCTTGTTGAATAAACCAAAGCAGCATTTATACAAACTATCCAAACATTTGAATATCAATTCGAAATTGTTTAAAGAAATGACACAAAACAGCTTGCATTTGCTCTCATCAGTTGCTAAAATAAGGATAGAACCGGAAAACGGGAAGGGAAAGGGAGGATCAACCCCATGAAAAACCGAGGCGTATCGTCGGAAGGCTCGCCCGCCCGCCTGTTTCATCAGGGAACGGATGTCCGCGCGTATGAGCTGCTGGGCTGCCATTCCATCGGGGACGGCGCTTATGTGTTTCGCACTTGGGCTCCGGACGCGCGGCAGGTTTCGCTGGTCGGCGACTTCAACGGCTGGGACGGCGGCGCCACTCCGCTGGAACGGGTGAGCGACGGCGGCGTATGGGAATGCACGGTGTCCGGGCTGCAGGAGTATGACGTTTATAAATACTGCATCACCGGCCCCGACGGGAACCGGGAGATGAAATCCGACCCCTACGGCTTCCATTTTGAGACCCGGCCTTCCAACGCTTCCCGGGTGTATCATCTGGAAGGGTACGCGTGGGAGGACGCCGACTGGCTGCGGCGAAAAAATGAAAATACCATTTATGACTGCCCGGTAAATATTTACGAGCTGCATCTTGGTTCCTGGCGGCGGTATCCGGACGGGAACACCTTTTCCTATACCCGGCTGGCGGACGAGCTTATCCCCTATGTGCAGGAGATGGGGTATACCCATGTGGAGCTGCTGCCGGTGATGGAATACCCTTACGACGGCTCCTGGGGATATCAGGTGACGGGTTACTATGCCCCCACCTCCCGTTACGGAACGCCGAAGGACTTCATGGAATTTGTGGACCGTTTCCATCAGGCGAGGATCGGGGTAATCATCGACTGGGTGCCCGCTCATTTCCCGAAGGACGCCTGCGGGCTGTACCGGTACGACGGCGGGCCTTGCTATGAATATGCCGACCCGCGCAAGGGGGAGCATTACGAGTGGGGCACCTGCGTGTTTGATTATGCCCGGCCGGAGGTCCGCAGCTTCCTGATTTCCAACGCCATGTTCTGGCTGGAAAAATACCATGTGGACGGCATCCGGGTGGATGCCGTCGCCTCCATGCTTTATCTCGACTATAACCGGCGGGATGGGGAATGGGTGCCCAACCGGTACGGGGGGAAGGAAAACCTCGAAGCGGTGGATTTCCTCAAAAAGCTGAACGAGGCTGTGTTCGCCGCCTATCCCAAAACCATGATGATCGCGGAGGAATCCACCTCCTGGCCGCTGGTTTCCCGTCCCACCAGCATCGGTGGGCTGGGCTTCAATTACAAATGGAATATGGGCTGGATGAACGACATGCTGCGGTATATGTCGCTCGATCCGCTGGCGCGGAAATACAACCACGACAACCTGACATTTTCCTTCTTCTACGCGTTTTCAGAGAATTATGTACTGCCGATCTCCCACGACGAGGTGGTGCACGGCAAGGGCTCGCTGATTAACAAAATGCCCGGGGAATACGAGGATAAATTCGCCAGCGTGCGGACCTTCCTCGGGTATATGATGGCTCATCCGGGGAAGAAGCTGCTTTTCATGGGCTGCGAATTCGGCCAGTTTAAGGAATGGGATTTTGAGAGCGGGCTGGACTGGCTGCTGCTGGACTACGAGTCCCATCGGATGCTGAGGCATTTCACCCGTTCCCTCAACCATTTTTATCTGGAAAATCCCCCCTTGTGGGAGAACGACTTTTCCTGGGAGGGCTTCGCCTGGATCGCCCACGACGACTACACCCAGAGCGTGATCTGCTTCCGCCGGATGGATCATAACGGAAACGAGCTCATTGCGGTGTGCAATTTCAATCCGGTCCGCCGGGAGAATTACCGTATTGGGGTGCCGGTTCACGGCACCTATGTCGAGGTGTTCAATACCGACGCGGCGGAATTCGGGGGCGGCGGGATCCTGAACGGCACGCTGGACAGCGAGCTCCAGCCCATGCACGGGCTGGAGCAGTCGCTTTCACTGACGCTGCCTCCGCTGTCGGTGCTGTATCTGAAGCTGAAAAAAGCGAAACCGGTGCGGAAAGCCTCCGTTCTCCGGGAAAAGAAACCGGCCGCGGGCCGTCCCGGATCGGCCGCCGGCGGGAAAAAATCCACGGCGAAAAAATCCGGCGGGATGGAATAAATCCGGGGGGCCGCGCATACATTTCGCTTTTGGAGCCATTCGGGACGACCTTCCCGGAACCCGTCCCGTCCGGGCGCCGGATTCCCGGTCGGCTGATAATCAGGAATCGGATTTTCAGGTTAATTGACTATATTGATCTGGCAGGTCATATAAGGAGGAATCGGAATGTTTCGCAAACAGGAATGCGTCGCGATGCTGCTGGCAGGGGGACAGGGGAGCCGTCTGTATGCCCTGACCCGCAACCTCGCCAAACCGGCCGTCCCCTACGGCGGCAAATACCGGATCATCGACTTCCCGCTCTCCAACTGCGTCAACTCGGGCATTGAGACGGTGGGGGTGCTGACGCAGTACCAGCCGCTCGTGCTCAACGACTATATCGGCTCGGGACAGCCGTGGGATCTGGACCGGATGGACGCCGGGGTGCACGTTCTGCCGCCCTATCAGGGCAAGCTGGGCGCGGACTGGTATAAGGGCACGGCGAACGCGATTTATCAGAACATGGCGTTTATTGAGCGATATGGCCCGGAATATGTTCTCGTGCTGTCGGGCGACCACATCTACAAGATGGATTATTCCCGGATGATCGCCGAACATAAACGGAACAAAGCCGACTGTACCATCGCCGTGATCGAGGTGGAGATGTCGGAAGCCAGCCGCTTCGGTATCCTGAACACCAACCCCGACGGCTCGATTTATGAGTTTGACGAAAAGCCCGAGCATCCGAAAAGCAACCTCGCGTCCATGGGCATCTATGTTTTCAGCTGGGATAAGCTCCGCCGGTATCTGACCGAGGACGAGAACAATCCCCAGTCCTCCAACGACTTCGGAAAAGACGTTCTTCCCGCCATGCTGGACGCGGGGGAAAGAATGTTTGCCTACCGTTTTTCCGGCTATTGGAAGGATGTCGGCACGATCGACTCCCTGTGGGAGGCGAATATGGATCTTCTTAATCCCAAGGTGCCGCTCGATCTGTCGGTGCCGGACTGGAAGATTTATTCCCGCAATCCCGGTCTGCCCCCCCATTTTGTGGGCGGGGGCGCCAAGGTTCAGAACAGCCTGATCTCCGAAGGCGGCAATGTCTACGGGACGGTCGATTCTTCGGTGCTGTTTGCCGGCGTGACCATTGCCCCGGGGGCGGAGGTGCAGGATTCCATCCTGATGCCGGGAGCCCGGGTGATGGCCGGAGCCAAGGTGCAGTACGCCATCGTCGCGGAAAACGCGGTGATTGGGGAGGACGCCCGGGTGGGCGCCCGGCCGGAAGAGACCGAGAAGATCGAGGACTGGGGCGTCGCGGTGGTCGCGTCCGGCGTGACGATCGGCCGCGGCTGCGTGGTTCCGCCCAAGAGTATGATCGACGGCGATCTGGAGGCAAAGGCGTAACGGACGGCGGAACGGCCGTTCGCCGCCCGCGCGGCGCGCAGGCGTATGCAGCAGAATCCATGGTAAGCGCGGAGACGGATCCGGCGTGCCGGCGCTTACCCAGAAAGGAATGACGATAAAGGATGCGTAACAACAATGTTTTGGGAATCCTCTTCCCCAATATGTACGACGAGGCGCTTCCCGCGCTGACCGGCAGCCGTCCTCTCGGTTCGGTTCCCTTTGGCGGCCGGTACCGCCTGATTGACTTTGCCCTGTCCAACCTGGTCAACGCCGGCATCTCCAAGGTCGGGATCGTGACTCAGGACAATTATCAGTCGCTGATGGATCACATCGGTTCCGGAAAATCGTGGGATCTTTCCCGCAAAAACGAAGGGCTGTATTTTCTTCCTCCCGTCGCCATGAGCGACGAGCTGTATGCGGGCCGGATCGCCTCCCTGATCGGCATCCGTCCCTTTTTCCGCAATTCCAAGGAGGATTATGTCATCCTGTCCGACTGCCATGTGGTGGGCAATATCGATTATGACCGGATGCTCAAGGCCCATATGGACTCCGGGGCGGATATCACCGTCGCCTGCAAGCACGGCGACGCGCCCCATCTGAACGGCAATCTCCTTCTCTGGATGGGGGAGGACGGCCGGGTGAACGATATTATGCTGGGCCATTCCCCGGCCGGGGAATGCGATTTCGGCCTCGGTCTGTACATTATGCGGAAGGATTTCCTCACCCGGATGCTGGACGCGGCGGCCAGCCGCAACCAGATGAATTTTGACCGGGATATCCTGCTCCGCCATCTGGACGACGTGCGGATCTGCGGATACCGCGTGCCGGAATATACGGCGGTCATCTCCTCCCCCGGTAGCTTTTTCTCCGCCAACATGGCGCTGCTCAACCCGGATGTGCGCGCCGCTCTTTTCCAGAGCCAGCGGCAGATTTATACCAAGGTGCGGGACGCCGCGCCCGCGCTGTACGGGCTGCACGCGTCGGTTTCCAACTCCTTGGTGGCGGACGGCTGCCTGATCGAGGGCACGGTGCGCAACTCCATCATTTTCCGGGATGTACGGATCGCGCGGGATGCCTACGTGGAAAACAGTATCGTGATGCAGGGCGCTATCGTCTGCGAGAAAACCGCCCTGAACTGCGCCGTGCTGGATAAGGATGTGGTTATCAAGGCCAGCCGGAACCTCAGCGGGGCGGAGGATTATCCCATTTTTATCGACAAAGGAACGGTCGTCTGATACCGGCCGGCGGCCGGACGGCAACGTATAAGCGGCGCAACAGGAAAGGAGCGGATCAAATTCATGAAGGTTTTGTATGTTACCAGCGAGGCGGTGCCCTTTGCCGCTTCAGGCGGGCTGGCCGATGTGGCCGGCTCCCTGCCCCATGCGATGCGGCAGCGGCTGGTCGGCTGCCGGGTCGTCCTCCCTCTGTACGAAGACGTCCCGCAGGAGCTGCGGGAGCAGATGACCTTTGTCACCAGCCTGTCGGTGCCGGTGGCCTGGCGGCGGCAGTACTGCGGGGTGTTTGAGGCCCGGCACAACGGCGTGATCTATTATCTGCTGGATAATCAGTATTATTTCAAGCGCCCGGGGCTGTATGGCCACTACGACGACGCGGAGCGGTTCGCGTTCCTTTCCCGCGCCGTGCTGGAGATGCTTTCCTGCATCGATTTCAGGCCGGATATCATCCACGCGAACGACTGGCAGTGCGCGCTGGTGCCGGTATACTATTCCCTCTTCTACGCCCAGCGGGAGGGGTACGAGAACATCAAAACGGTGTTCACCATCCACAATATCCAGTATCAGGGTAAATACGGGATGGAGATTCTGGAGGACGTCTTCGGCATCCCGCAGGACGCCCGTTCCATTGTGGAGCAGGACGGCTGCGTCAACCTGATGAAGGGCGGAATCGAGATGGCCAATCGGGTCACCACCGTCAGCCCCACCTATGCGCAGGAAATTCTGGACCCCTGGTATTCCCATGGGCTGGACAGCATCCTGCGGGCGAGGGAATGGAAGCTGAGCGGTATCCTGAACGGGATCGATACCGACAGCTATAACCCGGAGACCGACCCGCAGATTTTTGCGCCGTATTCGGCGGACGATCCTTCCGGCAAGGCGGAGAACAAGCGCGCTTTGCAGGAACGGCTGAACCTTCCGCCCCGGGCGGACGTACCGATGATCGTTATGGTCACCCGTCTGGCTTCTCATAAGGGGCTGGATCTCGTGAAATATATCCTCGGCGAGCTGCTGCAGGAGGATATCCAGTTTGTCCTGCTCGGTTCGGGCGAATGGGTGTACGAAAACTTTTTCCGGGAAATGCAGGATCGTTTCCCCGATAAAATGCGGTATTGCTTCGGCTTTGTTCCGGAGCTGGCCCGCAAAATTTACGCCGGCGGGGATATTTTCCTTATGCCGTCCAAGAGCGAGCCGTGCGGCCTGTCCCAGATGGTGGCCTGCCGGTACGGCACCATCCCCGTGGTGCGGGAAACGGGCGGGCTGAAGGACAGCATCTCCGACTGCGGGGACGGACAGGGAATGGGCTTTACCTTCCAGACCTATAACGCCAACGATATGCTGTACGCCGTCCACCGCGCCCTTGGCGCGTACGCGAACAAGCAGGACTGGCCCATCCTAATGGACCGGGCGATGCGGGCCGATTTCAGCTGGGGCCGTTCCGCGAACGAATACATCAAGCTGTATCGCGCGCTGATAAAAGAATAAAAAGGGGACGTACGCGTCCCGAAAAAAGCACCGTATGCGGGCCGCCGGAACTCCCGGTTCGCATACGGTGTTTTTTGGAATAACCGTTCCTTTTACGCATATATATTCTTATAAAGTTATACCGAGGGTATGAAGTGAGCGGCCGCGGAATGGAAGAGAAGCGGTAGGAAGAGAACTGAAAAATAAAGCCGGAATTGCGTTAATAAAAGCCCTGTTTTTTGTCGAAAATTGTGGTGTTTTTATCGAGAGGGTTCCTTATTGTTTTTTAGGAGGGGTTTTTGTGCAGCCGAAACAGAAATTGGTCGCCGGTCTTCTTGGAATCTTTCTTGGCGCGTGGGGCATTCACCAGTTCTATCTGGGGGATAACAAGAAGGGCATCATCCGCATCGTGGTTACGCTGGTAACCTGCGGCATCGGCGGAATCTGGGGATTCATCGAGGGAATCCTGATTCTCTGCGGAAATATCAACATGGACGCGCAGGGAAATCCGCTGGTTTAAAATCAGACGGACTTGAAAAGCACTGACGGAAGAAAGGCCGTCCCTGCGGGGACGGCCTTTCTTCCGCGATTAGTCTGCAAAAAACTCTCTTTGGCGGAAAATACAAAGGAAGCGGCCGTTTTCTTCTTTGCAGCGGCGTCGGGATATCGTATAATGTAAGCGGATAATTCTCATAAAATTTATTCTGATATAATCAGGAGGTTTATCGTATGATTCTCAGAAACGCTACCGTATATAACGACGAATTTCTGCCGGTGCGCGCCGATGTGGAAACCGACGGCGAATGGATTAAAACCGTGGGGGACTGCGCGGGGGACGGCGAAGTCTATGATCTGACCGGCTGCACGGTCATTCCCGGGCTGATCGATATGCATATCCACGGCTGCGCGGGCGCGGATACCGGCGACGCGACCCCCGAGGCGCTGCGCGCCATGTCCGATTGCCTGGTACAGCGGGGCGTCACCTCCTTCTGCCCCACCTCCATGACCCTTTCGTTTGAGGAACTGACCAAAATCTTCGAAAACGTCGCCGCTGTGAAGGACGAAGTGGACGGCGCCTATATTCAGGGCATTAATATGGAAGGCCCGTACATCGCCATGTCCAAGAAAGGCGCGCAGAACGGTTCGTTTGTCCGCAACCCCGATAAGGACGAATTCCGCCGGCTGTACGACGGCTGCAGCGGGCTGATCCGGGTGGTGGATATCGCCCCCGAATGCGACGGCGCGGAAGCGTTTATCAAAGAAGTCCAGCCCTATTGCCCGGTGTCCATTGCTCATACGGCGGCCGGATACGATGAGGCGTGCAAGGCCATCGAATGGGGCGCGCGCCACGCGACCCATCTGTACAACGCGATGAGCGGGCTTACCCACCGCGCGCCCGGCGTGGTCGGCGCGGTGTTTGACCACGCGCAGGAGGTCGGAATGCGGGCGGAGCTGATCTGCGACGGCTTCCATATTCATCCCGCCGCGCTGCGGATTGCGTTCCGTATGCTGGGGGAGGACGGCTCCGTGATTGTCAGCGACTCCATGCGGGCGGCCGGCCATACCGACGGGGAATACGATCTCGGCGGACAGACCGTGTATGTAAAGGACGGAAAGGCGCTGCTGGCCGACGGCACCATCGCGGCCTCCACCTCCAACGTGTATGAGGAACTGAAAAACGTCATCCGCTTCGGAATTCCGATGAAGCAGGCGATCAAGTCCGTTACCATTAACCCCGCCCGCGCTATCCGGGCGGACGACGTGACCGGCTCCATCAAAGAGGGCAAGCGCGCCGACCTGCTGGTGCTGGACGAAGAGCTGAATATCAAGCTGGTCGTGGTCAAGGGGCAGGTCAAGGTGAACCATCTGGGCTGACCGGCAAAACGCCTGAAAAGTGGAAAATACAAATGTGTTCCGACGTCCGGCGCATTGCGCCGGACGTCGCTGCGTCCCATCCCGTTTCTCTCCAACATAAAAAGTTTACATCTTCCTTCCGGCGTATCGGCAGGGATTTGCTTGACTTGTCGCCGTCTCCGCAGTATGATATAGATAAATCTGGACAAAATACCACGGTAGGAGGTTCGATACAATATGAGAGATCACAAGGAAACCAAATGGACGTTGGTTGTTATTCTGGCGGCGGTCGTCGCGGCGCTGACAACGGTTGCGGTTCTTCTGGCGCGGTCGAAAATGAAGAAGAAGGCTCTGTCGGCCTATAACGATACCATCGATTATGATTTTGACGACTGCGATTGCTGCGGCGAGGACGATTGCTGTTGCTCCTTTGAAAAGGACGAGCCGGTGCAGATTCCGCTCGCCAAAGCGGAGGACGAGGCCGCCGAAGCGGAGAACGCGGAGGATTGAGAGCGCGCCGCCTTTTTGGCGTGTGGCCGGCATGTTTGGCGGCCGGTGTTTCGGTAATAGAGAGAGGGCATTCCTGCAAAGGAATGCCCTCTTTTAGTGTTGTCGCCTTTTTCGGGAAAATTCGCGGCAAACCGGTTGCGCCGCCGTGTGGTTTCTGATATACTGAAACCTGAGTTGACAAAAAAATAACAACAGCGGCTTAAGAGTATTAGCAACAACGAGAATCAATTGGAGGAGGAACCCCCTTGGATTGGATCATGCGGGTCGTGAACGGTATCAATACTTTTTTGTGGGATTTTGCCCTGCTGTTTCTGCTCTGCGGCGCCGGGGTGTATTTTACTGTCCGCCTTCGGTTTGTGCAGGTGAGAAAGTTCGGCGCCGGAATGAAAGCGGTGTTCGGCAGCATCCGGCTGCGGGGAGAAAGGGCGAACGAGGACGGAATGAGCTCGTTTCAGTCCCTGACCACGGCGATCGCTGCGCAGGTGGGCACCGGGAATATCGCGGGCGCGGCGACCGCCATCGCGGCGGGCGGTCCGGGCGCAATATTCTGGATGTGGGTGTCCGCCTTCTTCGGCATGGCGACGATTTTCGCTGAAGCGACTCTGGCGCAGCAGTTTAAAACCCGGGTGGAAGGGGAAGTGACCGGAGGACCGGTTTATTATATCCGGGCGTTTTTCACCGGAAAATTCGGAAAATTTCTTGCCGGATTCTTTTCCGTGGCGATCATCTGCGCTCTGGGCTTTATGGGAAATATGGTGCAGTCCAATTCCATCGGCGCGTCCTTTCAGGCGGCGTTTGGAATCCATCCCCTGATCGTCGGCATTCTAGTGGCGGCGGTCGCCGCCTTCATTTTTCTGGGCGGCGCGCAGCGAATCAGCGCGGTGACGGAAAAAATCGTACCGATCATGGCGGTATTTTATGTGCTGGGTTCGCTCACCATCCTTGTGGTAAATCACCGGCATCTTCTGACAGCCTTTCAGCAGATTTTTGTGCTGGCCTTTTCTCCGCAGGCGATCGCGGGCGGCATCGTGGGCGCGACGGTGCAGAAAGCGGTTCGCTACGGCGTGGCGCGCGGCCTGTTTTCCAACGAGGCGGGGATGGGCTCCACTCCCCACGCCCATGCCCGCGCCAAGGTAAAGCATCCCTGCGAGCAGGGCGTGGTCGCCATGATCGGCGTGTTTATCGATACCTTCGTGGTGCTCACTCTGACCGCGCTGGTCATCCTGACCACCGGCGCGCTCAGTTCCGGCAAGGATGGGGTTGAACTCGCACAGCAGGCGTTCAATTCGGTGTTCGGTTCCTTCGGCAATGGATTTATTGCGATCTGTATGCTGTTTTTTGCCTTCTCCACCATCATCGGGTGGTATTTTTTCGGAGAGGTTAACGTTCGGCATCTGTTTGGGAAAAAAGCGGTCAAGCCGTACGCCGCGCTGGTGGTGCTGTTTATTGTCCTCGGTTCGGTTATGAAGGTGCAGCTGGTGTGGAACCTGTCGGATCTGTTCAACGGTCTGATGGTGATCCCCAACCTGATCGGCGTTCTGGCTCTCAGCGGCGTGGTGGTTACGCTGTGCCGCCGGTATGAGGAGGGGAATCTCTCTCCGCTTCAATGGGTCAAGCCGCCCCGCCGGAAAAGAGTCTCCCGACCCGAGCCGGAAAAATCAGAAGAATAAAAAAATAAAAAATAGTAGAACAGTCCTTGTAGGGCGGGGGCTTGCTCCCGCCGAAAAGTCGCATGAACACTATCTTACCTCAACTTCTCGCAGCTAATAATAGATGGCTTCAAAATGCCATTTGACGCTTTTTTGACGCTCTTACTCCACGAGGACTTATAAGAAGTTACAAAGAGATATTGTAAAATGTAGGGTGGGCTGCCCACAGCCCGTCGATATCACCGCCACACACGCAATACCCGCGGCGGGATGAGGGCATCCCGCCCTGTGTTCCTTTTCATTCCGTTTTCAGTGTGAAGAAATTACGGAGCGGAGCAAGCATAGGAAGAGGGTACCCTCTTCCGAAAAATGACTTGATGGGCCCCAAAATCCCTCCCCGTGTTTTGTGACTGACTATCCATAAGTACATCCTGGTTGCAGAAGAAAACTGACGGAAAATATGCTATAATATTTCGGAAAGGAATCAGACTTGCGAATAAAAGGGGTGATAGAATGGAACATACAGATGGTAAATGGGCAAAACAAATCCTTGACTGTCGAAATAATGATGGTATGTGGGGCAACTTCCATACGCTGAGTCGCCCTATAAGCGGAAAGGCCTATACAACAGAGCAGGCGCTCCGCAGGCTGCGAATTTTGGGCTATACAATTGATGACGAGGCGATTAAAACGATTGTAAATCGTATGGAATTGTGTGTTAAAGGCGAAAAGCAAATTGACGATTATTATGAGAAAACCCACGATTGGGTTTTATTTGAAAGGCTTATGATTAGCTCCTATTAGGAAAACACACTGTCAAAGGGGTATGTAGCGGAGGTTAGCCCGCTACTGCGGGTTTTGTGGTGTTGATTTCAATGTATTCTGCTATGCGTCTAAATTCATCCGCAAACTTAAATCTCACACTAATGTTTCCATTCTCATAAACCTTGATATGGTCGATCAGCTCAACGAGAAGTTCCCGGGAAAGCTGGTCGATATTTTGATGCTTTGTAAAAGCCACCAATGCGGGATGCTCACTCTTTACACCGTTTGCCAATTCCGCCCGTTCAGCGTTCAGCCGGGCCAGTACATCCGTAAGAGCTATGGTCTGTCGCTCATAATCGGCTTTCATATCCCGGTAGTCCTGCTGGGTAATTTCCCCGTCTTTCCAGTCTTGATAAAGGGACTGCTTGTAGCGGCTGATTTTTGCCAGTTCCCGCTCTTTCGCAGCAATCAGTTCTTCCAAACGGATGGACTGGCTCTTTTTGACCGGGGCGGTGTTAATGCGGGCAATCATTTCCGAGTATGAAACAGCCAGATGGATTTGCTGTTGTACTGCAAAGAGGACAGCGGCCTCCAGACGGTTATGCTTGATTGAGTGCATTGTGCAGGCTGTCCGGGAGCGGTTCTTGTAGGTGGAGCAGGCATAGTACACATTATTGTTGTTGCCTACGCTCCGGGTAATTGCCCGCCCGCAGTCAGCACATTTCAGAAAACCGCTGAACAGGTGGACTTCCCGGCCTTTTGGAGAAGTGCGGGTATCACGCTGTAAGAGGGCCTGTACCTTATCAAAGGTTTCATAATCAATGATTGCCTCATGCGTACCAGCTACTTCCACCCATTCTTCACGGGGAACACTTTCAACCTCGTGTACCTTATAGCTTTTTACCCGACTGCGGCCCTGTGCCAAATCCCCGGTATAGGTGGGGTTCGTCAGAATGGAGTGGATCATGCGGGCTCCCCACATAGGATCGTCATATCCTCTTGTTGAAACGGGTATGCCCTTTTGCAGTTTATAAGCCGAGGGGCTGGGTACGCCGTGTTCATTCAGATACAAAGCGATGGCCCGTTTCGATGTCCCCTTTAGGAACAAAGAGAAAATAAGTTTGACGATTTCAGCGGCATCGGGATCGATGATCAACCGGTGCTTGTCCTTTGGGTGCTTCACATATCCATAAGGAGCAAATGCGCCGATGTACTGACCGTTGCGCCGCTTGTAGTCAAATACCTGGCGAATTTTCTTTGAGGTCTGATAGCAGTATTGATCGTTCATCACATTTGTAATCGGGACGATAATACTGGAAACGCTGTCCGGGTTGAGATAGCTGTCCACATTTTCAGCAAGACTGATGAAGCGAACGCCCATCTGAACAAACAGGTTATCAATCAGGCTTCCCGCATCACTGTAATTTCTTGCAAAACGGGAAAGGTCTTTTACTACCACGCAGTTGATTTTCCCGCTCATTACATCGGAAAGGAGCCGCTGGAAATTCTCCCGGTTGGCGTCCGTTCCTGTGTGTCCATCGTCTACATATTCGGAGACACTTTCAAATTCTCCGATATGCTTCTGGTAAAAGTCATTGAGCAGATCACGCTGGTTGATGACGCTGTTGCTGTCGTCCTTTCCCTTTTTCAAGTCCTCCTTGGAGAGCCGGATATATTTGCCCAGCCGCCAGCGGCGGACGGTATAAGAGGGAGAGAAACTCTGTTGCAATCCTCTGTTTTTTGTTCGTGCCATTGTTCCTCCTTCCCTATCACATTACATCTATATTATACCTCTGCCCGGGCGGGACAACAAGGATGCCTCCGCCTCGGGACACTTTGTCTCGAAGTAGCAAACGGGCCGCAACCGAAGTTACAGCCCGCTTTTTTGCCGGAGCAGAAAGTCTGTCAGCGTGTCCTGCAAAGACGGCCCGCTTTCCGCAAATTCAATTTTCACACCGATCCCGCCGATGCAAAAGCAGTATGGATTTTCTACCGCCTGCAAAAACAGAGCGATCCGCTCCTCCCGGGGGAGAGAGGTGTCAAAGGCCATACCGCTCACATCCGGCAGGGACTCGGGAGCCACTGCGCCGATGTCAACGCTTTTCATTTGTTCCAGTTCCTTTGCCGTTAATCTCACGGTAAAACCTCCTTATCAAAAATAGGATACGCCTCCCGCATATCGTGGGGAAACGCAAGAGGGCAGCACCTAAACGATGCTGCCCTCTTGTCTCACTCCATGTAAGTATAAAATAGAGAACGCCGCTCCCATTTTCTTGCCCTGTCCAAAGACAACCATACTCAGAGCGGCGTTCCCTCGCAGATAAGAGGGCGGCCCGGAGGGACAGGCGGCCAGCCTGTCCTATGCCGGATCGTGGCCGTGGGGTGGCCCGGCCCAGTTGCGGTGTTGGTGTTGTTCGCTCGTTCTTCCAAAGAAAAAGTCACAGCGCACCCGCCGCCCGGCTCCCCGGACTATGCCCGGGGCCGCCGCTGTTTATCTGTGGAAAGAAGAATATCTCCTTTCATAAACCGAGACATTTTTTCATCATTTCCAAGTGGGGAAAATGAAAAAATCAAAAAGTTTTTTTCATACGCTCAAGGCCACGCTTGATCGACTGGCGGACAGACTCCTCATGTACGCCCTCGGCCTCGGCAATTTCCTTGATGCTCTTTCCGAGAATGATGTGGGCATCAATCCTGCGGCCCTGGATCTCCGGCAAAGAGTTGAGGGCGTTCCACAGACGGATGAACAGCTCCATGCGCTCCAGAAGCTCCTGGGGCGTTGGCTCATGCAGGCAGGCGGAATATTCGATCCCGTCATCGCAGTCCAGAGAATACTGCGCCTTATGCCGGGAGAGCCGCCGCTGGTAGGCCATTTCGTGCCGGGCATCGGCCACAAACACTTCGGCTACCTCGTCAGAAACCTCGATAAACTGATCCTGTGTGTACCAATAATAAAAATCCTTCAGATTGATTGTAGTCATAAATAAACCTCCGTTTCGGTGTTGGGTGGATGAGTGACCGAAACGGGGCTTGGCGGGGAGCGGCACCCCGGGGAGCCGCCCCGCACTTCGGGACAATTTGTCTCGAAGTACAAAAAAGCGCCTGGGCGACACCAAGCCGCACAGACGCATGAAGTTTTATATTCATTTATGTACTGCTCAATTTCACATTCATAACCAGACTGTCCCGGAGGGGGAGCTATGCTTTTTTTAGCTGGTGCAGGTCATGGGTACTGTAAAAAAAGGCAAAAATGGACACGGCGATACCTCCTGAGCACCGCCGTATCCTCAAAAAAGGGCGACTTTAACACACCCTCCGTATTCTCATTTTTTCAAAAAGAAAACGGCGGCTTGAAATTTGTTATTTCAAAACCGCCGTAAGGCTACTTGTATTTTGTTTAGGCGCACAGATACCCAGCCGCCGAAACAACGGTTTTTTTTATTCCGTTGCGGGTGGCTACTCTTTCATCGTTCTCTGCCCATTTTGGAATTAGAAGTAATTAAGCGTTTCCGTTCTTTTACTTTCACGACAGTTTCTAATTCCTTTATGACATCTTTGGCAATCCAAATTTGAACTTTGTTTCCGCTGGCTAATAAATCGTAAGCAGTCAAAAGAACTTTTTCGGCATATTCAAAGTCTGTTTTTCCTATTTCTCTTAGCGCCCATGAAACAGCTTTCTTTATATGGTCATGTTCATAACAAGAATTTTCGTATACCAATTTCAAATAGCTGTCAAGAGTTTCCTTTGTCATGCTTTTATCATGTATAGTAGACGCAGCAATTAAAACAAACGAAGCCCGTTTCTTATAGATATGGTCAGCAGCTATCCAATTAAAAATAAAGTCCTCATAGTAATCTAATTTTATAATTAAATTCTTACATAAATGATCGCACAAGTCCCATGATAAAACTTCTGACATAAGTGTGTCAATTTGGTCGTAAGATAAACATTTATGATCGAATATTAGCACTGCAAGCAAACGAGCCTCGTGGTAATGGGTATTCCATAATTCAAAGGCCAATTCATTAGATTTATCCAGCTTTTTTGCAAATTTCCGCAGTGTAGATGTTGATACACCAATGCAAAATTTTTCTGGTATCCCCATTTTTATAACATTTTCTTTATATTTTTCTGAAGCCTCAGATTTTAGATAATCAATAATTTCTTTGCTATTCATAATTACCTTTCAATTTTCTCGCCAAATCTTTAACATATCTTGCCTGTTGCTTTTTCAAATATGCCTTAACAAATGGTTTCATTAAAACTTTTTTTGCAGTTACATCCTCAGTAAAATCAATTTCTGTTTTTTCGCCCTTTTGAGTAAAAATTCCAATCCAATGACCTTTTATATTGCTATTTTCCATGTCAAACTCCCATCGCTTGTATGGTTCAAAAAGGGTAATTGTAAATGTAGTGGCGTAGCCATTTTTTGTATATTCTATAAACTGTTTGTCACTTATAATTTCAGTTTTACTTAAATCAGTACGCCATATATAATTTTTTACATCAGTTATAACATTCCAAACTGTTTGAACATCATTTTCAAAAACAGCTTTAATATTTGATCTTGCCATAAATTACTCCTTCTCGTTTCGGATAGATAACCAGTATTCATACTCAGCATTTTCCGGATCAGCCTGTATATAGCGTTCAATATCTGGAGCATTTCCATATTCAAATCCAGAGAATGGGAGCCACTCAGTAATGACACGGCGTTCTAAGTCTTGCAAAGATACATTTGTTCCTTTTCCCGAGAAAATTGCCCATTTTGACGCAGGAATAATTAACTTCTCAAATTCAAATTTTGCTGTTTCAGATGTTGCAACTGCAATATAGTATTTCCATGTCTCATAATCCCCGCAAACACTTATCCCCAGCAAATCGCAAACTTCGCCTTTGTCTAAGGAATTAAGTTTTGCAAGAGTACCATCCTGTACAGCGTTATCCCAAAACTGTGGAACAGTACAAAAATTTTTTTCCAGAGATTTATCCAATAACATAGAGACACCTGCTACTTCAAAAGCAGATCGTTCCTCAATCCGATAAGTTAGTTCTTCTGTTCCTGTGATAGTCAGCTTGAAACTAATTGGAGGGTATGTTTTTAATAATGTTCCCTTTTTTCTTGCCTCAGAGGGGGTAATCCCGTGGAGACATTGAAATGCTCGGCTAAATGCCGTTGGGGAAGAATAGCCATATTTCAAAGCAACATCTATGACTCGCTCTCCTTTTTGAATATCCGCCACAGCTAACGACAATTTTCTTCTGCGTATGTATTCGGATAAAGGAACATTATTCATAAAGGCAAACATTCTCTGAAATTGATAAGTAGAGCAACAAAGCATTTTTGCCAGTTCGTCATACTCTATGGTTCCTGTCAGATGATCTTCGATATATCTAATCGCAATATTAAGCTGTTTTACCCAATCCAAATTTATTTCCTCCCTTATCATAGCGAATATAATTGCTATTTTCCTCTCAATGTTTGCACAAAAATGAGAGATGAATTGCTATAAGAAAATTATAATTCACTTATTTGGTCCGGGCAAGTCAATCTGAACGGATAGATGAAATTAAATACTACCAGATGTAAAATTTCATTACATTCTCATAATCTAACACGAAATGTAGAATGATATAGGGTGATATGAGAATGAACCAAGATGAAAGAAGGTTTGACTTTCACGGCCTCGGGGCAGCTCTCAAACGAGCCAGAGAAGAAAAGGGCTGGACACAAGCCTATGTTGCGGAATTAGTAGACCGTGACTCCCGTACCATTATGAATATTGAGAACAAAGGTCAGTATCCCAGCTTCGACCTTTTTGTTAAACTCATTACTATGTTTGACGTTTCAGTTGACCAGTTTATTCATGCGGACGGAGGGGCGCAGACAAGTTCTTGCAGAAAACACATTGATGTGCTCCTAAATTCTATGAATGAAAAAGAGCTTGTCGTGATAGAAGCCACAGCCGAGGGAATTAAGAAAGCCAGAGAAACGGAGGAAGCGTAAGAAAGCGTGACCTCCGTTTTTTTGCGCCATGTAGCGGAAGCGCACGAAACGGCAAGCAATTCGGGTGTGGCCACACTCCGAAATTTTTGCTGGCCGCAGGCCCGC
>CAJJLZ010000025.1 GCA_905192745.1 uncultured Oscillospiraceae bacterium
TTTCCACATTCGATGCTTCGTCTCTTTCTCGTTGTTTAATTTTCAAGGTCCCCGCGTTTTCGCTTCCGCAAAAACACTTCGCAAAAATCATTCATCCATTCGCCATAAAACGAGCGGATCGAATATTATCTTAACATACCTGTCGAGGTTTGTCAAGACTTTTTGCGGCGTCGTTCAGACGACTTGCCTATAATACCATGCGGATTTCGATAAGTCAAGCCTCTTTTTTCGTTTTTTGAAGGAACAGCATTCCGCCTCGTTTTTCGTCAGAACAAAGAGGGATACTGGGCAATTCTCACAGGAAGGTGGATATACGAAAAAATCCTGTTGAACCTCCGTCTTTCCTTTGTTATACTAACAGATATCTACTTATTATAAATAGGATCAGCGAGGTGGGGTTCATGCCCATTAAGATTCCGGACAATTTACCGGCCGCGAAAACATTGGAATCGGAAAACGTATTTCTCATGACGGAGCAGCGGGCGACGCATCAGGACATTCGCCCGCTGAAAATCATCCTGCTTAATCTGATGCCGACAAAGGAAGAAACGGAGACACAGCTTCTTCGTCTGCTCAGCAACAGTCCGCTTCAGGTGGATGTAACGCTTCTGCAGGCGGCTACCCACGTTTCCAAAAACACGGCGCCGGAATATCTCAAAGAGTTTTATCATACCTTTGATGAAGTACGGGACGAGAAATATGACGGCATGATTATTACCGGCGCGCCGGTGGAGGCCATGCGGTTTGAGGACGTCGATTACTGGGACGAGCTCAGAATGATTATGGAATGGAGCCGGAGTCATGTCTATTCCACTCTGCATATCTGCTGGGGGGCGCAGGCGGGGCTGTATTATCATCACCGTATCCCCAAATATCCTCTCCCCGCAAAGCTTTCCGGAATTTTTCGTCATCGGGTTCTCGATCCGACCCATCCCCTTCTGCGCGGCTTTGACGAGTTGTTCTATATGCCTCATTCGCGGTATACCGAGGTACGGCAGGAGGATATCGACAAGGTTTCCGGCCTGAAAGTTCTGGCCCTGTCTGAAACGGCCGGAGTCTCTATTGTCGCCACGGACGATGGACGGCAGGTATTTGTGACCGGCCATTGTGAATACGACCGCTATACTCTGGCAAAGGAATACCAGCGGGATGTACGGCGGGGAATCCATCCGGCCGTCCCACAGCATTATTTCCCGGGGGACGACCCGGACGCCGTTCCTCCCCTGATCTGGCGGGGACACGCCCATCTGCTGATCGGAAACTGGCTGAACTATTTCGTCTATCAGCCCACGCCCTACAATTTGCTGGAGCTGAAACGAAAGTAATCCGGGGGGCGTTTGGATGAACGTCTGGGAAGACGGCTTTTTACCGGGAGCCATACAACACAAAAACGGATAAAACAGCGCCGCGGCAGGGACAGGCATCCCGCCGCGGCGCTGCTGCGTCACCAGTACCGCTGTTCTTCCACATCAAAGACGCCGCGGTCGGTCAGACGCAGCTCCGGGATTACCGGAAGAGACAAAAAAGACATTGTTTGAAAAGGATCATAACAATCGGGCACCCCCATCTCCCGCGCCAGCGCGGACATCCGGTGCAGAATTTCGTTCACCTCATCCGCCGGTCGGTCGGCCATCAGCCCCGCGATCGGCAGAGGCAGAGTCGCCAGCACTTTCCCATCCCGCACCAGCGTATAGCCGCCCCCGCAGCGTTCCAGCTCCCGAACGGCAAGGGCCATGTCTTCGTCCCGGTCCCCCAGAACGATCAGATTGTGAGAGTCATGCGCCACGGTGGAGGCGGCTGTTCCCCGCAGGCCCAGTCCATAGACCGCCCCAAGCCCGACCCGTCCGGTCGCGTGATGGCGCTCCAGCACCGCGGCCTTCAAATAACCATCCCCGGCGGTAAAAAAACCGTCTTTCTGCGGAACCTCCGCGAGCCGGCGGCGGGTGTTGATCTGACGGGGAATCAATTCGATCACCGGCAGGCGGCCGTCCGCCGGAACCGGGAGGGCAAACCGTTGGGACGCCGGCTTTTCCGTTTTTTCCTCACCGATCCGCACCATATGCATCAGCGACGCAGGAACCGCGGCCGAAGCCGGGGACTCACCGCATCTGCCGTCCCTCTCCCAGCGGCAGACGCCGCCGGTATAGACCGCCCGCACCGTGACCTCTTCCGCGTCGTCCAGCAAAACCAGATCGGCGCGATATCCCGCGGCGACCGCGCCGCAGTCCCGCAGTCCATAAATCCGTGCGGCGTTCCAGCTTGCCATCCGGTAAGCCTCCGCCGCCGGCACCCCCAGACGGATCGCTTCCCGGATATTATGGCGGATGTGACCATCCCGCCGGATATCCTCGATATGCTTATCGTCGGTGCAGAAGGCCAGTCGATCGTACCCCAGCCCGGCTTCTTTTACCGCCGTCAGGATGGTTTCCAGATTGTGGGCGGCAGAGCCCTCCCGCACCAGCACGGCGAATCCGGCCCGCAGCTTTTCCAATGCTTCCGCCCCATCGGAGCATTCATGATCGGTATCGATCCCCGCCAGACGATACGCCTGCAGCGCACCGCCGGACAACAGCGGGGCATGGCCGTCGATCATCCGGCCGGAGAAGGCCTCCAGCTTGGCGAGAACCTCCGGCTCGCCCGCACAGACGGCCGGAAAATCCATCATCTCCCCCAACCCGAGAATTCCCGGCTCGTCCATCAGTGACCGCAGCGCGTCCGCATCCAGCACCGCGCCTCCCTGCTCCCAACGGGTGGCGGGAACGCAGGACGGAAGCATCACAAAAAGCCGAAGGGGCAGGGAACGCGCCTGTTCCAGCATAAAGCGGATGCCGTCCAATCCGGCAACATTCGCAATCTCATGCGGGTCGGCGATCAGAGCCGTTGTGCCGGAAGGCAGCACCTCCGCCGCCATAGCCGACGGCGGGAGCATGGTGGATTCCACATGAAGGTGCGCGTCGATGAAACCGGGAACCAGCGCTTTTCCCCGGCAGTCCACCACTTCTTCCCCGTTATACCGCCCGACGCCGACGATCACGCTGTCCGATACCGCGACGTCCTCCCGCCGCCATTCGCCGGTAAAGACATTCAGCACCTCCGCGTCACGGAACACCCGCTCCGCCGGACGTTTCCCCTGCGCCGTTTCCAGCAAGCGCCGATTCATAATGATGCCCCCTCTGTTTTATCTGCGGAAAAAGAAATCGTTTGCCGGTGTCTGCCGGCCGGGTTTTCCGCCGGCCTTTTCCGGCGGCGCTACTGAAAATGCCTGTCGGCATTTTCCCTGACGACATTATATCATAGCGCCGCCCAGCCGGAATCTCTGTCCGCCTTTTCCGGCGGCGCAATGAAAAACGCTGTCGCGTTTTTCCCTGACGTCATTATATCATAAACGGCGGACAGCGGGGAAAATTTGTCCGGATCATTTGAAATATTAACAAAGGCTTCATAAAAACTACTGTATTATTTTTGGATTATCCAGTATACTGAATACAGAATCTGGAGAATACCTCTCCGGAAAGAAGGGCATGAGTACAGCATGAGTGCGGACAAAGCAAGCAAAACGACAAAGCCGGCCGACCGAACGCCGGCGGAGGACAGAGCCTATCTTCGCCGCCGCCGGATTCTCGGTCTGGTTTCTCTGGCGGTGGTTCTGGCCCTTGCCGGCGTAGTCACCTATTTTGTATGCACCGATCTGCTCGGGAAAATCCGCTCGCCGGAAGAATTCCGCGCCTATATCGAATCCTTCGGCTGGACCGGACGGCTGGTGTTTCTCGGTCTGCAGTGCCTGCAGGTTATCGTTGCGATGATTCCGGGTGAAATTCTGGAGGTTGGCGCGGGGTATGCTTTCGGCGCGGTGGAAGGCACCCTGCTGTGTATGGGCGGCGTGGCCATCGCCTCCGCCATGATATTCCTGCTGACCAAACGGCTCGGGGTCAAGCTGGTGGAAACCTTCATCAGCCGGGAAAAAATTGACGAGCTGCGGTTCATCAACAGCGAAAAGAAGCTGAAGCGCCTGATTTTCATTCTGTTTTTCATTCCCGGCACACCGAAGGATCTCTTCACCTATTTCGCCGGGCTGACCCGCATCAAGCTATCTGAGTTTCTGGTAATCTCCCTGATCGCACGGATTCCGTCGGTTGTGTCCTCCACCATCGGCGGCCATATCATCGGACAGGAAAATTATCTGTCCGCCATTATTCTTTTTGCCGTGACCGGGCTGGTCAGTCTGGGAGGAATGGCCGTATATACACAGATCGTCAAGCGCCATGAAAAAAAGGAACCGCCGGCTCTTCCAAAGGACGCCGTGCAGAAATAACCCGCCGCAGACAGGCGGCGGAAATGCCGGAACAGGACAGGCCGGGGCGACGCCCCGGCCTGTCCTGTTCGTTCAGCATATATTTCGTCTCATCCCGCCGCGCCGTTTCTCTCTTCCAGTGCGCGGGCGATCATCCGGGCGCATTTGTACACATCTCCCCCGCCCATCGTGAGCACCAGATCGCCGCTCTCCGCGTAAGCCGCCACATAATCGGTGATCTCCGGGAAGGTGGGCAGATACCGTGCGCCGGGAATACGGTCGGTGATCTGCTTGGAAGAAACGCCGAGGGTATTCTCCTCCCGCGAGCCCATGATGTCGCTGAGGATCACCCGGTCGGCCGCAGACAGGGATTCCACGAATCCGTCCAGATGCCGGGCGGTGCGGGTGTAGGTGAAGGGCTGGAACACCGCCCAGACCTTCCGGTACCCCATCCCCTTGGCCGCGCCGAGAGTGGCGGCGATCTCGGTCGGATGATGGGCGTAGTCGTCCGCCACCGTCACCCCATCGAACGTACCGAGAAACTCAAACCGCCGGCCCGCCCCGTGAAAGGAACGCAGCCCGTTGGCGATCTGCTCCGCCGTCGCGCCGCAGAGATACGCGGCGGCGGCGGCGGCCATCGAGTTCAGAATGTTATGGGAACCGGGCACTCCCAGCCGGATGGCGGCAAAGAACGCGTCCCGGTGATACAGATCGTACGCGCCGTAGGAGCCGTCCTCCATCCGGAAGTTCCGGGCGGACCATTCCAGCCCGGTGCCGGTGCCGAACCATATCCGCTTTTCCGGATCGATTCCTTCGACGGCCTTCCGGGTGTTCGCGTCGTCGTGATTGGCGATGACCGCCCGGCTCGCCAGCCCCGCGAAGCGATGGAAGGAGGCGATCACGTTCTCCAGTGTGCCGAAATAGTCCAGATGGTCGGCGTCCACGTTCAGAATCACCGAAACCGCCGGAGTCATGGAGAGGTAATGGTCCTGAAATTCGCAGGCTTCGCAGATGAAGGTATCGCTCCCCCCTGCCCGGCCGTTGGCGTTCATCAGAGGCAGGCGGCCGCCGATGAAGATGGTGGGGTCCTGCCCAGCCTGCAGCAGAATCTGCGACAGCATGGAGGTGGTGGTGGTCTTTCCGTGCGTCCCCGCCACCCCGATGGAATTGGAGTAATGCCGGCTGATAAGCCCAAGCAGCTTCCCCCGCTCGATCAGGGGCAGGCCGCGCCGCTGCGCCTCCTGCAGTTCCGGGTTTTCGGCGTGAACGGCGGAGGTATATACGACCAGCTCGGCGTCTCCGACATTTTCCGCCGCCTGCGGCATGGCGACCGGAATCCCCAGTCCGGTCATCCGGTCCACGTTATCCGAAGGGTTCACGTCCGAGCCGGTGATCGTGTAACCCCGGGAATGGAGGATTTCGGCCAGCGGGCTCATTCCCGAACCGCCGATCCCCACAAAATGTATTCGTTTCACCGAACGAAGGAGCGTCATCAGCTCCTCGTCCATCCGTACTGCCGTTGTCTCCATACCCCGCGTCCCTTTCCATCGTTTTTATAAACGACTGTTCCATTTCCTTTTATTATATTGCTGTCGGCCGGGAAAATAAACACTTTCCGGGAATTTTTTCCGGAATTTCGCCGGCCGGGCGGTATTTTTCGCTACAGGCCGATTGCCTCCGTCTGTTTGAGAAAATACCCCAGTCCGCTGTACCGCAGCGTTTTGCGGTTGTTGTTCACCATCTCCGCAACCGTTGCGCGGCTGCCCACAAGGATAAGCAGGGACTTGGCCCGGGTCACCGCCGTATACAGCAGATTGCGGTAGCAGAGCATGGGCGGATTGCGGTAAACCGGCAGGATCACCGCATCGAACTCACTGCCCTGACTTTTATGCACCGTCACGGCATAGGCCAGCTCCAGATCCTGCGCTTCCTGTTTGGTATAAAAAGCGACCCGGTCGTCGTACCGCACAGTCAGGGTGCTTTCCCGCACGTCCACATCCTCCAGCACACCGATATCCCCGTTGAACACGCCCTGCCCGATCTCGCCGTCGTCCCGCGTCCAGCCGATATCGTAATTGTTGCGGATATGCATCACCTTATCGCCTGTCCGGAGGGTGACCCCTTCCACCGTAATTTCCCGCCGGTCCTCCGATTCCGGATTCAGCAGGGATTGCAGACGCCGGTTCAGCTCTCTGGTGCCGAGTTCCCCCTTCCGCCCGGGACAGAGCACCTGAATGCCGTTCCAGACCGAATAGCCGTACTTGCGGGGCAGACGGTAGCTGCACAGATCAAGCACCGTCTGCGTCACGCCCTGAGCGCTGTCCTGAGAAAGAAAGAAAAAATCCCCGTCCCGGAACGCCGTTTCCGGCATCTGCCCGGCGACAATCCGATGGGCGTTGGAAACGATATGGCTTTCCATCGCCTGCCGGAACACCTCGGTAAGCTGCACCACCGGGAGAACGCCGCTTTCCATCAGGTCATGGAGGACACAGCCGGGCCCGACGGCCGGGAGCTGGTCGGCATCCCCCACCAGAATCAGCCGGGCTCCGGTTTTGAGGGCGCGGAGCAGGCTTTCAAACAGCAGGGCGTCCACCATGGAAAGCTCGTCCACCACCACGGCGTCCGCGTCCAGCGGGTTCTTTTCGTTCCGTCCAAAGGCGGGGGTGTCCTCATCCTCCCACTGCACCTCCAGCAGCCGGTGGAGGGTTTTGGCCTCCCGTCCGGTCAGTTCGGCGATGCGTTTGGCGGCCCGGCCGGTCGGGGCGGCGATGGACACCGTTTCTCCCATCTGCTCCAGAATGGCAATGATCGCCTCCAGCGTGGTGGTTTTTCCGGTTCCGGGACCGCCGGTCAGGATCAGCGCCCCCTTTTCCACCGCTTCGACGATCGCCCGGCGCTGTTCAGCCGCGTAGGTGATTCCGTCCTGTTTTTCAATCCGGTCGATGCTCTCTTCAACATGGCGGTTCGGCAGGGGCGGAAAGCTCCCCAAAAGCCGGATACGGGCCGCACAGTATTTTTCCGCCCGATGGAGGTGGTTGAGGAAGATAAACCGACGGCCGTCGAAGGTTTCCTCTTTTACAGTAAAGGAAGCCAGCATGGATTCCAGCGTATCGTTCACAAGGGCGGGTTCCACCCCAAGAAGGGCGACGCCGGTCTCGGCCAGCTTATCCGCCGGCAGGCAGGTATGTCCATTGTTCAGATTATGCCGCAGGATATAAAGCAGTCCGGCCTCGATCCGCCGGGGATCGTCGGCCGGCCGGTCCATCCCCATGCAGATCTGGTCGGCCCGCTCAAAGCCGATATACAGGCCGCTGGTGCAGAGTAGGTAGGGATTCTGCCGAATGCGTTCCACCGTGGAAGCGCCCCATTTCTTCCAGCAGCGGAGCGCTTCGCCCGGAGTAATGCCGTATCCGGAAAAAGCGAGCAGCACCTCCCGCAGTCCGAATTGGGATGCGTATTCCTCCGCGATCTTGGCCGCTTTGGCAGGAGAAATCCCCCTGATTTCGGTCAGCCGCTGCGGCTCCTTCTCCAGCACCTCCAGCGCCTGCCGGCCGAACTTTTCCACGATCCGGATCGCGGTCGCCTGACCGATCCCCTTGACCGCGCCGGAGGACAGGTAACGCAGAATGGCATCTTCCTCCGTGGGAAGATGCCGTTCACAGTATTCCGCGCGGAACTGCACCCCAAAGCTCGGGTGATCCACCCAGCCGCCCAGCAGGCAGAGAGTTTCCCCCACGCTGACCATCGGCAGTACGCCGACCGCCTTGTGCAGCTCCTGTCCGTCGTCCAGTTCGATTACCGTCCAGCCGTTGTCCTCGTTGCGGAACACCACCCGTTCCACCGTGCCGGTCAGTTGGTCGAGCTGCTTTTCCCCCATAGCCAACCCTGTCTCTCCCACATGGTTACATCCTTTGCTCTGACATTATGTAAGTATTATAAACCGGATTCCTCTTTCTGTAAACGGGCGCCGAACATTTTTTCGAGTTCCGGCGATTTTTCCAGCCGTACCGAAGGATAATCGGCGCAGACCTTTTCCGCCAGCGCCCGGGTTTCCTCGTCCATCCCCGCGTCGAGGATCAGGACTGTCCCGGTCATTTCCCCGCCCCAACTGTTCTGGGACGCGGCGGCGCGGATCTGATATTCCACATCGCCGCAATGGCCGGAGAGGGGCAGCACCAGAATGCCGGAACGCGGGCCGGACGGCCTCATAATCCGGACGGCGGCGCGGCGTATCAGTTCCATACAGCCATACAGTGCCAGAAGAAGTACCAGAATCAGCATAATGGTTTCGCCCATATACGTTCCATCCTTTCCCTGTTTTCGCCGCCGCTGGGGCGGCGCTGTTGACGCGGAAAACACCTTTTCGCGCAGAAAATGCGCGCCCACCTCGTACCCTCCCGGCTCTTTTCGCGTTTACTCCATGGTATGCCGCCGCCCGGGAATTTGCTACCGCCGCTGCTGCCGGCACGCCGATCAATGGACCAACGCAAAAACCGCCCGCAGACCCCGTTCCGGCAGTCTGCGGGCGGTTTTCTTCGATTTTTTCATAAGCGACCTGCGGCTTTTTATAAAACAGGCTACAGCGGCAGATCCCGCTTTTCAAACACGGCGATCCCCGCGCCGGACAGTACCGCGCCGATCAGCAGGAGAATTCCCGTCATCGCCAGCGCGCCGCTTTCTCCGGCGATAATCCGCTCCGGGTCAAACAGGGTAAAAATGGTGGCGTATTTCAGATTTTCCAGCCGGCCGCCCATATTGGCCAGCATCCGGATCAGATAAAATACCGCCGAGATTCCTCCGCCGACGGCGAGGGCCTTCCGGCTTTCGTTGCTGACGCAGGCGGCGAAAAAGCACAGCCCGCTCAGCGCCGTATGGAGAAAAAACACGCCCGCGTTCATCAGGATATACCGTCCGGTCTCCAGCTCGCCGGGGAACATTGCCTCACTGCACACAATCGCAAGCGCCGTGGCGTAGGCGATCAGCAGCGCCTGATTCAGCATCAGCACCAGCAGTTGAGTGAAAGCCACCCGCCGCCGGGGATTGGGGGAAGCAAGCAGAAAGGCCATCGAACCACGGTCCACCGGCCGGGCCATCAGCCGGTTGGAAAGCAGCATCCCATACACCATGGGAAACACCAGCATGATAAAGCCGTAAAGATAATTGGAAAGAAACCCGGTCAGGGTGGCAGCCGCCGTATCCATGCCAACCATCGCCATAATCTCGGGCAGAGCCTTGGCAAACGCCTCCAGCGCCTTTCCGATTTCCGGGTCGAACATGGTAACCATCACCGACACATACACCGTCAGAATCAGGGCGAACAGCAAAAGCAGCTTCAGCCCGGATTTCATGCTCTGCCTGAACAGCGCCGCGTTAATCATCGCCCTCCTCCTTCCCGTAATACCGCAGGAACACATCCTCCAGCCCCTGCCCCGCGCTTTCCAGCCCGGTTACATCCCGCCGGGCAAGGGCGGCAAGGAAGCCGTTCACATTTCCCCGCACCAGAACCGTGGCCCGGCAGCCGTCCCTCTCCCGCAGAGGAAAGCCCTCCGCGGCGAACGCTTCCGTTTCCGCCTCGTCGGCAAAGGTAACGGTATAGGAGCGGACGCGGGCGCTTTTCAGCGCCGCCACGCCGTCCACCGCGGCAAGCCGTCCCTCCCGCAGAATGCCGACCCGGCCGCAGGTACGCTCCACCTCTTCAAACATATGGGAGGACATCAGGATGGTTTTTCCCCGGCCCTTTTCTTCTTCAATCAGATCGATAAACCGGTTCTGCATCAGCGGGTCCAATCCGCTGGTCGGCTCGTCAAGGATCAGCACCGCCGGGTCGTGCATAAACGCACAGACAATCCCGATTTTCTGCTTCATCCCCTTGGACATCTTTTTCAATCGGCCGCGGGGGTCCAGCTCAAACCGTTCCAGCAGCGCTTTTGTCCGGGAGGAACCGCGCATCCCGCGATAAGCCGCCATAAAACGGAGGAACTGCTCGCCGGTCATCTCATCTGGCAGGGCGATTTCCCCCGGAATATACCCAAGCGCGGCCTGAATCTCCGCCGCGTCGGCCATGCAGTCCCGTCCGCCGATCCGGCACGTCCCCGCCTGGGGGCGGATGAATCCCATCAATTGGCGGATGGTGGTGGTTTTTCCCGCGCCGTTCGGCCCCAGAAAGCCGAACGCCTCCCCCTCCTCAATAGAGAAGGTCAGGCCGAACACCCCTTTTCCCCTTCCGTAATCCTTGGTCAAGCCGCACACTTCGATCATGGACATGGCCGCCCTCCTTTCCGTTCCCGCCGTTATACGGCAGTCTCTCCGATATAAAGGCAAAGGGGAAAACACCTTCGGCGTTTTCCCCTTTCTTCCTGTCAATTATTCCTTGGGCTGTTCCGGCATTTCCGGCTTGGGAGGATTCCGAAGAAGCTGGCGCGCCTGCCGCACCTCGCCCAAGCGCTGGGCAAGCCCCTCTTCGGTCCTGCGGAGCAGATCCTCCGAAAAATCGCTCGCGCCCTTGCGCATCTCGCGGGATTTCTGCTGGGCCTGCGTCATCATCTCGTTGGCTTTCTGCTGGGCCTGGCGGACGATCTCCTCCTGCGACACCATCCGGCGGGCGCGCTCCTCCGCCGCGCGGACGATCCCCTCGGCTTCCCGCTTGGCGGTGGCGACGATATCGCCGCGGTCCGCCACAATCGCCTTGGCCTGACGGACCTCGCTCGGCATATTCCCGCGGATATCGTCCACGATATTGCGCAGACGTTCCGCATCGACCATGCACTTGCCGCCGGACAAGGGGAAGCTCCACGCCTTATCCAGCATATCGTCGATCTGCTCCAACAACTCGTCTACCGTCATGATGACCATTCCTTTCTCACCGCCGCCGGAACGCAGCGTCCTGTTTTCCGTGCTTTTTTATTCCAAAGATCCCGTATGCGGCTCGGCGTTCACTTTTCGCCGGATATCGTCTATGATACAGTCGGGTACAAAACCCGTGATGTCCCCGCCGAGCTGCGCCACCTGCTTCACCAGACTGGAGGAGAGATACATATGCTCCGCCGTGGTGGTCAGAAAGGCCGTTTCGGTATCCGGATTCAGCTTGCGGTTGGTCAGGGCCATCTGAAATTCATATTCAAAATCCGACATAGCCCGCAGGCCTTTGACGATCACCGTCGCGTTTTTCTGCCGGGCGTAATCCGCCAGCAGTCCGTCATAGCTGTCGATTTCCACATTGTCCATCCCGGCCGTGGCGCGGCGGAGGAACTCCACCCGCTCCCGCCGGGTAAACATCGGCCGTTTGGCGGCGTTGGTGCCCACCACCACGATCACGCGGTCAAACATGGCCGACGCCCGCCGGATAATATCCAGATGGCCGAAAGTCACCGGGTCAAAGCTGCCCGGACATATGGCTGTTTTCATTCCCGCGTCCGTCCTTTCTCCGGCAGCGATTCCTCCAACCGCGCATCCTGCCGCCGATAAAGCCGGAGATGCACCCGCCCATAGCGGTAAGTGCGCTCCAAAGCAAAATTTTCCACCTGTTCCGGCAGGGTCAGGCCGGCGTCGCTTTCACAGACGATCACGCCGCCCGGATTCATATGCCGCGCGGTTTCCCGCAGGGCCGGCTCCAGAAGACCCGCCGCATAGGGGGGATCGAGAAAAGCGATATCGAACCGGTCCTTCGACCGGCTGAGATAGGCCAGCGCGTCCAGATTCAGCACCTGCGCATTCCCAGCAAGGGAAGGTTCCCTCCGGGCCACGGCATGGAGATTCCGCCGGATCAGGGCGGCCGCCTCGGGATTTCGGTCCACAAAGACGCAGCCGGACGCGCCCCGGCTGAGCATTTCCAGCCCCATCTGTCCGGAACCGGCAAACAGATCGAGAACCATTCGGCCCTCGATCTCAAAATGGAGGGCGCTGCAAAGGGCTTCCTTCACCCGCTCCCCCGTAGGACGCGTATCGTCGCCTGTCAGCGTTTCCAGCCGGCAGCCGCGCGCGTAACCGGTAATCACCCGCATGGTATTCCGTCCTTTCCGATATGATCGCAGGACGGGCTTTACAGCGCTTTGTCCTTCTCATAGCTTTCCCGCACCGCCGCCAGAACCGCCGATTCGAATCCGCCGTCCTGCAGAGCGCACACCCCTTCGATGGTGGTGCCCGCGGGGGAACAGACCTGATCGATCAGGACGCGGGGATGCTCCCCCGTCTCCTGCAGCAGGCGGGTGGTGCCCAGCACCGCCTGGGATACGATTTTCAGCGCGGTCACCTTGGGAATACCGTACCGCACCCCCGCTTCGGCCAGCGCATCGATATACAGCAGCGTAAACGCCGGAGAACAGCCCGCCAGAGCCGAGTAGGCCGAAAACAGCCGTTCCTCCAGCTCCACCACCTCGCCGACCGATTCAAAAATCAGCCGGACAACGCTTTTCTGCCCCTCATCCACCTGAGCATTGGCGCAGAAAGCGGCCATGGATTCCCCTACCTTGGCGGCAATATTCGGCATCACCCGCACCACCGGCAAACCGGCGCCCAGCAGTTCCTCAATGGAAGCCAGCGACTTGCCGGCGGCAATGGAGATCACCAGAGTCCCGCAGCGATGCAGGACGGGAGCCAGCGGCGGCAGCGCCGCCGGAAACACCTGCGGCTTGACGGCCAGCACCAGCGCGTCCACCTGTTCCGCCGTTTCGGCGGCGGAGGAAGCCATGCAGATGCCGCAGTCCTCAAAAAGCCGGATCAGCTTGGCGTTATCGGTATCGTAGGCGACGATGTCCCTTCCCCGGAACCCGCCGGCCACCATGCCGCGGATAATGGCGCCGGCCATATTGCCTGCGCCGATAAACCCTATTTTCACGGTTATCCCCCGTTCCCCGCGCGATCACCCGATCGCTCGCACCGGGCGGAACAGCGTCCGTATCAAGACGGTTTTCCGCCGGATTCGACCTGTTTATCCGTTTATATCAGAATTATTGTACCCGCATTCCCGTCTCCTGTCAACCGGAGGATTTCGGAATTTCCCTGTTTTGAGAAATTTCCGAAAAGAAAAATGCCGACGGGACGCGCCCTGCTATGGCGGGACTTTCTACCGGTCCCGTCCCTCGTCAAAGAAGCGGCGGACCGCCTCCGCAGAAGGACGGGAAATGCCCTTCACCGCCGCGAGTTCCTCCACCGACGCCTCCCGGATCGCTTTCATCGACCCGAAATGCTTGAGCAGCGCTTTGGCGCGGGCTTCGCCGATGCCCTCGATCTCGGTCAGCACGGTGCCGATTCCGTTCTTCTGCCGCCTCTGCCGGTGATAGGTGATCGCCCAGCGGTGCACCTCCTCCTGAATGGAAGAGATCAGAGTAAACGCCGAGCGGCGGGCGTTGATGGATATCTCGCCGCCGTCCTCCGCAATGGCGCGGGTGCGGTGATGGGCGTCCTTCACCATACCGAACACCGGGACGGCCAGCCCAAAGGAGGCAACCACCGGCCGCACGGCCGACACATGACCCCGGCCGCCGTCCAGCAGGATCAGATCGGGCAGACGGCCAAAGCCGGTCCCCTCCTCCTTATGCTGCTCGTATTCGTTCAGACGGCGGGTAATAACCTCCCGCATCGAGCCGTAGTCGTCCTGCCCCTCCACCGTTTTGATAAGAAAGCGGCGGTAGGCGGACTTCAGGGGCTTTCCGTTTTCAAACACCACCATACCGGCGACGTTGTCGCTGCCGCCGGTATTGGAAATATCGTAGCTTTCGATATATGCGGGCGGTTCGGGGAGGCCCAGCAGCCGGGCCAGCTCGTCCAGCGCGGCGGCGTCCCGTCCGGCCATGCCGGATTTCCGGGCGATCCGCTCCGCCGCGTTGTTGCGGCACATTTCCACCAACTGGGCCTGTTCGCCCTTCTGCGGCTGGACAACGCGCACCCGCCGTCCGGCTTTTTCGGTCAGCCAGCGTTCCAGAAGCTCGCCGTCCTCGATCTCGCCGTCCACCGTAATCTGAGGAGGCACATGCTCCCGCATCGAATAATACCGGCGGAGGAATTCCGCCCGCGCCGCCGGCAGTCCGGCGTCCCGGTCCATGCTGTCCACCAGGAAATCCTCCCGGTCGGCCAGCCGTCCGCCCCGAAAGCTGAACACCTCGAAACAGATATCCTCCACGCCCTGCGCCAGAGCGATCACGTCCTGTTCCTGAATGCGGGACATGACCACCTTCTGCTTCTGCCCCAGCCGTTCAATGGCGTGGATACGGTCCCGCAGCCGCGCCGCCTTCTCAAATTCCAGATTTTCGGCGGCTTCCTCCATCCGGGCGCGCAGGGTTTTCAGCATCTGCTCGCTGCCCTGCGTCAGGAACTCCAGCGCCTGATTCAGACGCTCGTTGTAGTCGCTCTCCTTCACCCGGCCGGTACAGGGGGCGCAACACTGCTGGATATAATGGTTGAGGCAGGGGCGCTCCCGTTTTCCCTTCACAAAGGTTCGATTGCAGGTGGGGAGCTGGAACACCCGGCAGGCCTCGTCCACCGCCTCCTGCACGGTGAAGCTGCTGACGAAAGGCCCCATATACCGGGCACCGTCGTCCAGCTTCATCCGGGCGATCGCAATGCGGGAGAAGGGGGGCGGGGAAATCCGGACATAGTGGTAGCCTTTCGCGTCCTTGAGCAGGATGTTATACTTCGGGTTATACTGTTTGATAAGGGAGCATTCCAGCACCAGCGCCTCAAATTCGCTGTCGGTCACAATGTAGTCGAAATGGTCCACATGGGAGACCATCCGGCGAACCTTCTCGGGATGGTTGGTGTCCGAACCGAAATACTGGCTGACCCGGTTTTTCAGCGCCTTGGCCTTGCCGATATAAATAATGGCGTTCTGCGCGTCCTTCATAATATACACGCCGGGCAGGAGAGGAAGCGCCATCGCCTGCCGGCGGAGTTCCTTTACTTTTTCCGTTCGATGATCCATACTGCGTCCTTCGCCTTTCTCTCCCCCGGAGGCTTTTCCGATTTCCAGCGGCGCCGCCGTTTCCCCGATAGCAAAAAACGCAGCCGCTGCTGCGGCTGCGCTCATGGATGCCGATGTACGATCTTTGCCGGACGGTCCGCCGCTTATTCGGCAAAACCGGACTGCACCAGACTGACCAGCCCATCCACCGCGGCTTCCTCATCGGCGCCGTCGGCGATAATGCGGATGTTGGTACCGCCCACGATGCCCAGAGACAAAACGCCCAGCAGGCTCTTCGCGTTCACGCGGCGCTCTTCCTTCTCCACCCAGATGGAGGATTTGAATTCATTCGCCTTCTGGATAAAAAACGTCGCGGGACGGGCGTGAAGGCCAACCTGATTCTGTACCAAAACGTCTTTTACATACATGAGCAATCTCCCTCTCCAACTCAAGCGCCCGTCTTGTCCGGTGGAAGACCGGACGACGCGGGCGCGGCAAAAAACTGTGTATTACCTGTCTACATGCTCTACCTGCATCAGAATACCGTTATTATATCACAAATCGTTTTTCCGTCAATCGGATTTTGCCCAACTCCCGGGAAAATGTCGCATTTTTGGATTCCTGCCCTATTTTCCGGGTTTCGTCAACCCTGCGTTTGTAAATTCTGTCAGCGCTGTTCATAACTTTTAGTAACTAAAAACGAAGGAGAAAACAAAGCGGGACAAATACCGGCGAAAGCAGGAGAAAAACAGCAAAAAACGTTCCAATTGCAGGGATAATCTTTTGTAACGGAAATCAAAGCCTTTCTATTCGGCGCCCGTTTCCTCCGCCTGCGCCGCCAGAAATGCCCGTTCCTTTTCGGTCAGCTCCGCCGATTCCAGCAGATCCGGACGACGGCGAAGGGTACGCAGGAGGGACTGCTCCCGCCGCCATTTCGTGATGTTGGCATGGTGGCCGGACAACAGAATCTCCGGCACCTCCCGTCCCTCCCAGACGGCGGGCCGGGTATACTGCGGATATTCCAGAAGGCCGGAAAAATGGCTTTCCTCGGTGAAACAGACGTCGTCGGAAAGCACGCCGGGAACCATCCGGGCGATACAGTCCAGCATCACCAGCGCGGGCAGTTCCCCGCCGGTGAGCACATAGTCGCCGATGGAAATCTGTTCGTCCACCAGCGCGTCCAGCACCCGTTCGTCTACCCCTTCATAATGCCCGCACAGCACGCAAATATGCGGTTTTTTCGATAATTCGAGCGCTTTTCGCTGCGTCAGCGTCTCCCCCTGCGGAGACATGTAAATCAGATGCGGGCGCTCCCCCACCTGCTCGCAGACCGCGCGGAAGCAATCCGCAATAGGCTGGGCGTACATCACCATCCCCATCCCGCCGCCATAGGGATAATCGTCCACCTGTTTCTGCTTGTTCAGGGTATAATCCCGGATCTGGTGGGTATGCACCTCCAGCACGCCCTTGTTCTGCGCCCGGCCGAGGATGCTTTCCCCCAGCACCGTTTCGCACATTTCCGGGAACAGGGTCATCAGATCAAATCTCATCGTCAAACATCCCTTTGATCGGCCGGATTTTCATCACGCCGTCCGCCACGTCGGTATCGATCACCACCGACGGCACGGCGGGGATCAGGCGTTCCCCCTGCGGCGTGCGGATATGATACACGTCGTTCGCGCCGGTCGCGCTGACGTCCGAGAGGACGCCGTACTCCGCGCCGCTGTCCGCGTCCAGCACCCGCAGGCCGATCAGATCCTGAATAAAATACGACCCTTCCGGAAGCTGCACGTCCGCCCGGTTGAGATACAGGACACGGCCCCGAAGCACCGACGCTTCCTGCGCGCTGGTCACGCCCTCCAGCGTCATCAGCACGATATTCTGATGGGGGCGGGCCTTCACCCGGACCGGCGTTTTTCCCTCGTCGTAATACAGGGTGGTGAACCGGGCGAGGAACGCCGGGGAATCGCACCACGGCTGCACCCGCACTTCTCCCCGGACCCCGTGGGTTCCCACGATCTGTCCGGCCTCCAAAAACTGCTTAAACGGCATAGTAATTTTCATTCCTTTGCAGAAAGCCGCGGCCTTCCGGCCGCTTTCTATTCAGTATATTCGATTGGCCGGAAAAAGGCAACCGCTCCCCCGGTCAGTTCAGCTCACGGTACAGCCGCACGCCCTGCGTCCGCAGCAGGAGAAACGCCCCCAGCGCCGCCAGAAGAACCGCGCCGGTCACCCCGAGCGCGGCGAAGGCCCGCATTCCGGCAGGGCAGGCCGCCACCGCCGCAATCCCGAGAAGGGGCAGAAGCATTCCTCCCATTACGCAGAGGAAGGAGGGGACGCTCTGCTTGATGACCTGCGCTTCATTCGTCCAGGTCAGATTGGGAAGATACAGGTTTATCAGCAGCCCGGCCGCCGCCATCAGCAGGGCGAAGGCCAGCGGCGTGAGGAAGAGGAAAACAAGCTGCACACCGGTCAGTGGCAGAGCCAGAGCGATCATTCCGCTGCAAAGCAGGGAAAGCGGGACCGTCACCGTCAGATTGACCAGAATCTTACTGCCGAACACCAGCATGGGCGTGACCGGCAGGGACTTGGCCAGCCAGAGACGGCTCCCCTCCAGCGAGACGGAACACATGGTGGTGCAGGACATCCCCACCAGCATGGAAAGAGCAAAGGGCGCGAAATCGCCGGCCAGCGCGGCAAGCCCCGGAATTTCCAGCAGCTGTTCCACCTTGGCGGCACCCATGAACAGCAGCGCGCCGCTCGCCAGAACGGCCAGAATCATCCCGATTGCGGTGTTCATCACATACAGCGGAGAAGAAAAGTACCGCCGCAGCTCCCGCTTATACAGCGCGTTCAGCGGGGTGGATACCTTCAGCGCCTTCATCCGGAAGCGGGAGGAGGCGCGGCTGGTGGTGAGCGCGGTGTTGAGACTCTTGTAAAACCGGCCGATCAGCACACAAAAGCCCGCGAACAGCGCGGCCGACAGCAGCACAAACAGCAGCAGGGAGAGCAGATTCCCCCCGCACAGGGCGTCGGTATACAGGCGAACCGGAGGATACAGACCGTACACCGCGCCGGATAGCATTTCGGCCAGCCGGGACAAGTCCTCTCCGTTCCACTCCCCGCCTGCCGGCAGACCGGTGGACAGCGCCATCAGGCCGATCACCAGCGCCACCGTCAGCAAGAGGTTAATCAGGCTGGTGCGGCGGAAGCGGGAGGAGATCAGGGTAATCAGCGAACCGGCCGCCAACGCAAGGATCATCGGCACCATCGGCACGAAAAGCAGCAGAACCGGCATCAGCGGATAAAACCACCAGGGCGGGGCGTTCAGCACCGCATACACAATCCCGGACGGCAGCAGCACCATCGCCGAAAAGCCGAGGTCCATCAGATAAAGCTGCGAAAGGCGAACGGCCACGACCACGGCCGTCGGCACCGGCAGAGCCATGGTCATATCATAATCCCTGAAGCCGAACAGCACGCCGTTCACCTTATACACCGTGGTGAACAGCGTTATCAGGGAAGCAACCGCCATCATCACAGCCGGCATCAGCTCCGGCGCGCCGATCTGCTGAAAGCCGATCCCCATCAGGACGCTGTAGGTAACGATCGCAAAAACGATCATAACCCCGGCAAACGCCATCATCGCCGTGAAGCCGATCAGCTTTTTCTTTTCTCCGGAATCCCGCGCGTGAAGCGCTTTATTGATCCCGAACGCGCCCAGAAGCTGAACCTTCAGCAGGACGCAGAATTGTTTTCCCATCGTTTCGGCCCCTCCCCTTTCCGCAAAGAATTCGTATCAGTCGGTCAGTTCCAGGAACACGTCCTCCAGGCTCTGATCGCCCTTCACGCTTTCGGTCGTGCCGGCGGCGATAAGCCGCCCCTCCTTGATGATCGCCACCTTGTTGCAGAGCTTTTCCGCCACATCCAGCACATGGGTGGAGAAAAAGATCGCGCCGCCCCTTCCGCACAGCTCATGCATCAATTCCTTTAACGTGTGGGACGCCTTCGGGTCCAGCCCGACGAAGGGCTCATCCAGAATCAGCAGCCGGGGCTCATGGAGCAGGGCGGAGATAATCGCCAGCTTCTGCTTCATCCCGTGGGAATAGGCGGAGATCAGGTCCCCCAGACTGGCGGTCAGCTCCAGCGCGTCGGCGTACCGCTGAATCCGTTCCTCCCGTTCCGCCTTTCCCACGCCGTAGATATCCCCGATAAAGTTCAGGTATTGGATGCCGGTCAGGTGGTCGTACAGGTCGGGATTATCCGGGATATAGGCCAGCAGCCGTTTGCAGGCCACCGGATCCTCCTTCACCGACACGCCGTCCACCCGGATGTCTCCCTCTTCAAAATCCAGCACTCCGGCGATTGCCCGGATGGTGGTGGTTTTCCCCGCGCCGTTATGGCCGATGAAGCCGAAGATGTCCCCCGCCTCCACCGTCAGGTTCAGCCCATCCACCGCTTTCTTTCCGCCTTTGTACCGCTTGGAAAAATTTGTAATCGTCAGCATCGCCATGGCTTTTTCCTCCTGTCGCCGCGTCTGTGAAAAAGAGCGCTTTCGCCTGCGGAAAAGCGCTCTTTTCGTACCGGTTTCTAAATGCCGTATTGCCGCAGGTAGGCTTCCATCTTCTCCCGCATTTCGTCGTCCACAATAACCTGTCCGTCCACCGGCGTGTTATGCAGGGTTTCGATAATCTCCCGCACCGTCACGATGGGATAGGTATCGATGCCGTATTCCGCCTTGATCTCCTGAATGGCGGAAAGCTCGCCTTTTCCCCGCTCCATCCGGTCGGCGGACACCACGAGGCCCGCGATCTCCACGTCGGCGATTCCTTTCAGGATGGGCAGGCATTCCCGCATCGCGGTGCCGGCGGTAATCACGTCCTCGATGATGACCACCCGGTCCCCGGCTTTCAGCGGATACCCGACCAGCACGCCGCCCTCGCCGTGATCCTTGGCCTCCTTGCGGTTAAAGCAGTAGTTCACGTCCCGGCCGTACTTATTGTACAGCGCGATGGAGCAGGCCACCGACAGGGGGATGCCCTTATAGGCCGGGCCGAACAGCGCGTCCACCCCGTCCGGAAAATGCTCCTGCACGCAGGCGGCGTAATACTCGCCGAGCTTCGCGGCCTGCGCGCCGGTGCGGTAATTGCCCGTGTTGATGAAGTAAGGGGTCCTCCGCCCGCTCTTGGTCACAAAATCCCCGAAGGTCAGCACCTTCGACCGCACCATAAATTCAATAAATTCCCTTTTATACGACATAAGTCACAATCCTTTCCGTCCGGTTTCCCGGCATCAGCGTCCGGCGGACGCTGCTCTATTCCGGCGTTCAGCCGGTTACTGTTCCGTTTTCTCCAGAAAACGACGGCCCCTTGCGGTGAGCACCGCCCGGCCGCGGCGGATATGGGGCGTATCAAACAGGAAGCCGGGGCGGCCCTTTCCTTCCTCAACCATCCCGCACAGCAGGGCGTAGACCGCCGAACGGCCGTACACCGCGTAATCCGAGGCCACCGTCACCGCCGGACCGAAATCCAGCCGGATCAGCCCCGCTTCCGCCAGACGGGCAAGCTTATCCCCGCGCGCCTTCACGGTCTCCATCGGTTCGTCCGCCGCTTCCAGACGGACGTTGTTCAGCGCGGTGGAGCGCAACTCCCGATCCCGGCTGCTCCACAGCTCGAACCGGACGACCGGATATCGTTTCGCCGCCGCGACGCTTTCCAGCAGCGCCCGCTCCTCCGGAGACAGCGGCATTGTCTTTTCCATATTGCTGATTTCCTTTCCTGAACATTTCTTCGGGTTTTGCGCCTGTGATCCGCCTTTTCCTCCGAAAGGTCATTTCAGGATCAGGACGGTCACGCCCGGATTCAGTCCCACCATTTTGGAGCGGATACGGGGATGCTTCAGGCTGACGCGGACCATGTCCCGCAGTATGGTGCCGCCGGAATATCCGTGGATCACGGTCAGCTCCCGCACACTGCCGTCCAGCCGGCTCAGCAGCCGTTCCAGATGGCGCTTCGCCTGCTCCCTGGTCATGTGGTGGATATCCACCTCCGCCTTCTGCGCGGTGGAAAACCGCGGCGTACCGGGCGGAACCATCCGATGCGAACTCTCCGCCATACTGCCGCCCCCTTTCGCCGCGTTTTTACCATTATAAGACATCCACCGAACAAGTTCAAGCAGGAAAAGGCGGCTTTCCTCCGGCGTTGACTTTTTTTCCGTCCGGGATATAATAAATCCAGTTACCGCTTATTGCTCCCCCCGGCGTCTCATTGGCGCCGAAAAGACAACACCCCGCGAATTCAGGAAAGGATGACCCTGTATGTTTGAGGGAATTACCCGTCAGGCCGAAGCCGCCGTCACCGAACTGATCGAAGCCGCCGGGCTGCGGCCCGGCCAGCTGCTGGTAGTGGGCTGTTCCTCCAGCGAGATGACCGGTCACCGGATCGGCACCGATTCCAGCCGGGAAGCGGCCGCCGCCCTTCTCGCCGGATTGTATCCGCCGGTCAAAGCGCACGGCCTGTTCCTCGCCGCCCAGTGCTGCGAGCATCTCAACCGCGCCCTGATTGTGGAGCGGGAGGCCGCTGAGCGGTATGGGCTGGAGATCGTGAACGTCGTTCCCCAGCCGAAAGCGGGCGGCTCCTTCGCCACCGCCGTATACGCCGCCATGAACGATCCGGTTGCCGTGGAGGAAATCCGCGCCCACGCCGGGATGGATATCGGCGGAACCCTGATCGGGATGCATCTGCGGCGGGTGGCGGTACCGGTGCGGTTATCCGTTGACCGGATCGGGGAAGCCCCCCTGCTCTGCGCCCGCACCCGCCCGAAATACATCGGCGGCGAACGGGCCTGCTATCGGGAGGATTTGCTGTAATTCTCCCGTTTATCGCTTTTATTGTTTTTATCGCAAACACAAAACCCCTTTTTTCCGCCATATCGCCCGTATAAACGGCGCGGCGGCAAAGGGAAAAACGGCTCCGGACAGAAAGCCGGCTGCGGTCGTCCATGACCCGCAGCCGGCTTTTGCTTATCCGGTTTTTCAGATTTCCCGGCTGAGAAGCTCCCGCTCCGTTGCCCCCATCAGCAGCCGGTAGAGCGGCGCAAGGGTACGGAACGCTTTCTTCAGCGTATCCGTCAGGGAAGCGCTGCCAAAAAAAGCGGGATCCGGTTCAAATTTCACAACGCTCACCGTCTTGCGGTTGGCCAGCCCGTCCAGCAAGGGCGGCAGCCCCTGTTTTTTGGGGCGGGCATACCGGTCGCCCTCCACGGCAAAGCCCGCGTCGGCCGCCGCCTTCACCGCTTTCAGAAACGCCTGCGGCTTATCGTCGATTTCCGCCCGCAGCGCCTGCATCAGGCCCGGCGGGCACCAGCGGAAGCCCAGTCCATAGGTGCTGCCGTTCAGGGAAAAATCCATGAAAAAGCCGGGAGCGCACTCATACGCCTTTTTGTCCCGCATCAAAGCAATCCACATATTTTCCCGATACAGGGACTTATCATGGGTATACCGGTTATCCCGCCGCACCCGGCTGACCGCGCCGTTTCGGTTAGGGTCGATCAGAATTTTCGGATCGATCTCCTGCGCGGTGTCTCCCAGCTCGGCCAACAGCTCCCGCAGCGGCTGTACGACCTCCTGCTGAATCCGTGGTTTATGCTCCTCATAAAACGCCTTGCTGTTTTCAAACCGGTTCTGGGCCAACAGCCACATGGCGTCCTGTGTGATTCCTGTAAACATTTTCCGCATTCCTCCCTTGGCCCTGTTGCGCCGCCGAAAGCTGTACCGGCGTTCTCCGGCGGCGCAACGAAAAACGCTGTCGCGTTTTTCCCTGATTGACATTATAGCATAGCAATGCGGCGGGAGAAAAGGGAAGTTAGGATGTTGTGCGAATTTTGTCAGAAGCAAGCGGGGAATCTTAATTTTTCTGTAAGAATCCACGGTTGGGGGTGGACAAGTCCCGTTCAACCCGGTATACTGAATCTATAACAGAAAAGGAAATCCGATTCTATATCTGGAAGATACCGGTGCAAAGGGCGGAAGGCCGTTTCCGGGCCTTTCGCTTTGTATTGCTCGAAGAACCGGACCGGCAACCATCCGGCGGAAAGGCGGCAAATTTGATGGCACAGCGCATTCTCATCACCGGCGGGGTACGCAGCGGAAAAAGCCGGGCGGCGGAACAGCGGCTCGCTCAGAGCGGGCAGGTGCTGTATATCGCCACCGCCCGCTGTCTCGACAAAGAGATGGAGCGCCGCATTCAGCTTCATCAACAGTCCCGCCCCGCCCACTGGACGACGGCGGAGGCCAGCCGGCATCTCTCCGCCGTACTGGAAGAGCATCCCGACGGCGACGTGCTGCTCGACTGTGTTTCCAACATGGTGACCAACCTAATGCTGGACGCGGAACCGGATTACGAGCCGCTTTCCAACGCCCGGGTGGAGGAGATTGAGGCCATGATCGGCCGGGAATTCGACGAACTGATGGACACGCTGGAGTTACAGGACCGCCGGGCGGTTCTGGTGACCAACGAGGTCGGGTGCAGTCTGGTCTCGCCTTACCGGATGGGGCGGGTGTTCGCCGACATCCTCGGGCGGCTGAATCAGCGGCTCGCCGCCCGCTGCGACGAAGTATGCCTGATGGCCTGCGGCCTTCCTCTGACTCTGAAACCGCCCCGGAATCCCGATTGATTTTTTACTATTCTATACCAGACACAATGGGAGGGACCTTCTATCCATGGACCAGAGTAAAACCGTTTCCCAGCTCCGCGCGATCCGCGAAAACATCCGCCGGGTGATCGTAGGAAAGGACGAGGTGATCGACCTGCTGCTGATTACCATGCTCAGCGCCGGCCACGTCCTGATCGAAGACATTCCCGGAACCGGCAAGACCACGCTGGCTTCGGCGCTCGCCGCTTCGCTGGGCTGTTCCTTCCGCCGTATCCAGTTTACTCCCGACGTACTGCCCTCCGACATCACCGGTTTCACGATGTTCAACATCAAGACCGGGGAGCAGGAGCTGCATCCCGGCAGTGTAATGCATCAGGTAGTGCTGGCGGACGAAATCAACCGTACCAGCCCCAAAACCCAGTCCGCCCTGTTGGAGGTCATGCAGGAAAACCAAGTGACCATCGACGGCGTTACCTATGCCGCCCCCGCTCCCTTTATGGTGCTTGCCACCCAGAACCCGGTGGAGATGGCCGGCACCTATCCCCTGCCGGAAGCGCAGCTCGACCGTTTTCTGATGTGTGTGTCGATGGGATACCCTTCCCACGAAGAGGAAATGCGGATTCTGGAAAACCACCGCGCCCGTCAGGGAGTGGAAACGCTGCAGGCTATCGTCTCCGACAGGGACGTTCTGCGGATGCAGGGGGAACTGGAAACCATCCTCTGCGCGCCGCCTGTCGCGGATTATATCGTGTCCCTCACCGAAGCGACCCGGCGGCTGGACGACGTGCTGGTGGGGGTCAGCCCCCGCGGCTCCATCGCGCTGATGCAGGCCGCGAAGGGCTGTGCGCTGTTGTCCGGCAGGCCGTACGTTCTGCCGGACGACGTGCAGAAAATGGCCGCGCCCGTGCTTTGCCACCGCTTGATTATGCGGGCCCGCGCGGGGGTTCGCAAGCAGACTCCCCGCGCCGTGATTGACGCCGTACTGCGCTCCGTCCCGGTGCCCGCCGTCCGATGACAACGCGGGGCGGCATCGCTTTCGGCCTGTTTGCGCTGCTTCTGCTGGCAGGGCTTGCCACCGGCATCAGCGAAATATTTGCCGCCGCCTTTATGGCGGGGTTTCTGCTGGCGTTCGCTCTGGCTTCGTCCATCGCGGGCGTTTTTGTGCTGCGTATCCGGCAATCGGTCGGTTCTACCGCCATGGTGAGGGGAAACGATACGGAAGCGGCGGTCGCGTTTTCCGGCTTCCCCATCCTCCCCGTCGTCGTATATGTGACCATGGATTCGCCGGACGGGATATCCCGCCGGTACGCCTCTTTTTTATGGGGGAACCGCCGCCCCGAACTGCGGCAGCCGCTTTCCTGCCCTCATCGGGGGCTTTGGCCGGCCGGAATCTCCAGACTGCGCTGCGGGGATCTGTTCGGCTTCTTCCGTCTGCCCTTTCCCCGGGCCCGGCGTCCGGAAGCACAGCCCCCTCTGGTAATTTATCCCGAGCTGTATGTGATTCCGGGCCAGCCGCCCGTTCCGCCGCCCAGTCTGGAATATTCCGAAAAGAATCCGGTGACCGCCGATCAGGGGGACTCGTTTTCAGACACCCGTTTGTACCGCAGCGGCGACCCGCTCAAGCGAATTCACTGGAAACTTTCTATCCGGACGCGGGAACTCCATACCCGTCAGTATGAGATGTCGGTGGACCAGACCGTGCTCATTCTGCTGGACAACAGCCGATGGGAAAAGGACGGCGAACAGGAGGAAACCGCTCTGGGTTATGCCGATATGGCGTCCGAGTGCGCCGCCGCGCTGGTGTATTACTATCTGGGAAGCGGCCACGCCGTCCGCCTTCTCTGGGAGAACGGCGGGATCGACGTGCTGAGCCGGGAGGATTTTGAAGAAGCCTATACCCTGCTCGCCAGTCTGGAATTCCGCGCCGAACGGCCGCTGGCCGACTGGATGCCGGAGGCGCTGGGCGATCTTGGCCGGATTTGCGCCCTGTATGGGATTACGCGGGAACCCCAGCCGGAAATTCTGGATTGTCTGATTGGGGTTCCTTCTCCCCGCCGTCCCGCCGTGCTGATCTGCTCCGCTTCGGAGGAGCTCGCCGCTGACGGCGAAGCCGTGGCCGAGGGTCTGCGGGTCCTGCCGGTTTCCGCGCCCCGCGATATACTGGAACGACTGGGGGGCTGGCAATGAAGGAATACGCCTTCTCCGGTTCTTCCGGCCGTTCTTGTCGTCCCGCCCGCGCCGAAGCTCTCGCCCCCGAAATACGACGGAAGGAAAACCGGCGGTCCCTGCCGATGGACGCCCTTTGCTGCTGGCTGATTACCGTGGGCGTATTGCTGGCGATGCGGCAGCTTTTCCGGTTTGAAAACCCGATGGCGGCCATTTTTCTCCGGGCGACGGTCATCACCGCCCTGTTCGTCCTTTTGACGCGGCGCTGGTGGATTCCGCCGGCCGCGGCGGGCGGCGTTTCCCTGCTGCTGCTTCTGACCGGGACGGCGGCGCCGGCCGTCGATTTTCTTCGGGGCCTGTTTGCATGGTGGCTGGACCAGTTCCCGCGGATTTCCTCCTATAATACGCCCGGAAATATCGAACTGGTACAATGGATCATCACCCTCGCGGTGTGCAGCGCGGTGTTCCTTCTGATTCGGCGGGCCGCTCTCTTTACCCCCCTGGCGGTGCTGGCCGTTATCCTGATCGCGGTGATCTATTTAAACGGCTTCCGGCAGAATCATACCGCCCTCCTCTTTTTGTTCGCCGGCACCTGCCCTTACCTTACCCGCAGCCTCTCCCGAAAGCTGAACCGGCGGACAAACGGGCGTTCCGGTTCTTCGCGGCGGATGCTTCTGGCCTCCCTCGCTTTCTGCGCGGCCGGTTCTCTGCTGGTTTCGGCGGTGGTACCGTCGGACGCTTCCGTCTGGAAAAATCCAACGCTGGCAACCGCGCTGGATTCCGTCCGCCGCACGCTGAAAGGGGAAAAAACGCTCCCCCTCAGCAACGCGCCGTTCACCCTGAAAAGTTCCGGCCTTCAGCCGAACGCCGATCGGCTGGGCGGAAACCTGAGCCTCAGCCATGAACCGGTGATGCGGGTCCGGGCCGACGCTCCCGCCATGATGAAGGGCATGGTATACGGAATCTACACCGGCAAAGGCTGGGAAGCGGGTTCCACACAGGACTATCTGCTTCAGGACGCGATGTATGCGTCCGGCGCCGAGGCGGCTTCCAGCCGGGAGGCTTTTGAGGATACCTTCGACGTACTCCGTCCCCGGGACAAGTGGGGCTCCAATCCGCTGGCCGACGCAATGCCCCTTTCCCTTGCCGAAGTCACCCTGTTTCCCGGCGGGTACTCCCTGTATTTCGGCGACCGGATCACCGAAATCTCCTCGGATGTCCAATCCTCCTATCTGTTATTCAACACCCGCTCGGAGGTTTTCTCCCGCACCTGCCTTCCGGAAAAATACGGGTATCGCTTCGTCTACCGCCGGTTTGACCGGCAGAACGCCGGTCTGGCGGACCAGATCGAAGCGCTCGAACGGGACGGGGTACGGGACGATGCTTTCGGACGGGCGGCGGCCGATTACCTGCAGCTTCCGGACAATCTGCCGTCCTCGGTGGCCGCCAAGGCGCAGGAAATTGCGGGCGGTCTGGCCTCTCCCTATCGGCAGATGGAACAGCTCGAGGCGTATCTCAGCACCCGGTACACCTACACCCTGACCCCGGGCAACGTACCGCGGAACCGGGATTTTGTGGAGTATTTTCTGGAATCCGGCGAGGGATACTGCGTCTATTTCGCCTCCGCGATGACGGTGATGGCCCGCACGCTCGGCGTACCGGCACGTTTTGTGATCGGCTATGGCCTTGAAGCGTCGGAAACCGACTGGATGGCCTATGCCGACAACGCCCATGCCTGGGTGGAATGCTATATTCTCGGGGTGGGCTGGATTCCCTTCGATCCCACGGCCGGGTCCTCCTACCGCGCGCCGGAAGCGCCGGATACCGTGCAGCCCACCGCGCCCACCCTTTCTTCCGCCCGGCCTTCCGGAACGATGACGGCTCCTTCCGCGGCGTCCGCCGCCGCGACGACCCTGCCGTCCGGCGTTTCATCCGCCGCCGGTCAGGGGACGGCCCCCGTACCGGGCGGGACCGCCGGCGGTGGACTGTGGCTGATCCTGCTCGCTGCGGCGGCCGTCATCCTCCTGTCGGCCCTGACCATTCTGCGCCTGCAGCGAAAACGGCACGCCTTTGACCTTGCGGTGCTGCGGGCCCGTCAGCCGGACGCCGGGGCATGTGCGGATACGGTTTACACCGATCTTCTCCGCCAGCTCCGCCTGCTTGGGTTTGAGCCCCTGCCGGCGGAAACCATGCGCCGGTTTGGGGAACGGGCGGCGGACACCCTCTCTGTCCCGGCGGCGGAAAACGCGGGCGGATCGGAGGGCGGGCCGACGGAAACGCTGTTGCGGGAGGCGTTCGGCATCGTCATGGACTGGCGGTACGGCGAGCAAACGCCCGCCGAGGAAGATCTGGAACGGTTGGTCCATGTCCATGAACGGCTGGAATCGCTGGTTCGCCAAAAGCTGGGAGGATTTCTCTATTTTCTCCGCCGGCGGCTGTTCTGGTAATTCGGCGTCAGGCTGGAATTTTCTTCGCATTTTTCGTTTATTTGTGATATACTAAGCGGGAACGGCAGGGCCGTTCCCGCTTTTTCTTCTTTGGCACGGTCAATAAACCGGCTGATTTTCCGGTTGGTTCCCTATACTGTCAATTTGTTGGAGGATTGAAATATGAAGGACGGCTTTCTCCGGGTGGCGGCCGCCACGCCGAAAATCCGGGTGGCGGACTGCGACTACAATGCGGAGCAGATTCTGGACGTCATAAAAAAAGCGCCGGAGGATACGTCTCTGCTGGTATTCCCCGAGCTGTGCATCACCGGCTACACCTGCGGCGACCTGCTGTTTCAGCCCGCCCTGCTGAAGGGCGCGGAGAACGCGGCGGCACGGATTCTGCAGGAAACCGCGGAGCTGGACATGGTAATTCTGGTCGGCGTACCGGTTCCCTGCCGGTCGGGGCTGTACAACTGCGCGGCGGTCTGCCACCGCGGACGGCTGCTGGGGCTGGTGCCGAAATCTTACCTCCCCTCCTACGCTGAATTTTATGAAGGCCGCTGGTTTACTCCGGCGAAGGATACCGCCGTCGCCCTTCGCTATGCGGGACAGGACGTTCTCCTCTCCCGGAACCAGCTTTTTACCTGCCGCTCCCTTCCCGATTTTAAGCTGGGGGTGGAGATCTGCGAGGATTTGTGGGCGTCTCCTCAACCCTCCGAACGGCTGACCGACGCAGGAGCGACGGTAATCGCCAACCTCTCCGCCAGCACCGAGGGAATCGGCAAGCCCGGCTACCGCCGGCAGCTAGTCTCCCTCCAGTCCGCCCGGCTGCTGTGCGCCTATATTTTCGCTGACGCCGGGGACGGGGAATCCACCACCGACGTGGTGTTTTCCGGCCATAACCTGATTGCGGAAAACGGCGCGGTTCTGGCGGAAAGCGTCCGCTTCACCACCGGACTGATCGCCACCGAAATCGATCTGGCCCACCTGGCGTTCGATCGGCGGCGGACTACCACCTGTACCAATTCCGGTGAGATGACCGAAATCCCCTTTGATCTGTCCATCCGGCCGCTGACGCTGACCCGCCCGATCGCCCCCGCCCCTTTTATACCGGACGATATCAGCGCACAGGAAGCCTGCTGCGAAGAGATTCTGAACATCCAGTCGGCCGGGCTGGCCAAACGGCTGGAGCACACCGGCGGCTGCGCCGTGCTGGGGCTGTCGGGCGGGCTGGACTCCGCCCTCGCGCTGTTGGTCGCGGCGCGGGCATATGACCGGCTCGGGAAGCCGCGCAGCGACCTGTATGCGGCCACCATGCCCTGTTTCGGAACCACCGGCCGCACCCTGAATAACGCCCGCACTCTGGCAAAAGCCTGCGGCGCGACGCTGTATGAGATCGACATCACCCGTGCGGTCACCCAGCATTTCAGCGACATCGCCCACGGCGGCGCACACGACGTGACCTATGAAAATTCGCAGGCGCGGGAGCGCACCCAGGTACTGATGGATCTCGCCAACCAGCGGGGCGGACTGGTAATCGGCACCGGCGACCTGTCGGAACTGGCGCTGGGCTGGGCGACCTACAACGGCGACCATATGTCGATGTACGGAGTGAACGCCTCGGTGCCGAAAACGCTGGTGCGGTATCTGGTTGCCTACGAGGCGCGCCGCTGCGGCGGCACGATCGGCGGCGCGCTGACCGACATCCTCGACACCCCGGTCAGCCCGGAGCTGCTTCCTCCTGAAAACGGCCTCATTTCGCAGAAAACCGAGGAACTCGTCGGCCCCTACGAGCTGCACGACTTCTTCCTGTATCACTTCCTCCGCTTCGGGGATTCCCCCGCCAAAATCTACCGGCTGGCGGTATATGCCTTTGCCGGGCGATTCCCGGACGAAGAAATCAAGCACTGGCTGAAAACCTTCTGCCGCCGCTTCTTCTCCCAGCAGTTCAAGCGTTCCTGCCTGCCGGACGGCCCGCGGGTGGGCAGCGTCGCCCTCTCTCCCCGGGGAGACTGGCGGATGCCCTCGGACGCTTCCGCCGCCCTCTGGCTTTCGGAAGCGGAGAAGCTGTAAAACCCGGCGAAACGGAATACGCGGAAAACGCCGCACACAAAGGGGCGCTGCCGAAGGACGAATCGGCAGCGCCCCTTCTTCCTGTCTGAAGCCGGATCGTCTTTGCCATTTTCGTATTGACAAAGCCCGTCTCCGCGTCTATAATGTTAGTGACCTAACAATCAAAAGGAGGCGATGCTTTGGAACACAGAAAATCGGTCGGGCCAGAAATAAGAACGCTTTTTCATCTGATTAAGCGGCGGATCGACGGGTACGCCGCGGAATGCCATCTGGAAAAGCTGACCGGCGTACAGGGATGGATCATCGGCTTTCTTTATGACCACGAGGACAAGCAGGATATTTTTCAGCGGGATATCGAGGCGGAGTTTTCCATCCGCCGCTCCACCGCGACCGGCATTCTCCAGTTGATGGAGAAGAAGGGCCTGATCCGGCGGGAGCCGGTCGCCAGCGACGCCCGGCTGAAAAAGCTGATTCTCACCCCTAAGGCGGTGGAGCACCACGAGGCGATTACCCGCATGATCCGAACCACGGAAGCACAACTGACCAAAGGACTGACCGACGAGGAAGTCGAGACTTTTTTCTCCATTGCGGAAAAAATCAGAAAAAATGTGGAATAACCCCCACGTTTTCACGTCCCGGTGTTTTCCGGGTGTTTTGTTCGCTTCCTGACAATACGGGAACGAACAATCAATCGATACGGAGCCGTCCCCGACCTGCGGAACGGCTTGGAAAGGATGGATCATTTTCATGATAAAACAGCTCGCCAAAAGTATCGGGGAATACAAAAAGGACTCCCTCCTTTCCCCGGCGTTCGTTACCGGAGAGGTGGTGATGGAGGTCGCCATCCCTTTTCTGATGTCCTTCCTGATTGACAACGGCATTAACCGGGGAGACATGGGGACAATCTGGAAGATCGGCGGCGTTCTGGCCGCCGCCGCGCTGATCTCCCTGATCTGCGGCGTGGCGGCGGGAAAATACGCGGCACGGGCCTCCGCGGGCTACGCGCGTAATCTGCGGCGGGATATGTACAACCGTGTGCAGGAATTTTCCTTCTCCAACATCGACAAATTCTCCGCCTCCAGCATCGTTACCCGGCTGACCACCGACGTGACCAACCTGCAAAACGCTTACCAGATGATTATCCGCGTGGCGGTGCGCAGCCCGATTATGCTGATCTTTTCTCTGATTATGGCGTTCAAAGTAAACGCCAGTCTGGCCCTGATTTTCCTTGCCGCCGTTCCTGTTTTGGGCATCGGCCTGTTTCTGATCGCCAGCCGGGCGCACCCGATTTTTGAGCGGGTTTTCCACACCTATGACCGGCTGAACAATGTGGTGCAGGAAAACGTGCGGGGCATCCGCGTGGTGAAATCCTTCGTGCGGGAAGAGCATGAAAAGGAAAAATTCGGCGCGGTATCCGAAACCATTTACCGTGACTTCTCCAAAGCGGAAAAGCTGCTCGCCTTCAACTCCCCCCTGATGCAGTTTTCCATGTACGCCTGCACCCTGCTGATCTCCTGGTTCGGCGCGCGGCTGATCGTTTCCGACAGCATGACTACCGGCCAGCTGATGAGCCTGATTTCCTACGCTACCCAGATTCTGATGAGTCTGATGATGCTGTCCATGATTTTTGTCATGATTATTATCTCCCGCGCCTCGGCGGAACGGATCGTCGAAGTGCTGGAGGAAGAGCCCGATCTGCACAACCCGGCCAACCCGGTCACGGAAGTAAAAAACGGGGATGTGGAATTCCGCAGCGTCGGCTTCAGCTATACCGGCGACCCGGAAAAGCTCTGCCTGCGGGACATCGACCTTACCATCCGTTCCGGCGAAACCGTAGGCATTCTCGGCGGAACCGGCAGTTCGAAAACCAGCCTTGTTCAGCTCATCCCCCGGCTGTACGACGTGACCGCCGGCGAGGTGCTGGTCGGCGGCGTGGATGTGCGGGCCTATGACATCGAAGCGCTGCGGGACGAGGTGGCGATGGTGCTGCAAAAAAACGTACTGTTTTCCGGCACTATCAAGGAAAACCTTCGCTGGGGCCGGGCGGACGCCTCCGACGATGAGCTGGTCCGGGTCTGTAAGCTCGCTCAGGCGGACGAATTTATCCGCTCCTTCCCCGACGGCTACGACACCTATATCGAGCAGGGAGGGACCAACGTCTCGGGCGGTCAGAAGCAGCGGCTCTGTATTGCCCGGGCGCTGCTGAAAAAACCGAAAATCCTGATTCTCGACGATTCCACCAGCGCGGTGGACACCCATACCGACGCCCTGATCCGCAAGGCGTTTCGGGAGGAAATTCCGGACACCACCAAATTGATTATTGCCCAGCGGGTTTCTTCCGTGGAGAACGCCGACAAAATTCTTGTAATGGACGGCGGGCGGATCGCCGCCGCGGGCACCCACGACGAGCTGCTGAAAACCAGCCCGATCTATCGGGAAGTATACACGTCCCAGCAGAAAGGAGGCGATCCGGATGCCGATGCCCGGTAGAAGAATGCCCGCCGGCGGCGCGAAACCGCAGGCGGCCGGAAAAACCGCCGCGCGGCTGATGCGCTATGTGGGACAGTACCGCGGACAGTTCTGCTTTGTCCTGCTTTGCATCCTGATCAGCGCAGTGGCCGGCGTAGCCGGTTCCCTGTTTCTTGAAGTGCTGATCGACGATTACATCACTCCCCTGATCGCTCAGGAGAATCCCGCCTTCGGCGGCCTGCTGAGAGCAATTCTCGGCATGGCCGGGATCTATCTGCTCGGCATTCTCGCCACCTATGTTTACAACCGGTTGATGGTGGTTATCGCGCAGGGAGTACTGAAAACCATTCGGGACGACATGTTCGCCCATATGCAGACCCTGCCGATCCGCTATTTCGACACCCACACCCACGGCGATATCATGAGCCATTACACCAACGATACCGACACCCTGCGGCAGATGATCGCCCAAAGCCTTCCCCAGGCCTTTTCCTCCCTGATTACCATCGCCGCCGTCGCCGCCGCCATGCTGGCCACCAACATCCCGCTCACTTTGCTGGTATTCGCCAGCGTTGCGGTCATGCTGGTAATAACCCGAAAGGTCGGGGGAAAATCCTCCGCCTATTTTGTACGGCAGCAGGCGGCCCTCGGCTCGGTCAACGGCTACATCGAGGAAATGATTCACGGGCAGAAGGTGGTCAAGGTCTTCTGCCACGAGGAAGCCTCCAAGGCGGAATTTGAGAAGCGAAACGACGAGTTGTGCGGGTATGCCGCCGAAGCCAACACCTTTGCGAATGTTCTGGGCCCGATCAACAACAACCTCGGGCATCTTCAATATGTTCTGATCGCCGTTGTGGGCGGCATTCTCGCTACAAACGGGATCGGCAGGCTGACTCTCGGCGCGATCGCCGCTTTTCTCCAGCTAAGCCGCAGCTTTACCAACCCGATCGGTCATATTTCCCAGCAGCTCAACGCGGTGGTGATGGCCCTCGCGGGAGCGGAACGCATCTTCCGTCTGATGGATGAAAAGCCGGAGCGGGACGACGGGTACGTCACATTGGTCAACGCCCGGTATGACGGGGAAACGCTGGCGGAAACTGCCGAACGTACCGGCCTGTGGGCCTGGCGGCATCCTCACAGCGACGGCACCGTCACCTATACCCGCCTGACGGGGGACGTTCGCTTCTATGACGTGGATTTTGCCTACGAGGAGGGAAAGCCCGTCCTCCACAACATCACCCTGTATGCCCAGCCGGGGCAGAAAGTCGCCTTTGTGGGCGCGACCGGCGCAGGCAAAACCACCATTACCAATCTCATCAACCGCTTCTACGACATTGCGGACGGAAAAATCCGGTACGACGGCATCAACATCAACAAGATCCGAAAAAGCGATCTTCGCCGTTCTCTTGGCATTGTTCTTCAGGATGTAAACCTGTTCAGCGGTACAGTGATGGAAAACATCCGGTACGGCCGGCTGGATGCGACCGACGAGGAAGTCATCGAAGCCGCCCGGCGGGCCAATGCGGACGATTTCATCCGCCGTCTGCCGGATGGCTACCAGACCGAACTGACCGGAGACGGCGGACGGCTCTCTCAGGGCCAGCGGCAGCTGCTTTCCATCGCCCGGGCGGCGGTAGCCGACCCGCCGGTGATGATACTGGACGAAGCGACCTCCAGCATCGATACCCGTACCGAGGCGCTGGTTCAGAAGGGAATGGACTCTCTGATGGAAGGACGGACGGTCTTTGTGATCGCCCACCGCCTCTCCACCGTGCAGAACTCCGACGTAATCCTGGTTCTGGACCTTGGGCGGGTGATCGAACGAGGCACGCACGGCCAGCTGATCGCTCAGAAGGGAGAATATTATCAGCTTTATACCGGCGCGTTCGAGCTGGAATGACCGCGTTTGGAAGGGACTGCCAAGGCATAAAATTGACGCAGGGAATCCGGGGCGCCTCTCCCTTTTCCGGATGTACGTTTGTCAATGATGTGAGACTGGAAAAAGAAGAAAGAGTTACGTTCTTCT
>CAJJLZ010000026.1 GCA_905192745.1 uncultured Oscillospiraceae bacterium
GCATTTTCGGTTGCGCCGCCGGAAAAGGCTCGTATAGAATCCAGCTGGGCGGCGCCATGGCATACTGTCGTTTAGGAAAATGCGTAAGCATTTTCGGTTGCGCCGCCGGAAAAGGCTCGTATAGAATCCAGCTGGGCGGCGCATCCTTCACCCGATCGACACATAAGGGAGTTATAATGAAAGGGGCGTTTGACCATGAAGTATTTTCAGCGAACCCGTATGCTTTCGAATGCTTTATTCGTTGGATGTTTTCCGATCGGTGCGGCGGTCGTAATTCGTATTTTTGGCAGAGGATTTGCCGATGTTCAGGAAGATGTGGGCTTTGTTTTTCTGCTGTTTCTTCTGATCGTTTTCCTGCTGATGGGGATTGCCCTGAAAGGCATAGCGAAAGACGCGCAGGAGGATCTGACCGCTGTCGGCAACATGGACGGATCGGATATTCTCCGGCAGGATGGCTGACCCGGTAAAAAGGAAGGGGGAGTTCCCTTGAAACAGAAAAAGCCGCCGCTGATTCTCATTGTTGATGACGAAGAACGGATGCGCCGTGTCATCACCGACTATCTGCGGATCAAGGGATATGACACAATGGAGGCCGGAGACGGCGTGGAGGCGCTGGAACTGTTCGGCCGGCGGACGCCTGATCTCGTGCTGCTCGACGTGATGATGCCCCGGATGGACGGATGGGAGGCCTGCCGGGCGATTCATGCCCAATCCGACGTGCCGATCATTATGCTGACCGCCCGCGGACAGGAGGAGGACGAACTGCAGGGCTTCTCCCTCGGCGCGGACGAATACATCACCAAGCCGTTCAGCCTGAAAATTCTTCTGGCACGGATCGAAGCGGTACTGCGCCGGGCAGCGGGCGGTCCGGCTGCGCCGGATACCGGCGCAGAAAACGATATTCCCGGGCTGACGGTGGACAGGGACGGACGGGAGGTACGGGTGGACGGCGTGCCGGTGGAGCTTACCTACACCGAATTTGAGCTGCTGGCCTACCTGCTGGATAATCCCGGTATCGCCCTTTCTCGGGATCGGATTCTGGACGCGGTCTGGCGCTACGATTATTACGGGGACGCGCGTACGGTGGACACGCACATTAAGAAGCTGCGCAGCAAACTGGGAGCGCGCGGGGAGTATATCCGCACCATCCGCGGCGTAGGATACAAGTTTGAGATATAAGCTGTAACCGGCGAGAAGAAAATGAGGACTGTTTATGAAGGAAACCAGCCATACCCAATCGGTGGATCCGGCAGTTCCGCCGGCTAAACGCCGGTTCCGGCGTTCCATTGCCTGGAAGCTGTTCAGCAGCACCTTTTTCTGCCTGTTCATTTTACTGGTGTTCAACTGGCTGCTGAACAATTTTGTCCTTGTCTCTTATTATCAGAACGTCAAGGAAAAAACACTGGTCAGCGCTTTCCGGCAAATCGACGCGCTGTATAACGGCAGTGCGGAAGAGGTGGAGCAGGAAGTCTATCGCCTGTACAGCGAAGAAAACGTGCGTCTGAAGGTGTGGAACCGGTACGGCGTTCTCTGCAGCTCCTATTTCGATCCGCCCGCCGTTTTTTCCTATAATCTGCCGCTGGTGCTGCTGGATAACGGGACCTATCTGATAGAAACCGGCGAGGATCCCCGCACCGGCTCCAATTCTATTACCCTGACCGGCCGTTTCAGCAACGGCTACAGTGTGATGATGAGCACGCCGATTGCCGCCATTGAGGAAAGCATCGGGATTTCCAACCAGTTTCTGCTGATTTCCGGCGGGCTGACCCTGCTGATCAGCACGGTGCTTATCCTGTTTTTTGCCCGCAGCTTCACCCGGCCGATTAAGGAGCTTTCCCGGGTGGCCGGCAGCGTGTCCGCGCTGGATTTTACCGACCGGTATACCGGAAAGCGGGACGATGAACTGGGCGACCTTGGCCGCAGCATCAATGCAATGTCCGCCGCGCTGGAATCCACGGTCTCCCGGCTGAAATCGGCCAATCTTCAGCTGATAAATGATAACGAGCAGAAAACGAAGCAGAACGAGGCCCGCCGCGCGTTTATCACAAACGTGTCCCATGAACTGAAAACCCCTATCTCTCTGATTCAAACCTATGCCGAAGGGCTGAAAGAGGACATCGCGGGCGGGGCGGAAAACCGCGATTTTTACTGCGAGGTCATCGAGGATGAAGCCGGGAAAATGAGCGTCCTGATTAAAAAAATGACCATGCTGATGCAGCTGGAAGCCGGGAACGAACAGCTGACGATCGAGCGTTTTGATATCAGCGAGCTGCTGTACGGGCTGCTCCAGAAAAACCGTCCCCTGTTTGAGGAAAAGGGCGTGACCGTGACGCCACCCCCTCCCCGGCCTGTTTTTGTATGGGCGGATGAATTTCTGATGGAAAACGTCCTGTCCAACTACCTGTCCAACGCGCTGCATCATGTGGATGAACACGGCCGGATTTTTCTGACCGTTCGCCCGCAGGAAGACGGACGGGTTCGGATCGCCGTTTTCAACAGCGGCGTTCCGATTCCGGAAGAAGAGCTGTCCCGCATATGGGAAAGCTTTTACAAGGTGGATAAGGCCCGTACCCGCGCATACGGCGGAACAGGGATCGGCCTGTCGGTGGTCGCGGCCATAATGAACGCCCATCATATGCCCTACGGCGTGCTGAACCATACGGACGGCGTGGAATTCTATATTGAACTGGACGGCAGGAGCGAACGGGCGGAGCCGCCTGTATGATATCCCGTTCGAACTTTTCCGGCATAACCGACAGAAGCCGCTCGTTTACTATAAGGAAGATTAACGGAGGAAATGGCCATGTTTCGACCCATTGTTCCCTCGGACAGGGAAACGGTGATTGCTTTGATGAAGGACTTCTATCATTCTCCCGCCGTGCTTCACCCGGTGCCGGAGGAAAACTTTTCAAAAACCGTCGATCTCGTTCTGGCCGGCAGTCCATATGCCGACGCCTACCTGTTTGAATCGGACGGAAAGACCGCAGGGTATGCCCTGACCGCCAAGACCTATTCCAACGAGGCCGGCGGGCTGGTTCTCTGGCTTGAGGAAGCCTACATCCTTCCGGCTTTCCGTGGAAAGGGGATGGGCGGCGCGTTCCTGGAGTTTCTGGCGAAGGAGTATCCGGAGGAGGTTGCCCGCATCCGGCTGGAGGTTTCAGACGAGAATACGGACGCGGTTCGGCTGTACCGCCGCGCGGGATACCGGGATCTCGATTACCGGCAGATGTTTCTCGATTTCGCGTAAGGCGGCCGCCGTATCCGCCGGATAAAGCCGCCGCTTTCGCGCATACTATTTCCATCTTTGGACGGAAAGGCGGATAGGCGATGAAAAAGGTAATTCTTCATCTGAACGGCGGGACGGATCCCCGGCTGGCCGGTCAGGCGCTGGGCGAGCTTTCGGGTGTGATGGTGACCGACGTGCAGGGGGATACGCTGATCGTCCACTGCGGGCAGAAGATGACCAGCCAGTCCCTGCTGGACGCTTTGCAAAGCCGCGGCTGTTCTGCCAGCGAGGTTTCGGAACGGCCGGAGTTTACCTGAAACGGAAAACAGGCGTAAAGGGCGCGTTGCAAAATGCAAGATTTTGCAACGCGCCCTTGTCTCTGCGTATATTCATTCATTGTGCAACAGGCCTTTTTGTGAGTCAGGAGATAGGGGTTGATACGGGATCAGAAGATGCCGGGAATGAGATGGGCGAGAAACAGGCCGGCGGCAAAGGAGACCGCATTGGCGGTCAGCGCGTAAAGAACAGCCCGGGAACGCTTCCGTGTTTTTTTACAAGGCGGAGGCCCGTCGGAGAGCCGCGGCAACAGGACGGCGTACAGCGCGGCCTCCACGGCGAAAACGACCAGCTCCAGCAGAATATATCGGGCGGTGAACATCAGCGGGCCCTGATTGTAATTGATGATATTCAGCAGTACGTTCAGCAGAGTCTGGGTAACGACGTTGGTGACGGCGATCAGCAGGAACGGCTTTTTTGCCCGGTAGCCGAACAGCAGGGCGACAGCCAGCTCCAACAGAATGGTGAGCACGATCCGGGCGGCCAGAGAGATCGTTTCCCAGGTGTGGTCGTAGCTTTGGGTGACCGTCAGGCCGCCCCCGGCCGAAGCCCGGCTCGCGTCCGCCGTAAAATAGCTGTCAAAGGCATACCGCTCGTATATCCCGCTGACAGCGAAGGTATCGCTCTCTGGAAAATACAGAAGGATTTTAAACGGAGAGGGCGGGTAATAGGTCCAATTCAGGCTTTGGGTTTCATCGCACCGCTGCAGCCATTGCAGGAAGAAATAGCCGTCGGCATCCTCATACCCGACGAAGGCTTTCCAGACTTTATATTCCGCGTCCCCTTCCTGATAACGGGCCGTCTCCGCATTCCCGTCCCACGCGGTTTCGGGGCCGGTGGACTCCCGGGCGGAGAGCAGCGTACCGTAGCACACTTCGCCGCCGAGGCCGCGGAACGTAATCCGGACCGACGGCTTGGGTCCCATGTCCGCACAGGCGATAAGCGGCAGGAACAGTGCCAGAAGGAGGGCGGCAGTCATACCGCGCAGGGCTTGTAAGCCGCGCATCCGCTGTTTTTCCATAGAACAACTTCCTCTCCTGTTTTGACCTTTCCGCCCAATTACTTGGTGATCTCGGTTCCTCCCCATTCCACCACGGTGAAGCCGACCCGTTCAAAGCCTTCCAGCGCCGGTTTCTCGATCTCCACCGGCTCCTTCAGCGCTTGGTACGCCATGAATACCCGCAGAATGCTGTCCGGCTCGGGGGTAATGTGCAGAACGGCGCTGTCGGTATACGCGTCGGTCTGGAAGGTGATGAGATTATAGGGGTTTTCCTGCATCCGGGGAAGCCAGTAGGTGATGAATTCGTTATACTCCCTTGGTTCCAGCCCCAGAAGGGCCAGCTTTTCCTGCAGAAAGGCGGCGGTGTCCTCTCCCCGGACGACAAAGCCCTTCGACAGGTCGTAGGCGGTATCCGAAACGCCTTCCCAGAACAGATAGGAATATTCCTGACCGTCCGCCGGATCGGTCAGCGTGCCGTCCGGTTCCGCGACCACCGTCCACCCGTCCCGGTAGGCGGGATAGGTGCAGGTCAGTTCACCCGGATATTCCAGCTTTACATTTACCGTGGCCGTTTCCTCCGGATAGAGGTAGATAACGGGCTTTTTGGCAACCAACTGGTCGTCCCGGACACATCCTGTCATAGTGAACAGCAGGAACAAAAGCAGGACACCAAACACGGAAAATCGTTTCATGCCAATATTTCTCCTTTTCTGGTTTCTGTAATCCGTCAGTGCCGCAGTTCCCACAGCTCGTCGATGGATTTCCAGTTGTCGGGAAACCAGTAAACGCAGGTGTTTTCGTGGATATCCGTTTCCGTTTCCGTTGTTCCCGGCATAAGGCGCTTCCAGTGAACGACGCGGTAGGCTGCCGCGCGGTAATCCCGGGAACCGCCGTCGTTCATGGTCCCCGCCGGAACCGGGACGAACAGCAGGGCGAGCAGGACGGCCGCCGTTACGAACGGCCAAAACTTCCGTTTGCCTGTCTTTTCCACCTTTTTCATCCGCCTCATGCTCCTTTTTCCGGCCCTATCCGGCCAGCCGCTGGTATTTTTTCAGCAGGGAGATATACTCCTGCCGGTATCCGCCGGGATCCCGGCCGAGGTTCTTCTGCGCGAGGGCCAGAACCGTGCCGATGGTCGCGTCCCCGGTGTATTCCGAATTGCGGAGAAGATGACCGAAAGCCGCGACCGAGCAGGCAAAGCCGAAATCGGTGCTGGCGGAGCCGTCCGGCCCGGTGTCCAGCGTCGATTTGGTGAAGAGCTTGCTTTCGCTTTCCCCGGGTTCCTTGTACCGTATCCGTACCTCAAAGGGGGAAGCGTGGGGATCGACCCGGCCGGAGACCGGTTCGATCTCAAACAACGCCACCACGTCGGTGCCCGCGCCGATCTCGCCCGCGTCCTTCCGGTCGTCGTCAAAATCCTCGTTATTCAGCATCCGGTTTTCATATCCAATCAGACGGTAGCTTTTCACCACTTCGGGGTTGAACTCGATCTGCGCCTTCACATCGTCCGCCACGGTGAAGAGATTGCCGCCCAGCTCTTCCACCAGCACCTTTTTCGCGGTCTGCGCCGTGTCGATATAGGCGTAGTTCCCGTTCCCGTTTTTGGACAGGGTTTCCATGATATCGTCCCGGATGTTGCCGGTGCCGAAGCCGAGGATGCTCAGGTAAACGCCGCCGTCCTTCTTCTCGCCGATCAGTTCGGCCAGCGCGCCGGTGTTCGAGATGCCGACGTTGAAATCGCCGTCGGTGGCCAGAATGACCCGGTTATTGCCGTTTTTCTTGAAGTTTTTCTCCGCCAGTGCGTAGGCGGTTCGGATGCCGTCCGCTCCGGCGGTGGAGCCTTCCGCCGTCAGGTTGTAGATCGCGTCCAGTATTTCGGCTTTGTTGTCTCCGCTTACGCTGTCCAGCACGATCTCCGAACTTCCCGCGTAGGTGACGATGGATACCTTGTCGTTTTCGGTCAGCGTTTCCACCAGCAGGCTGAACGCGGTTTTGAGCAGGGGCAGCTTGTCATAGGAATCCATCGAGCCGGAGGTGTCGATCAGGAAGGTGAGATTACAGGGCGGCAGCTTGCTTTTATCCACCTCGGGCGTTTTCACCCGGATGAACGCCATCTGCTTTTCCGCATGGAAGGGGGAGGGGCCGACCTCGGTATAAACGGCGAAGGGATCGTCCCCGTTCTCCAGCGGCTGTTCATACCGGAAATAGTTCAGAAGCTCCTCGGTGCGCACCGCGTCCTTCGGCGGCAGATTACCGCTTTCGATATACCGGGACACATTGGAATAGGCGGCGGTATCCACCTTTAAGGAAAAGGTGACGGTGGATTCCTCCTTCGCCGCCTGCTCGGGATTTTCCTCAATGGGGAGATAGGACTCGCCGTTCATCCCGTCGGCGTTTTGGTCGTAGTAGTACTTGGATCCTGCTTCAGGAGCGTTCATGCTCATGCTCCCCTTTGCCGAACAGCCGCCGAGCAGCAGCACCCCGGCGAGCGCGAGCGCCAGCAGGGCCGCCCCCGCTTTTTTATTGATTGTTCTCCGTTGACGCGTCATGTTTAGCCCATCCTTTCTTTCTGTTAAATTCCGTTCGGTATGGCCTTTCATAAACAGAAACCGCCGGGAACGGGAAAACATTACAGCCGGCCGAAAAAATTTTACAGAATCTGTTCGCCGAGATTCAGCAGGGTGTCCAGTTCATACCGGCAGGTCAGGGTATAGAGTACCCCGTCCTTGCGAAAGGTGAGAAGCTGGTAATCCGCGGTTGCCCGCGTATAGGCGGCGGAGCCGTTGATCCGGATTGCCGTCAACCCTTCGCCCGGTTCAAAATTGGTCTTTTCCAGCGTCATCACCACGTTATCCTCATAGCTGTCTGAGAGATAATACACGCTTTGTCCGTTATCCAGCTCCGTGTCGGCGACCGACAGGTTTTCCGGCAGGGAAAAGGAGAGCGGGATGATCGCCGGGGCCCCTCCCGCGTGGGACGTCCCGGGGTTCGTATTGGCCGCGCCGCTGTTTCTCAGAAGCGAGGGGACTGTCAGCACCGCGAGCAGGCAGGCCGCCGCCGAGGCGAGGCCCAGCAGAATCCGGCCGGCGTTTCGTCCCCGGGCCAGACGGTGAATTTTCCGGTCGAGGGCGGGCGTATAATAAGACAGGCTATTCGCCGCATCCAGCTCCTGCCGGAGAAGCTGACCCTCCGTCTCCGCATATCGGGCGGCAAGCTCCCGGAACAACGGCTCCGCGGAGGGCTGTTCCAAACGATTCCGATTGTTATCCGATGGGCTTTTCAACGGCGTATCCCTCCTTTATCAGTATGTCGGCGATCTTTTTCCGGGCCCGGTGCAGGCGGACCGTGACGTTGTTTTCGCTGATGCCCAGCAGCCCGGCGATCTGTTTATGGGGCAGGTCGTAGGCGTATTTCAGCAGAAAAACGCTGCGCAGCTCCTCGCTCACGCCGTTCAGCAGTTCGTAAATCCGCTCGGAGGACAGCTCGGACAGTACATACTGCTCCAGATCGAACGGGTCCGCCCGTTCTTCCTCCGGAAGCTCCTCCGGCTGTCGGCTCTCCCGGGAAAGCAGGGTCAGCGAGGCGTTGCGCACAATGGTCATCACAAACGCCAGGCTTCGGCTGGAGGACGGGTCGTCCAGCTTATGCATATTTTTGTAGATGCGGATAAACGCCTCGCTGACGGCGTCCTCCGCCAGCATCCGGTCATGCAGAATGGCATACGCCTTTTGCAGCATCAGATTTTTGTACCGGGTATAGATATACTCGAACGCGTCCTTTTCCTCGGCGGAGGAAAAAGCCAGCAGCAAGATCACCCCATCACCCCCTGTACCCCTCTATATCGTTATAACCCCGCGCGGGAGGATTTCCTTACAGATTCCGCCGCATAATTTTTGAAACGCCGCCCGGCGGCGGCTCCCAACCGGATGGAAACCGGAAACCGCCGCGGCGTTTCAGCCTTTACACTAAAAAGTGAAAATATCTCCGGATAATCATTGTAGCATACTTTGAAAAAAGAGAAAAGCGGTCTTGTCTTTGAATCCAAAACGCGATACAATGAATCCGCTGAAAAACGGCGCGGCCGTTCGGGACTCTTTTCACGGGAGTGATTTGAAACATGAGCTATCGGGAACAATGGCTGAACGGCGGGGAAAATCTGGCCGAGGCGTTCGCTGTCCGTATTGAGGTTTTCTGCGACGAACAGGGCTATTCTCCGGAAATGGAGCTGGACGAGCAGGACAAAACCTCCCGGCACCTTCTCCTGTGGGACGGGGAGACGGCGATTGCCACCGGCCGGATCTACTGGAAGGATAAGGAGACCATCGGCCTTGGGCGGATCGCGGTGCGGAAACCGTGGCGGGGAAAAGGCGTGGGGGCGCTGGCGGTTGCGGCAATGACGGCGGAAGCCCGGGCGATGGGCGCGCGCCGGGCCGAACTGGACGCCCAGTGCCGTGCGATTGGATTTTATGAAAAGGCCGGCTTTTCCGTTTGCGGGGAAGAGCATATGGACGGTCACGTTCCCCACAAATTGATGCAAAAAGAATTGTAATTCGGTAAAATTTTGAAAAAAACTTCAAGTTATCCTTGACAGGAGAGGCCAAAAGGGTGTAAAGTGTTCTCAATATCACCGGCGGCACAGTCGCCCGCCGGATCAAAATTTCAGAAAAGGGGAGTTTATACGATGACCAGAACCGGAAAAGAGGGCCTTGACAACTGAACATTCATCGTACAGGACAACCCAAAGCCTGCAAATTCCGGAGAGGCGCATCGCCTTGTCCGTCATATCGTTGTGGAGCCGTGGCTGTTGGTCACGGCTTTTTTGCACCCTTTTTTAGCCGGTTTGGCCGGACAAAGGGGGGCGGAAAGGGCTGGAACAGGGATGTCCGGAAAGAATCGGGGAGAACTGGGAGAATAAAAACTGAATAACGGCCTCCGTGCTTCAGCGCGGCGCGGCGGGCCGGACGCACTGTGCGAAAGCGGGGCGCGGCGGTTGACAAAAGCCGCCCGATGCTTTAGTATAGACAACGTTGAGCGGGCTGAACAGCCGCGTGCCTGCCGGGGGAAACTTCGTTTTCCGCGGGGCATGAGGAAAGTCCGAGCACCACAGGGCAGGATAACGGCTAACGGCCGCCGGGGGTGACCCTAGGGAAAGTGCAACAGAGATATACCGCCGCGGCAACGCGGTAAGGGTGGAAAGGCGAGGTAAGAGCTCACCGGCGCATGGGAGACCATGCGGCCCTGCAAACCCTATCCGGTGCAACGCCGACTGAAGCGATCCATCGGCCCGATGGGCTTCGACAGGCGGCTAGAGCCGTATGGCGACATACGGTCGAGATAGATGGCTGTTCACGACAGAACTCGGCTTACAGGCCCGCTCATCCTTTTATTGACACAGGACGCTTCCAGGGGAGGAACGTCGCTGGAAAAAGGCGCTGTTTCGCGCGCTTTCCGGCGGCGTCCGCCCCCGGAGCGTCCTTTTTTGTCCGGCGGACGAGACCCGGCGGTTTGCGGAGATCGACGGCTTTACCTATGAAGTGGAGGAATTTCAGCGCCTCCTCCGCCGGGGGGAGACCGCGAGCACCGTCGTCTCCCGGCGGGATACGGTCGAGGCGCTGCGGCTGATCGAGTGGGCGATGGATGAACTGAAAAAGGACGGGATTCGGGAGAAGACAGGACCGCGGCGTTAAACGGCCGCGGGCGTTTTCCGGAAAAATCCCTCGCCGGGCGCGGCTCTTCCTTACCCGACAGCCGCCCGTAACTGGAAAGGACAGGGATTTTGGGTGAAAGATGAATTATGGAAACCGGTGCCCCGCTCGGTGCGCGACGCGCTGGATGGGCGGGGCGTGGATCGAAGCGCGGTATGTTCCCTTGCCTGCGCCGATATGAATAACGACGGCGGCCTGCAGAACATCTATCTGTTTCTGACAAAGGAGCGGCTGCTGTTCGCCGTGTCGGACCAGTCGGGGGAAATGGCCTATGCCGGGGCCACGCCGTCCCGGCGGCGAAAGCCGGAGGGGATTGCGGAGCTGTACGATTACCCGCTTTCCCGTCTGGCCGAACCCAAAATTCTCAATCAGGTGGTCGGCGGCCTGCTGACCCTGAACGTAGACGGGACAGAAACCTGGCTCTGCCGGTTTTCCGGCGCGAAAATGCACCGGATGCAGCGGTTTTGTCAGGATCTGGACGCCCTGCTCAAGGGGGAGCCTCTCCCCGAAAGGGAAAACGCGGGAGAGGAATACTGCCCGAAATGCGGCGCGCCCTATCCCGAGCGGGGACGGACCGTCTGCCCGAAATGCATGGAGAAACACACGGTGTTTACCCGGATTCTGCAATATTTCAAGGAGTATAAGCTGCGGCTGGGCGTAATGCTGATCTGTGTAACCGTCTCGGGCCTTGCCAACGCGGTCTGGCCCTATCTGAGCGGTTCGGTGCTTTACGATCAGGTGCTCGGCGGCGGGACGGCGCTCAGCGAAAAGCTCGGCGCCGCGGGAAATTCGACGCTCCTGCTTCTGCTGCTGGTGCTGACCATGGCAGGCACCCATCTGATCCGGCACCTGACGGGAATCATTCATGGCCGGATGACCGCCTTTATGGTGCCGGATATCGTCTGCCGGATCAAGGAGCGGGTGTTCGACTCCCTGAAGGATCTGTCGATCGGCTTTTTTACCCGCCGGCAGACCGGTTCCCTGATGCAGCGGGTGAACGGCGACGCCAACGAAGTGATGGGCTTCTTCATCGACGGCGTGCCGTATTTCCTCTTTAACGTTGCCACCATTGCGCTGTCGGTGGGGGTGATGTTCTTCATGAACTGGAAGCTGGCGCTGGTCGCGCTGACCATGCTGCCGCCGATGCTGATCGTCTGCTATATCGCGGGTCCGCGTTACTGGCATGCCCATGGCCGCCGGGCGCGGACGGTCCGCTCCATGTATTCGCTGCTCAACGACGACATCGCGGGGGCGCGGGTGGTCCGGGCCTTCGGGCAGGAGCAAAGCGAGAACCGGCGCTTCAGCAAGATCAACGAGAAGGTCCGGGAAGCGGAGATGCGGGTGGTTCATTACGGCAACCAGTACGACATCGCGTACGCCCTGACGCGGGATATCCCCAATCTGCTGGTGTGGTGCGTCGGCGCGCTGATTCTTTTAAATACGCCGGGAGAGTTCACCTATGGAATGCTGCTGACCTTTGTCGGCTATCTGTCCATGCTGCAGGGGCCGCTGGAGTTTTTCTCCCATGTGTTCCGCTGGTGGGCGAGCAGCATGAATTCCGCCCAGCGGGTATTCGAGATCATCGACGCCCATCCCGAGATCGTAGAACAGGAGAACCCGCTTCAACTGGACGTGCGGGGCGAGGTGGAGCTGAAAAACGTCAGCTTCAGCTATGAGCCCAACAAGCCGGTTTTGCAGGACGTCAGCTTCCACATCAACGCGGGGGAGATGCTCGGCATCGTCGGAAAATCCGGCGCGGGCAAATCCACGCTGGTCAACCTGATTTCCCGTCTGTACGATCCGGAAAACGGCGAGGTACTGCTGGACGGCCACAACCTCAAAGCGGTTTCCTTCGCCTCCCTGCGCGGGGCGGTTGCCATGGTGAGCCAGGAGACCTATATCTTCATGGGCACGGTGGCGGAAAACATCGCCTACGCCCGGCCGGACGCGTCCCGGGAGGAAATCGTCCGGGCGGCCATCGCCGCCAGCGCCCACGGCTTTATCTGCCGCCTGCCGGACGGTTACGACACCGTGATCGGCGCGGGGGGACGGGAGCTGTCGGGCGGCGAACGTCAGCGGGTGTCTATCGCCCGCGCCATCCTCGCCGATCCGAAGATTCTGGTGCTGGACGAGGCCACCGCCTCGGTGGATACCGAGACCGAGCGGGCTATTCAGGATTCCCTCGACAAGCTGATTAAAGGCCGCACCACCATCTCCATTGCCCATCGCCTTTCCACCCTGCGGAACGCCGACCGGCTGATCGTGCTGGATAACGGCAAGCTGGTGGAAAGCGGCACTCATGAAGAACTGGTGAAGGAGCGGGGCGTATATTACAAGCTCCTTCAGCTCCAGTCGAAGGCGCTGGCCATGCGGGGCATAGGAGACTGATCGAAACGCCTTTTCCACCCACGATGAAACGCTTATGGAGGCGATATACATGACGGCACAAACCATACCTGTCGAAGAGAAGCAGACTCCGGACGTGCTGCAGCAGGAAAAAAAGGCGGTGGAGGAACTCATCGCCATCCGGTCGATCACGGCGGAAAACACGGTGTTCCAGCGAACGGAGGGCGGCTTTGTCCGCATGGACTATACCGATCCGGAGGGAAACCACAAGCAATATCCCCGCGTGTCGGTACACCGCTGCTTCCCCTTTTCCGATCCCGGCCACTACATCTCGATCCGGGAGCCGGAGGCGGACGGCCGGGAGATCGGCCTGATCGAAGACCTGTACGCCCTTCCGAAGGAGATGCGCGCCATGCTGGAGGAGCAGATGAACCTGCGGTACTTCATTCCGCAGATTCAGCGTATCCACAGCATCAAGGAGGAGTACGGCTACGCCTACTGGGATGTGACCACCGACCGGGGCGGCTGCCGCTTCACCGTCCGGATGGGCGGCGGAAGCGTGTATTCCGTCGGCGCCAACCGGTATCTGGTGAACGACATCGACGGCAACCGCTTTGAAATCCCCGATCTGTATAAGCTGACGGCGCGGGAGATCAAGCAGCTCGACCTCTTTATCTGACGGGCCGCACGGCCTTTCCACTCAAGGACTACCAAGAAGGCGGTGAATTGCATTGAACCTGTGTTATACCCTTCCCGATCAAGAGGCGGCGCTTTTGAAGCCGCTGCGGGAAGGACAGCCCATCCGTTATTGCGTGCCGTACGATCTGGACGACGACGGCGCCTTCTGCGGCGACGGCTGGATCGCTGTCACCGAACGGGCGCTGTTTATCCTGAAGAACGGTACGCTGAAGCACTGCGTCCCGCTGGCCGAAACCGACGAGGTGGTCTGCACCTCTCAGGTGGACTGCGGGATTCTGGCCGCCCGCAGGGACGGCAGGGACCAATACCTCTGCCGCTTCAGCATGCGGCATATGATCCGCGTTTCCTATACGGCCCGGGGCGCGACCCTGTTCTGCAAGGGAGATAACCGGCCGGTCGAAAGCCGGGAACGGGAAAAGACCTGCCCGCAATGCGGCAAGGCGCTCCCCGGCACCAGCGAGTGTCCCCACTGCGCGGGCGGCCGGGGACGGACCTTCCGCCGGTTCTGGGACCTGTGCAGCGGCTATACCCTGCCGCTCATGCTTCTGACCGGGATCATGGCGCTGATGTCGGGAATCTCCATCGCCCAACAGTATATCCAGCGCCGTTTTATCGACGACGTGCTGGTTCCCGCCAAAGGCGGGCTCGGGGAGGTGGGCGCGTTTTTCGCCGTGATGCTGGTGATCGTGCTGTTTTCCCTTGCGCTGTGGATTATCAACGCGGTGTGGAGCAACAGCCTCGGCACCCGGATCAGCCGGGACCTCCGGGCCCGTACCTTTTATAAGATCAACGCGCTGTCCATGTCCTTTATCAACTCCCGGCAGACCGGCGAGCTGATGAACCGGGTGGTGGAGGACGCCGCCCGGATTCGGGAATTCATGGAGCAGGTCTTTGCCCAGATGTTCAGCCAGATTTTCATCATGGCTGGCGCGCTGATCGCCATGTTTGTGATGAACTGGAAGCTTGCTTTGCTGGGCCTTTTCTTCGCGCCGGTCGGGATGGTGCTGATCCGCGCCTTCCGCCGGTATGAGCACCGCCTCTGGCGGCAGCGCTGGCGGACGGAGGACAAGGTGAACGACCGGCTGCAGGACGTGATCTCCGGCATCCGGGTGGTCAAGTCCTTCGGACAGGAGCAGCGGGAAAGCGAACGCTTCCGCGCTTATGCCGATCGGCTGATGAAGATTACCCGCCGCAACGAGGTGTTCTGGGCCACGCTGTACGCCGCCGTCACCTTTTTTCTGACCTCCGGCACCCTGCTGGTGATCTATTTCGGGGGCGGGGACGTGCTGAGGGGGCGGATGACCCCCGGCGAACTGGTGCAGTTTATCGCCTACACCAATATGCTGTACGGCCCTCTCCAGTTTGTCAGCCGCCTGCCCCGAATGCTGATGCGGCTGAACACCGCGATGGAACGGATTTACGACATTCTGGACGAAGAGCCCCAGTTCGCCGGCGCGGCCGATTCGGTGGACCGTCCGCTGGAGGGAACGGTGGAGTTCGACAACGTATCTTTCGGCTATAAATCCTATGAACCGGTGCTGGAGCACATCGGCCTCCGGGTGGAGAAGGGGGAAATGATCGGGCTGGTCGGTTCCTCCGGCGCGGGAAAATCCACCGTCATCAACCTGCTGATGCGGCTGTACGAGGTGGATGACGGGGAAATCCGGATCGACGGCGTTCCTCTGCCGGATCTGGCGCCGGAGTGCCTCCATCGTCAGATCGGCGTGGTGCTGCAGGAGACCTTCCTCTTTTCGGGCACGGTATTCGACAACATCCGCTTTGCCCGGCCGGACGCGCCGGTACGGGAGATCATTCAGGCGGCCAAGATGGCCAACGCCCACGAGTTCATCACCAAGCTCCCCGACGGGTACGACACCTATGTGGGCGAGCGGGGGTACACCCTCTCGGGCGGGGAGCGGCAGCGCATCGCGATCGCGCGGGCCATCCTGCACGATCCGCGGCTGCTCATTCTGGACGAGGCCACCAGCGCGCTGGATACCGAAACCGAGTACCAGATTCAGGAGGCGCTCGGCCGCCTGACCAGAGGCCGCACCACCTTCGCCATCGCCCACCGTCTTTCCACCCTGCGGGAGGCCGACCGGATCGTGGTGATCGACAAGCATCATATCGCGGAGGTCGGCTCCCACAACGAGCTGATGAAGAAAAAAGGCATTTATTACGGGCTGGTCATGGCCCAGCTGGAAATGCATAAGGTGCGGGAAGAATCGGCCTGACGGCTGACGTTCCGGAAAGCGTGAAGAGAAAAATGGGTTTTGGAGAATCCAATAAAGCCGGAAAGAAAACGCCCGCCAAGCAGGCGAGCGTTTTCTTCAGGCTTTATTGGATTTCTTGCTCCAGATGATCGAATAGATCACTATCAAAAAAATCTCTAATGCTGATGTCCAGACCGTCGCAGATTTTCTTCAAAGAGACGACGCCGGGATTTTGGCTCTTTTCATTCAACATACTGTAAATTGTGGAAGGCGACACGCCGGAGAGATTCGCCAAAGCGTTGACGGCAATACCGCGGTCTTCACAAAGCGCAAGGATGCGCTTGGCCACCGCTTCTTTTGTGCGCACCCTATCTCCTCCCCTTTGCGATATATCGTCAGTATCAGTCTATCCGAACTTACGATATATCGTGTGGGATATATCGCATATTTTTGAGATGTATGTTATAATTGCGATATATCCCACAAGGAGGCTGGAAAATGACCTGCACGTTTTTCGGACATCGTGAATGTCCGCCTGCTGTTCTTCCGAAATTGAAAGCCACACTGGAAAATCTGATCAATTATCATGATGCTTATCGGTTTCTGGTTGGCTCTCAGGGAGAGTTTGATCTTTACGCGTACCGGACGCTGCGGGAACTGAAAGAACAGTATCCGCAGATAACCTATCGTATCGTGCTGGCGTATCCGCCCGACAAGCATGCGAAGATGGATTTTATCGACTATTCTGACACAATACTTCCCGATGGAATAGAAAAGGTTCCGCGAAGGTTCGCCATATCCTTCCGGAACAAATGGATGATCGAGCAATCCGCTTATGCTGTAATTTATATTACACATCCTTTCGGCGGTGCGGCGCAGTTTGCGCAACTGGCAGAAAAAAGAAAGAAAATCTGTATAAACTTAGCGCTTGACGTATTGCCCCCGTGACTTTCCTATACGGATCGTTTATAATAACACCAATAACGCGGAAAGGAAGCGCGCTCATGACCAAAACAACCGAAAGCTGGCCGGGGGCCGACCGGCCGGACGAATTGCGCGTCTGGCTGGAAGGGCGGGCGGAGGAAGCCTACCGCCGATTTTCCTCCTCCCTGCTGCCGCCGGAGGAGGGAGCGACGATGCTGGGGGTGCGGCTTCCCCTCCTGCGGCGGCTGGCGGCCCGGCTCGCCGGAGGGGAGTGGGAGGCGTATCTCGCGGCGGCGCGGGACGATTCCTTTGAGGAAATCCTGCTGCAGGGGATGGTGATCGGGGCTGCTCCGGCCCCGCTTGCGGTCCGGCTGGAGTATACCGCCCGCTTCGTGCCGAAAATCCGGAACTGGTCGGTCTGCGACAGCTTCTGCGCCGGGCTGAAAACCCGGCCGGAGGAACGGGAGGAGTTGGCGGCCTTTCTGACGCCGTATTTTTCCTCCCCGCGGGAATTTGACGTACGGTTCGGCGTGGTAATGCGGCTGTTTTATTTTATCGACGAAGCACGGGCGGACGAAACCCTCGCTCTCCTGAGCGGAGTGACGCACGAAGGATATTACGCCCGGATGGCGGTGGCTTGGGCAGTCTCCATTATCTACGCCGCTTTCCCGGAAAAAACGGAACGTTTTCTGCAAAGCGGCGCCCTGACCGGGGAAACCTATCGGAAGGCACTGCAGAAGATTCTGGAATCCCGGCGGGTGGACGAAGCGGCGAAGGCCCGCATCCGGGCGATGCGCGCCGCGGAACCGGGCCGCAGGGAAGGAATAGGGCGGCGGAAAGAGGAAATGAGAAAATGATTCTGAGCGCCAGCCGCCGGACCGATCTGCCGGCTTTTTATACCGCGTGGTTTCTTCGCCGTCTGCGGGAGGGCTTCGCTCTGGCCCGCGGGCCGTATACGCCCCATCGGCTCACCCGGGTGCCGCTGGAGCCCGGCACGCTGGACGGCGTGGTATTTTGGAGCAAGAACCCCGCTCCGTTGTTGGAAGGTCCGGGAAAGGAAGCGCTCGCCCTGCTGGACGGCTGGGGCGTGCCGTATTATCTTCAGTTCACCTTAACGCCCTACGGCCCGGAGCTGGAGCCGGGGCTTCCGCCGACGGCGGAGCGGATTCGGGTGTTCCGGCGGCTGGCCAAACGGCTTGGCCCGGAACGGATGGTCTGGCGGTACGACCCGGTGGCAGTGAACGGGCGCTGTACGGCGGCGTTCCACAGGGAAGCGTTCGCCCGGCTGGCCCGGGAGCTGGCGGGCTGTACTAACGAATGCGTGTTCAGTTTTCTCGACCTGTACGCCAAGGCGAAAAAGCGGTCGGCCGGGCTGGCCGATACGCCGGTTCCGCCGGAAACGATGGAGGAACTGGCCGCCTCCTTCGCCGAAACGGCGGCGGGGACGGGTCTGGGACTGCGGACCTGCTGTGAGGCGGCCGATTTCCGCCGGTACGGTATCCAGCCGGGGGCCTGCATTGATCCGCAGCGGCTGGAACGCCTGTCCTCCCGGCGGATTACCTGCCGGAAGGACCCCGGCCAGCGGCCGGGCTGTGGCTGTGCGCAGAGCGTGGATATCGGCGGCTACGACACCTGTACCCACGGCTGTGTGTATTGCTATGCCACCTCGTCCGGCGGCGCGGCGGCGCGGAACCGGGCCGCGCATGACCCGCGCTCCCCTCTGCTGACCGGCTGGCCGGGCGAAGGGGATGTGATCGTTGAGCGAAAAGCGGTTTCTCGCAGTGAGAAAAGCGGACAGCTGCATTTTTTTGACTGAAAGGAGGCGGCGGTATTGAATATTCCCCTTTTTTTGAGCGAAGACGCGGCGGCGGTGATCGCCCGGCTGGAGGAAAACGGCTTTGAAGCCTGCGCGGTAGGCGGCTGTGTGCGGGACGCCCTGCGCGGGGAAACGCCCCACGACTGGGATATCGGCACCGCCGCTCTCCCGGAGGATACCCTCCGCTACTTTACGGACTGTCCGGTGATCGAAACCGGGCTGAAGCATGGCACAGTGACCGTCCTGTGGCGGGGAAAGCCCTTTGAAATCACCACCTACCGGGTGGAAAAGGGGTACGCCGACGGCCGGCACCCCGATGAAGTAGCCTTTGTCCGGCGGCTGGAGGACGATCTGGCCCGCCGGGATTTCACCATCAACGCCATGGCGTATCATCCGGTCCGGGGGCTGACCGACCTCTTCGGCGGACAGGCCGACCTTGCGGCCGGGATTGTCCGCTGTGTCGGAGAGGCGGACCGCCGGTTTCGGGAGGACGCGCTCCGCATCCTGCGCGGGCTTCGCTTTGCCGCCTGCCTCGGCTTCGCGGTGGAGGAAGCGGCCGCCCGGGCGATGCGGGGGGAGCAGGGACGGCTCCGCGGCGTTTCGGCCGAACGGGTGAACGCTGAGCTTTGCCGCCTGCTGACCGGGCGGAACGCGGCCGGGACGCTTCGCGCGTTCGCGGACGTGATCGGAACCGTCCTGCCCGAAACGGCGCCGATGCGGGGCTTTTTGCAGAACAATCCCCACCACTGCCGGGATGTATGGGAGCATACGCTGACCGCTCTGGAAACGTCGCCGCCGGATCGGCTGGTTCGGCTGGCCCTGCTGTTCCATGACAGCGGCAAGCCCTTCACCTATACCGAGGATGAATCCGGAGTGGGGCATTTTCACGGGCATCCGGCGGTGAGCGGGCGGCTTGCCGATCGGGCGATGCGTCGTTTGCGGTTCGATACCGAAACCCGGGAGCGGGTCTGCCGGCTGGTCAGGATACACGACATACCGGCGGAAAACGAACCGCGCTTTGTCCGCCGCTGGCTGAACCGGCTGGGGGAGGAGGACTTCCGCCGTCTGCTCGCCGTTAAACGGGCGGATACGCTGGGACAGGCGCCGCGTTATCAGCCGCCCCGGCTGACGGTGCTGGACGGGCTGGAGCAAACGCTGGAGGATATCCTCCGCGGGGAGGACTGCTTCCGGCTGCGGGATCTTGCCGTCGGCGGGCGGGATCTGCTCGCCGAGGGGATGTCGGAGGGACCGGCGGTGGGAGAAGCCCTCCGATTCCTGCTGGACGGGGTACTGGACGGCCGGTTTCCGAACGAACGGGGGCCGCTGCTGGAAGCGCTCCGAAACCGGGGCGGGAAAACGGACGCGCAGCGGTGAAATCACGATGGCAGAGAAACGGAAAACAGGAGGAAAATGCTGTGACGGAACCGAAAAATCGTGCGCAGGGGCCGGATTGTGAGGACGGCGCGGGAAAGTATATGCTGATTACCGGGCGGTATGAGACCGGCTCTCCGAAAATAAAAACGCAGATCGCCGCCATTTTGGGAACCGACCGGACGGCGGAGACCTACCGCCTGTATTTTTACTGGTATAATGTGCTCCACGAGCTGGGGCACGCCATCCTTCATTTTAACGCGCATCCTCCGTATACGGATTTTGAGGAGGAGCCGCTGGCCAACGCGTTTGCCGTGGCGTTCTGGTCCCTGTACGGCGAGAAGGAGAAGATGGACGCACTGCGCGATCTGGTGAACGCCGCGCTGTCCCGCTGTATTTCTCCCGCGCCCTGCGGGATGGACTACCGGGAATATGCCCGCCGGTGTTGGGGAACGCCGGCGTTCTTTACCTTTAACAATTATGCATGGTTCCAGTTTCACAGCGTGGCGGAGACGCTGCGGCGGCCCAAACCGCTGGGAGAGGTTCTCTCCTGCCTGAGCGACCGCCCGATTACGGAACAGCTTGGGCAGCCGCTGACGTACGATCTGGGAGAAAAAGATCTTCCTCTGCGGATTGTCCGGGAGGTCACGCCGATCCTGCGGGAATGGGGCATAAGCCTTCCTGATCTGCCTCACCGGATGGTGGACGATCCTTTCCGGCATGGGATATCGACGGTTGGCTTCTGACGGGAGAAGCGCGGCGGAAAATACATACAGCCCTAGGAAAGGAGAGCGGGCGGCGATGACGCTGATTGAAGGAAAATACGCGGACGCAAAGGTATTTGCTTCGGTGCTGGAGGATAAGGCGGCGGAGCAGATCCGCACGCTGTGCGATCAGCCGTTTGTACAGGGAAGCCGGATTCGTGTCATGCCGGACGTTCACGCCGGCGCGGGCTGCACCATCGGCACCACCATGACTGTCACCGATAAGCTGGTGCCCAATCTCGTGGGAGTGGATATCGGCTGTGGGATGGAAACCGTGAAGCTCGCCGGCCGCCGGCTGGAGCCGCAAAAGCTGGATAAGGTGATTCGGGAGCGTATCCCCGCCGGAATGGCGGTGCGGGATACGCCCCACCCGCTGGCGGAGGAAATCGACCTGACCGCCCTGCGCTGCTATAAGGCGATCCATCCCGACCGCGCGGTCTGCAGCGTCGGCACTCTGGGCGGGGGCAACCACTTCATCGAAGTGGACGAGGGAGAGGACGGCTCCCGGTATCTGATCGTCCATTCCGGCTCCCGCCGTCTGGGGGTCGAGGTGGCGGAATATTATCAGGAGGCGGGTTGGAAGGTTCTAAGCCGCGTCCGGGATGAGGAACGGGAAGCGCTGATCGCCCGGTATAAGGCAGAGGGACGGGAGCGGGAGCTGGCCGCTGCGCTGAATGCGCAGGCCAAAGCGTTTGCCCCGCCGGTTCCCCGTACGCTGGCTTATGTCGAGGGGGCGCTGTTCGAGGATTATCTCCACGATATGGCGATCGTCCAGCGGTTTGCTTCCCTTAACCGTCAGGCGATGGTGCGGGAAATCCTCCGGGGGATGAAGCTGGATGCGGCGGACGCATTCACCACGATCCACAATTATATAGATATTGAGTCCGGCATTCTGCGCAAGGGGGCGGTGTCCGCCAAAGCGGGGGAGCGGCTGCTTATCCCGATCAATATGCGGGACGGCAGCCTGCTCTGCGTTGGAAAAGGGAACGAAGATTGGAACTGCTCTGCGCCCCACGGGGCCGGACGGTTGATGAGCCGTGCCGCCGCCCGGAATTCCTTCACCGTTTCCGCCTTCAAAAAGGAGATGGCGGGGGTATATACCACTTCGGTGGGAAAGGATACGCTGGATGAATGCCCCATGGCTTATAAGCGGCTGGAGGATATCCTTCCCCTGCTTGGTGAAACGGCCGAGGTAACCGGCTTGCTCCGTCCGGTGTACAATTTTAAAGCGGGAAGCGAGGAACGCGCCGGAAAATAGAAAAACGTGCCGCCGCGCGCTGCAACCGCCGGTTGCGGAAAATGCTATGAACCGGATGGTGGTTTTCGTCGGTCGTTCCCGCTATATTTGTTAATAGAGGAAAAGTGCGAAAGCGTTTCCCGGGAATCTTCTGAATCAGAAAGGGTGTCGGTTATGCAGTGCGAACGGTTGGTTATGCTGAGAAAAAAATTCGGATTGTCTCAGGAATCCATGGCGGAACGGTTTCATGTATCGCGGCAGGCGGTGCAGAAATGGGAAAACGGGAGCAGTGTCCCCGACATTGAGCGCCTGATCGATATCGCCCGTTTCTTCAATGTTTCCCTTGATACGCTGCTGAGGGAGGAGGATGTCCGCAGCGTGGATGAGCTGCGGCCGGAACGGGATATCGTTCCCCGCTATCAGGCGCTGACGGACTGGGATCTGTATTCCTCTACCCTGCGGACGGAATACCGCCAGAGTCTGGAGGAGGGCAGGGACGTAGCCAGATATCAAAAGGTGTTTGAAAGCGTGGCGGAGCTGTCGCCCGATCATTACAAGGAAGCGCTGGCGGACGTGCTGTTCAATGTCGTAAAGGACGCTCCGCAGAGGGAGGAATATCCCTATAACGAGCCTTCCGATCTGGAAAACATCCGGAAGCTTCGTGCTAAAACGGACAGGACGTTTCATCCGGCGGAAAATTTGCGGAACCGGCTGTATGGGGCGTGGATTGGCCGTATCAGCGGCTGCGCTCTGGGCAAGCCGCTGGAGGGCATCCGGCGCGGAGAACTGGAAAAAGTGCTGAAGGCCACCGGCAATTATCCTCTTCACCGGCATGTCCGGGACGGCGAGCTTACCGAGGAGATTCTCGGTTCGGTCACATACAATCTGCGGGGCCGGTGCTTTGCCGATACTCTGGATTTTGAACCGGCGGACGACGACACCAACTATACCGTGCTGGGGATGAAGCTCATCGAGCGGCATGGCCGGGACTTTACGCCGGCGGACGTGGCGGATATCTGGGTTGCCCTGCAGCCGAAAAACGCCTACTGCACGGCGGAACGGGTGGCCTTCCGTAATTTTGTCAACGGCTATGCACCGCCTTTTTCCGCCGAGTACAAAAACGCTTACCGGGAGTGGATCGGCGCGCAGATACGGGCGGATTATTTCGGCTATGTCAACCCCGGCGATCCCGAGACGGCCGCAGAAATGGCGTGGCGGGACGCTTCCATCTCGCATGTCAAAAACGGCATCTATGGGGAGATGCTGGTGGCAGCCATGCTCGCGGCGGCGGCCTGCACCGGGGATATCCGGGAGGTGATTGCCTGCGGCATGGCGGAAATACCGGCTACCTCCCGGATGTATGAGCAGCTTGCCCGTCTGCTGGAAAATGTGGACGGCGGGTTGACCTATGAGGCGTGGTCCCGGGACTTCCACAGCCGATGGGATGAAGCGGACCCATACGACTGGTGCCACGTCCTCTCTAACGCGGAGCTGGTAGTCGCCTCTTTGCTGTATGGGGGCGGCGATTATGCCAAATCCATCTGTATGGCGGTGGAAAATGGCTTTGACACCGACTGCAACGGGGCCACGGTCGGCTCGATCCTCGGAATGATGCGCGGCATCGACGGTATTCCGGAGGAGTGGTACGCCTTCTTCCATGACACGCTGGATACCTCGATCTTCGGGGCGGGCAAGGTCAACGTGGCCGACTTGGTGGACGGAACGCTGGCCCATATGGCAAAATAATCGGATAAACCAAAGCGCCGGAAACCGCGTTTCGCGGTTTCCGGCGCTTTTTGTCAGGTTCCGGGGGGTTCCTGCTTATCCTGCTTATCCTCGGGCTTTGAATCGGAAGAAGGGCAAATGGAGCATCCTGCGCAGCCGGAACAGCCGCCGCAGCATCCGCTTCCGCCCTTTCCGTTTTTGGTGTTCTTTCGGTGGATTATCCGGTGGATCACCGCCCCGGCTACCGCTGTCAGGGCGAAAACAAGAATTCCAATATCCGCCGGACTCATAGCGCCGCCTCCTTTTGCTGAAAATCGGAATAGGAACCGCGGCGGGCTATTCACCCTGCGGCGATTCCGTCTCTGTCAGAATCCGGCCTGCCGCCTCTGCCTTTCGGAGGAACGGGGTGATATCCCGTCCGGTATCCGCGCCGGCGTAGTGTACGCAGGAAACAAGCGTCCCATTCAGAATGGTCAGCACCGGGCGGAGCTGCCGCTCCAGCATCCCCCCCCCCTCGGGATCGTCCGCGCCGGCCGCCGTCAGCAGGACGACCCGCTTTGGCCGGACGATCGGAGGACGGATGTTCCGGACAAACCGGGCGGCCCAGTACCGCTGGGTGCGGTCAACCACCGCTTTCAGCGGCGCGGGAAAGGACAGGTTGTATACCGGCGAGGCAAACACAAGAAGCGCCGCGTCCTCCAGCGCCCGATAAAATTCCTTCAGGTCGGGCCGTGCGCAGCCATCTATTATATGGCAGGCCCGGCAGTCGTTGCAGGGGAGGACGGGCTGCGCAAAGCAGTCGAATCGCTGTACGGCGACCGTCGCGGGGAGGGAGCTCTCCAGCGCGGCAAGCAGCCGGGCTGTCGGTCCGTCCGCCCGGGGGGACCCGTTAATCAGCAGCGCCCGCCGGTCAGTAGAGCAGGGTTCGTTCTTCGCAGTAGTCGCATACAAGCAGATCACCGCTCTTTCGGAAGGTGTGGGGCAGATACGGCTCACGATGCGTGATGCAGTGAGGATTGGAGCAGAGCGCCTCCATCCCCTGCGGCGGAACGGGCAGCGTTTTCCGGTTTCCTTCCAGCATCTTCATCATCAGAGCCATCCGGGCGTATAACCCGTATTCGGTCTGCTCAAAATATTTGGCCCGGGGATCGTCGTCCACTTCGACCGTGATTTCGTCCACCCGGGGCAGGGGATGCAGAACGATCAGGTCGTTTTTGGCGGCTTTCATTTTCGCCGCGTCCAGTACATACACGCCCTTCTGACGTTCATATTCCTCCGGCGATTCGAAACGTTCTCTCTGGATACGGGTCATGTACAGTACGTCCAGCAGAGGCATGGCCTCGGCGAGGTTGTCCACTTCCTGCCAAGTGCAGCCGGCCGCTGAGAGGAAATCCTTGATATAGCTTGGCACACCGAGATTTTTGGTGGAGATCAGCACAAAACGGTTATCCGGGAATCCAGCCAGCGCCTTGATGAGGGAGTGGACGGTGCGGCCGTTTTTCAGATCCCCGCACAGCCCGATGCACAGTCCGCGGAAGGTGCCTTTTTCATGCCGCAGAGTGACCAGATCGGTCAGGGTTTGGGTGGGGTGCAGGTGGCCGCCGTCCCCGGCGTTGATTACCGGAACACGGGAATAGAGGGATGCGGCTCTGGCCGATCCGGCGACGGGATGGCGCATGGCGATGATGTCCGCATATCCGCTTACCACCCGAACGGTGTCCTTCAGGCTTTCCCCTTTGGAAACCGAGGAATTGGCCGGATTGTCGAAGCCGATAATCCGGCCGCCAAGCCGCAGCATGGCAGTCTGAAAGGACATCTGCGTACGGGTGGAGGGTTCGTAAAACAGGGTGGCCAGAATCCGCCCCCGGCAGACGCCGTAATAATCGTCCATATGCTCCCGGATATCGCAGGCGAGCCGGGTGATTTCTTCCCATTCCTCTACCGACAGGTCGGCCAGGTCGATCAGGTTACGCGATTGCATGGGCTGCACTTCCGTTTCTTCTGTATCAAAGCAGGTGAAAGTTCGTCAAGCGGCGGAGTGGCTTCTACCCGTCCGCCACCTGACAGTTTACCAGCTTTTTCGTCTCCATGCAACCGTTCCCACGCCGAAATTTGGGGAAAGCGCGGGCCATGCCCGAAGGCTTGTGACACAACCTGCCTTTTGCGGGCATAAAGCGGAAGGGGCGGAACCTCCCGTATCCCCGTTCGGCACGAATGGAGAAAATTCCCGGTTTTACAATACTGAACAGGTCGATGAGAACTCGGACTTGATTTTTAGACAAGGGTAGTGTATACTACTTTTGCGCTGTTATACCGGCGCCAAACAGGCCGCTGTGGCGGAATTGGCAGACGCACCGCACTCAAAATGCGGCGGGAAACCATGCCGGTTCGAGTCCGGCCAGCGGCACCACACCTGCGGTGAGCAAGTCGCGCACCGCAGGCTTTTTATTTTATATCTTTATGCCCGCGCTTATAGCGGGCATTTTTTGTAAATATTTTTCAATTTGGTGAAAAAATCGATCACTGTAAAACGGCTGATTTTTCTTGCTTTTGCGGCGCTTTGTGCTATAATATTGTTCAACTTGCACATGCGCCGCCAGAGAAGGCAGACAGAGATTCCGGCTAGGCGGCGCTATGGTATAACAGCTATAAAAAGCAGGGGGGAATATATAATGAAAAAATTGACAAAGGAACAATATGATATGGCGGTTTGTTTCCTGAAATCAGAAGCACAGGATATAGATAAGGCTGTGTTTGAATATTTCTTTGAGAATAAGCCGCTTGCGGAAGTAACCGATATATTGCAAAGCTACCAGAACGAAGACGGCGGCTTTGGTTGGCTGGACTACGATTTTGAATGTCCTGTTTCATGCCTGAAGACTACCGAAAGTGCTTGCCGATATATTTTTGCTCTAAAAGACATTCCTGCTGCACACCCAATGATACGAAAACTTATCCCATATATTATTGGCAATTATAATGACACTACGGGAGAATGGAATAATCTTATTGTTCCTGAAGTCAACGATTATCCCCACGCTCCTTGGTGGAAATATGACGAAGAAGAAAGACTGATTCCAAAAAGCAGAGCCGAACTGATTGAACATTATGATCCGAACACAAACTCTGCGTTGGCGGGTATCCTTGTGAAATATTCTTCATTGGTCCCAAAGAAAATTTTGGAACAAGTTATGAGCGTAGTGATAGAAAAAATAAATTCCGGTTATGAGTTCGGACAATATGGTATGCTTTCTGATGTTTATTTTGTCAATGCTCTTGATGATGAAGAGCTGAAAAACAGCCTGCTAAAAAAATTGATGGGCGATGGGAGGTTGATATCCATTCTTGAGGATAGGGGTACGGAAAGTGCCTATAAATTATGTCATTGGATTGATTCTCCTCATCACCCGTATTTTGCATTATATAAAGATGCGGTCCACAATAATCTGGATTCTTTAGTCGCCTCTCAAGAAGAGGATGGCAGTTGGGCGCCAAATTGGTCGTGGGGTGAACCGAAAGTATGGGAAAGAGTAGTTAAACGATGGAAAGGTCTTATGACTATGAAGTTCCTGTGGGCGCTAAAGAATTTCGATCGTCTGGATGATTAATCGAACATACAGAAATGTCATGCATCTGTTTTTTGGGCCGATCTTTTTGTACCGCCCTTACACACCTGCGGTGAGCAAGTCGCACACCGCGGGTTTTTCTTTGTTATCGTGGTTATCGTGCAGGTTTTGGTCACGGCCTGCCGATAGTCCTGCACTCATCGGCAGCGGGAACTTTGCGATCTTTGAAGTGCGGGTTTTATAATCTTGCAATATTTTACAAATTCTCACAGATTTTTACTTCTTTTGTTGCAAATTGAATCGATGTGCGGTATAATGCTACTAAATAAAAAACCTAAGAAATAATATTTAGGCATATTTTACAAACAGCCTCGTTTATTGTGTAAATAATATGAAGAGCCGAAACGTGAGTTGCGGCGTAGAGGAAAAGGTTGATGGAATATATCGCCCATAGTAAGCCGTTGGAGAACGGAGAGATACGAACGCAGACAGTGGCCGAGCATTGCCGAAATACCGCAGAATATTCTGGAAAATGTCTGGAGACAGCCGGGCTTTTTCAGGCGGGCTATCTGGCCGGATTGCTGCACGATGCGGGAAAGTGCAAACAGGAGTTTCAGTCCTACATAATCGAAGGCGAAGGGAAACGCGGAAGCGTCAATCACACTTTTGCCGGGTGCCGAATGATCCTGGAACATTTCCATGGGGAAAGTCCGGCGGGGGTTGAGAATGTTACAGCGGAATTGCTGGCGTATGCCGCCGGAGCCCATCATGGGCTTTTTGACTGTGTAGATATGCAGCAAACCTCCGGGTTTTTGCACCGTATGGAAAAAGAGAAGATTCACTATCGGGAAAGCTGCGAAAATTTTCTTGCCTGCTGTGCTGATTGGGAAGAGGTGGAAGAACGGTTCGGGAAAGCCAATCAAGAACTCTCTGCCGTATTTGACAAATTGCAGGCTCTTTCCAATGAGAATCACGATGAAACATGGGAGGAATTTTCGTTTTATCTCGGTTTGACCGCCCGCCTTCTAACCTCGGCGGTTATTGAAGGAGACCGTCGGGATACGGCTGCGTTTATGAATGCTATACCTCCGCCCCCGGAACAGGAGAACGGGAATCGTTTTTGGAAAGCCTGTCTGCATCGTGTGGAGGAAAAGCTGGCGGCGCTTCCAAAGGAAACCCCTGTGCAGCAGACGCGGGCGGAGATTTCCGACCGTTGCCGCAGCTTTGCGGAAAAGCCGGCCGGCGTTTACCGGCTGTATGTTCCCACCGGCGGCGGAAAGACCCTGAGTTCCTTACGGTATGCGCTGGCCCATGCCGCTCAATGGGGGAAAAAGCGCGTGATTTTTGTCACGCCCCTGCTGGCGGTTTTGGAGCAGAACGCGAAGGTGGTTCGGGAATATATAGGCGATGACGGTGTTGTTTTAGAGCATCATTCCAACGTGATCCGGACAGAAGATACCGGGAATGCGCTGGACATTCGGGAGCTGGCGGTGGAGAATTGGCACGCGCCGGTGATTTTGACCACCATGGTGCAGCTGCTGAACACCTTCTTTTCAGGAAAAACCACCTCTGTGCGTCGGTTTCAAAGCCTTTGCGACGCGGTGGTGGTTATTGATGAGGTACAGACCGTCCCTAACCATATGCTGACGCTGTTCAATCTTACGGTTAATTTTCTGTCGGAAATCTGCCGGACCACTTTTTTGCTGTGCTCCGCGACACAACCCTGTTTTGAACAGGCGGACCATCCTCTGGTGAAAAAACCTGTGGACGTCGTTCCTTTTGAAAAAAAGCTGTGGGAGCCGTTTTGCCGCACCTCCATCACGGACGCCGGAAGAAAGCGGCTGGAGGAACTTCCGCCATTTATCGGCGGGGTCCTTTCCGACGCGGAAAGTCTGCTGGTGGTCTGCAATAAAAAAAGTGAAGCGGAATTTTTATACCGGACACTGGCCGGAACCGTAGAAAACTGCTTTCATCTTTCCGCTTCCATGTGCATGGCCCACCGCCGAAGAACGCTGGAACAGATTTATCAGGCGCTGGTAAAGCGGAAGGAAAAGGTGCTCTGCATCGCCACGCAAGTCATCGAGGCTGGGGTGGATATTTCTTTTCAACGGGTCATCCGGCTGGCTGCCGGTATGGACAGCATTGTGCAGGCGGCCGGGCGATGCAACCGCAACGGGGAAGAAGAAATGCCGGTTCCTGTGTATGTGGTACAGTGTGCGGATGAAAATCTGGGAAAATTACAGGAGATTCAAAAGGCGAAAACGGTTACCATCGCGCTTCTGGAGGAATTTCGAAAAAGGCCGGAGGAATTTCAGAACGATTTGGCCTCCGATGATGCTGTCCGGTGGTATTACCGCAAGCTCTATGCCAATATGGAAGAGGGATTTCAGGATTATACGCTGAAAAAGGAACGGGACACCCTGTTTTCCATGCTGGGGGGCAACACCCGGTATTATACGGACGACTGCGGATTTTACGGGAAATACTGTCTTGCGCAGGCGTTTGATACGGCAGGCAGTCTGTTCCATGTTTTTGATGAAAACACGGTGGATGTGGTGGTTCCGTATGGAGAAGGGGAAGCGCTGATTACGGAACTGGAGGCGCAGTCCCATGTTTCGGTCGCCTGGCTGAAAAATTGGAGCCAACGGGCAAGGCTCTATACGATTGCCCTCTATGAATACCAACAGCAGCTGTTAGGACATGACCTGCGCGGCGTAAACGGCGTTTTGGTGCTGCCGCCGGAAGCCTATGACCCGCAAACCGGGCTTTCTCTGGAACAAAAATCGAATTTTTTGGAGGTGTGAGATGAAAAATACAACGTATCCCAATATTGTGGAATTTGAAGTGACTGGCAGCTACGGCCTTTTTTCCGATCCCATCCTACGCATCGGCGGGGAAAAATGCACCTATCAGATTCCCACCTATGAGGCGCTGAAAGGTATTTTAATGTCGGTCTACTGGAAGCCTACGCTGATTTGGTTCATTGACAAAGTTCGTGTTATGAATCCCATTCAGATGGAGGTAAAGGGTATCCGGCCTCTCAAATACCACGGCAAAAATGATCTGGCTTATTATACCTATCTCAAGGACTGCCGATATCAGGTGCAGGCCCATTTTGAATGGAATGAAAACCGCCCGGAGCTGGCGCAGGACCGCAACGAAAACAAGCACCATGAGATCGCCAAAAAGATGATTCGCAAAGGCGGGCGGCGGGATATCTTTCTGGGCACCCGGGAGTGTCAGGGCTATGTGGAGCCCTCTGTGTTTGGAGAAGGGGCAAGCGCTTATGACGACAGCCCCGGTTTGGCGTTTGGTCTGATGTATCACGGGATTACCTATGCGGATGAAGCCCATTCGGAGGAAACCGCCAACCGCATGACGGCCAACTTCTGGTATCCCGTTATGAACGAAAGGGGGATTATCGCTTTTCCCCGGCCGGAAGAATGCCCGCTCCACAAACCCCTTCGTCCCATGGAAATAAAAGCCTTTGGGGAGACGCGGAATAACTTCCGCGGACTGGCGGAATTTGAGGGGGAGACGGAATGGGACTGATGCAAAAGGCGGTGGAAACCTATGACTGCCATCAGAGATATGTAGGCAGGTATAAATCCGGCCACACGGTGCTGGCTCCGGTTTCCCATATTGTTACCCGGGCCGATTTGGAGATCATTCTGAATGCGGAGGGGGAATTCCTCGGGGCCGCCGCCGTGGACAAGGAAGAACCGAAGATCATTATTCCGGCAACAGAGAGTTCTGCGGGACGGACGAGCGGGGTCTGTGCCCACCCTCTGTGCGATCAGCTGTGCTATCTGGCGCCGTATAACGAAGAAAAACATACCGATTATGTAACCGGATTGGAAAAGTGGACGGAATCGGAAGACGGCCATCCGAAGCTGCGCCCAATTCTGACCTATGTACAGGGCGGTTCTATTCTTTCCGATCTGGAAAAGTGCGGGTTTGTCAAACGGAACGGACAGGGAAATCTGGAGGATGAAAAGAAGGAGGGAAAATGGCTGGTACGATGGCGTGTTGTTGGATTGAATGACGGAAATTCCGACGCCTGTTGGGAGGATACCACGCTGTTCGATGCCTTTATCCGGTTTTATCAGAGGGAAAACAGCAATGGGCCCCAATGCCTGTGTATGGTCAGCGGGCAGGAAAAGCGGAGAGCGCGGCAGCATCCCAAGGGCATCATTCCCATGAACGGAAACGCAAAGCTGATTTCCTCCAACGATACCAGCAATTTCACCTATCTGGGGCGCTTCACCAGCGAGGAACAGGCGATGGAAATCAGCTATGAAGCCTCCCAAAAGGCGCATAACGCTCTGCACTGGCTGGCAGCCGAACAGGGAGCCCGGAGCGTTTTCGGTGAACGAACCTTTTTGTGCTGGAATCCCCAAGGGCGGAAGGTCGTCCATGTGGCCGGCGTATTTGCCAGCTTGGCAAAGCCGGTAATCGAGCCGACCGAGTATCAGAAGCAGTTGAAAGACGCGCTGAACGGATATCAAAGCCAGCTTCCGGAAACGGCCGGCGTGGTAATCGCGGCATTTGACGCCGCCACCAGCGGCCGGTTATCCCTTACTTATTACAATGAACTGACGGGTTCCGATTTTTTGCAGCGGCTGTATGACTGGGACAACACCTGCTGCTGGCCCAACGGTCCTTATGGGATTCAGTCGCCGCCCCTGTGGCAGATCGTCAACTGTGCTTTTGGCACGCAGCAGGAGGAAAAAGGAAAGGTCCGCCTGAAAGCAGACGACCGGGTTATGTGCCAGCAGATGCAGCGATTGATTGCCTGCCGTATTGACAAGGGAATGTTCCCGGCGGATTTGGTGGAAGCCTTGTTTCATCGGGCTTCTTCGCCGCTTGCCTATGAGCCTTCCGTGAGACGGACGCTTTTGACCACGGCCTGCGCTGTGATTCGTAAATATCATTTTGACCGAGGCACCGTAAAGTAAAAATGAAAAAGTAGAACCCGAAAGCACAGAAAAGCTCT
>CAJJLZ010000027.1 GCA_905192745.1 uncultured Oscillospiraceae bacterium
TTACTGGCTTTCTCCTGCCGAGTTCATTGTCCAATATCTTTGACAATCCTACACATTCTGAATTTTCTGATAAATCAAAAAATCCGTCCGATTTTGCGTATGAATATGAAGGACTGTCCGGCTTTTCCCTGAAAAAGGGAAGAGAGACTCCGAGGAGTTTTCCGAAGGGGCCGGCGGAATAACCTTTCTATAGGATAAACAGGAAAAGCCGGGCCCTTCCCTCCGTGCGGTTGGATGAATACAAAAGCAAAAGGCCCGCCGGTCAGGCGGGCCTTTTGCTTTAAGTTAGAGGGGTGTTTTGAGGAGGGTAGAACGTACTCGCTTGAATGAAGGGATCCGGTGCGGCTCCGTTTCCCTTCCGAGTACAGCTTTATTATACCGGCGGTTTTCCCGATTTGTGTGAACCGACTATGAATAAACTGTAAGCAATTTTTATGTTTATAAAACCGCGCAAACATTTGTTTGACTTTTACGGGGAGTATATGCTATACTTACCTTAAAGAAAAATTACTGTTAACTGTTTTTTAAAAAATCGCAGGAAAACGTCATGGGAAGCGGCGGCTGCAGGGAAAATTGCCTGAAGGGCGGGAGGAGACGGCTCCGGTCTGGAAAAGGCGTTTTCCGCAGTGCGCGGCCGCCGTCCATTCCCGGACAGCAGACCGTACAGTTGCGGAGAAAGGATCAGAAGGGGAAGATATGAGCATGGTGAAGCCGTTGAATGAAAAGCAGCAGAAGGTATTGACCTTTCTTAAGGAACGGGCGCAGGACGGCCTCCCGCCCACGGTGCGCGAAATTTGTGCCGCCGCCGGGATCAAATCCACCTCCACGGTGCACGCCTATCTGAAATTGTTGGAGGAAGAGGGGTACATTTCCCGCCAGAGCGGTCTGAACCGGGCCATCCGGATGCCGGGCGAAAACGTCGCCCGGGTGCCTCTTCTCGGCAAGGTGACGGCCGGCAAGCCCATCCTTGCGGTCGAGGAAGTGGAGGAATATGTCCCCTATTCAGGCGGCGGTTATCATCCCGGCGATCTGTTCGCCCTGCGGGTGGTGGGAGACAGTATGATTAACGCCGGTATCCTCAGCGGGGACGTTGTGATCGTGCGGAAAACCCCAACGGCGGAAAACGGCGAAATCGTGGTGGCTCTGATCGGAGACGAGGCGACGGTGAAGCGTCTCTACCGGGAAAAAGGCCATATCCGCCTGCAGCCGGAAAATGACGCCTATGAGCCGATTATTGTGGATGAAGTAATCGTATTGGGCAAGGTGGTTTCCCTGCTCCGCTACTTTTGATGGGCCCCGTTTTGTTGGCGAGCGCCTGCCTGTGCGGGCAGGCGGTGCGGTATGATGGAACGAGCTGCCTTTATCCGGCCCTGAAGGAGCTGGCGGAAACCGGATTGGCGGTTCCTTTCTGCCCCGAATGCGAGGGGGGCCTTTCGGTTCCCCGCCTTCCGGCCGAATGTTGGAAAGGCAGGGTGGTCCGTTCCGATGGGACCGACTGTACGGCGGCGTTTGAAGAGGGCGCGCGGCGGGCGTTGGCGCTTTGCCGGGAGAAAGGATGCGTCGCGGCTGTTCTTAAAGAGAACAGTCCGTCCTGTGGCGTTCACCGGGTGTACGACGGTTCCTTTTCCGGCCGGAAAGTTGAAGGGGAAGGCATAACCGCCCGGCTGCTGCGTTCCGGCGGCATCCGGGTGTTCAGCGAAGCGGAATGGGAAGAAGCCCTCGCCTTTACGGAAAAATTTTGGAAATAAATCGTGATTTCGACAGCGGGATGTGAAACCTGTTCACTTGCTATCTCTCTGTCCCTCCGCTTACAATAAAAGCGGAAGGACGGCCCGGCAAAATGGGCCGCCTGCGGGGGAGAGACTGTGAGCGAGTTGTTGAAGGAACGGCTTCTGGTGGCGCTGGCGCTGTTGCTCTGCACAGTGACAGTGCTGCTTGCTGTGTGGGAAACGCCGGATATCCTGCCGAAGGCAACGGTGTATACCGAATCGTCTGCCGCTTCAACCCGGACCGCCGCCGTGTCCGGCGCGAGCGGATATGCCGCGGCGACCCATCCCGGTTCGGAGACCGCCTCTTCTCCTTCCAGCGCTGTGCCGGCCAATCCGGCCGGCACGTCCGAACCAACGGCGGTTGGGCGGAAAATCAATATCAACACTGCGACAAGGGAGGAATTGACGGTCCTGCCCGGCATCGGGGATACGCTGGCGGGTCGGATCGTCGATTACCGGGAAACCCACGGCGGGTTTGCTTCCGTTGAAGAAATTCAGAATGTCAGCGGTATCGGTGAGAAGAGATTCGCCGCTATTCGGGATTGGATTACGGTGGGATAACGAACGGGCATCCGCCGCTTTAGAATTTGGAAACGATGAAGGAAATTTCGGAATCTCCCGCCGTCTGGCGTTCGCTTTGCCATGCTCCTTTATTTCTCCTTTGGTCAGCAACATCTAACGTGTTGAGATAAGACAAAAATGCAGGGCCTGTTCCGTTTCAAATGTGCCCTGCGTTTTTTGTGTTTCAAAGCGATTTATACGACAGACAGCCCGAAACGCCCGAAGGGGGAGGGCGGCAGTTGAAATGGTATATAGGAGAAATTCGACTTGGACAGGTTCTCTAGTGCCGCGAAACCCGTCATTTATTAAAAATAAGAAAAGCGATATAAACGTTATTTGTTTTTAGACAAAATCACGCATGTTTTTGTCTGAAAACAAATAAAATGTTGATATAACGGAAGAAGTGTAGTAATTATGTATATAAGGAAATAAATAGAAAAATTACAAATAATAATCAGATGTGTTTCTTGCAAGAAATAATTCCACCGCTTGGAAAGAAGAAATTTTTTTGGAATCGTTGCGGCGATTTTTTCTATTGGCGTAATTTCCGCAAGCGCTTTTGATTTGAATATGCCGTCTACAGGTACTCCGGTAACATTAACATATAGCCAGACGTCGGCTCTCAGCGCGGAAGTGAACGGCAGATATAAATATTTTAAAGCATCAAATTCCAGTTCATCCAAGCATGCGGTTTACGCTACGGCAATGTATAAATCCGGAGGTTCTTGGCATGATGATAAACAGGTTTTGATGCCTATCGGGGGAAATACTGGAAGTCAGGAGTTAGAAACCTACCATTTCGTTACTTCCATGACCTGAGTGCTGGAGCTGAATCCCGAAGGATACGGCTATACCAAGTGCACGGCCAGCGGGTATATCCGTAATACATAACTCGTTTCTCTGCCCACCGCCGCGCCGGCGCGGCGGTGGACAATCTATATCAGGGTGGCGAAAACGATGAAAAATGCCGCGCGGTTATTTTATAAAGACAAATTTTTGTTATCGGCTTTCGTGTTGTTTTTCGGATGGATTCATTTCAGGCAGATACAGGCTCTTCAATACGTTTTCCAGCCGGGCAGACTGGATGACGTTTATCCGCTGGAAAACAGTCTAAGGATGACGATGTTCTGCTTTATCTTTTTCCTCTTTTTTTCCTACGAATTCTTTTACAAGGTCCGTGCGTCCCGGTTGGAGGAATGCGTGGACGCGATACAAAACGGCCGGTTAAAGCTTATGGGAATGCAGGCGCTGACGCTGCTCGGCCTGATGGCGCTCGTCACCCTGACTTTTCTGGGCTACAACGTGTTTGTTTATTTCTATCTCTCGATCGGCCACACGGACTATCTGGTTCATATTGTCCGGCAGCTGCTTCTCGATGTGTTCCTGCTGTCTTTGCTGGCCGGTGTGACGGGGCTCTGCGCCGCTCTGGTTTTCCGGCGGCTGACTGCATATTTGCTGCTGACCCTGTTTGTTCTGCTGACCAGCCCCCTGTTTGAGAATGTTGTGGAGAATGTTTACGCCTCCGCGGATATCAACCTGTATCCGGTATACGAGTTCTTCCATCTGTATGTGCCGTCGCTGAACTGGACGCCGAACTATTATATTGCCTTCTCCCTGCTGCCTTACCGCGTGGAGTTGATGCTTTGCTGGCTGTTTCTGTTCGCATCCGCCGCGCTTGGCCGGCTTTTGAAGGGCCGCGGGAGGATACGGCTGGCGGCGGTTTTGGGCTGTCTGGTCTTCTGCGCGGGCAACGCCGCCCTGTATTTCAGCCCGTCGTCCAAAATCATAATGAGCAACAACCCGGACGCCTGCCTGACGCACGATTTGCTCTATTACTGGGAACAGGAACAGAAGTCGGAGCCCGCCGATTTTGCGGTGACCGCCTATGAGCTGGACATTACCGTAAAAAACCGGCTTTCTGTCCGGGCGACCCTGCATGTGGACAAAAACGACCGGGAGAAGTATCCCTTTACCCTGTACCGGGGCTATCGGATTCAAACGGTAACCAATCAGGACAACGAGGCGCTCCCCTTTTCTCAGGAAGGGGATTACTTCCTCGTCCACAGCGATCATCGCCGGGTGGACGAGATCCGCGTCACCTACGCCGGCTCCAGCCCGAAATTTTTCAGTAATTCACAGGGGGTCTGCCTGCCGGGCTATTTTCCCTATTACCCGCACAGCGGTTTTCATTCCCTGTATTTTGGGCAGGGATTTGAAAGGGTGCTTCTCGAAACCCCCGTGAATTTTCAGGTGACCGTCCATTCGCCTCGCAGGGTGTATACCAATCTGGCAGAGGTGACGGAAGCCCGGGGAGAGGACTCTTTTTCCGGCGTCACAGACGGCGTGACGCTGGCGAGCGGTTTCTTGGAAAGCACGGAATATAACGGGGTGGAGATCGTCTATCCCTATTTATTCTCTTCGGAATTCAATGAGACGGTTATCCGTCAGTCCATGGGTGAGTTGGCGGGCAAGGCAGATTTGCAGTCCTGCAAGACCATCTTCCTGCTGCCGAGCCTGAACCTGCTCTGCGAAGAGACAGTGCGGTATGCCGATCATATCACCGCCCGTCAGATTCTGACCCTTCCAAGAAACTATGAAACGGCCCACATCAGTGACAGAAAGAAGGAAGTTTATTCCCTTGCTGAAATGTATCAAAACGACCGTGAGGAGTTTGAGGAAATGATCCGGCGGGAGGAAGAGGAAATGCTCCGGTGGGAGGAACAGGTCAAGACCCAGCCGGAGGAACCCGAGCCCGAACAGCCGTGCAAACGGATGAAAAAGAAGATCGGCGAGCTCGGAGAGGAGGCCGTGTTTGCGGCGGCGGAGGAATACGTTGCGGATATGTACGACGTCCGAAGCACGATGGAATTTCTGGAGCAGCTCGGCCAATGAATGGGAATGCCCGGAAACCGTTGAATCGTCAAATGGGGTGAAAAACATGCTGGAAATCAAGGGCCTGAACAAAAGCTTTGGAAAAAAGGCCGTGCTGGAGAATTTTACCTATACGTTTGAAAGCGGGGTCTACGGCCTTCTCGGCCCGAACGGCTCCGGAAAAACGACCCTGATGCGCTGTATTACCAAGCTGTATCCCATAAAACGCGGCACCGTTTTTTATAATGGCCGCTGTATCGTGGGGGACGGGGAATATCTGACCCATGTTGGATACCTTCCGCAGAAATTTGGGCTTTTTAAGGATCTGAAAGTCCGCGAGATGATGGAGCTGATGGCCAACCTGAAAAAAGTGGAGCGAAGCCGGGTTAAGCCGATGATCGAGGAATGCATCGAGGTCGTGAACCTTTCCGACCGGTTAAAAAGCCGGGTGGGCACGCTTTCCGGCGGTATGATCCGCCGGTTGGGGATTGCACAGGCGCTTCTGGGAAAGCCGGAAATCGTTATTTTCGACGAGCCGACCGCCGGGCTGGATCCGGAGGAGCGGCTCCGGTTCAAAAACATCGTTTCGGAAATCCGTCGGGATCGGACCGTCATCATATCCACGCATATTGTGGAGGACGTCGAGGCCGTCTGTGACACGATCGTGATTATGCGGGACCGGAACATTGCCGCCAGCGGAAGCTGTTCACAGATTCGGGAGACGGCGCGGGGCAAGGTCTATCTGGTGCCGGAAAAGGAGAAGGACTCGATCACGGGAGAGTGTCTGGTTCAAAAACAGTTTGAGCGGGACGGAGAAATCATGTTGAAGATTCTGACCAATGTTCCGCAGAAATATGAACCGGCGGCGCCCGATGTTGAGGATGGATATATATGCGCCTTAAAAGATATTTAGCGCGTTCCCTGACCCGTGTTGGTTATCACCTGCGAAGTCTGGGCTTTCTGGCGGCGATTCCTCTGCTGGTGCTGGATCTGCTCATTCCCTGTCTCAACATCATGGATTATATCGTGTATGGAGCGGGGGACGAGCTGCGCTGGAACATTCTTCAGTACAGCCAGTGGCTGATGCCGTTTTTTTCGGTCTGGTGGGCGCTGTTTGTTCTGCGCGAATACATCGAAGGGGATGGAAACGAGCTGCTGTATGTTTATGGGGGCCGGTGCCGGCTCCCGGACGCCCTGTGGCTGTTTGCTCTGCCGCTTCTCAATATTCTGCTTCTTTTCCTGTGCTATACCCTCGTGCTGCCGTCGATGAAATATGAGTTTCTGCGGCTGCTGACGATCTGCGTTTTTTATTTCGGTGTGATGTATTTTCTCAGCTATGCCGCCAAATCCATTACGATCACCTTGATGGCGCTCCTTCTTTACACCATTGCCAACGCCGCTCTGGTCGGCAATGCCGCCTTCCCGTTTTATGTGTCCTTCGATGATCTGAGCGCGGGGCTGTATTACCGCCAATACCTTCCGCTTTTGCTTTCCGGGCTGGCGCTTCTTACCGCCGGCGTGTTTTTCAACAAACGGTACTGCCGGTTCAATTAAGCCGAACAGAAGACGTAAAGCGAAATCCCGATGATTGCGGTCATGGGGATTTCGCTATTTGTGGATAAAAAAGGAAAACGGCCGTAAAAATAAACCGGATAATAAAAAATCTGCCGGGATTTCTTGCATTTTTTTCGGTACGGGACTATAATTTTAACCATGTGAAACGGCAAAGTGCCGAAATGAAAATTTTTACGCCGCTTTACGGCGGCGCGCAGCCGAAAGGAATGGTTATAGATGAAAACGCAGATTCCGGTGGAACGGACAAAATCGCCCAAGGTGAAGCCGAACGACAGCAGTAAGCTGGGGTTTGGCAATTACTACACCGACCACATGTTCATTATGAACTACGACGCCGGGCAGGGCTGGCATGATCCCCGCATCGTCCCTTACGGCCCGATCGCGCTGGACCCGGCCGCGATGTGCCTGCATTACGGGCAGGAGGTCTTTGAAGGGATGAAAGCCTATCACACGCCGGACGGCGGGGTGGCGCTTTTCCGCCCGGAGAAGAACATGGCCCGGATGAACCTGTCCAACGACCGGCTCTGCATCCCGCCCATCGACGAGGAATTCGCGGTGGAGGCGGTCAAGGAACTGGTACGGGTGGATCAGGACTGGATTCCCGACGGGGAGGGCACGGCGCTTTATATCCGGCCCTTCATCATCGCGGTGGACGCGCATGTAGGGGTGCATCCGGCCAATCACCTGCTGTTTATCATCATTCTCTCCCCGGTAGGCGCGTATTATCCGGAAGGGATCAACCCGGTGAAAATTTATGTGGAACGGCAGTATGTCCGCGCAGTCAAAGGCGGTATGGGCTTCGCCAAGACCGGCGGCAATTACGCCGCCTCCCTCAAGGCGCAGGATGTGGCGGCCGAGCAGGGCTACACTCAGGTGCTCTGGCTGGACGGCGTGGAGCGCAAGTATATTGAAGAAGTGGGCACGATGAACGTGTTTTTCAAAATCGGGGATGAGATCGTCACTCCCGCGCTGCAGGGCAGCATTCTCGGCGGCATCACCCGGATGTCCTGCATTGAGCTGCTGCGGTCCTGGGGCTACACCGTAAACGAGCGCCGTCTGGCGCTGTCCGAGGTGGAGGAAGCCGCGAAGAACGGGCTGCTGATGGAAGCCTTCGGCACCGGTACGGCGGCGGTTATCTCCCCGATCGGCGAACTGAAGGTGGACGACGAGCACATTGTCATCAACAATGGAAAGATCGGCGGAGTGGCGCAGAAGCTGTACGACACATTGACCGGCATTCAGAACGGCCGTCTGCCCGACAGCTTCGGCTGGATGGTGCGCATCTGATCCGCGATTCGCAGGAACAAAAGCAAACGCCGGGGAAGATTTCCCCGGCGTTTTTAAGGGGGAGAATATGGCGGAAAACGGCGTAAGAGAGCTTGTGTATACGGTGCCGGAAGCTTCCGGCGGAGCCACCGTGCAGACCTTCCTGCGAAAAAGCTGCGGGGTTTCCGCCCGTCTGCTTACCCGGCTCAAGCGGGTGGAGCAGGGAATCACGGCGGATGGTGAGCATATCCGTTCGGTTGACCGCCTGCGGGCGGGGCAGACGGTCCGTCTGCGGCTTCCGGCGGATGCCGTCCGGGTGGAGGGGGCGGACCTGCCTCTGACGGTGGTGTACGAGGATGAAAGTGTGCTGGCAGTGGACAAGCCGCCTTATCTCGCCGTTCATCCCTCTGCCGGGCACGCGGAGCCTACTCTGGCCGCGGCGGTGATCGCGCATTTCGAGCGGAAGGGAAACGCCTTCGCCTTCCGCCCCGTCAATCGTCTGGACCGGAACACCAGCGGACTCCTTCTGGCTGCTAAAAATCCCCATGCCGCCCACCTGCTGGGCGGAGCGGGGAAGAAAGGCGGACAGGCGGGGGCAGGATGGGTGGAAAAAGAATACCGTGCCCTCGTTCTCGGACGGCTGGAGGGGGCGGGAATCATCGAGCAGCCCATTCGGGTGAAGGAGGGCTTCGGCATCACCCGGGAGGTGGGGGGCGGCGAGGGGAGCAAATACTGCCTGACCCGTTGGGAATCCCTTGCCGCGGCGGACGACCTTTCTCTCCTCCGGGTGCGGATCGAGACGGGGCGGACCCATCAGATCCGGGTGCATATGGCTTGGCTGGGACATCCGCTGGCCGGGGATACCATGTACGGAACCGACGGCGATACTCTGCCCCGGCACGCCCTTCACTGCGGCGCGATGCGGTTCCGCCATCCGGCTTCGGGGCAGGAGATCGCGTTGTCGGCCCCGCTGCCGGAGGATATGGCCTTTCTTCTGCGGGAAAGGGGCTGGGATGACCGTCCGGACCGCTGGGGCGGATGGGAAAACGGGGGGCAAACCAGCCTGCTCTGAAGACAATCCATGCGGATGAGATACAAAATTGGAAAAAATTCAGTAGATTTTCTTAATGTTTTCATTTCTGACACCCATGAAACCGCCGTTGATGGTATAATGTCGTTTAGGAGAAATGCGACAGCATTTCTCAGTAGCGCCGCCGGAAAAGGTTCGCATAGAATTTGGCTGGGCGGCGCTATGGTATAATGTCGTTTAGGAGAAATGCGACAGCATTTCTCAGTAGCGCCGCCGGAAAAGGTTCGCATAGAATTTGGCTGGGCGGCGCTATGGTATAATGAATCCGGCAAAGCCGGATTCATCGAAAAACGATTGTCGGACTGAAAGTCCTTCCTGCCGCTTTGCGGCACCATCGTTTTTCTCCTCGGCAGCTGTCTTTATGAGATAATACCGCCGGTTGATTTCAGCCTTTGGGCGAAAGGAAGGAATGTCAATATGCCCGCGCTCGTTACTCATTATGAATTTGCGCTCCGCGTGTTTTCCAAGATGAAAAAGGCCGGGGTTTCCGTCGCCAACCGTGAAACGGCGTTAATCGGCGCGCAGGGACCGGATATTTTCTTCTTTCACCGGGTTTTGCCCTGGGAGCCGGGAGAAAGTTATGTGACTACCGGCCAAAAGCTGCATAAGATCAGCCCGGCGCTTACATTTGAAGAGTTTCGTCGGGTTCTGAACCGGGAAAAGCGGCAGTACGACGCGATGCTGGGGTATGTGGAAGGCTTTTTCTGCCATTATGCGCTGGATCGCGCTGCCCATCCGTATATCTACTGGGCGCAGAAGGAGTTGGAACGAGCGGACCCGGGCTATGGAAAAAATACGCATCAGTATCATTTCCGTATAGAAAGCGCGCTGGATACCCTCACGCTTCGTCGGGAATCCGGGCGGCTGATCCGCGATTTCAAGCTGCAGGCCGTGCTGCCGAAGGATCACGACGGCATATACCTGTCGGTCGGCCGTCTGTATCAGCCGGTGGCGGCCCGTCTGTTTGGGTTGAATGCGTCGGCAGAGCATTTGGCACGCGCGCCCGGTGATATGCGGCAGGCGCTGTTTTTTATGACCGATCGTTCCATGCTGCGGCAGAAGCTGCTGCTCCGCCCGGTGGAGCAGCTGACGAAGGGCGGGCATTTTGCCACTTCGCTGCTCCGTCCGCAGAAAACGGGAGATTGGGATTATGCCAACGAAAAGCACAGGGAATGGTGCAATCCCTTTGACGAGAATTACCGGAGCACGGACAGCTTTTTCGATTTGTACGATCAGGCGACGAACGAGGCGGCGGATATGATTATTGAATTTCTCGGCGCGCTGCCCAAGGGACGCTCCATGCAGGAGATCACTCAGGACCGGGGCTTTTCCAGCGATCTTCCCGGGATATATGAACTGAAAGAATAAACAACGGCCTTATATTAATGTAAGTAAAGAAAGGCGCTGACAGGATGGCAGAAATGCAAAGAATCGCGAGTTTTCAGATCGATCACACCCGGCTTGAGCCCGGTATGTATACCTCACGGGCGGATGGAGACGTCGTTACCTATGACCTGCGCTTCGTCCGGCCCAATACGCCGCCCTATCTGGAAACGGCGGCGATGCATACCATCGAGCACCTGTTCGCCACCTATGTGCGGAACAGTACGCAGGGAGAAGCGGTGATTTATTTTGGCCCGATGGGCTGCCGCACCGGCTTTTATTTTCTTGTCCGCGGAATAAAGCCGGAGGACGCGATCCGGCTGACAAGAGCGGCGCTTACCTTTATCGCCGATTTCAGCGGGCCGGTGCCCGGTGTTTCGGCGGAGGAATGCGGCAATTATCGCGAGCACGATCTCCCGAAGGCGAGAGAGTACGCACAGGATATGCTCCATATACTGGAAAACTGGACGCCGCCCATGCTCGCTTATCCTTGTTGATTTCGGTATAATTCACTATTAGAATTGACAATGGAGGAAAGGATTTTGCCATAAAGTCATAAACTTCCCCGGCAAGGGTTGCAATCTTGTAACTTTTGAGTATAATAGAGTACAGGTTGTTACAAGTTTGTAACTATTTCCGGCCTCTTGATTCCGGCATTCGGCTAAATAGTCGTGCCGGTGTTGACGGCGGCGGGACAGGGTCTCTCCGGGGCATACCCCGGCGGACAGGCCCGGCGCCGAAAGGCCTGACCGGAAGGAAGTGAGCCGTTTGCCATTCAATGGGAATGAAATCGCACAGCGTGCCGCGCGGTTGGTCCGTAAGCTTCGCGATGGCGTGAAGACCTTTGTCTGGCCGCGCTTGAAAACCGCTTATCATTTTTGCTATTCCGTGTCCTACCTGACGGGGATGCAGACCGTACGAATGGTACGGTTTGTGGGGAAGCGGCTGGTTCGCCTGCTGGCTCCCATCGGACGTCTTCTGTATAAAGCGCTGGATTTTCTGGCGCTCCGCCATTTCCGCGCGATCGGCGCGGAGGCTGTACGTTTTGTAAAGGGTTTTCCGCTTGCTGTCCGCCGCGTGAAGGAGGCGTTTCACCGCCACCCCGCGCATGCGTTGGGGCAGATTTTGCTGCTGCCGTTTCTGGCGCTTCGCCGTCATCGCCGTGCGCTGACCGGCACTCTGAATCTGGCGGCGCCGGTCGCGGCCGCTTTCCTGCTGGTGTCCACCATCAATTACTGGAGCCATCAGACCTTCGCGCTGGCGCTTGAGTATGACGGGCAGACGCTGGGCTATATTGCCGACGAGTCGGTTTTCGACGAGGCGGCGAGCATGGCGACCGGGCGGGTTATCAATACCGACAATTCCTTCGAGGTGCAGCGCACCCCGAAAATGACGCTGGCTGTGGTCTCCCAGTCCGAAATTATGGACGAAGCGGCGGTCTGCGATATGATCCTTCGCTCCTCCAGCGATTCGATTGCCGAGGTCTGCGGCCTGTATGTCGACGGTGAGTTTGAAGGGGCCGTCCAGTCCCGTACCGAGCTGGACGCCATATTGGATTCAATTCTGGACGCCTACCGCGGCGATGGGGAAGAGCGGGTGGAATTCCTTCAGGACGTGGAAATCGTCGAGGGGCTGTATCCGGTTTCCACCGTGAAATCCGCCGAGGAAATGCGGGAATACCTGACCCATCAGACGGTGGTGGATAAGTATTACACCATCATCCCGGGCGACGCGCCGCTTTCCATCGCAGCCAAGACGGATATGACGCTGGATCAGCTCCGGGCGCTGAACCCCGGTTTTGACGACAATATTTTCCCGGACGTGGAAGTGCTGATTCAGAAGGCGCAGCCTTATCTGCGGGTGCAGGTGGTGCGCACGCTTCAGTATACCGAAACCATCGATTACACCACCAAAAAGGTGGAGGACTCAAACTATTATATCGGCTATCAGAACGTCCGCACGCAGGGCGTGGAAGGCGTACGGTCCGTGACCGCAGAAGTCACCTATCTGGATGGGCTGGAGCAGTCCCGCACCATTCTTTCCTCCGAAGTGACCAAGGAACCGGTGGAAAAGGTGGTTGTGGTCGGCGCGAAGAAGGTCAATCCGAACGTGAGCGCGGAAGGCGACGGCGTTGTGACCGGCAAGTTTATCTGGCCGCTGCCGAGCTGCAAAATGGTTTCTTCCCCCTTTGGCTACCGCGGCGGCCGCTATCATGCCGGTGTGGATATTTCGGGCAACGGCGTTTACGGCAAGGAGATTCTGGCCGCAGACGGCGGAACCGTGGTGGAGGTTAACTCCGGCGGATGGGGCGGTGGATACGGCCTGTACGTCATCATTGACCACGGAGGCGGATACCGCACCGTTTACGCTCACTGCAGCAGCATCAACGTCCGTGTTGGCCAGAAGGTCAGCCAGGGACAGTTGATCGCCCGGGCGGGCAATTCCGGAAACAGCTATGGCGCGCATCTGCATTTTGAAATCCGGGTCAACGGCCAGTCGGTGAATCCGCTGCCGTATGTCCAGTAGTCAAAAGCCGTACAGCTTGCGGGAATATAAGTAAATCCCCGGGAACTCGTGTTCCCGGGGATTTTTTGTGAAAATGAAAGGGTCTGGAAAACGGCGTTTATTCCTTGTATCCCAGCGTGCCGTTGGCCGCCGCTTTCAGGTAGGCGTTGATAAAGCCGTCAAGCTCACCATCCATTACGGCGGAGATATTACCGGTCTCAAAGCCGGTGCGGTGATCCTTCACCATGGTGTAGGGCATGAAGACATAGGAACGGATCTGGCTGCCCCAGGCAATCTGCGCCTGTCCGCCCTTGATGTCCTCGATTTTGTCATAATGCTCCCGTTCCTTGATTTCCACCAGCTTGGATTTCAGCATTTTCATGGCCACATCCCGGTTTTGGAACTGGCTGCGTTCGTTCTGGCAGGCCACGACAATGCCGGTGGGAATATGGGTGATCCGGATAGCGGATTCGGTTTTGTTGACGTGCTGGCCGCCCGCGCCGCCGGAACGGTAGGTATCAACCTTCAGATCCTCCGGCCGAATCTCCACCTCGATCTCGTCGTCGATTTCGGGGATGACCTCCAACGCGGCAAAAGAGGTATGCCGCCGGCCGGACGCGTCAAAAGGAGAAACCCGCACCAGACGGTGTACGCCGGATTCCCCCTTGAGATACCCGTAAGCGTTGAGTCCCTCCACCAGGATGGAGGCGCTTTTAATGCCGGCTTCATCTCCGTCGAGATAATCCAGAATTTTGTACTTGAAGCTGTGCCGCTCCGTCCAGTGGGTGTACATGCGGTAGAGCATTTCGGCCCAGTCCTGCGCCTCGGTGCCGCCCGCCCCCGCATGGAAGGTCAGAATCGCGTTCTTCGCGTCGTATTCGCCTGAGAGCAGGGTGGAAAGACGCTGTTCCTCCATGGAAGCCTGCACCTTTTCCACCCCTTCGGCGCATTCCTCCAGCAGGGAGAGGTCTCCCTCCTCGTCCGCCAGCTCAATCAGGGTCAGAGTATCGTGATAGGCGTCTACCAGCGCGGCGTAGCCTTCGATTTTCCCCTTCAGCACGGCGGAACGCTGGAGGATAGTCTGCGCGTTTTCCATGTCGTCCCAAAAATTGGGGGCGGCGGCCTTTTCCTCCAGTTCGGCAAGCTCCTTTCGGCCGGCGGTCAGGCCGAGAGCGCTTTCCAGATCATCGATGTCCGGCTTCAGGCCTTCCAGCCGCAGCCGCAGTTCGTCAAATTCCAGCATGGGATTTCATCCTTTTCCGTAAAATCAGAGAACCGCTTGCGGCGGGTTCTCTGGGGATTTGCGTTAACGCAGAAACAAATCCTATTATAGGGGATTTACCGCGTGTTGTAAAGACTGCTTTCCGCGATCAGAGAAATATACGGGGAGGGCGGCGTTGACGATAAACGGAAATTTATGTTACACTGCTAAAAGGAAAACGGGTTTCCATTGCCCAAGAAACCTGAACGATAGATGGTGGGAGGAGTTCGGCATGAAAAGACGGCGTGTGGGGTTGATCCTGACGGCTTTGCTTGTAGCGCTGTGTGTTTTGGTCTCCGGGTGTGGGAAGAATCTGCAGGCTGCGTCAGGTAATTCGGAAGGAACGGGGTCGTCCGGCGGCATATCCGCAGCAAGCAGGGAGAACGGACAAAGCGGGGAGGTCTGGGAGAGCAGGGAAAGCTCCGGCGGTTCTTCCGGCGCGGAAGAGCCATCGGTTTCGCCGTCTGAAACGGGAGCGGCGGCCCCGAATACGGGGACTGCCACAACGGCGGCTGACCGCGGCTCGGCGGCAACCGCAGCTCCGACGCCTGTCGTAACCCGTCCGCCTGCCGCGGTAACCACTTCTACGACGGTATCGGTTTCGATTCTGACCAGGCCCAAAACGACCGTGGGCACGCCGGCAACGACCGCAACGCTTCCTCCGAAAGAGGAGGCGGTGCAGAAAAATTTGACGCCGCTGTCACCAAACCAGTATTACGGCTATCTGCAGTTGGCGGCGGACGGCGACAAAAATATGATAGAACTGTACCGCCGCCTTGTTTCCGCGGTGGAAGCGGTAAAAACGTCGATTGATATTTCCGATCTGAAGCTGACCAAGGATCAGTGCGGCCGGGTGTTTTATTATTATATAGACGATTACCCCCAGCATTTCTGGCGGAAAAACCAGTATGGTTTGGGCCAGTATGGGGGAGAAACGACGATGGCAACCTTGTCGCTGGACTATTATTTTTCCGGCGACAGGACGGAAATCAACCGAAAAAAGCAGTTGGTGGAAGCGGAGATCGCCGAAATACTGACGGGGATAACCGACAGCCAGCCGGCTTTTGAACGGGAGCGGATTATCCATGATCGTCTGGTTCAGCGGGTGACATACGATTTGAATGCGGGCGAGCATGTTTGGGATATTTACGGCACATTGATGGATGGACGGGCGGTATGCGAAGGATATACCCGCACCTTCCAGCGCCTGATGTATCTGGCGGGGATTCCGTGTCTGGTGGTGCGCGGAACGGGCGGCGGCGAAGACCATGCCTGGAACATGGTGAAGCTGGAGGGAGACTGGTATCATATCGATGTGACATGGGATGACGCGCCGAATTTCTCCGACGGACGGCATTATCTGTATTTTAACCTGACCACTGCCGCCATATCCGCGGATCATGCCGTCCGCCGGGACACAGCTTCCGGCTCTTCCTATCCCCTGAGTTATCCTGTGCCGGCGGCCTCGGCGACGGCACAAAACTATTTTGTGAAAAACGGCCTTGTTTGGAGTCGGTTTCAAACGGATCAGGTGGCCGCCGGTATCCGCTATGCGAAGAACAGCGGCTTGACTCAACTGCATTTTCGCTCCACGGAAGATACCAATGCGTTTATAAAAGCGTATCAGAAAAACCTGTCCGCGCTGAAATCCCAATCCGGTGTGTCGATCTCCCAAACCGGTGTTTCCTATTCGTATATTCCCGGGACGGATGTGGTGATGATCTCTATCCAATGAGGCGGGGGTATACCGCTTTTTTCTCCCTTTCGGATGAAAATTCCACGGAAATCCGCCGCTTGGGCTTGACGAACGGGGATTGTCCTGTTATACTGTTTTGGTGCTGAAAAGGCACGGCGCATTTTTGCGTGGAAAATTCATCCTTGCCCCGGCCGCAGGCTGGGGCCATTAGGCCATGAGGAGGTGCAATAGTATGCCCACAGTCAAAGGTTCTTACGAGGCCGTCTTTATTTTCTCCATGACGCTGGGAGAGGACGGTATCGCCGCGATGGTCGAGAAGTTTAAAACCCTGATCGAGCAGAACGCGGAAATCGGCGAGGTGGACGAATGGGGTAAGCGCAGACTCGCTTACCTGATCAACGATGAAGCGGACGGCTTCTATGTGCTGTATAAGTTCGTCAGCGGTCCGGAATTCCCGGCCGAGCTCGACCGTATCAGCAAGATCACCGACGGCGTGCTCCGTTCGCTGATTATCCGCAGCGACAAGAAGTAAGGAGGGAACGAAGGATGCTGAATGTAGTATGCCTGATGGGCCGTCTGGCGGCGGACCCGGAGCTCCGGCACACGCAGAGCCAAATCCCGGTCACCAGCTTCCGTATCGCGGTGGACCGCACGTTCCAATCCAAGGGCCAGGAAAAGCAGACCGACTGGATTGATATCGTTGCCTGGCGGAATACCGCGGAATTCGTGACCCGGTATTTCCACAAGGGCTCGATGATCGCCGTGCAGGGAAGCATCCAGACCCGCTCTTACACGGACAAGGACGGCAACAAGCGCACCGCGTTTGAAGTGGTTGCCGACAACGTTTTCTTCGGCGAATCCAAGCGCGACAGCGGCGGTGCCCCCGCCGGGAATCGCTATGATTCGCAGGTTCCGCAGTTCAGCGAGTCCGCACCCGCTTTCTCCACCGCCTCTTCCGGCGATTTCGAGGAGATTGTCGGGGACGATGAGCTGCCGTTCTGATTTGGGACGGGCGGACCCCTTCATTTTGTTGTAAAGGAGGCCAATATCCATGGCTGACAGACCCGAGAGATCGGAGCGCCCCAACCGCGGCCGCAAGGGCCGCCGGAAGGTGTGCAGCTTCTGCGTTGATAAGATCGATACCATCGATTATAAGGATGTCGCGCGCCTGCGCCGTTTTATGTCGGAGCGGGCGAAGATCCTGCCCCGCCGCGTAACCGGCACCTGTGCTCATCATCAGAGGGAACTGACCGTCGCGATTAAACGCGCCCGTCACATCGCCCTTCTGCCTTATGTGAGCGATTGATTGAAGATCGAAGAAAAGGGACGTGCAGACCAGTCTGCACGTCCCTTTTGGCTGTTTTTTAACATTTTCTTTGCTAAGGCCGCGTTACCATAGGTTATCCTGAAACCGTTTATCCCGGATATTGCTTTTTGAGATTATTCTTCATAACTTTGATTAAGGGGAAAAGCAGGGCGGTGATCAGTACGACAAGCAGCCCTCCGACGATCAGCCCCAGCAAAGCGGAACGGGCCAGGTCGGCAAACAGCGTCTGCATCTGGACCGGTGTGATGGTCAGCTTCTCATAGGCTCCCTGAAAGAAGATGACCAGAGGCGCCGGGAGAATCATCAGCGAAGAGGCGGAAAGCGCGTAAATCACATAGCGCACAGCCTGATGCTTGAAAGGATGAATATGAAAAAGCAGCAATAGCATCAGGATCAGAAGAACAGACAGACCGATCAGCATAATCGGGAAAACCCGATCGAACAACTGCCGGATCGGCGCGAAGGTCTGCAGAAAGGGAACGGTGGTAAGACGCTCATACTCCTGAACGCAGAGAGCAGCCAGAGAAGAAAGGTTGGCTTCTTCCTCTTCTCCCAGAGGATACCCGTGTTCCTGGGCATACTGACGGAAACGTTCCATCAGGGATTCCCGCAGGGGAGTCGAATCAAAGGAGGAAGAAACGCCCGCCAGTGTTTCTCTGGCCTTCAGCGACATATCCCGGGATACGGCGGAGGTGGTGATCACACCGTCGAACACCGAATCCTCCAGAGAGCTGGAGGCGGCGACGTCCTTCATGCTTTGGGTAATGGTATCCGCCATGGCGCTGCAGAATTTCTGATCCAGCTTCTGAAGAATAAAGTTCCCGTGAAAGACGGTGGCGGCCAGACTGAGCAGAATTACCAGTATAGCCGAGCAGACGGCGATCAAAAACGCCAGCACAGAGCTGGTTACGGCGCGGATTTTCCGTTTTTTCATTACTTATCCGCCCCCTGACTCGAGGAACCGGACACAATCGCCGGCCCGGAAACCTTATCGGCATAAACAAAGAAGCGCTTGGATGTCAGCCCGAGTGTGTCGAACGGATAGCAGGTGTAGAGGATCAGCTGTTCCTTTTCCTGCGCAAGGTCATACGCCGATTTATCATTGGATGCCGCGATGCGGGTTTCGGTGATCTGGTATTCGTACACACCGTAATTGGTGGTGATAGTGACGATATCCCCGGTCTTCACATTCTGCAGGCGGTGGAAGGCGGCGTTATTGTGCCCGCCGATCAGAAGAGGTTTCCCATATCCGGGGATAGAACTGCCGATGTATTGGCCTACGCCCAGCTTCAGTACGGCGCTGCTGTCCCCAAAATAGAGGTCGGTACTGATGGAGGCGTTGGAGATTTCCAGTTTGGCATAGTGCGTACCGTATACGGGCATTTCCACCAGGCTTTCGTCGACCGTGTCCTGCCCGGCAGGCTGGTTTCCATTCGGATTAAAGATCGTATGAACCTGCGATGAATAGTCCGGCGGTGTATCGGAAATCACCAGACTGAGAGAAGAAACCAGCGGGGAAAGCACGGGGGAAAGAGCGAAATACAGCACGCCATAGCCGATAAGACAAAAAAGTAATGGCATATAAAAATATGCCATTACTTTTTTTACGGTTCGAGATCGATTCACTTCGCAGCGAGCTGGGATTTCTTCGCCACAACGGCGCAGCCAGCCAGCAGGACAGCGGCAAAGCCGAGAACAGCAACAGCGGCGCCCGCGTTCGCACCGGTGGTCTTTACCGGGGCTTCCATGGTGGCGACAACTTTGTTGTCCTTATCAGTGATGGTGATGGTGTTCTTCGCGGAGTCAAAAACGACCTTCAGCTCGACAACCGCAGCGGCGGCCTGAACTTTGTCGGCGATCTTCGCCTTGTCGGCGGAAGACAGCTTGGCAAGATCGGTCACGCCGGACTCTTTGACAACTTCAATCGCCGCATCGACCTGCCCGACAATCGCGTCGGCCTGATCCGCAGTGATTTCTACGTCGTCTCTCTTCAGGTAGTTCTCCGCCTGCGTCTTATATTCCGCCGGCAGCTCAACCTTTTTGCCGTCCACCGTGATGCTCTGGCTGACAGCGTCCAGAACCTTCTGCTTGTTAGCGTCCAGATTGGCCGCGAACGCAGAGAAGGACAGCGTGGCCGCCATTGCAACCGTGGCGACGCATGCGAAGATTCTCTTCATGGTTTTCATTTGTTCGTACCTCCTAATTTGTGGTATTCCTGCAAGATGGTAGTTACATTATAACCGGAGAGGGTAAAAATTGCAACCCTGAAATAATGAAGAATTTCTTACCGTATACTCGTCGGTTTGTACGAATGAACAATTCTCTTTATTAGACATATATACAAAATAAAAATCAAAAAATATGAAAAATCAGCGAAACAAACACACGTTTTTATTAAGGATATTCCGTCTCATAATGGAAAAGGTGGTTTCATTGATCGAATGCGGACGGGAAATAAAGAACGGAGGAAAGCCACTGGAGAAAAATCTTGTTTATTCCGCCAATATTCTTCCAATTTTCAAAATGGGTGTTTTCATTACCGGAATCTTGTGATATAATCGACAAATAAGTTTTCCTTGTCGAATCCCGGCGATTTTCCCGCTGGCCGCAGAGACCCCCCTGAGAGTCTTTCAGCGTTGTTGACGCTGAGCGCCTTGTACCTATATATAAGGTAGTAATTAGGGGTTCAGGTGGAGAAAACAGGAAAACCGGCTTCATTATGAGCGATTGCCGTTCCTTTTCCGCCGATTTGGAGCGACGAACGCTGTCGGGAACGGCTTCGCGAACGCGAAGCCGGCACGGGGTTCTTTTCTGAAGACGGGCGCGTTCTGCGGACGGCTTCGGAAAAGACTATACACCGGGAACATCTTTCAGACAGTAAAGGAGGCGGGCCTGTGCAGGGGTCGTTGGATTTATCCGAATTGTTGCATCTGTTCGTCCGAAAGCTTTGGCTGATCGTACTGGTATCCGTAGTGGGGGTGCTGGCGGCCTTCGGCGTCACCAAGCTGATGCTTACGCCACAGTATACGTCGTCGGTCCAGCTGTATGTCAGCAGCTCCCAGAGCGAGCAGCCGATCACGCTGAATGATATCAATACCGCGCAAAAGCTGGTGAACACCTATACCGTGATTGTCCAGAGCGATACGGTGCTGGAAAAGGTGATCGCCGCCGTTCCTCTGGATTGTACGACCGCTCAGCTCCGTAAGGCTCTGTCGGTTTCCTCGGTAAACAACACCGAGGTGATGTTGATTAAGGTGACGACGGACGACGCGCAGCTTTCTGCCGAGATTGCCAACAAGATCGCTGAAATTGCGCCGGAATCGATTATTCAGATCACCAAGGCGGGGTATGTCGAACTGGTGGATTCCGCCAAGCCGTCTACCTCCCCCTCTTCCCCGAACACCAAGATGAACTGCGTTCTCGGTTTCCTGCTCGGGCTGGTCGCCAGCGTGCTGTTCGTTGTGATTCAGGAGATGCTGGACACTCGCGTGAAGGGCGAGGAAGACCTGAAAAAATATTACAATGTGCCGGTTCTCGGCGAGATTCCCAACTTTGAATCTCAGTTTAAGGGAGGGTATGAGCGGAAATGAGTAGGAATACCTCCCATCCCACGGCAAGTAAGGCCGGTATGCTGATTTCGGATTCGTCCCCTTTTCAGGTGAAGGAAGCCTTCAAGACCATCCGGTCCAATCTTCTCTTCACCCTCGCCACCACGGACAGCAAGGCGTTTGCGATCAGCAGCCCGATGCCCAGCGAGGGAAAATCCACTTCCTGCGCCAATCTGGCAATTGCTTTCGCTCAGACCGGCGCGCAGGTGCTGCTGATCGACTGCGATCTGCGCAAACCGATGGTGCACCGGCTCTTTCGCCTGTCGAACGACCGGGGAGTCACCAGCGTTCTCTGCGGTGCGAACAAAATTGAGGAGGCGCTGCATCAGGATGTGAGGCCGAATCTGGATGTGATGCCGGCGGGGCCGCTTTCTCCAAACCCCTCCGAGCTGCTTGGTTCGGCGCAGATGTCCGAGCTGCTGTCGATTGTGCAGAAGGCGTATGATTATGTGATTCTGGACACGCCGCCGGTGGATGTGGTTTCCGATGCGTTGATCGTGTCCCAGCAGACCGCCGGGCTGGTGTTTATCCTCCGTCAGAACCAGTCCCGCCACGACCAGCTGAAAAAAGCGTTGGAGAACTGCGAGATGGCGAACGTCAACGTGATGGGTCTGGTGGTCAATGACGTGAAGGCGCAGGCCGGCAGCTATTATAAATACAAGTATAGTTACGACTATTCCACCAAAGCATAGTCGGCCGGAAAAATCAGAAACGACATCCGGTGTAAAGGCAGCGACGGGCTCTCTGCGCCGGAGGCAAAGGGAGGCGTCGCTGTTTTTATGATGAAGTATGATTTGAAATATGATTTCCATACCCATGTGCTGCCCGGAATCGATGACGGCGCCCGGGATTTGCCGGCCTCCCTGTCCATGCTTTCCCGGCTTCAGGCGCAGGGAATCGACACAGTGGTTGCCACGCCGCATTTTTATGCCCACCGGCAGGAAGCGGCCCAATTTCTGGAGAATCGGGCGGCGGCGCTGGCGGCGGTGAAAAGCGCTGGGGACAGCCTTCCGACGGTGCTTCCCGCCGCGGAGGTCTATCTGGAGCGGGGGCTGCGGGATATCGATCTTCGCCCCTTCTGTATGGAGGGTACCCACGCGATACTGGTGGAAATGCCGTATGCCCGGCAGGAAAGCTGGATGCTGGAAGAGGTTTATCACTTTTGCCTGACCCAGTCGCTGACGCCGGTGTTCGCTCATCTGGACCGGTATCTGGAGCTTTATTCAAAGCAGGAAATTCAGGAAATTCTGGATTTTGACGACGCGGTGATTCAGGTGAATAATTCCGCGTTCCTGAGCCGGAAAAGCCTGAAAGCGGTGCTCGGCTGGGTGAAGGGGGGCGCGTCCCTTCTGCTGGGGAGCGACTGCCATAATCTGGACTCCCGGGCGCCGAACCACGAGCGGATTTCCGGGATCGTGCATGCCAAATTGGGGGACGACTGGCTGGCCGATTACCATCGCCGGGCGGCGGCGCTCCTTTCCCGCTGAATGGTATTTGCTTATTCATAAGGATACAAAAAAGAAACGATAAAGAACTCCCGCCAAGCTAAGCCTGGCGGGAGTTCTTTATGGTTGGCCGGCTCCTTCGCCCCACGGTGGAAACGGTGGAAAACGCAGCGGTGGAACTCAGGGGAAAAATCGACGGTCGAAACAGGACGAATTTTCCGAAACCGTGGGGAACATTTGGGAAAATCGCCGGATGGGTGTCGGATGGACGCGAGGCCGTCCGGCTTTTTGCCGAAAGGGGGGTATTCTTCTTATATTGGGGGGGACCTTCCCGCAGAGGCGGGAGATAATGGGAAAATCCACAAAATTGCTTGAAAAATCTTGTTGGAAAACGGAACGAGACTCTTGCAATTTGCGAAAACACCCTTTATAATGGTAATCAAGTGGTGGAAAGTAGGGGCAAGTGGTGGGATGTGGTGGAATTCAACACTTTCCACGGAGTTTTCCACCGGTTTTTCCCGGACAGGCTTTCCCGGGGGGATTTCTTCTGAAAGGGAAAAGTGATTTCCACCGGATTTCGTTCGGCGGAGGACGAACCTGCCGAACAAAAGGGACAGGCCTTTGCAAAGGCCGGAAAGACAAGGACGACAAGGATGCTGTACGGACGATACCAACACAACATCGATGCGAAGGGGCGCATTTTTGTGCCTGCAAAGCTTCGGGAAAAGCTGGGCGAACAGTTTATCGCCGCGGCTGTGATGGATCATTGCGTCTGTCTGTATTCTCTGGAGGAGTGGGACAAGCTCCAGCAGGGGCTGGCGGAGATGCCGTTCACCAAGGCCCGCAAGCTCCAGCGGTATCTTTCCTCCAACGCCGCGGACGTTCAGGTGGACGCGCAGGGGCGGATTCTTCTCCCCAAGCACCTGCTGGCGTATGCCTCGCTGGAGAAGGAAGCGCTGGTCATCGGCGCCGGCAACCGCGCTGAGATCTGGAACCCGGTAAGCTACGAAGAGGACAGCGGCTCCATGACCCCGGAAGAGGTGGAAGCCGAATTTATGGAGCTTGGATTCTGATTGATCCGGGCGGAGAAAGGGCGGTGCGCGCGGCTTGAACGGCCTGAATGAGAAAAATGCCGGCGGCAAAAGCGCGGCGGCCTATCATATTCCCGTTTTGCTGGAAGAGACGCTGGCGGCCCTGTCGGTTCGTCCGGACGGGCTGTATCTGGACGGCACAGCGGGGGGCGGCGGCCATTCCTTTGCGATTGCGTCCCGCCTGACCACCGGCCGGCTGCTTGCGTTGGATCAGGATCCCGACGCGGTGGAGGCCGCGTCAAAGCGGCTGACCGGTTTGCCGGCAACGGTTGTGCGGGCGAATTTTACCGAAATGGAGCGGGTGCTGCGGGAACGGAAGACCGGGCCCGTGGATGGAATCCTGATGGATATCGGGGTGTCCTCCCACCAGCTGGACACGGCGGAGCGAGGGTTTTCCTACCATATGGACGCGCCGCTGGATATGCGGATGAGCCAAAGAGGCCGGACGGCGGCCGATCTGGTCAACGCGCTGGATGAGAGAGAACTTGCTTCGATTTTTTTTCAGTATGGGGAAGAAAAATATTCCCGGCCGATTGCGCGGGCTGTTGTAAAGGCGCGCGGGGAACAGCCGGTCAAGACGACGGGACGGCTGGCGGAGATCATCCGCGAAGCGGTGCCCGCCGCCTATCGCCGGGAGGGACATCCGGCCCGCCGGGTATTTCAGGCGCTGCGGATCGCTGTCAACGGCGAGTTGGACTGTTTGTCTGAAGCGCTGGATACGGCGTTCCGATGCCTTAAGCCGGGCGGACGGCTGGCGGTTATTACCTTCCACTCGCTGGAGGATCGGATGGTCAAGCAGCGGTTTGCCACTTTTTGCCGGGGCTGTACCTGCCCGCCGGACTTTCCGGTGTGCGTCTGCGGGAAAACGCCGGCGGCGCGGCTCGTCCTCCGCAAACCGGCGGAGGCGTCTGCTGAGGAGCTGGAACGCAATCCCCGCGCACGGAGCGCCAAACTCCGGTGTGTGGAAAAGATCCACGAGGCGAACGGGGATGAACCCGGGAACCGCGGCGAAGAGGGCCGGTAGGGCCGCGTCGGCTCACGGGCATTCACAACAGAAAGAAAAAACGCGGCGGGCATCGTCCGGCCGCAGACCATATACAGGGGAAGGAGACGCGTCATGGCGGTAAACAGGGGAACGGAAGCCTATGATCTGTCGCTGTTCGAGCCGAAGCCGGCAAAAATCGTAGAGCTGAAGCCGAACAAGAAACTGCTCAAGGCACAGAAAAAGAAAGCAAAGATTCAGGCGTTTCTGAACACCGTGGTCACTCTCTGCGTTGCGGCGATCACCATTTCGGTGCTCGGGCTGATGATTGCGAGCCGGGTGCGGATGACCGAGCTGGACAGTGTAATCAACCAGCGGGAGCAGCGGATTGTGGAGCTCCAGAGTGAAAAGACCCGTCTGACCGACGAACTGGCCCGCAAGGTTTCGACAAAAAGCGTGGAGGAATACGCGACCAATACGCTGGGGATGCAGAAGGTCGAGGCATACCAGATCGAATATATCAGCGTGGACGACGGCGATAAAGTAGAGCTGGCGGACGGAGGAAGCGACAGCATTCTGGAGTCGATCGGCTCGGCTGTTTCAAATTTTTTCGGCCAGCTGGCATACCTGTTTGAATGATTCAATAAGTATGAGATGGGGAAGGAAGGAGCCTTCGGGAGACGGAGGGACTTCCTCCCGGGAAACGCGCTGAGAGTTGGGATGAATGAATCTTGACTCTCGTTTTCTTATCCGACCGGACGGGATCGGCCGGGGATGGACGGCTGCGGTTCCCCGATATGGCGGAGCGGGGCCGCCCAATCCGGCAGAAAGGATCGACGATATGGCGAAATCGGACAAAAACGCGGTGAAGAATACGGCAACCACCAAGGCTCCCACCCGTCAGATGTGGCGCCGATCGGTGATCGTTCTGGTCATTCTGATCGGTTTCTGTTTTTCGGCAGTGGTTGGGAAGCTCTCCATTCTGCAGATCGTACAGGCGGACGAGTGGCGGGAAAAAGCCGTGGAACAGCAGATGAGCGACACCATTATCTCGCCGAAGCGGGGCACTGTTTACGATGCGAATATGACGGTTCTGGCTCAGTCCGCCACGGTTTGGACGGTAATCATGTCCCCCAAAACCATCGAGGACGAGGATGTGCGGGTGAAAATTGCGGACGAATTATCCGCCATGCTGGAAGTGGATCGTGAAGCGCTGTATAAAAAGACGCTGAAAACCAATAGTCAATATGAGATTGTCAAGGCCAAGATCGAATACCCGTTGGCCCAGACGCTCCGCGACTGGATTGAGACAAATAAACTGACAGGCACGTTTCGGATCATCGAGGACTACAAACGATATTATCCGCTGAACAGCCTTGCCTCCGAGGTGCTGGGCTTCACCGGGACCGACAACAACGGCCTGTACGGGCTGGAGGCGTATTACGAAAAGACGCTGGCCGGCAAGCCGGGACGGATTGTTACCGCCAAAAACGGCTGGGGGGACGAGATGTCCACCAAGATGAAGTTTGAAAAGACGGTGGACGCCGAGGACGGCAACTCTCTGGTGCTGACCATCGACAGCGTGGTGCAGTATTACGCGGAAAAATATCTGGAGCTTGCGGTGAAGGAAAACGGCTGCACCAACCGGGGCGCCGCGATTATCATGGATGTGAACACCGGCGGTATCGTCGCCATGGCCACCAAGGGGGATTTTGACCCGAACGACCCGATGACCGTCACCGACCCCGACGCGGCCGCGGCCATTGCGCTGCTCGCCGGGGACGAGCGCTCTGCGGCGCTGAAAAAGGCGCGGGAAGCGCAGTGGGTGAACAAGCCGATTTCGGATTACTATGAGCCGGGTTCGGTCTTTAAGGTGTTTACCTCGGCCATGGCGCTGGAGGAAGGGGTTGTGTCGGAGGAGTCCTCCTTCTACTGCAAGGGCTCCATCACCATTGCGGGCACACGGGTCGGCTGTCATAAGCGGGGCGGCCACGGTTCCGAAAATTTCGCGCAGGCCATCTCCAATTCCTGCAACCCCGCGTTCGCTGAAATCGGCCAGAAGCTGGGCCGGACACTGTTCTGGAAATACTATCAGGGCTTCGGTTTTACCGACCGCACGGGGATCGACATGCTCAGCGAATCCAAGGTGACCTCCCTTTTGTATCACAACGAGGAACAGCTGAATGTCATGGAGCTTTCGGTTTCCGCCTTCGGCCAGACCTTTAAGGTGACCCCGATTCAGATGATTACCGCGATGGCGGCGGTGGCCAACGGCGGCAAGCTGGTGCAGCCCTATGTGGTGCAGCAGGTGCTGGACGCCGACGGCAACGTGGTAAAAAACACCGAAACCACCGTGAAGCGGCAGGTAATCTCCAAGGAGACCAGCGAACGGCTCTGCAGGATGCTGGACGTGTCGGTAAACAGCGGTTCCAAAAACGCCTATGTCGCGGGATACCGCGTAGCCGGAAAGACCGGGACCTCGGATAAGACCGACCAGAACAACGCGACCGGCACCAACAACGTCGTCGCCTCCTTCTCCGGGTTTGCCCCCTCCGACAATCCGCAGTATGCCGTTCTCGTGCTGCTCGACGAACCGCAGGTAGCGGTGCGCTTCGGCGGCACCATCTCCGCGCCGGTGGCGCAGAAGATTATGACCGAGGCCCTGCCCTATCTCGGGGTGGAGCCGGTTTATACCGAAGAAGAGAGGGCAGCCATGGAACGCACGACTCCCGACGTGCGGGAAAAGGATGTTTCCACCGCTCAGGCCATGCTGACCAACAGCGAGCTGCGGTATAAGGTGGTGGGCAGCGGTTCCACCGTTCTCCGGCAGGTACCCGATAAAGGGGAGACCATCCCGAAGAACGGCATGGTGGTGCTGTATACTGAGGAAAGCGAGATGTCCAAAACCACCGCAGTGCCGGATTTCAGCGGCATGACGCTGGCTCAGGCCAATGTGGCCGCCGCGAACGCGAATATCAATATCCAGATGATCGGTCTGGAGCTGGACAGCGGAACGGCGAAAGCCGCCTCCCAGACAGTTTCCCCCGGCGAACAGGTCCCGCTCGGCACGGTGGTCAAGGTGAGCTTTGTGTACGAGGATTCCATCGCCTAGCCGCCCTCTTTTGTCAGAGGGAAAGAGCGGTTCCATTTCTACAGGAAAAGAAGGGATAGAAGGATGAAGCTTTCTCAGATATTCAGCGGCGTGCCGGTAACGCTCGGCGAAGAGGCCGGCAATCGGGAGATTGCGGGCATCACCTGCGATTCCCGCCGGGCAGGCCCGGGCTGGGCGTTCGTCTGCATCCGCGGAACCGGGGCGGACGGCCACCGCTATGCCGCGCAGGCGGAAAAAGCGGGGGCGGCGGTGATTATTGCAGAGGAAGCGGTTGGCTGTCCCGGCTGCACCGGGACGGCGGCGCTGGTGCTGGTGCCCTCTACCCGGTCGGTTTGGGCGCAGATGTGCGCCAACTGGTTTGGGCGGCCGGGGGATCGGCTGCATCTGATCGGCATCACCGGCACCAACGGAAAAACGTCCACCACCTATATGCTGAAAACGGTGCTGGAAGCCTGCGGCCAGAAGGTCGGACTGATCGGCACGATCCAGAATATGATTGGGGAGCGGGTACTCCCCTCGGCCCATACCACTCCCGATCCTTACGACCTGCAGAGCATGCTGGCCCTGATGGCGGCGGAAGGCTGCACCTACGCGGTGATGGAGGTATCCTCCCACGCGCTGGATCAGGAGAGGGTGGGGGGATGCACCTTTGACGCGGCGGTATTCACCAACCTGACGCAGGATCATCTCGATTACCACGGGACGATGGAAAACTATCTTGCGGCCAAGAAAAAGCTGTTTTCTCTCTGCCGGTATGCCGTTGTGAACGCGGATGACCCCTGGGCCGAAAAGCTGACGGAGGGGCTGACCTGTCCCGTCGTGACTTATTCCGCCCATCTCGATCAGGCGACCTATACGGCAAAAAATATCCGGCCCCGTCCCGACGGCGTGGATTTTGAACTGGTGGGAACCGCGCAGATCGGACGGATCCGGCTGGCGATCCCCGGCCTGTTCTCGGTGTATAACGCGCTGGCGGCCGCCGCCTGCGGCCTGACCCTCGGACTGCCGTTTGACCGGCTGGTGGACGCTCTCTGCCACGCCAGAGGGGTGAAGGGCCGGGCCGAGATCGTACCGACCGGCCGGGACTTTACGGTGGTGATCGATTACGCCCATACCCCCGACGGGCTGGAGAAAATCTGCAAAACCATGCGGGAATGCTGCCACGGCCGGCTGGTTACCCTGTTCGGCTGCGGCGGGGACCGGGATAAGGGGAAGCGCCCAAAGATGGCGGCCGCAGCCGCCGCGCTGTCCGATTACCTTGTGATTACGTCGGATAATCCCCGCACGGAGGAGCCGGAAGCGATTATCGAAGATATCCTGACCGGACTGCCTGCGGCGGGCGGCCCGCCCTACACGGTGATTCCCAACCGGGTGGAAGCGATCCACTGGGCGATCCGGAACGCGCAGCCGGGGGATACCCTTCTTCTGGCCGGAAAAGGGCACGAGACCTATCAGGTGCTGAAGGATGGGGTCATCCATCTGGATGAGCGGGAGGTCGTCGCGGACGCGCTGAAGGAAGGGACGGCCGCGGAAAAGTAGAATCGTTCCGTAAAGATCCGTTTCGGAAAGAGAAAAAACGCAATCCGGGGATTTGAGGGGAAAATCAATGGATATTATAAAAGCAACAATGCAGCTGTCGAATGGAGTCACCATGGACTTTACCAAGATTATTACGGTGGGCGCGGCGGCGCTGGCGGGCTTTCTGCTCTCCGCGCTGGCGGGCCGCTGGGTGATACCGGCGCTCCATAAGCTGCATTTCGGCCAGATGATTCGGGAGGAAGGCCCGTCCTGGCATAAAAAAAAGCAGGGTACGCCCACGATGGGCGGGGTATTGTTCATCGGGGCGACGCTGCTGGCATTCCTGCTGGCGGTGGCGGTCTGCGAGCTGTTCCTGCCGGTGAAGGTTCTGGACGCCACGCCGCTGACCCTGACCAGGCTGTTCGGCGGGCTGCTGCTGGCGCTTTGCTGCGGAGCAATCGGCTTTGCGGATGATTACATCAAGGTGGTCAAAAAACGGAACCTCGGGCTGACGGCGGGACAAAAGCTGTTTGCCCAGCTGCTGATTGCGCTCGGATATGCTCTGTCGATCTACATGGCGCGGGGCACCGAGGTGGACGTTCCGTTCGTTGGTCTGGTGGACTTCGGTATCTGGTTCATCCCGTTCTGCATGTTCGTGGTGGTGGCGATGGCGAACGCGGTCAATCTGACCGATGGCATCGACGGTCTGTGCGGCACGGTTACCTTCGTCGCCATCCTGTTTTTCCTGATCGCGGCGGGGATTATCGGATATTTCGGGGCGGGACTGCTGGCGGCTGCGGCGGCCGGTGGTGTGGCCGGTTTCCTGGTGTGGAATCTCCATCCCGCCCGGGTGTTCATGGGGGATACCGGTTCCCTTTTCCTCGGGGGATTGCTGACGGCGCTGGCCTTCGGCATCAACCAGCCGTTTCTGTTGGTGCCGGTGGGAATCGTGTATATCGCGGAAACCCTGTCGGTCATGCTGCAGGTGACCTATTTTAAGCTCACCCACGGCAAACGGCTGTTTAAAATGAGTCCGCTGCACCATCATTTCGAGCTGTGCGGATGGAGCGAGAACAAAATCGTGCTGGTATTCTCTCTGATTACGTTGTTCGGCGGACTGCTCTCCTGGTATCTGATGGTGGCCGCGTAAATCGGATCGGAGCGCACTGGCTGTGCATAAATGCGGGAGCTCTCCGCATACTGTGTAAGGATGGTTCCGGAAAACGGCAACCACAGCAAGCCGTCGAGACGGCTGGAAAGGCGAGGTCGAACCCATGGCAGCATCGAAGTCTGCGGCGCTTTCCGCCGCGCCCTCCAAACCGAAAAAGCGATTTCGCCTGTTCTCCGTGTCGCAGGGCTTTGATATGCCCTTCCTGATTATTCTGATGATTATTCTGGTGGTCGGGCTAATCAGTCAGTTTTCCGCAAGCTATGCGTATTCCTATTACTGGAACGACGGAGACAGCTTTTATTTTATTAAACGGCAGTTGATTTTCGCGGCGATCGGCGTGGCGGCGATGCTGATTATTTCCACGGTCGATTATCATATCCTGCACCATTTCGCCATCCCGCTGATGCTGGTGTCCTTTATTCTTTTGGGCGTTGTGCTGATGATGCCCAGTTCCACCGGCATTCACCGCTGGATACGGCTTCCGGGGTTACAGTTTCAGCCCTCCGAAATCGCCAAATTCACACTGATCCTGCTGTTTGCGCACCTGATATCCATCAATCATAAAAAGATGAAAACCTTCCTCGCCGGGTATCTGCCCTTTATGGTGATCCTGGGGGTTACCTGCGGACTGGTGTTTTTGGAGCCTCACCTGTCCGGCACCATTCTGCTGCTGGGTATCGGGATCATCATGATGTATGTCGGCGGCACCCGGCTGCTGTATCTGCTGGGGACGCTGGGACTGGGCGTGGGCGCGGTCATTTACATGGTTTTCGTCAAAGGATATGAGCAGGATCGGATCAACGTCTGGCTGCACCCCTTCGAGGCGTACGCCACCAACCGGGACGAGGCGTGGCAGACCATTCAGTCCCTTTATGCCATCGGTTCCGGCGGCGTGATGGGACAGGGTCTGGGAAATTCCCGCCAGAAGCATCTGTTCCTGCCCGAACCCCACAACGACTTTATCTTTTCGGTCATCTGCGAGGAGATGGGCTTTGTTGGGGCGGTGCTGGTGATCGTGCTGTTTGCCCTTCTCCTCTGGCGGGGCATTACCATCGGGATGAAGTCGCCGGATAAATTCGGTTCCATGCTCGCGGTCGGCCTGACGGTTCAGGTCGGGCTGCAGGCGGTGATGAATATGGCGGTGGTTACCAATACCATCCCGAACACCGGCATCAGTCTGCCGTTCTTCAGCTACGGCGGCACTTCTCTGGTGATGCTGCTGGCACAGATGGGCGTGGTGCTTTCGGTTTCACGAAACGCCTCGCTGGGAAAGGGGAAGGAACCGTAGCGCCGCCCAAAAGGAATTTATACCAACGTTTTCCGGCGGCGCAACCGAAAATGCCGTTCGGCATTTTCCTGAAGTTTTCGTGTATACCACGGCCGCCCAAAAGAGATTTATACCAGTGTTTTCCGGCGGCGCAACCGAAAATGCCGTTCGGCATTTTCCTGAAGTTTTCGTGTATACCACGGCCGCCCAAA
>CAJJLZ010000028.1 GCA_905192745.1 uncultured Oscillospiraceae bacterium
GAAAATGCCGTTCGGCATTTTCCCGAAGTTTTCGTGTATACCACGGCCGCCCCAAAAATGGATATGGGGCGTTTTTCAGCGGCGCGGCCTGCTGCGGGCACAAAACGGGCGGTATTGCGTCGGGCAATACCGCTGTTTTCTATACATAAACAGGAGGAATTCCCATGCGCGTATTAATGACAGGCGGCGGCACCGCGGGGCATATCAACCCGGCGCTGGCCATTGCCGCCAAGATCCGAGCAGAACAGCCGGACGCTGAGATCCTTTTTGTCGGTGCAAAGGGCCGGATGGAAACCCGGCTGGTTCCCGCGGCGGGCTATCGGATTGAGACGGTAGACGTGCGCGGCTTCCAGCGGCGGCTGTCGCTGAAAAATGTCGGGAGGAATATTTCCGCCGCCGTTCATGCGGTGATGGCGGAGATGGCCTCCGCCCGCATCCTTCGTGAGTTCCGGCCGGATATCGCCATCGGAACAGGCGGCTATGTCAGCGGCCCGGTGCTGCGCAAGGCGGCGAAAATGGGAATTCCCGTGCTGGTGCATGAATCCAACGCCTTCCCCGGGGTGACGGTGAAGATGCTGTCCAAATGCGCGGCGGCGGTGCTGATCTGCGCCGAGGACGCGAAAAAATATCTGCCGCCGGAAGCCCGCGTGGTGGTTACGGGAAACCCCCTCCGCCCGGAATTTCGTCACCTCGACCGGGAAAAGGCCCGCCGGGAGCTGGAGTTGGACAGCCGTCCGCTAATCCTGTCGGTTGGAGGCAGTCTGGGGGCGGAACGGGTAAACGCCGCGATGGCCGAGGTGCTCGCCCGCAGCGTGAAGGACGGCCGGTTTCAGCACATCCACGCCACCGGAAAATCGGGCTGGGATTCCACCTGCGCCCGTCTGCGGGAGTTGGGGGTGCCGGAGAAAACGACCGGGATTACAGTGCGGGAGTATATTGACGATATGCCCCGGTGTATGGCGGCAGCCGATCTGGTGATTTCCCGCTGCGGGGCGATGACCCTGAGCGAGCTGCCGGCGGCCGGCAAGCCTTCCATTCTGATTCCGTCTCCCAATGTGGCGGAAAATCACCAATACCACAACGCGATGGCGCTGGTGAACAAGGGGGCGGCGGTCTGCATTGAGGAAAAGAATCTGACCGCCGACGCATTGTGGGAGACAATGGAACGGATCGCTTCCGCGCCGGAGGAATTGCGGCGGATGGGAGAAAACGCCCGCCGGGCCGCGATTCTGGACGCGGACGAGCGAATTTACGAGGTGGTACAGGCTGTGCTGAAAAACGGCGGCAGGTTTCCGGAATAAAAAATTTTAAAAAGTTCGTTTTTATGGTTTACAAAAAGACATTCTTTTTCTCCTTATAATAGAAGAAGGGTTTTGAAAATCGTCACTCCGAGCGACGGGGAAAATATGACGGGCAAGACGGACAAAACAAAAAAGAGAGCGTTGTAAAATGTATCGTTTTACAGCGCTCTCTTTTTCGAAACCGTCTTAACCGAAAAAATATTTTTCTGACCGGCGGGACGTTTATCCAATCCGGATTTCTTTATATCTGCACGTTGAAATAGTTAAGGCGAAGCGATAGCGATTTATGCGAACAGGATTCCCTTTTTTCAGGGCTTGCGGTAAGGCGCGAAACGGCGTAAAGTGCGTCTCAGGGAGTGGATGGAGCGGTATCCGGCCGTTTACAGGGGTCAGGGTGCCGCATAGTCTCTGGCGAGAAGGACGGCGATCTTCTCCTGAATGGCTTGTTCGGTCCGCTCCATCCACTCCTCATACTCCGCCTGTTCCTGATCCCTTTCCGTCAGGATGCGGTCGTAATCGTTTTGCCGATAGGAACGGGCGGCATCCAGCGCGGCCTGATGGGCGTCCGAACCGAACTGCCCGTTGTTGGCATAAGCTTCGTTTATCCGTTGTTCCCGGTCGTACCGTTCCAGAGCAATTTCCTCCAGCCGCCGGGTATACTCCGCCTGAGCGCTTTTATGGGCGGCCTCGCGGTCTGCGATCCGGTCAGCGTATTCCGCGCGAACCTCCCGGGAGACGGCTTCCCTGGCTTCGGCGGTGAGCGGCGGCTTGGTGGTCTGCGGGACGGTGGTCCGCTCGGCGGCCGTTTTGCGTGAGACGGTGGTCCGGGAGGAAGTCGTCGTTCCGGTACGGACGGCGGTAGAGGCGGCGGAGACGGCGGAGACGACGGAAGAAAGACGGGACGACTCCGTCTGAGCGGAGGACGGGGAAGAGGCGGTATCCGGGAAAGAGGAGGAAGAAGCCTTCTGTCCGCCGACGGCTGCTGTGGACGTGTCCGGCTGTGTTGGAGCGGAGATGCCGCGGCGTCCGGCGCAGAAAAGCAATACGGCCAGAAGACTCAGCGAAAGAAGGACGGCAAGGGTGACGACGATTTCCTTTTTCGGCTTTTTGGCATTGTTTCCGTCGGCCGCAGCATTCATGGCGATCCTCTCCTGTGGTTTGTTCGGACCAAATCGTAACACAATTCGGAAAATTTGGCAAATTTATTCTATCATTGCCCGGCTGAACGATTATAAAAAATCGGGAGCAGAGCGGCTTTGCGGCCGCCGAAACGTGGTGGAAACAGAGGAAGGGGGGGACTGATTTGAACCGAAAAGAAGGGAAAGAGCAGAAAAAATCGGAAGCGGGGAAAGAAAAAGAAGACCCGGAGGAGGACATCCGGACTCTGCGCCTTTGGGCGGGCCGCGCCCGCGTCTTTCATGAGCAGGCCGAAGAACGGGAACGCCTGCTCGCCGCAGGGGAAAACGACTATGGAATGGAAGAGATCGCACTGGAGGCGGCGGCTTTTCGGGTGCGGGAGCAGACGGCCCGCCGGGAATTGTATGAACGGCTTCGCGTCTGCCCGCTGCCGCCCCTCCAACGGGATGTGCTGTGCCGGCATTATCTGCGGTATCAAAGCTGGACCCGGATGGCGGAGGAAACCGGCTATTCCCGGCGGTATCTGCTGACGCTGCACGCGCGGGCGATCCAGCGGTTGGCGAACCGGGAAACGCGGGAAGGACGGGAAGAAAAGCCGGAAAGGCTGGAAGAAAAAGACGGATAGGACAGCCGGGGACAAGACGGAAAAGGATACGGGAAGAGAGGGGCGTCTCTCTTCCCGTATCCTTTTGTTCGAAGGGACTTACGCGTTCTCGTGTAGGAACTTACGCGTTCGGGAGTGTCCAAAAAACGCAGTTAATAAAAAGTGGATTCTAAGCGGTGACGCTCTCCCTCCTTGAAAACAGGCATCTTCTATATGCGCATGTCTAAAATACTTGTTTTATAAAATGTGCGATTAGGACACTCCCCACGCGTTCTTCCCCCTTGCTTTTTCCGTTCGGATGTGGTATGGTAAAGCAAACGCATGGATGGAGAAGAGTACCCTGCCGGGCGACGGGCCGGGCCGGAGTACCGCAAAAGAGAGGGCCGCCGCCGGCTGAAAGCGGCCCGCGGGAAACAGCAGGGGAAGTTCGCTCCGGAGCGGCGGGGCTGAAGCGCGCGGAAACGCGGACGGCGGTAGGCTTCGACGGAGGACGCCGTTATCGGTCGCTGGAGTGTTTGCTTCAAGGCAAAAAACAGGGTGGTACCGCGGAGACGGATGAGCGTACGCTTTGGTCTTCGTCCCTTTACGGCGGAAAGGACGCGTCCTTTTCGCAGGAGGGGACGGGGGCTTTTTTATTGCCTTCGGCCTCTCCGCTTCCTAAAACGGAGAAACGGTTATTCCGAAAGAAAGGAACGGTCCTATGAAAGAAAAACTCGAAGAGCTGCGCCGGCAGGCGCTCGAAAAGCTGGAATCGCTGCCGGATAAAAAGGAACTGGAAGAGCTCCGCGTGAGGGTGATGGGAAAAAAAGGATCCCTGACCGAGCTGCTGCGGGGCATGGGCGCCCTGCCGGCGGAGGAACGTCCCAAGGCGGGCCAGATGGTCAACCAGCTCCGGCAGGAACTGGAGACCCGCTTCACGGCCCGGGAGGCGGAGCTGGAGGCCGCGCTGAAAGAGCGCCGTCTCGCGGAGGAACGCATCGATGTGACCATGCCGGGGAAAAAGACGGCGGTAGGCAGCCTTCATCCGCTGAACAGCGTGCTGGATCAGCTGATCGACATTTTTCAGTCGATGGGCTTCGATGTGGCGGACGGCCCGGAGGTGGAAACCGAGCATTACTGCTTTGAGGCGCTGAACGTCCCGAAGGATCATCCCGCCCGGGATATGCAGGACACCTTCTATATCGGGGAGAACCTGCTTCTCCGCACCCAGACGTCGGCGGCCCAGATCCGCACGATGGAAGGGCGCACCCCGCCCATCCGTATCATCTGCCCCGGTCGGGTGTACCGCGCCGATGAGGTGGACGCGACCCATTCCCCGGTGTTCCATCAGGTGGAGGGCCTGGTGGTGGACAAGGGGGTCACCATGTGCGACCTGAAGGGCGTGCTGGAGCAGTTCGCCCATGAAATTTATGGGCCGGAAACCAAAGTGCGGTTCCGCCCCTCCTTCTTCCCCTTTACCGAGCCGAGCGTCGAAGTGGACGTAAGCTGTTCCGAGTGCGGCGGCACGGGCTGCCGCGTCTGCAAGGGCACCGGCTGGATTGAGATTCTGGGCGCGGGGATGGTGCATCCCAACGTCCTTTCCGGCTGCGGCATCGACCCGGAGGTGTATTCCGGCTTCGCGTTCGGTATCGGGCTGGACCGGCTGACCACCACCCGGCACCGCATCAGCGATATCCGCCTGCTGTTCGAGAACGATCGCCGTTTCCTCGAGCAGTTCGCGAAATAACGGCCGGAAAACGGTTAAGAAAGGAAGGCATACGCATGAAAGTATCTCTCAACTGGCTGCGGCGGTATGTGGATATCACCGTCCCGCTGCAGGAGCTTTGCGATAAAATGGTCATGAGCGGCTTTGAAGTGGACGGGATCGACGACCTGTCCCAGACCATGGATAACGTGGTGACCGGCCGGATCATCCGGCTGGAAAAGCATCCCGACGCCGACCGGCTGCAGATCTGCCAGCTGGATGTGGGCGGGGAGGAGCCGGTTCAGATCGTGACCGGCGCGGACAACGTGTTTGAGGGCGCGATGGTGCCGGTCGCCCTGCACGATTCTCACCTGCCGAACGGCGCGCATATCAAGAAGGGGAAGCTGCGGGGCGTTCCCTCCAACGGGATGCTCTGCTCGGGCGAGGAGCTTTGCCTGAGGGAAGCGGATTATCCCGGGGCGGAAGTGCACGGTATCCTGATTCTTACGCGGCATGAAAGCTGTCCGGTTGGCACCGATATGCGGGAAATTCTCGGGATGAACGACGTAATCATCGATTTCTCGGTCACCGCCAACCGTCCCGACTGCCAGAGCGTCCTGGGCATTGCGCGGGAAGTCGCCGTGGCGCTGAAAGCTCCCATCCGCCTGCCCGAGCCGGTCTATACCCCGAAAATGGGGGATATCCATGACCATATCCGGGTCACGGTGGAGGATTTCGATCTCTGCCCCCGGTATTACGGCCGGGTGGTGACCAACCTGCGGGTGGGGCCCTCCCCCGAGTGGATGCAGCAATGCCTGAAGTCCGCCGGAATGCGCCCCATCAACAATATCGTGGATATTACCAACTTCGTTATGCTGGAAACCGGACAGCCCATGCACGCCTTCGACCTGCGGGACGTGCGGGGCGGGCAGATCATCGTCCGCCGGGCGAAGGACGGGGAGACGATGACCACTCTGGACGGCAAGCCGCATGCCCTCACCCCGGAGATGCTGGTGATCGCGGACGCGGAGGAGCCCTCCTGCATCGCCGGCGTGATGGGCGGGCTGGACAGCGAGATTAAGGCCGACACCCCCGCCCTTTTCTTTGAAACGGCGAAGTTCCGCCGGGACAGCGTGCGGAAGACCGCCCGCGCTCTCGGTATGCGCACCGAAGCCAGCGCCCGTTTTGAGAAGGGCGTGGACATTATGAATGTGGAGTACGCGATGAACCGCGCCCTCCAGCTCATCGACGAGCTGGACGCGGGGGATATCGTGGAAGGCGCGATCGACGTGAACGACGGCCTGCCGGAGGAGCGGGTGCTGACCGTGACCGCCGATGGGATCAACGCCCTGCTGGGGCTTGCTATCCCGGCCGAAACCATGGCCGAAATCCTGAACCGTCTGCATATCCGCACCGTCCTTGACGGAGAAACGCTGACCTGCGCCATCCCCTCCTTCCGGGACGATATCGAGGGCCGGGCCGATCTGGCGGAGGAAGTGATGCGGATTTACGGCTACGACCATATCGTCGGAACCCCGATGCGGGGCGAGATCGTCCGGGGCCGGAAGCTGCCCGAGCGGAAGGCCGCCGACCGGCTGAAGGCGCGGCTGATCGCCCTCGGTCTGTATGAGATCACCACCTATTCCTTCATCAGCCCGAAGGCGGCCGATCAGCTCGGTTTCGCCGCAGAGGATGAGCGCCGCCGTCAGATTACCCTGCTCAACCCGCTCGGGGAGGAATATTCGGTGATGCGCACCCAGCTTACCAGCAGTATGCTTACGGTGCTTTCCACCAACTATGCGCGGAAAATCCCCTCCGTCCGCTTTTTTGAGGTAAGCAAGCGGTTCGTGGCGAAATCCATGCCGGCCACGGAGCAGCCGGCCGAACTGCCGGTGCTGTCTCTTGGCCTGTATGGCGAAGGGGAGGATTTTTACACCCTGAAGGGGCTGGTGGAAGAGGTGTTTGCCGTCTTTGGCCGGACGCCGGAGTATGAGCGGGCGGCGGAGCCGTATCTCCATCCCGGCCGTCAGGCGGCCGCCGTTCTGGACGGGGAGACCGCTGCGGTATTCGGCGAGCTGCATCCCGACACGGCGGAGCGTTATGGGCTCGGCGGCCGGGCGTTTGTGGCGGAGATTCATCTGGAAGCCCTCTACGCTTCGGAGCAGAAGATCACCTATTATAAGCCGCTGCCCCGCTTCCCGGCGGTGGAACGGGACCTCGCCCTGCTGTGCGACGAGGAACTTCCTGTCGCGGAGATCGAGAAAACGATCCGCTCCTCCGGAGGAAAAAATCTGGAGAGTGTGACGCTTTTCGACGTGTACCGCGGAGCGCAGATCCTTACGGGCAAGAAGAGCGTGGCCTATTCGCTGACCTTCCGTTCCGCTCAGGGGACTCTGACGGATCAGGAAATTGACGGCGCTCTTCAGAAAATCTTTCGAAATTTGAAAGAAAAAGGATGCGAGCTGCGCGTATAATCCCCTTGAAAAACAAGGGCCGATACGTTATAATGTTGTTCAGAAGAAATGCCAGCGGTATTCTCCTTTTCCGTCTTTTTGCGGAAAGGTCCGCCGCCCTTTTTCACGGGCGCGATGCTTTATGGCATATTTCCCCTGTATAGGCATAGCATGAATCAGAGGACTACGCGACGGAATGGAGGCGGCTTATATGCTGGACAGAACAATGACCTTTTCCATCGGCGACGATAAGGAACAGGAAATGAAGCAGGTGCTTGTCACGGTGTACGATGCTCTGCGGGAGAAAGGCTATAACCCGATCAACCAGATCGTCGGCTATCTCCTTTCCGAGGATCCGACCTATATCACTACCCATAACAATGCCCGCAGCCTGATTCGCCGGCTCGACCGGGACGAACTGCTGCGCGCGCTGGTGCAGTCTTATCTGAACAGCTGACGGGGTTGATTCGGCAGAGGACGGGTAAATCTGTCAAAAAAGCGCTCCTGATTTTTCAGGAGCGCTTTTTTCTATCTTTTTCCGGGCGGCTTTTCCGGGATGGATTCGGCCTCCTCGCTTCCGTTTATGCAGGATCCGCTTCGGACGGAGAGACAATTTGGAGATATCGCTTTACCTGATCCTCCGACGGACGGAAATCCGGGTGCGAGCAGGCAGGGAGGGTGGGCGCGCCGCCGTCTGCCGACGGGAAGGGAGAAAGAATATCGTTCTCGTATTTTACGCGGTCCTCCTCCTTATGAAAATCCGGGATTTCCATGGGTACGCCTCCCGCCAGTATACTACGGTGAGCAAGGATTGCCACCGAAGCGGTGGTGGTGGCAAAATATACGTCAAAAACCGGCTTGGTCCCGTTATTGATCGCTTCGAAAAATTTATTCATGACAAAGTAATCCCCGCCGCCGTGGCCGGTCTTATCGATAAGATCGGCGGAATCGTCGTTCCATTCGGGCTTGTAGAAGTTGGTATCCTGCATTCCCTCGGGAATTTGCCAGTCGTTATAGCGCAGCATGATCTTGCCGTCGGTTCCGCGCACGTTTTCAATCTGTCCCTTGGTCGCGCAGATACGGTAAGAATTTTCGGAAGCGCCGAATGCGGAGCAGCCGGTTACGCGGAACACCGAGTCGTCCTCGTTCAGGGTGGTGATAATCGCCGCCAGATCGCCTACCACCGAACAGGAGGGATATTCTTCCCCGAGTGGGGAGAAGCAGGGAAGCGCCGAAACCTTTTTCGGGCGGGTGCCGGTGATATACATCAGGGGCGCCAGAGAATGGGTTATATAATAGGTGCGGGGCAGATAATTGCGCCAATGCTTTTCAAAGGGGCGGCAATTTCTCAGAAAATCATAATTGTCCGGCGCGTAATTGTGATTATACTCCCCTTCGGCAAATACCGCTTTTCCAAGCGTCCCGCCGTTATAAACCCGCTTCATTTCCTGATTGAACAGCATAAACGGATAATTTTCGGCCAGCATGTATATCGCGCTGCTTTTTTCAGCGGCACGCACCAGCGCAACGCCGTCGGCCATAGTCCCGTTGCTGAGACATTCGCTCAGGACATGAATGCCCTTTTCCAGACAGCGAATGGCGTAACCCGCATGCTCATGAAAACAATTGGCGAGAAACACCGCGTCCATATCGTGCTCAATAAAAGAGTCGAAATCCGCGTAAACGGCAACATGGTTTCCAAGCTTTTCCGCCATTCGGCTGCGCTTTTTCTCATCCGTGTCGCATATGGCTGTGATTTCTCCATTGTTCATCAGAATGCTGTCGGTGTAATCGTAGCCTCTTCCCAGTCCGAAAATACCGATCTTAATGGGTTTCGCTGCTTTCATAATACTCTCCTCCTGCTTTGCGTTTTTATGACTTATTTACGGAATCAGTACAAGCGCCAGGATTCCGATAAATGACAGTGTAACGGCGGCGATATCCCTGCCGGACGGCTTTTCCGGGGTTATGCAGCAGAGTATCGTGGAGAAAATCATCGTTCCGCCCGTAACCATCGGATATTGTACCGAAGCGGGAAGATGAGCCAGAGCAATCAGCAAAAGAAAATTGCCCACTTTGTTAAGTACGCCGTAACCCAGCATGGTTCCTGCTGCGCGAAAGTTCAGCCGCACCTTTTCCCCTTTAACGAAGGGCAAAAGAATAAAAGAAAGGAACACCGCGGCCATGGCGCTCAGCACGGAATACCCCGCCGCGCTGGTTTTTTCAAACGGCGCGGCTTCGAATATTTTGGAAAGTACCCCGGCGAGACCGTTCAGAAGGAATATTCCTCCATAATACCAAAGCCCTGAGTTTTTTGCGCCGCGTCGGATGGTCAGGAGCAGAGAAGCCGCCACCAAAGCGATACATAGGAGCTTCCCGCCAGTAAATTTTTCATCGAAGAAAAAAATACCGAAGAAAAAGGGAAGCATCATTCCTCCCAGCATGGAAAAAACGGAGTAGAGCGAAAGATTGATTTTTCCGAAAGCTTTCAGGCTGCAAACGGTATAGGCCAGACCGTTCAGAGCAGTAAGGATTGCCATGATTAAGGAAAAAGAGCTGAATTCAAAACGAAAACCGTTGATTATCAGCAGCACAAGCAGCCCCGCCGCGCTGTAGCCGGAGAAAAACACCAGCGTGGAGCGCGGCCCGCTGCCGCATTGCTTCTCAAACTGCTGATTGAAAAGGAATTGCAGGCTGAACATCAGCGTAGCAATCGTAATGACACCGTAATACAAACTCATCCCACTATTTCCGTTTCGCTTATTATATGGGATATTATATGGGATGAAAACGGGCTTTTAAATGGTTTTTTTCTATTAAATGATGGAATATGGTTGTAATCCGAACGGCGGGCTGTTATAATGATTCCAAAATAACAGACGATACTTTTTTATGGACGGAGAGCGGCGGCATGAAAAGCAGAAATATCTGCAAGTTTGTTCCGACAAGCGCGGCGAATACGGGGGAAAATATCGTTACCACGAATTTTATATACGAAAGCGAGGCCTCCGAGAAAGGGCCGCTCCGGATATCCCAGACCCATGCGGCGTATCTGGTGATTAGCGGGACGGGATATTACCGCACCAACCTGTTCCGGGCGCCTCTCAGCTCCGGGATGCTTTTTTTCAGCTTTTCGGGGATCCCTTTTTGTATTGAAAACACGGGGAATATGCAGTATATGTATATCAGCTTTTCGGGGAAGCGAGCGGATGAGCTTTTTCAGAGGTTTGGAATTTCCTCCTCGTCCTGCGTCTTTTGTGGTTACGAGGGGCTGATTCCCCTGTGGAAGGACGGCTTGACGCGTGCGAACAAGGAAAACATGGATCTTCTCAGTGAAAGTATGCTGTTGTATGCCTTCTCGAAGTTCCGCGACAGCAAAGAGAGCGGCAATTATACGATTAACCAGGTGCTCGGATATCTTGAAGAGCATTTTATGGAGCCGAAAATTTCGCTGTCCTCTGTGTCGGATGTGTTCGGCTACAATTCCAAATATCTTTCCCATATGTTCAAGGAAAAGCACGGCGTCAGTTTTTCGGAGTGTTTGAAAACGCTGCGAATCAGGCATGCGGTATTTTTGATGGATCAGGGCATTACGTCGATAAAAAATGCGGCCCTGCTTTCCGGATATGCCGATCCCCTTTATTTTTCCAAGGTATTTAAAGAGGCTGTCGGCGTTTCGCCAAAGCAATATATCACGGGAGCGGATCCCGGAGCGGGGGACTCTCCGGAAAAGCCGGCTTTACAGACCGGGGATTCTGTGATAAACTAATCGATATGGCGAATGCCGGGCGCGCCGGTACCTCGGCGTATATGGCGCCGGCAAGGCAGCCCATGTTTTGAGCGGCAACCTTTGCTGAAATCCGAAGGATGTTCGGCGGATTGCCGGAATACCGAAAAGGAGGAACGGGAATGGCTGAAATGGCGGATAAAATGGAGAATGCCGGTAAAGCGGAAAGCCCTGAAAAAAAGTCCGGAAAGAAGAACGGCGGCTTCTTAATGTATAAAGGCCGTCCGCTGGTGCGGTCGGGCAATGTTCTGTATTACGGAGATATGGCGGATAAATGCGTGGTGATGCTGCAGATCCTGTCCACGAAAACCGTGAAGGACATGACGGTGGCGGATAAGGTGCAGGTGCAGCTGATGTCCACGGATCCCGATCTGCGGATGAAGGAACGCATCCTGAAAAAGAGCGAGAAAACCGGCCTGTACAACGCGATGGACATTGGCTCCATCTGGCTGGAACGGGCGCTGGAAGAGCGATAAGACGTCGGAAACGGGGACTGCCGCGGCAGGATGCGCATCCTGCCGCGGCAGTCCTTCTGCAATTGCTTTGTCTGTTTTCCGATCCGCTGCCCGGACGGGGGGAGAAATTCTCCGACACGCCTCCGCCGGCTCATATCTGTCCCCTGCCGTTCATATACTGAACTAACGACAAGTGTAACGGGGGAGTGAGCGTGTGTTTGTCTTTTCATTCAAGACGTCGAAAAAACAGATCCTTTCGATGCTGGTGTGCGTTCTGATCCTGATCGGCGTACTGATCGCCGCCATCGTCTGGCCTTCCGGCGGACGGGCGGCGGAGACCCTTTCGCCGGTGGTTGGCCGGGACGATGAGCAGCGGATCGCCTTTCTGACGGAATTGGGGTACGCGGTGGATTCCGAGACGCCGGCGGTAAAAGAAGTGCTGATCCCGGATGAATTCGACGATGTGTTTGAGCAGTACAACGCCCTGCAGGCCGATGCGGGCATGGATCTTCAGCCTTACCATGGTAAGCGCGTAAAATGCTGGACCTACAAAATCCTCAACATTCCCGGCGAGGGGGACGTTCGCGCCAATATATATGTATACAAAGACAAAATCATCGGCGGAGACATTTCCTCCACGGCACTGAACGGGTTTATGCATGGATTGACAAAATTTACCTCGGAGGCGTCTGCCGGTTGACGGGACGCTGCGAATGTGATATTCTGAAAGCAGTTAACCGGTTGACATATCCATGGAAACGGCTTGTTTGCAGCGGCCCCGGCGGAGCGGCTATCGGTGAAGGCGCGGTTTTCCCGCAGAGGGGACGGTTCCGCCGGACGGGCGGATCACAAAGGAAGGGAGCGGACGGTATGGCGGAACGCCTGGATAAAATTCTGTCCTCTCAGGGCGCGGCTACCCGCCGGGAGGCGCAGCGCCTGATCCGGAGCGGCAAAGTGACGGTGGACGGTACGGTTCAGCGGGATCCGTCCGTCAAGGTGGACCCGGAAACGTGTGAAATCGTGCATTCCGGCCGAACGCTGCTTTACCGCCGTCATCTGTATGTGATGCTGAACAAGCCGGCGGGGCTGCTCTGCGTTTCCCGCGATCCGCAGGCCGCCACGGTGATCGACCTCCTGCCTCCGGATCTCCGGCGGCAGGGGCTTTTTCCGGCCGGACGGCTGGACAAGGACACCGTCGGGCTGGTGATTATTACCGACGACGGGGATTTTGCCCATCGGATGCTTGCACCGAAAAAGGAGATCGTCAAGCGCTATCGGGCGGTCGTTGATGGGCCGGTGGGAGAAGAGGAAGCCGCCGTGTTCGCCGCGGGGACAAGCCTGAAGGACGGAACCCGTTGTCGTCCGGCAAAATTACGGATTGTGGAACCGGGAAACCATCCGCTGGTGGAGGTGGAGATCACCGAGGGGCGCTACCACCAGATAAAGCGTATGTTTTTATCAGTCAACCGCAGGGTCTTGTGGTTAAAGCGGATGTCCATCGGGAAGCTGCTTCTGGACCCTGCTCTGAAAGAGGGGGAATGCCGGGAAATCGGGCCGGAGGAACGGTCGGCCGTGTTCCAATAGGTCAATTATTTTGTGGATTTTGACATTGGATAAGTTTGATAAAACGGGTTTTAAATCTTTGTGGATTAAAAGGATGGTTATAACGGCCGGAATCTGCTATATTATTAGTAGGCAATAGCCGTCTTCGGCTTGTTGGCAGAAGGAATTCACGTGCAAATATTTGGGAGGTTTCTGTATGGCTAGTTTGTCACTGAAAGGCATTTACAAGAAGTACCCCGGCGGTGTTACCGCGGTTTCCGATTTTAATCTGGAAATCAAGGACAAGGAGTTTATCATCCTCGTCGGCCCTTCCGGCTGCGGTAAGTCCACCACCCTGCGCATGATCGCCGGTCTGGAAGAAATTTCGGAAGGCGAGCTGTACATCGGCGATAAGCTGGTCAACGACGTAGCGCCAAAAGATCGCGATATCGCGATGGTGTTCCAGAACTACGCGCTGTATCCGCATATGACGGTGTTTGAGAACATGGCGTTTGGCCTGAAGCTCCGCAAAACCCCGAAGGATCAGATTAAGCGCCGTGTGGAAGAAGCGGCCCGCATTCTGGATATCGCCCACCTGCTCGACCGGAAGCCGAAGGCTCTGTCCGGCGGTCAGCGCCAGCGTGTCGCCCTCGGCCGCGCCATTGTCCGTGAGCCGAAGGTCTTCCTGCTTGACGAACCGCTGTCCAACCTGGACGCAAAGCTCCGTGCACAGATGAGAACCGAGCTCTCCAAGCTGCATAAGAAGCTGGGTACGACCTTCATCTACGTTACCCACGACCAGACCGAAGCTATGACCATGGGCGACCGCATCGTGGTTATGAAGGACGGCCTGATTCAGCAGGTGGAGTCTCCGCAGCATCTGTACGACTTCCCGTGCAATATGTTTGTCGCCGGCTTCATCGGCAGCCCGCAGATGAACTTCATCGAGTCTAAGCTGCTCAAGAAGGGCGACGAGTTCTTCGTAGAGTTCGGCTCCGAGGATACCAAGACCTCCCGCGGCGTGAAGTATCAGATTCCGCTGCCCGCCTCCAAGAACGCCAAGGGCGCTCTGGATGAGTATGTGGACAAGGAAGTCATCATGGGCATTCGTCCGGAGGACGTACACGACGAACCCCGTTATCTCGAGAGTCTGCCGCACTGCATGATCAAGGCGGACATCGAAGTGACCGAAATGATGGGCGCTGAGACCTATCTGTACTTCAATACCGAAGGCTTCGCCTTCACCGCCCGCGTTGAGCCGACTTCGACCGCGCATCCGGGCGACAAGATCGATGTGGTGCTCGACAACACGAAGATTCACATCTTCGACAAGGAGACCGAGCGCGCGATCTGCAACTGATTTATGGGAATAAACCGCGCCGGGCATTGCTGCCCGGCGCGGTTTTTCTGACAGGAAGGCGTGTCCGGAGGCGGGCCGCATGGCTGTTGAAAAGAAAAAACAGGGGAGAAAACCGCCTGTTGTCTTTGGAAAATTCCCGTTTTTAGAAGATTTGGTGCGCATATTGTGTCCAATTTGTAAAATGAAAGAAAAAAGTTCTCCTTTTTGTACTTTTTTCCCGGGTTTGTCCTTGAAAAAAAAACGGCAATTGTGTACAATAAGATTATTAGTATATCCAGCAATGTCTGACTCAGGGTTACATCTGTAGTGTTGCCGTCCCCCGTTATGAACAAGATATGGGCAGCGCCCTCCGCCTCTCTCTGGAGCGGCCGGTGGGCAAAGGGACGTGTTGCCGCATTACAGCATTGCCGTTTTACCAATCCCGTTGTAAAGAATTATAAAGAAGAGGGGAAATTATCATGTCCAACAGACTTTTCCAGGGCGTTGTCCACCAGATGAAGGATGCGATTGACCGCACGATCGGCGTGGTTGATGAGACCTGCGCGATTATCGCCTGCAGCGACCTTGGCCGGATCGGTGAATCCTGTGAGGCGGTCGTCACGGATTCCTTCTCCGCGACCGAAGCGTTTGTCCGGGACGGATATACCTATAAGCCGTTCGGCTCCCGCCCCCGCAGCGAGTATATCCTTTTTGTGGAAGGAACCGACGATCAGGCGGCGAAATTCGCCTCTCTGCTGGCGGTTTCCCTCGCCAGCATCAAGCAGTATTACGATGAGAAATACGACCGCGGCAACTTTGTCAAGAACGTGATTCTGGACAATATTCTGCCGGGCGATATCTATCTTAAGGCGAGGGAGCTCCGCTTCAACAACGATGTCAATCGTGTCGTCCTGCTGATCCGGATTGCGGTTCGCACGGACATTTCCGCTTACGATATTGTGCAGAACCTGTTCCCGGATAAGAACAAGGATTTCGTTATCAATATCAATGAGACCGATATTGCGCTGGTGAAGGAGATCCGCGCCGGCATTGATTCGCAGGATCTGGAAAAGCTGGCCCGCTCCATCGTGGATACCCTCAGCGGCGAGTTTTACACTCAGGCGACTGTCGGCATCGGCACTGTTGTCGAAGGGATTAAGGATCTGGCCCGTTCCTTCAAGGAGGCGCAGGTGGCGCTGGAGGTCGGCAAGGTGTTCGACACTGAAAAGACCATCGTCAGCTACGATAATCTGGGCATTGCCCGGCTGATTTATCAGCTTCCGACCACCCTGTGTGATATGTTCCTGCGCGAGGTATTCAAGAAGGGTTCCATCGATTCCCTCGATCAGGAGACGCTCTTTACCATCCAGCGCTTCTTTGAGAACAACCTTAACGTGTCCGAGACTTCCCGGAAGCTGTTCGTCCACCGCAATACGCTGGTTTATCGTCTGGAAAAGATCAAGAGGCTGACCGGTCTGGATCTGCGGGAGTTCGACGACGCGATCGTATTCAAGGTGGCCCTGATGGTGAAGAAATACCTGATGGCGAATCCGGTAAAATATTAATCGAGTGCGGCCGTTTGTCCGGATCCGGTCGTTTGGCTGCGCGCAACTTACTTTACCCCCGGTGTAAAAGGACACACGGCTTTTCGGGACGGAAATAATCCGTCCGGCCTCCGCTTTGGCCGTTGGAAAGCCGGAACCTTTTTTATACACCAAGGGTATGGATACAACGTGTCTGCGCCGCCAGGGAAGCCTGTGCGGCGCAGATTTTGTATTGGAAAAATATGGGCGTTTGTTTGGCTTTCCGATAGAGTAAGGCGGTGCGTCCCTCGCCCGGACAGGAGGCGCCTGCGTTTATGTTTTTCCCGTTTTTTCCGTTTTTGCAGGGCGAAAACTATTCTCGTCGATTCACCGCATCCTGTTCAGGAAGGGTTCTTGTCAGGACGGAAAAGCGGCCTTTTTCGGAAAGGACACCGGAAGGACTTGAATTTCTTAGGTTTTCCCTATGGAATATCTTAGCTGTTGCTTTTCTCTTTGGTCGAATGGTAGGATAAAGTGGCATGGGAAACCGCGGCCGAAGCCGCGGCGGCGTGTTTCCGTCCTCCTGCATCGGGGGCTTTCTGTAATCGCCCAGCGGGCGCGCTTCGCGGGGGGACATCCCGTGGAAGGGCGGCGATTCTTTCTTTTGATTACAAGCGCGTTCGGTCAGGACGCTGAAGAATATGGGCCGCCGGGAGCGCTCTGGGGGTATCCGCGTTTCGGGGCCGGGCCCGCCCATAGAAACAGGCAGAACAGGGGGAGTATCATTGATCGAGTTCAGAGGCGTACATAAAACCTATGACAGCGGAATAAAAGCCCTCAAGGATGTAAATATTCACATCGACAAGGGGGAATTTGTGTTTATCGTGGGTGCGTCCGGCGCCGGAAAAAGCACCTTTCTGAAACTGATGATGCGGGAAGAGATTCCTACTGCGGGCGAGGTGGTCATCAACGACTACAAGCTGTCCAAGCTGAAACGGCGGGAGATCCCGTATCTCCGCCGTACGATGGGAATCGTTTTTCAGGACTTCCGTCTGATTAACCATATGACGGTCTTTGAAAACGTCGCGTTTGCCATGCGGGTGACCGGGGCTTCCAACCGGGATGTGCGCAAGCGGGTTCCCTATATTCTTGGATTGGTCGGCTTGCAGAACAAGGCGAGAAGTTATCCGAAAGAGCTTTCGGGCGGCGAGCAGCAGCGGGTCAGCCTGGCCCGGGCGCTGGTGAATAACCCCTCTATGATTATTGCGGACGAACCCACCGGCAACATTGATCCGGAGCTTTCCTATGAGATTGTGGAACTGCTGACCGAGATCAACCGGCGGGGAACCACGGTGGTCATGGTCACCCATGAGCACGATCTGGTGCGGATGTTCCACCGCCGGGTTATTGAGATTTCGGACGGCTGCGTGGTATCCGATACCGGTTCGCAGGCCGACGAAGCGGCGGGGCCTTCCGACAAGCTGACGGCCGACGACGTGCTGCGCAGCAGTGGGAAAGGAGGCCGTTATGAGATTCAGTAGCCTGCGGTATCTGATTAAGGAAGGGTTTCGAAGCCTTTGGCAGAACCGGTTTATGGCCATCGCCTCGATCGGCGTGCTGGTTTCCTGCCTGTTGCTGACGGGCGGGGCGTATCTGGTCTTTGTGAATATCGACAGCGCTTTCGACTGGGTGTATGGCCAGAATGTGGTGGTTGCCTTTGCCCGGGAGGACTGCACCGAAGAAGAAACGGCGGCCTTGATGGACAAGCTGAAAGGGCTCTCCAACGTCACCGACGTGACGTTTGTTTCCAAGGAAGAATCGCTGGAGAAATATAAGGATTCCATTCCGGAGGCCACCTATCAGGACATGCAGGGGGAAAACAACCCCATGCCGGATTCCTATGTGGTGACCTTCGGAGATCTGACGGAATTTGACGCTACGCTGGCGCAGATCCAGCAGATTCCCGAAGTGGAGGATGTTTCTTATAATGCAGACATTGCGGCAACCCTGACCCGGGTGCGGCATATTATTCTGGTGGTGGGCGGCTGGATCATCCTGATGCTGCTGCTGGTTTCCCTCTTTATCATTGCCAACACCATTAAACTGACCGTATATAACCGCCGTCTGGAAATTTCCATCATGAAATCGGTGGGCGCCACCAACGCTTTTGTGCGGATTCCTTTTGTTGTGGAAGGAATGGTGCTCGGCCTGATCGCGGGCGGCCTGGCCTATGGCATTTTGTATTTCCTTTATACCAAACTGTCCGAGATGTTCCATTTCGGTTCCATGATGCAGGGACTTGTCAGCTTTTCCTCCGTCTGGTGGATCGTGCTGGTCGGTTTCCTGGGGATCGGCGTGCTGACGGGTATGGCGGGCAGCGCTATTTCGATCCGGAAATATATGAAGGAAGAGGGAGGGCTTTCCGGTGTTCTTTAAAAAACACAGAGCGGTTCGTCTGACAGCCGTGCTTTCGGCGTCCCTGCTCCTCCTTTCCGCGCCGGCCGGCCTTTCCGCGCTGCCGGTTTACGCGGCGGACAGCCTGTCCGACCTTCAGCAGCAGAGCAAGGATCTGAAGGAGGAGGCTAACCGCCTTCAGCAGCAGATCAGCGAACAGGAAAAGAATCTGACCGATCAGAAGGCCTACAAGGCCACGCTGGATCAAAAGATTGAAAACGCGATCGCTCAGGTGGATTTATATGAAAACCAAATCAGCACATTGAATGGAAACATCGCCTCGCTGAACGATAAGATCACGGCGAAGGAGACCGCCATCGCGGAGAAGGAAGCGGATATCGCCGAGCGGTTTGAAGAACTGCGCCAGCGGCTTCGCGCCATTTCCAAAAGCGGGAATATGACCACACTCCAGATGCTGCTGGATACCGGGGATTATACCGATTACCTGATTAAATCCAAGATGATGGAGACGGTGGCGAAGAACGACCAACAGCTGATGGAGGAGCTGGAAACGGAGATTCAGGCAATCGACGCGGAAAAGGAAGCGCTTGCCGGGGATAAGGAATCCGTGGAATCCCAGCTTTCCCAGGCGGAGTCGCTGAAAAAGGAAGCGGACGCGCAGAAGGCGGAGCTGGACTTGCTGTATGCGAAGGCGAACAAAGCGGTGCAGGATATCCAGAATACGCTGGGAGATTATCAGACCAGCCTGAAAAACACCAAGGCGCAATGGGACGCGCTGGAGAAAAAGATTACCGAGATTATCAACGCCAGCAATTCCGGCGGCAAATACGGCGGCGGAACCATGGCATGGCCGGTACCGGCCGTCCGTAACATCTCTTCCGGTTTCGGTCCCCGCTGGGGTACCATGCATCGTGGGGTGGATATTGCCAACGGTTCGGTTCCGATTTACGGCCAGAACATTGTGGCGGCGGCGGACGGCGTGGTGATCTACGCCAACTATTCCGGTTGGGGCGGCGGATACGGCCTGCACCTGATTGTAGATCACGGCGTGGACGCGAAGGGCCGGAAAATCTCCACCCTGTATGCACACTGCTCCAAGGTCAACGTTTCGGTCGGCCAGCAGGTGAAGCGGGGCGAGACGGTACTGGCCAAGGCCGGCGCCAGCGGAGATGTGACCGGCCCGCACCTCCATTTTGAGGTTCGTGTGAACGGCACGGCGGTGGACCCGATTAAAAACGGATATCTCAAGGTAAACTAAAGAATAGCGGAAAAGCCGCCGCGTTTGCCGGAACCGGCAGGCAGACGGGATCTTTTCGATATGGTTTGAGAGGAAGACAGGGGGAGGATGCAGCGGCCGACGGCTTTCGCTGCATCTTTTCCTTCGGCTTGGCGGCTTTTCTCCGGCGGCCGGTGAACTTTTTCAGGAATTTTTTTGGAGCAGATGGGGTGTCCCGCTGATCCGACGGGCGAAGCCGCCCGATCCCGCAGGAAATGAGGTTTTCGCAGCCATGAACAGGAAAATATCGATCGGCGCGGCAATCGCGCTGATTATCGTATCCATCGCCCTGACCGTTTCGGTCACCATGGTGGTGGCCATGCGTCAGTTCAACTACAAGCTGAAAAACGTGAATCAGCGGCAGGCGATGTTTGATTACATCACCGAAGTGGATAATGCGATTCGCCGGAACTATGTAGGGGAAATCAGCGAGGAGGAACTGCGCACGGCGCTGGCCAAGGGATATCTGAACGGCATCGGCGATCCGTACGCCGAATACCTGACGGCGGCGGAGTACAGGACGGAAACCGAGCGTCTGGCGGGCAGCTGTACCGGCCTTGGGCTGGAGATCGCCGAACAGGCGGACGACAGCCTTATTATCACCGCCGTGCATAAAAATTCGGCGGCGGATAAGGCCGGGGTGCAGAAGGGGGACGTCATTACCGCGCTGGACGGCAGTGAAACGGATTATTCGGCGGTCGCCGGCCGGCTCAGCTCCGGAGAGAAGGCGATGATTACGGTGAAGCGCGGGGAGGAATCCATCGCCTTTGAACTGTCGGCCAGCACCTACACCGCGACGACGGTGGAAAGCCGTCTGATCAATACCACCGGCTATATCCGCATCCGCAGCTTTTACAGCAACACGCCGGAGCAGTTTAAGGCGGCTATGACGGCGTTGGAAGAGCAGGGCGCGCAGAACTTTGTGTTTGATCTGCGGAATAATGAGGGGGGTACGCTGACCGCCGTCTCCGATATCCTCGGGTATCTGCTGCCCCGCGGCACCTATGCCCGCCGGGTGGAAACGGCGGGCGCGGTAAGCGACCTTACTTCGGAGGGGACGCATGAGCTTTCCCAGTCCTCCGTGACGCTGGTGAACGAGACAACGGCCGGAGAGGCGGAGCTTTTCGCGGGCGTGCTGCAGGAGTTCAAAAAAACCACGGTGGTCGGTATGTCCACAAAAGGACGCGGGAAGATACAGGCCTTTTATAATGTGACGTCCGACGGTTCGGCCATCAAGGTGTCCATCGCGAGCCTTTCTCTGCTGGAAGGCGGAGAGATCGAGGGGAAAGGGGTTACTCCGGATCAGACCGTGGCCCTGACCGCCGATCAGGAAAGCCGCTTTGAATTCCTGACGGAGGAGGACGATCCGCAGCTGAAAACCGCGCTGTCGGTGCTGAACAACACGATTGTTACGCCGCCCACGACGACCACCACTGGTTCGGGCGCTTCCACGACCACGACCGTTCAGCCGGCTTCCTGAATACCGCTGACCGCCGCCTGAAAAGGCGGCGGCTTTTGGCATATCCGGTCCGGTGAAAGAACGCCGTCTTCTCCGCGACGGGAAAGCAGTCGGACGGAAAAGAGAAATCCCGTCTTTTTATTGCCCGCGCTTTCATCTTCTGCTATAATATCCACATTGGAAAATACCGAAAGGGCTTTCAAGGCTTTTCCCGCCTTGCGGAGGAACGATCCGCCGAATGAGGACGCGGGGGAAGACGGCGCCCCTATACGGAGTTTTCAGACGATACGATGATAAGGAGAATACTCCATGCTGAAAGTTACCCTGCTCGCTCATACGCCGCAGCCGGAACGCACCGTCGCGGCGGCGGCGAAGCTCTGCTATTCCCCCGCCTCGATCGACGACGTGCTGGACGGCCTCACGGAGGAAAAGACCGCGTCGTTTGTGAATATGCTGGCGGAGATCGGGCATGAAAGCCCGATCGAGCACGCCTCCTTTACCTTTGGAATCGAGGGCGTGTCCCGTTCTCTGCTGGCACAGATTACCCGGCACCGCATCGCTTCCTTCAGCGTACAGAGCCAGCGGTATGTGAAGGAGGGCCATTTCGAGTTTGTCCTTCCGCCCGAGATCGAAGCCATTCCCGAGGCGCGGGAGGAATATCTCCGCGCGATGGAGGAGGATCAGGCGCATTACGAGCGGCTGACCGCCCTGCTGAAGGAAAAGCACCTTGCCGCCTTCCTCGCCGGCGGGATGGAGGAAAAGGCGGCCGCCCGCGCCGCGGAGAAAAAAGCGATTGAAGACGCGCGTTTTGTGCTTCCGAACGCCTGCACCACCAAAATGATCGTTACCATGAACGCCCGCAGTCTGCTGAACTTTTTCGCTCATCGCTGCTGCAACCGGGCGCAGTGGGAGATTCGGGAGTTGGCGGAACAGATGCTCGCCCTCTGTCTGGAGGCCGCGCCCGCGCTTTTCCGCTTTGCCGGTCCGCCCTGTACCCGCGGCGCCTGCCCGGAGGGAAAAATGTCCTGCGGCAAGGCGGCGGAGATCCGCGCCCGCTATCAGAAAATGAGAAGATAACGCGTTTTGAAGGGACGGGATGAAACCATGGGACGGCTGGCGGTCATCGACGGGCTGGACGGCAGTGGGAAAACCACGCAGTTTGACCGGCTGAGCGAGTATCTGGACAATCGCGGGACAAGCTATAGACGGATTTGTTTCCCGGATTACGGCGAGCCTTCCTCGGCGCTGGTAAAAATGTATCTGGCCGGTGAATTCGGCGGTTCGGCCGACGCCGTGAACGCTTACGCGGCCTCTTCCTTCTATGCGGTGGACCGGTACGCGAGCTATAAACGCTTCTGGGAGGGGGATTACCGGGCCGGACGGCTGATTCTGGCGGCGCGGTATACCACCTCGAACGCCATCCATCAGATGGCGAAGCTGCCCCGGGAGGAATGGGACGGCTATCTCGTCTGGCTGGAGGATTACGAATACGAAAAGCTGGGATTGCCCCGGCCGACCGCCGTGGCGTTCCTCGATATGCCGACGGAGGTTTCCCAAAGGCTGCTTTCCCACCGCTATGCGGGGGATGAGAGTCGGAAGGACATTCATGAGAGGGACCTGGCTTATCTCCGCCGCTGCCGGGAGACGGCGCTGTATGCGGCGGAACGGCTCGGCTGGGAGGTCGTGAACTGCGCCCGGGACGGCGCGCCCCTCCCGGCGGAGGAGATTACCGCCCGCTTAATTCAATTGATCGAAAGGGACGATTAACCCGATGCTGACAACAGCGCAAAAACTGGAATTCCGTTCACCTACGGTGGAGGACGCCGTCTGGGCCGCGCCGCTGCTGCGCGCGGGCGGGTACCGGGCATGCGAATATTCCTTTACCACGATTTATATGTGGCGCAATTATTATCAAAACGAAATTGCCCGCCGCGGCGATACCCTCTTCATCCGGTCGGGGGAGACCGAGCCGGTCTATCTGCTGCCGGTGGGAGGCGAACTGCGGGAGGGGATTGCGCTCCTGCGCGATTATGCCCACGAGCGGGGGGAACCGCTGATCCTGTTCGGCGCGGATCAGGAGAGAAAGGAACAGGTCGAGGGGTGGTTCCCCGGTGTGTTCGACTGGCAGCCTTCTGAAAACGATTTCGACTATCTCTACAATACGGAGGATCTGGTGAACCTCGCGGGAAAGAAATATCACGGGAAGCGCAACCATATCGCGGCCTTTTCGGCGGCGAATGAGTGGCGGTATGAGCCGGTCACGAATGAAAACGCCGGCGAAGTGATGGAGATGGTGCGCGAGTGGTGCCGGGAGAGGGGCAATTGCTCCGATCCCGGCCTCAAAAGCGAACGCTGCGCCGTCAAGGAGTCGCTGGGAAACCGGGACGCGCTTTCCCTGAAGGGCGGCCTGATCCGGGTGGGCGGTGACGGCGGCAAGGTGGTGGCGATGACTCTGGGTTCGCCGATCAGCGACGAGGTGTTCGACGTGCATGTGGAAAAAGCACTTCCCGATTATGGGACGGCTTACGCCGTGATTAACCGGGAATTCGCCGCGCATGAGATTCTGGGGAGATATTCCCTGATTAACCGGGAAAACGACCTCGGCATTGAAGGACTGCGCCGGGCGAAAAAGAGTTATCAGCCGGTGCGGATTCTGGAAAAGTATCTCGGAACCGAAAAATGTTGAGGGCAGGCCGGGCGGCAGAGCCGGAAGCGCTGGAAATCGGTGTTTCCGGGCCGGAACAGCGGGCTGAAATCGAGGAAATCTGGCGCGCCTCTTTCCCGGAGGATTCCGCGGCGGCGCGCGCCCTGTTTCTGGACCGGCTCCTTCCTTGCGGATATTGTCTGTCCGGTTCGGTCGGCGGCCGGCCGGTCACCATGGCCTTCCTGCTTCCCGCGGAGCTGGAGACCGGGACGGCGGTACTGCCGCTGCAGTATATTTTCGCGGCGGCAACTCTCCCGGCCTGTAGGGGGTGGGGCCTGTTCGGCCGGCTGCTCCGGCAGGCGCTGGAGCGGGCAAGGGAACAGGGAATTGCCGCTTCCTTCCTCCGTCCGGCCGAGCCGGGATTGGCGGCCTATTACGAGCGCTTCGGATATCGGCCCTTCTTCCGGTCGGCGGCCGAGCGGGTGAGCCGGGAGACGTTCCATCCGGCGGGGGCGCTGCCGGCCGGCGGGTTTGCCCTGCTGGAGGACGAGCGGAACGCGGCGGCCTTCCGGAACGCGGCGCTGGAGGGGCATCCCGTCTGGGTGCGCTGGCCGGATGAGCTGGCGGCTTTGGCCGCCGACGCGGCCGTTTTATCCGGCGGCGGAGCCTTTGCCGGAGAGGGCGGCTTCGCTTTGTGCGAACCGGCGGGAGATACGCTGTTTATCCGGGATTGGAGCTGCCGGCCGGCGGCGGAAAAGGAACTCCGCGCGGCGGTGGCGGCGCACTTTCCCCAGCGGGAAATCGCGCTTTCCCCTCCGGCCGCGCCGGGGGAAGGGGAGCCCTTCGGCTGGCTTTGTCCGCTGAACGGGGGAAGGGGCTTTTGGGCTTCTCTGGAGAAGAAAAGCCCCTATCTTGGCTTGGCATTCGAATAACCGGGCGCTTTTCAACCGGGCGGACGATTCCCGGCGATACTCTTTTTTCGGCAGGCCCGGCGGCCTGACGGGAGAAAGGATGCGGAAGATGATTGCTGTATTTTTAGCGATGGGCTTTGAAGAGATTGAGGCGCTCGCCGTGGTGGATGTGCTGCGGCGGGCGGAGCTGGACGTGGTAACCGTTGGGGTCGGCGGGCCGGTGGTTCGCGGCTCCCACGGTGTCACCGTGGCGGCGGATATCCCGGACGGGGAATTCGATCCCTCCGCGGCACAGGCGATTGTGCTGCCCGGCGGTATGCCGGGAACGCTGAATCTGGAGCGTTCCCCGGTCGTGCAGGCCGCGCTGGATTCGGCGGCCGAACGGGGCGCCTGGATCGCGGCAATCTGCGCCGCGCCTTCCATCCTTGGGCATCGGGGGATGCTGAAAGGAAAAAAGGCGGTCTGTTTTCCCGGTTACGAGCAGGAGCTGGAGGGCGCGATCCTTACCGGCGAGCCGGTGGAGGCCGACGGCCGGCTGATTACCGCGCGCGGCGCGGGAGTGGCGGTCGAATTCGGGCTGCGCATCGTGGCGGAGATGATTTCTCCCGAACGGGCCGAGACGATGAAGGCGGCCATGCAATGTCGGTAGGGGATATCCGGCCGATTAAGGCCACGCTGAGGGAACAGTATAAGACGCTCCGAAGGGAGATGCCGCCCGAGATCAAAGCCCAGCGGGACCGGCAGATCGCCGGCCGGGTCGCCGCGCTGTGGCAGTATAAGCGCTGCCGGCAGCTTCTGACCTATGTTTCCACTCCGATCGAGGTGGATACGCTGGAAATTATCCGGCGGGCGCTGGCGGACGGCAAGAGGGTGGCGGTTCCCCGCTGTGTGCCGGGAACCCGGGATATGGAGTTTTATTGGATTAACGGGGTGGAGGAGCTGGAGCCGGGTACCTTCGGCGTGTTGGAACCGCGGCCCGATCCCAAACGGAAAGTGACGGATTTTTCAAACGGCTTGTGTCTGGTGCCCGCTCTGTGTTATGATTGGAGAGGTTACCGCCTCGGTTATGGAAAGGGCTATTACGACCGTTTTCTGGCCGGCTTCGGCGGACATATGATCGGTGTTTGCTACAGCGACTGCATCCGGCGGAAGCTGCCGCACGGGCGGTTCGACCGCCCGGTGGAGCTGCTGGTGACCGATCGGTATCTGCGCCGCACCGCCCGCTGACGAACAGCGGAACGGCGGCCGCGCAACATAATGATCCGCCGTGGACGGCGGAAGGTCAGGAGAGTGACGACCATGGCGGAGGATCTGGACAAGATTTTCCAGGATATCGAAGCGGAAAAGGAAGCCCGGCGGCGGGAAGAGGAACTGGCCCGGCGGATGCTTCAGGTGGACGAGAAAACGGCGGTCCGCCTTGCGGAGGAACGCCGAAGCAAGGTTTCCGGCTTTAAACTGAATCTGGATCTGGACGGGGAAGGCTCTGCGGAGCAGAACGCACCCGCCGCTTCGGCGGCGAACGGGGCGGACGAAACGGGATCCCTTTCCCCGGAGGAAGCGTTGTCCGTTCCGGAAACGGACGAATCCGCGGCGGCTCCGGAACCGATTCCGGAGCAGGAAACCGCGGCCTCCGCGCCGTCCGAATCGGAGGAACACGACGATCCGGCCGCTTCCTCCACCCGGAGGAAAAAGAAGAAAAATCCACAGGCGAAAACCGCATGGGGCTGTGTGCGGGGGATTATTTACGCCGTTCTGGTTCTCGCGGCGTCCGGCGTGCTGGCTTATTTTGTCATCGCGGGCGGACTGGATTTGACCGGGCTGAACAAATCGGATGTGAAGGTGCCGGTTACCCTGACCGAGGAGGACTGCAAGAGCACCAAAAAGGTCGCTCAAATCCTCGAGAAAGCGGGAATTATCGATCAGCCGTTTATCTTTGAAATGTACTGCAAGTTTACCAAAGCGGACGGAAAGTTCATGCCGCAGGAGGAGGCGGCCCTGTCCGCAGATATGGGATATGAAACCGTCATCAATATTCTGAAAGCGACCAAGCGGGCCACCGTGCGGGTTACCTTCCCCGAAGGGATGACGCTGGCGGAAATGGGCGCCAAGCTGGAGAAAGAGGGCGTTTGCACCGCCGGGGAATTTTTTGACGCGATGGAAAACGGCGAGTATTCCTATACCTTTCTGACGGAAATCCCTTCCGACGAGGCCCATGCCGGCCGCGTCTACAAGCTGGAAGGGTATATGTTCCCGGACACCTATGAATTTTATGTGGGCAGTTCGGGGGAAACCGCGGTGCGGAAGTTCCTTGAAGCCTTCAGTTCCCGGGTGGAAAAATCGGTCGTGGGGGAGGATGGGGACAGTACGCCGACCTCCATCAAGGCCAAGGCGCAGGGGATGACGCTGGACGAGGTGCTTACTCTGGCGTCGATCGTTCAGTGGGAGGCGGGGAATCTTGAGGATATGTACAAGGTGGCGCGCGTTCTCCGCAACCGCTTGGACAATCCTACCGTATACCCCAAGCTGGAGTGCGATTCCACCCAACGGTATATCAACAGCATTACCCCTTCGAGTCAGGAGGGACAGGTGGTTGAAAATCTAGATTACGACACCTATAAGCGCAACGGTCTGCCGGTCGGCCCCATCAACAATCCCGGTATGGACGCGATCGACGCGGTGCTGAATCCGGCGGAGGATATGGAAGGGTATTATTACTTTGCCACCGATCTTTCAACCGGAAAGACGTATTATTCCCGGACCTATGAGGAGCACGAACGCACCTGCCGGCGATACGGCATCGGGATGTACGCGTAGCGCCGCCTACCCGGCATATTTGTCAAACTTGTACGGCGGCGCTATCGAGAAACGCCTTCGCCGTTTCTCCGGAACGGGATCGGATTAAGAGGCCGCCCAATCGGTATGCATGCCGGCGTTATGACGTTATCCGGTGAAGTTATCGAAACAGCCGTGGACAGGATTGCACGGCAATCCTGTCCACGGCTGTTTTTGTTATACGTGTTATAAGCGCGGTTTATGCGGGTTGAATCAGTTGAAAATCGCCGCGTTTCAGCGCTTCCAGCAGATCCGCGTTGCCGGCAACCGGCGAGGGGAGGATCAGCCCGCCCCGGGCGAGATCCTCGTGCTCGTGATAGTCGCTGCCGGAGGATACCCGCAGACCGTGTTTCTCTGCGAAAGCCAGCGCCTGCGGATTGTTGTTGGCGTGCCGGGGATTGCCGTTGAAAACTTCCACGCCGTCCAGAAAAGCGGGATCCCGCGGCTGGCAATAAGAACGGCAGGGGTGGGCCTGATACAGCACGGCGCCGTAATCCTGACAGGCCTTGTATACCTCCTGCTGAGTCATCGCGTACAGACGCGGGTATTCATAGAGAAAATCCCGCCCAATGCCGTAGATCAGAAAATCTTCCGGCCCGCCGACAATACAGCTTTCCGCGCCGAGCAATACGGTTACGCCGACCTTCGCGCCGGTTTCCGCCGCGCGGTCATAGCCGGCGAGATACCGATCCACCTTTTCCCGTGCGGAGCCGGGGAAAGACTCCAGTATAGAGCTGTTGAAATGGTCGGTGATGACCATCCCGCCATAGCCTGCGCGGGCGTATTCCCGCACGGCAGTATCGGCCGGGACGGAGCCGCAGGGGCTGGTTTCGCTGGTATGGGCGTGCATCTCGATTTTCATTCGGTTTGATTGGTTCATGCTGGTTTCCTGTTCCTTTCCGTGTGAAAATGGTGTTTTTCAGGGGACAGCCCCTTTATTCTCTCGTCAGCCGGCGGATCCAGGGGAAGAAATTCACCTTGACCACCGCGACAAAGCATTTCAGAATCTGGTCGGATTTCAGGCAGATAAAGACGATCAGCGGCGGCAGGCGGAGCACAAAAGCCGCCAGCGCCGCGCTGGGAAGAACAATCAGCCACATGAAGATAAAATCGTTCACCAGCACAAAGGAGGTGTCCCCTCCGCCCCGGACGATACCGGTGAGTACCGCCACCTGATAGGAGGTTCCCACCACCGTGACGCTCAGGACGGTGATGAACAGGGAGGCCAGCTCCCGGGTATCCGCCGTGATGCTGTAAAAGCCGAGGATGAAATCCTTGGCGAGAAAAAGCAGAAGTCCCGTGCCCGCGCCGATTCCGAGATACAGAACCTGCAGGGTTTTGGCATAGGCCTTCGCGTCATCCAGCCGGTTTTCGCCGATGGTCTTTCCCACAATGACCGAGCTGGCGCTCGCCGCCCCGTAAGTGACCACGGAAATGATCTGGAAGATGGTGGTGGCGATGCTGTTTGCCGCGATGGTCGCCTGTCCCATATGCCCGAGAATGGAGGTCTGGATTGCCTGCGCCAGCCCCCACATGGTGTTGGAAAGAATAACCGGCAGCCCGACCCGCAGATAATCCCGGAACAGCACGCCGTCCATTCGGCGGAAATCCCTCAGACGGGTACGCAGCTTTTTATCGGCGAAGGCGGTATACGCTACCATAATCAGAAATTCCACGATCCGGGAAACCAGCGTGGCGATAGCCGCGCCCTGAATGCCCAGCTGCGGCGCGCCGAAGGTTCCGAAAATCAGCAGAGTGTTCAGACAACAGTTAATCACCAGCGTGGACCCCGAGACCACAAAGCTGATTTTTACCGTCTCCACGCTGCGCAGCGTAGCCAGCAGAATGTTGGTCATGGCAAAGAACACATAGGAAAAGCAGATGATCTGCAGATATTTCACCGCTTCCTCGATCACCGGCTGTTCGTTGGTTAACAGCCCGAGGCAGCCGCGGGGAAAGAAAAACACCAACGCCCACAGTATCAGTGCGGCGCCCACCGCGATCCGCATCCCAATGTTCTGCACCCGTCGGATGGCCGGGACGTCGCCTTTTCCCCAGTATTGGGAGGAAAGCACCACGATCCCTTCGCCTACCCCCATCACGATCATCTGGAGAAGAAACTGAATCTGATTGACCAGCGCGCTGCCCGCCAGGGCGGTTTCGCTGTATGCGCCGAGCATGAGGTTATCCGCAAGGTTGACGCTGAAGGTCAGCAGATTCTGTACGGCGATCATGCCGGTCAGAGAAAAAAAGGAGCGGTAAAACCGCCGTTCCTTTACCAGAACGCTCATAAATATTCATTCCCATAAGTTTTTTGTCATTCCCATAGCGCCGCCCAGCCGGGTTCTGTGCGGGCCTTGCCCGGCGGCGCAATTGAGAAATACCTGTCGGTATTTCTCCTGAACGTCATTATACCATAGCGCCGCCCGGCCGGATTCTGTGCGAGCCTTTGTTGGCGGCGCAATTGAGAAATACCTGTCGGTATTTCTCCTGAACGACATTATACCATAAAGCGGCCGGAATGAAACGGCAAATTTTCTTTTTCAAGGAGAATCCCCCATGTCCATACCTGCTGTCTCAAGAAAACGTCCGGAAATCCTTGCCCCCGCCGGGGACCGGGAGCGGCTGCTTGCCGCCCTGCGGTACGGCGCGGACGCGGTTTACCTTGCCGGCACCCAATTCGGGATGCGGTCCGCTCCGTCCAATTTTACCCCGGACGGCCTGCGGGACGCGGTCCGTCTCGCCCATGCGGCGGGTGCGAAGGTATACGTTGCCTGCAACGTTCTTCCCCGCAACGGGGAAATCGACAAGCTGCCCGCTTATCTGGAGCTGGTGCAGGACGCCGGAGCGGACGCGCTGATCGTAGCCGATCTGGGCGTGTTGTCTTTGACGAAGCGGTATGCTCCCCGCTGTGCGGTGCATATTTCGACCCAGACGGGGGTGGTGAATTATGAAGCCGCCCGGATGCTGCATGAACTGGGCGCATCCCGGGTGGTGCTGGCGAGGGAGCTGTCTCTGGCCGAGGCGGCGGAGCTCTGCGCCCGCGTCCCGGCGGGGCTGGAGGTGGAGTGCTTCGTTCACGGGGCGATGTGCATGTCGGTGTCCGGCCGCTGCCTGCTCTCCAACGTACTGACGGGACGGGACGCCAACCACGGCGACTGCGCCCAGCCCTGTCGGTGGAAATACCGTCTCATTGAGGAGAAACGCCCCGGCGAGGAGTACGAAATCGGGGAAGGAGAGGGCGGCTCCTATCTTCTTAACGCGAACGATTTGTGCATGATTGACCATATTGCCGCGCTGGCGGAGGCCGGCGTAGCCTCCTTTAAGATCGAGGGACGGGCCAAGGCGGCCTATTACGTCGCCGCGGTTACCAACGCTTACCGTGCGGCGGCGGACGCTTACGAGAGGGCGGGATTTCCCGCCGATTACCGTCCCGCACTCTGGATGCGGGAGGAGCTGGATAAGGTCAGCCATCGGCCTTACGGCACCGGCTTTTATTTCGGGATGCCGAAGCAGCATATCCAGAGCGGCGGCTATATCCGGGAATACGAAGTCGCCGCCGTGGTCGAGGGTTACGCGGAGGGCAGGCTGCTGCTTTCCCAGCGGAACCATTTCCGCCGGGGAGAAACGCTGGACGTGCTGGAGCCGGGGCGGGAGCCGTTTCTCCTCCCGACGGAGGAGCTGTATGACGGGGAGGGCGTGCCGATCGACTGCGCGCCCCATCCCACCATGAAACTGCAAATTCCCTGGCCCCGGCCGCTGGCGGAAGGAAGCTTTTTGCGCCGGAAAACAACGAAGGAAAAGGCGGCAAAGACGAAACGGGAATACGCAGGGAACGCTCAACCGTAGGTTGAACGTCCCCTGCCGGTTTTCGACAGATGCTTGATAGACTTATCATCAAAAAGTGGATAAAATAGGGGTAAGGCGGCCGCCGAAAATCGTTGAGGAGGTACCGTTCATGGATTATGGAAAAATCGTCTGCCGGAATATCGCGGCGCTTCGCCGGAAGGAGGGCCTGACACAGGAACAGTTGGCTGACCGGCTGGGGGTGACTTATCAGGCTGTCAGCAAATGGGAAACCGGGGTTTCACTTAGATAAAGATACCACACCATTCCCACGCTGACTTTTGCTCAAC
>CAJJLZ010000029.1 GCA_905192745.1 uncultured Oscillospiraceae bacterium
GCATCTGCAGGGCCGCGCCATAGGACAGCACCGCCGCGCGCAGCTTCCCGCTCCGCAGGACAAACCGTTTTACCGGGACACCGCCAACGACGCCCCATTCCTCCGCGTATACATTCCGATCCATGCCGTTCTTTCTCCCTCTTTTGTCTTTTCTTCGTTTTTAACGGTTATACGGCGCCGGACTGGTCACAAAGCCAGCGGGCCGCTTCCAGCAGGGTATCGGCCACCAGATCCGGACGGTATTCCGCCCACTTTTCGCGGTCCTCCGTCAGCGCCTGATTTCCGCGTCCGGTCCGGACCAGAATCAGCCGGCAGCCGGCCCGGCCGCCCGCAGCCATATCGCTCCACCGGTCCCCGATCACCGTGCATTGGGAAAGATCCAGCCCGTATTTATCCCGCGCCTGATACAGAAGGCCGGGCTCCGGCTTGCGGCAGGAGCAATGATCCGGCGTATCGTGCGGACAGAGAAACCAGTCCACCGCACCGATAGCGGCAAACTCCGCGCCGAAATCATAACCGCCGTCCTTACCGCGGGCGATACAGGACTGGTTGGTAAACACCATGGGGGCGAAGCCATGGGCATTCAGCAGGGCGAACGCCTCCGCCGTGCCGGGAAACGGCCGGTAATCCTGCGGATATTCGATGGTATGTTCCCCGCCCATCGTTCCGTCCCGATCGATAAACACCGCCCGCATTCCGTGCATCTCCCCCGCTCGTTTTTCCTTTGTTTTCCTTTTATATGGATCAATTATATCATAACAAATCACAATGATCAAGAGGGCATTTTTACAGCATTTTTGGAATACTCCAAAAAAGGTTTTTCGGGCAAAGCAGGCACAAACGGGCCTGTTTTGCCCGAAATCCGCGCCAAAGGGCGATCCTTTCTTTTTTGCTGTGACAAATTTAAAGAAATACGCTGACAATTGAAAATGCGCGCAAGCCCTGTCGAAACGACGGCTCACGCGCGGTTCGGTTTGGTATTTGCGGCGTCGCCGGGCGTTAACCCAGCACGAGCGGAACCCGGAAGATCACTTCAAAATAATCCGACTCCACCCGGCGGAACAGCTTTTCGGCCCGGTCCGAATCGGGAAAGCCGCCGCGGAGTTCTTCAGTCAGTACGCCGCAGGACCGCTGCAGGGGAAGGAGGCCCAAATTGGCGGCCACCCCCTTCAGGGTATGAACCGCCAGAAAGGCCCGTTCATAATCCGCCGCCGCAAATGCGGCGGACAGCTCGGAGAAGGTGGGGTCGTTCAGCATGAAGGCCAGATATTTCCTGACCCGTTCCTCTCCGTCGAACCGGTGAATCATTTTTTCGCCGTCTCCCCCGACGGCGGCGTAAAATTCACGAATAGTCATGGCGAACTCTCCTCTCCGGAAGCTCTTTCCGTATCTCCGCGGCATGACGGACGGAAGGCGTGTTGCCTTTTATGCACCGGGGACAATATATTCACTATAGCATTTTATTAAAACAAAGTCCAGAAAATTTACAGAATATTCTATTTTTTGTATAGATTTTCCTTTGTTCTTCTATCTCTTTATCTCTTTATCCCTTCCCCGGCGGTCCTCCTGCCGCCGGAACGCTGACGTTTCTATTCATCCGGCGAGGCCTGCGTGACGCGCAGCTCCCGGCCGTCGGTGACTGCCCGAACCGGCCCTTCCTCCGTCAGGAAAACCTCCGCGCCCCCATCCCGCAGCGCGGCCAGCACCCCGTCATCCGGCGGATTTTTCCCAGAGCAGGTAATCACGGCACAGCGAGGCCGGACCGCCCGAAAAAAAGCGGCGGACATGGCGGATTCCCGCCCGTGATGCGGCACCTTAAGATAATCGAAGGGCCGCACCGTTCCATCAAGATACTCCCGCAGCCGTTCGTCCTCCGCATCCCCGGCGAAAAGAAAGCGCTTTTCCCCGTATTCCAGTTCGGCCATAATGGAATAGTCGTTATCCTTCGCATATGTCGTTTTGGCCGCCGGCAGCAGACGGAAGTCCGCCCGCTCCAGACAAAACGTCAGCGGTTCGGCCAATTCCTCCGGCTCCAGCCCTTTTTGAACGCAGGCCTCCCGGTATTCCTTATAATCGCCGCTGTCCTCCGTATGGACCGGCTGGATCAGCCGGTCCACGGCAAATTCCATGAGAATGCGATCCGCTCCGCCGATATGGTCCTTATCCAGATGGGACAGGATCAGCGCGTCCAGACGGGAAATATCCCGCTCCCTCAACGCGGCGGCGACCGTTTTTCCGTCGCCGTCCCCGGCGGTATCGATCAGGACGGCCCGCCCCTTCACCTGAATCAGGATGGCGTCCGCTTTTCCTACGTCCAGCACCGTGACCTCGAGAGACGGGAGCACGTCCTCCCTCTCCGTCCCCCGGGAGGAGGCGTCCGGTTCTCCGGCCGCACAGCCGCCGAGAAAAAGCAGCGGGCCGACAAGCGCCGCCGCGAGCAACCGTTTCCTTTGCTGTTTCATCCGCCGATCCTCCGTTCTTTCATTCCCGTATTCCGCCGTTTTCCGCGCCGGCCGGCGTATATCGTCAAAAACGCCGGCCGATCATTCGACCGGGCCGGCGCGCGGGTCATGTCGTTCCGGGCTTTTCAGTAAATCGGAACAGGATGGTTATTTTCTCCACGGACTCGGTTTCCATCGTCAGGGAGACCGCCGGCTTCCCGGTCATGGGATCCTCGATCCCCACGCCGATGGCGCTCACACCGTTCCCCATCTGCTCCGCCGTCCAGTCCGTCCGGGTGGTGATCGTCGTCCCGGGCAGCAAACCGGTCGTTTCCAGTTGGATGGGACAGCGCCCCACGATCCGGTTCCCGCTGTTCAGGAAATAAAGATACACCGGCCAGTCCCAGTACATCGGCGCGTTTCCGTCGTTGGTCCAGGTCAGAGCGAGGGAAGCGCGCTCCTTCTCCCGGGCGGGCGTATAAGCCGCTTCCGTCACACGCAGGCGGTAACCGAGCGTTTTCAGCACCGCTTCGATCCCCTCCGGATGTCCCGCTCCGTCCTCCTCGCTCCGGCTGTTCGGCACTTTGGGGCCGAGAAAGGTGGTGTGGGATTTTTCAAGCAGGGACAGCGTTTCCCCCAGATGGGAACCCAGCATCCAGTCCATGGTCAGGCTGCTGTTGAATTCCCCGCCGATCGGGGCGGTCTTCCAGACGTCCGGCATGGGCGAAAGCGCGTTTTCCTCCAGCGTCTGATTATAATCGCCGCCCTCCTCGATCCACTCCAGCCATTCCCCGGTGGATTCGGGGTGGCCGGCCATATCGTCAAACAGCCCGAAGCCGTATTTTTCCGCCGTATTGAAGGGCCGGCGCATCAGCAGCCGGGCGTTCGGGAAGGCGGAAAGATAGGGGGTTACATACTCTTCCCGTACCGCCTCCGCCGGTAAGCGGGGGATGCCCGCCTCATAATTGACGTGCCATTCCCCCCAATGCCCCAGACTGCCCAGTTCCACATAGCCGACAAAGGTATCCTGACCGAAATGCTCACCCAACGCGGCGATCGCCTTCCTATGAGCCTCGATCAGCACCGGATCCGCGTAGTCGGGGGAATACCCCTGCTTTCCGGAATAGCTGTAATACGCGCCGTTCCCGCCGGTTTTGTCGTACAGCCACCGGGGAATATCCATGTGCTTTTCCTTCCCCGGCTTATCGCAGAGGAACCGCAGAACCACATGCTTACCCTGCCCCCTCCACCGGTCCAGACGATTGCTCGCCCGGATCCCTTCCGCATCGAATATGCCCTCCTCCGGCTCCCATTCGCTCCAGAGAACGTCCACATACACCAGAGTATGTTTCCCTACGGCGTCGGGATAATCCGCCTCCGGCGCAAAACCCGTCAGGGGATTGTAAAACACAGCGTCGCTGCGGATATACGCGGCGGTTTCCGCCTGTGTACCGCTGGAGGAGGAGTCCGAAGAGGAGGCGCAGCCGGTCAGGAGGGCGGCACAGCACAGCAGAAAAAAGGGGCGCTTATTCATGGTACTCTCCATCATACTGAATCATGGTCACATCCTCCACGCCGTCGATGGCGCGCAGCCGTTCGACAAACACCATGCTCTGGTTGCGGGAAAAGACTTCCATCGCCAGCTCGCCGGAATCTCCCCGCAGGGTTTTGGATTTTACACGATATTTGGTGGTTCCCATGGTCCGGCGGATGGTATCGGACGCCAAGTCGCCGCAGTAATGAACCACCACGATATACAGCTGACCGCGGCTGGAACGGCGGTTGAACAGGACGACCAGCAGGGTCATAATCAGGAAGGCCAGCACGCACAGGATATACATCTGCGCGCCGGCGGCAATGCCGGTGGTGATCGCCCAGAACAGATACAGCAGGTCGAGAGGCTCCTTCACCGCCGTGCGGTAGCGCACAATGCTGAGCGCGCCCACCATGCCGAGGGAAATCACGATATTGGTGCTGATCGCCAGCGTTACCATGGCAGTCATTACCGTCATCCCCACCAGCGTGATGGCAAAGGACCGGCTGTATACCACGCCGCGGTAAAACCTGTTGTAGATCAGGCAGATCAGAAGCCCCAGCAAAAGCGCCGCCAGCAGTGCAATCGCCATGGACAAAACACTGCTCAGCGTGAAGGAATTGGCAAACGATTGGACAAAGGATTTTTTGATGACGTCCTGAATACTCATGATGATCCGTCCCCTCTAAAATTAATCGGCGGTTTTCGCCGTGAGATAGTGGATTTTGTCGCAGCAGAGCGTATATTTGGACACCGCGCCGAACTCCTGCGCGCGGGAAGGCAGCGCCTGCTGCACGACCCGGGGCAGGAATTCGGTGAATTTGACCTCCATTACCAGCTTGCCGGGTTCCAGCACATGGTGGAAAGCCAAATTTGGGCTGAAGATATCCCATCCGGGGCCGGCGCCGCGGACATCCCGGTCGAAGGTGATCCGCACGTCGCCCGCGTCCAGCACATACGGCTCCCGTTCATAATCCACATACACCCGGGGCCGGAGCACCCGGCTGACGCATTGGTAATACATCTCCCGGCAGAGCGGTTCCTCCCGTTTCAGAAGAAACCCGTAATCCCCCCGCCAGAGCCGGTCCATCTCCTCTTCTGAAAGAGAAGCGCCGGTCTTGCAGATATAGGACGCGTTCTTTATCTTGCATTCCAGACGGATCAGGTTCCGGCTGCCGTTATAGATCCTCACGCGGTATTTCCGCCGTTCCGGAAAGCCGCCCAGCTTATCCTGATAGGCGGTGTTCCAATAATCGTCGAAATACAGGCTGCGGATGGAATACTGTCCGTTTTCCGCGTGGTCGTCCGGACGGAGAAGCACCCGCAGGCGTTCCCGGATCAGCTCGGCGTCGCCGGGATTGACGAGATACTTCAGTTCATGACGAAATTTCATGCCGTTCCTCATTTCCTCCCTGTATTTTCACGGTCATCAGCCGTAGATTGTTCCGTCCGCACCGATATAGAAGCAGAACACGCCGTAGTACTTTTGCCCGTCGTCGTTCTGATAGGTTTCCATAGCGGTCTGCGTTTTGCCGCTTTCGTTGACTGCGGTTACGCGGTAGAAATACTGCCCGGGGTCCAGAACGTCGGTAAATGCCTGCGGGACCATGAGGTCAGTCTGGGTGCTGAGGATATTTTTGAAGGTATAATCCCTCGCCAGCTCAAAGGTATAATGCACCTTTTCCCCGGTCAGGTCATAGGAAGAATCCCACCCATACATCAGCCGGCCGCCGGCCGGCTCCGGCATACCGAGGTAGAAGGGCATCGGCCGGGTCAGGCTGGTTTTGTACAGCTCATACTGATAATCCATTTCTTTGGGGATCATGGTCAGGATGCTGTCGTACTCGCCGATCGTCCGGGGCGCGTGCATCTGGTCGGGCAGACGGGTGAGGAAGGGCCGGGTGACCGCGCTGTACTGCGCGACCATCGCCGCCACTTTTTCCCGGGTGATAAGCTGCCGCAGTTCGTTGATCTTATCGTCCAGCTTCCGGCGGTATGTCTCGGATTTCAGCACCCGCTGATGCAGTACGCTCCCCCAATAGCGGGTGATACCCTGAGTATAGTTGTAGCCGCTGCCCTCTTCCCGGTAAACAATATCGTCCTCATACCGCCAGGCCCCGTCGTTATCCCAGGAGATAAAGTACCACTTGTTCCCGTTCTGAGGACTGTAAAGGAAGAAATTCTGGTTGATGGTGTCGGTGTTTCCGGTCAGAAGCTGGAAGGCCATCCAGGTGAAATAATTCTCTTCGTCAAAATATTTGGGAAAGGTGGTTTCGATCGGGACGGAATAGTTGTTCAGGTCGTCCAGCATGGCGATCAGCTTGGAATGATCGTCGTTCCCCTTCACCTCCAGCACCCGCTCAAAGGTGGAAAGATCGTAAGTCGGGTCGGTGGTTTCCTTGATCGCCTCCTCATACCGGAGGAATTCAAACATATTGGCCTTGTAAAGCTGGCCGTTTTCATCCAGCCCATGGTTGCGCAGATAGGTTTTGTTGATCTGCTCCACCTGAGTGTACAGGCCGTAATCCTCAAAGGACGCGCCGGCGTTCCCCCCGGTCAGGTCCTTCACATACAGGCGGACAAACTGCGTGCGGACGCTGAACGCGCCGGGGACGGTTTTCAGCAGGTCATAGCTCAGCTTGTTGCGGAAGCGGACCGAATCGTAGACGTGCTTGTTCAGGTTAATCGTCCGTTGTTCCCGCCAGTAGCCCTCGTTATTACGGATGGAAATCTTATAGGATTTCTGGGGAGAACGGGTACTGGTTTTCCCCCGGATCTGCACTGTGCAGTTCGGGGAAAATTCCCCGTACCCAAACGCGCCGGAAACCGGGCCGTTCTCATCCCCCACCTGAAGGATGCCTTCCACCGCGTACCGTTCGATTCCCTTTTCCTCATAATAATAAACCGAGTAGTTGTTGACATCCTGCCAGGTATGGTTGGTGTTGTCCGCCTCATTGCCCTGGCTGACGGTCAGATACATGGTAACGACAGAAGTTTCGTCGTCATCCGCATAGACGGTGACAGAATCCTGTATCGTGGCGTCGTCCACCGTCTGAACGGCCGAGTTTTCGCTTTCCGCCGGGGCGGAAGCCGGAGAACAGGAACAGAGACCAAGGCACAAAGCCGGCAGCAATACCCGGCACGCGATTTTTTTCAGCCGGTTTGTTTTTATCATGCTAACCATTATAAATCCATCCTTTCTGCAGGAAACACATCGGGGAATGCGGTCAAGCGGGCAAGCGCCGAAGCGATATGCCGGAAAACAGATCGGGGGCGAACGGTTTGCCGCCGCGGAAAAGGACGGTTCACCATTCGTTCTGCGCCGATTCCCGCCGGTCGGCCGCTTTTTCCTGCGCTCTGGCCTCATACGCCCTCCGCCGACGCTGCACCCGGGCGGCGCGGCCTTCCAGCGCGTTGCTCATCCGGGTGAAAAGGCCCGCTTTGCGGACATCCAGCATCGGCTGGCGGCTCAGGACATTGTATTTCAGCTTTCGCAGATACGCGCAGAGCCGCAGCCAGGCCGTCAGGCAGAATACCGCGCTGCCGATCAGAAAGCCGAAGCCGTAAAACGCATGGCAGAACCGCGCCAGCAGCAGAGATGCCGCATTAGCCGTCACGGCGAAAACCGCGCTGTCCAGCAGGGCGCCGCCCATATCCGAAAAATACTGGGAAACCAGCATCACGCTGTTGCCGACGGCGTAAAACGCATAACCCACGCAGAGGGTGCGGTAAATCCGCAGCATTTCGCTGTTAAAGCCCAGCGGCAGCTGAGGCAGGAGAATGGTGCCGAGGATGATGAACAGCAGGGTGGAAAACAACTGCTTGAGCGCCAGATAGCCGAGCTCCTCGCTCAGTACACGGAGCATATTGTCCTCCGCCTCGTTCAGATTCTCGATCGACCCGCCGTCGTTGAACAGGCTGAAATACTCCTTATACCGCGGATAGAACCGCGTTTCCACCGACGTCACGAAGTTGACGGTGGTTATCAGGATGGAAAAAAAGGCGAAAATAGCCGGCACATCGTAGGTGGGCGCGCCGTAAAACAGCCCCTCCACCTGCACCTGCAGCGGGCTTGCCCACCACATGATTACCAGATGGCCGAACAATCCCAGCGTGACGAAAAAGCCGGTGAAACCAAGCTGCGGCGTCGTGTCAAACCAAGCCAGAAAGCGCATCGAGGTTCCGAAGCCTTCCGGGAAATACCGGTTGATGAGAAAAAAATACCACAGCATCATGACGCCGTAGCCGATGATGACCGCCGCCATCAGGGCCGCCACCGCCTCGATATGGAAAACCCAGATAAAGAGGATTCCCAGCAGCAGGGCCACCGCCAGAGACACGGCAAAGGCTACGATAATGCTGCGGTAATCCTTCAGCATGGTCAGGTAGTTGATTTCGGTCCAGACCACGACCAGTACCATGAAAAAGAGAAAGGAAAGAACCTGATACAGGAGCTTAACCCCGGAAAAATACAGAAATATCCCGTATCCCAGCCCGCCGAGCACCAGCATGAGGCTGAGGCTGCCGTAAAAGGAGGCGGCGATGGCGTCATACCGCTTTTCATAAATCATATCGGCGCAGAAGCGGGTGGTCAGCATGGAAAACAGGGAGGTGACCGTCAGGGAGGCCAGCAGCGCATGCGTCAGCATGGAGACCAGAAGCTCCCGGTCATGCCGCGGCGCGCCGGAAAGATCCGCCAGAAACATCGCCGACAGAAGCAGAAGAAAGCCCAGGATCATCGGGCCCGCAGTGACCATAGCGGCATAGCCGTAGGCACGGATGGTGGCGACCAGACCCTTGCGGGAAAAGAGTTTTTTCAGTTCAAAGCCTATGCCCGCCATCGGCCCGCCACCTCCTCATAGTTGCGGTTATAATTCTCCACCATATCTTCATGGACATACCGGGTCTGCACCCGTTTCCGTCCCGCTTCGGCCATCTCGGCGCGGAGGTCGCTCCGCGTGGCCATCAGCTCCATGGCGTTGGAAAAGGCGTGGGAATGCATCGGCGGCACCACTATACCCGCCCGTCCAAGGTCGTCGCCCTCGCCGCCTTCCAGAAGCTCCCGGCAGCAGCCCACGTCGGTGGTGACGCAGGGCCGGCCGGCGGCAAGAGATTCCAGCACCGCCAGAGGCTGCCCTTCTGAAATACTGGTCAGGATGGTGAAATCACACCGGGTCAGCCAGGGAACGATATCCACATTGCCGGTGAATTCAATATCCCGGATGCGGAGCTGTTCAATCAGCGCGCGGCATTCCTGCTCATATTCCTCGTCGTCGGTATCGCCGAGCATATACAGCCGTACATTCGGCAGGCGCTGCTTGAGAGCGAAAAAAGCGTGGATCATGGTTTTGATATCCTTGATCGGATGAACGCGGATGATCGCCACGATATCGATATACCCATTCGGCTGCTTGGGCGGGACGCCGGCAAAGCGTTCCAGCCGGACCCCGTTGCCGATCACCTTCTGTTTGGACGGGAGACAGCCAAGCTCGGTCTGGATATCCGCATACCGCTGGAAAAGCGCGGTCACGCAGTCCGACCGGCCATAGGAGCAGCGCGCCAGCATATAAAACATATTGATCCACTGCTGGCGGAACGCGGGAATGATCCACCGTGCCCGGAGAATCTCCTCCTCCCGCTCCCGGGTATAGATGCCGTGCTCGGTCACGATGAAGGGCCTCTGCTTCCGCCAGGCGCCGAGCGCGCCCAGAATGCCCCCATATCCCGTAGCGGTGGCGTGATAAACGTCCGCCTCCGGCACATCCTGCCCCAAAAGGTACAGGGTGGGGAGGAACATCGAGCGGATGGTATGGAAAAAATCCGCGAAGGAAACATGGGGATAGTTGAGCTGGCAGATTTCCAGCAGGATGTCGAGAAACGCCTCGCTCATCAGGAAGGAGAGTGCGCCCACCCCCTTGACGTTATACATCCGGAACAGGATTTCCCAGTCCGGGTTTTCACAGAGCACCAACTGCCGCAGCGCCTCGATCTCCGGTTCGCTGAAATGAAACTTATCCCCTTTGGAGGCATGGAGACGCAGCGCGTCGTCCAGAAAAACCTCCCGTATCTCGAGGACATTATCCGGCAGCTCATACTTGAATTTTCCCCGATCCTCCGCTTTGGCGCCGATGGTCCACAGGATATACTCGTGCTGCGGGTTGGAGGTTATCAGGGAGTGCATCCAACTGGAAACGCCGCCGCGCACATAGGGGTAGCATCCCTCCAGAATCATACAGATGCGCACGGTTACTCCTCCTCTATCCGGATGACGACCTGATCCGCCGTGGCGTTCAGAAGATAATAGTCGCCGTCCACCCGCTCGATCGTGCCGCCCGTGACCTCGCCCGGAGCGCCCTTGCTGAAACGGACCATCAGCCAAGCCTCGTCCCAAAAGCCGCCGAGCCGCAGGTGCACCGCCTCTTCCGTATCGGTCCGTTCCACCGACAGCACATCGTACCTCTGCGTGGCGCAGGAAGCTTCGCCGGCCGTCATATTGCGAATGTTCGGAGCCGATGTATACAGCCAGTCCGCGTAAGCGGTCAGGTTCTGATACAGCTTCGCCCAGCCGTCCGCCGCGCCGCGGTCCTCATCCAGCACGTCGTCGGGATGCATGAAGTGGGAGTTGACGTAGTACATATTCAGCGCGTTCAGCGCATCCCAGTACATATACTGATCCAGCACCGCGCCGGAGATCACGCGGGGAAAGTTGACGATTCCGTCTTCACCGATCCCAAACTCCTGAATATATTCGATTTCACCGGGGATATACAGGCTGCAGATCGTCCGGATCTGCGGAAAATAGGTTTTCAGCAGATCCCGGCCTTCGTCGGACAGGATATTGGAGGGCGGCACATAGGTAGTCACGGTATTTTCCGGGAACAGGGAAGCCGTATAATTCAGCGCTTCCCGCAGGGCGGAAACCGCGTTGTTTACGTCCGTCCAGGAATCGTAATCCACCTTGTTCATGAAGTCAAAGCCGGTAAAGCAGAGCGGCAGATGATTGTACCCATGCAGACCGATTTCACCGCCGTGATCCAGCAGCATCGCGCCGAAATGCTGAAACCGCTCGGTATCCTTCTGCCGCGGGAAAAGGCCGTCTATCTCTTCCGTATAGTCCTCGATAAGCATACCGGTGTATTTGATCCCGTATTCCTCGCAGAGCAGGAGCATATCCGGCCACCAGACAGCGGAATAAAAGCTGGAAATATCCCGGTTGTACTGCTCCCGGATATACCGGCCGTCTCCCATCGGAACGGGAGAGGGAAAGTCGTCCAGAAAAAAGGCGGAGGCGTTAATCACCGGATAGACCGCCACATCCTGCGTCAGGCAGTAGGCCGCGGCGGTCAGTCCCCGGGCCGCTTTTTCGGTGAAGCCGTGGTTGTTCACCACAAACCGGCCCTTACCCCAGCCCATCTCCCAGACGAGCGGTACCCGGTTTTCATCGTCCGAGGCGGCGTATACCTTCGCCTCGCTGCACAGCCGGATGTTCAGCGCGGTAGACATCGGTTCCTCCCAGTGAAAACGGAAGCCTCTGGAGCCGATCATGAAATCATCGGACAGCTGCATTCCGGCAATCTGGGTATAGGAGACGCCGCCCTCGTCGATACCGAGATAGCTGCCGAGATACCGGAAAACCGGGGTAACATTCGGCGTGCAGAAAAACATCACGCCGCCGCCCTCGTTTTTCACCCAATCGCACATTTCGACAACCGTCCCGCCCAGCACCTCCAGATCCTGAAAGCCGATGACCACGGTACGGTAATCCGAATACGGGGGGATCGCTTCCTTCGACACGTCCACCAGACGGTATCCCACCCGGAGCTGCCCAAGGACATCCTCGAGATGCCCGGTAAAAATCTCGTTGTTTTCCTGAGTGCTGTCCCGCAGGAACAGACAGGTTTTCGCAACGTCCCCGATCCGCTTTTTCTCCGCGATGGCTGCGGCGGGGAGCTCGGTCAGAGAGGCCGCGGTAACCGTATAGCCCGCCCCGAGATTATCCAGGAAGAGGAAGGCGGCCATCAGGACCAGCAGCAGAAACGCCAGAAAGGTCACGCCGAACTTTTTACACATGTTTCCCATAATCCGCGCCCTCCTCTCCGTCCGGTTCCCGGTTTTCCCGGTTCCTGTCCCAAAAAGCGAGAACGCCGCGCCCTTCGGGTGTGAGATAAACGTTCCGGCGCCGTATTTCATCAATGGCCGACCGGATGCCGGCGCCGTCGTTCATCCGCTGACAGATTTTCAGGCGGGTCAGCCACGCCTTTTCGCTGTTGCTCCATCTCCGAACCAGCGTATCCCCCAGAAGCAGCGCGTCGCTGTAATTGCCGACAGCCAGAAAATTATCCACCGCCTGCAGATACAGATCCATTTCCTCCGGAGAGCGGCGCATTTTTTCCTTGAGCAGTTCGGTATACCGGTTGCGGTACACGAACAGGACGCTTTCATCGATCAACCCGCTGTCGATATACCGCTGGAGATTTTTCAGGTACCGATCCAGCCGTTCGTCGTTCTCCGGGTCCTCATCATAAGCGCGGCCCGCCTTTTGCAGGGAAAGCTCGTATTCCCGCTGGGTTTCCATAATCGCAGTGGAGGCGTAATGCGTCACTTCGATATCGTCGTCCAGACGGGCCTCCTGCAGCAGGCTGATGTATTCATCGGGGTTCTGATGGAGAATTTCCAGCATCAGCTTCCGCCGCGTTTCCGCATCGTTGATCGACATGGCTTCCTCCAGAGGGATCACCGCGTTCTGCCGGTCGTCCCCTTCCAGCCGCGTGAGCCGGAGATCCTCCAGCGGAAGATGCAGCTCCTCCAGACTGATCGGCCGGATTCCCAGCTTGTGAAAACGGGAATTATAATCCGCAATCACCGCCGCCAGCACGCCGAACACCGGCACCAGCAGCACGATCGGAAACACCTGCTCCGAAAACTTCAGGATACGGGTACGGATACCGATATAAATCAGCAGGCAGAACAGCAGATGAACCAGAAGGTACAGCCACAAAAAATTCTTCATCGTCATTGCGTTTCACCATAATCCGTTTCGGTAAAGGTCAGCCCCGAACGCCGGATCCGCTCCAGGACCGGGCCGATGTTTTCCTGATTGGTCTGGGTCAGGCAGAGATACAGCTCCCCGTCCGGCCCCAGACCGATGACGTCGGTAGTACGGACCAGTCCGGCCAGCGACTTCCCGACCTGCATCCGGTTGCGGGGGGTGGTATCAAAGCGGATCAGGATATACTCGGACACGCCGTTTTCCGCCATTTCCTCCTTAACCCGGATAACATCCCCGAAAAATTCGGCCGTCATAATGTGACTGTCCGGGAGATAAACCTCATCCTCGATCTGCTCGGTATATTCCAGCGCCCGCACCAGTGAAATTTTTACCAGTCCGCAGATAACCTTCACCAGATTTTCATAATACACCGCCATCTGTTCAAACCGGACCTTCTGCAGTACGATCAGGGCGATCGGCGTTCCGTCCCGGTAAAGCGGAACGGCGTATTCCGGATACCCAAGCAGCCGGTCGCGGTTGACCCACACTTCCCCGTCCCGGAACTCGGAGGTCATCCGTTCCAGCCGGGAAAGGATCAACGACTTATCGGTTACGCCGTTGATTTCTCTGGAGCAGGCGATCAGACGGCCGAACAGCATCTTGTCGTCGCAGCTGTAGAGACAGACCGATTTGTTGTCGAGAATCCCTTCCAGCGCGTTCAGCGCCTCGCGGAACACCTTTTCCACCAGCGTACTGTCCAGACTTCTGGTTACGTCGAACAGGCGGCCGAAGCTGTCCCGATAGGACATGATCTGCGTCTTGTACTGTTCCTTGTTCTGAAGGGCACTGGCGTAAAACTCGTTCAGCAGGACGTATTTGTCCTCCAGAATCGCCTTTTCCTCCGCCAGAAACCGATTATCGTTGCGCAGTCTGTCCTTGACGTAGCCGGTCACGGTACCAATCAGAAAATAGAATATGTAGGGCAGCCAAGTGTCGATATTATACACCGTGGCGGCCCAGTTGCTATGCCCGCCGATGGAGGCAGCCAGAAGGGACAGACTGGCGAGACCAGCCGCTCCAAGCCCGGTTTTCATGCCGTGCATGGTTCCCATCAGGACGACATACAGCAGCCGGAAATCAATATATTGAAACTGAATCGTGGTGCTGGTGACCCGGTTGAGAAGCTCCATAAGCAGGAAGCCGATGATCAGCTCCGCCAGCTTGACGATAAAAGAGTGCGCCTGCAAAAAAGCGCCGAGCCGAGTAAACAGGGAACTTTTTTCCTTCTCCGGCGCGGCGTCCAGCGCCTGATTGAGGGCAGGCAGTTCTTCCTCCACGCGGCGAAGGGGAAGCCAGTCAAATTCCCGGCGGGGAACGTCCGAATCGATCACGGTTTCAGCCGTTGGGGCCGTATGGGAATAGGACAGGCGGGCGGTGGGAAACTCCGTGTGGAAGAGCCCGCCCAGTTCCTGAAAGGTCAAAACCGAAGCGGCGGGCACATCGATGGTTTCCAGATCGGCGGGCCAGCTCTCCACCACACGGAGGAGCAGTTCACCCATATCCTCCTGCGAAAGGAAGCCGCACCGCTGCCCTTCCGGCCCGCGAAACAGAATGGACGCGCGGCTGCGCGCCTGATGCAGGGCGTCCCCGACGACCGACGCGGTTTCTCCCCGCCCGTACAGACAGGGAACCCGCAGCCGGACAATGGCGATATCCTGCCGACGGCGATAATAATCGCAAAGCTGGCTGCCGGCGGAGAACAGCATCCCGAGATCGCTGTCCGGCAATTCCTCCCCGCTTTCCTGTCCCAACAGGCCGGGCTGGAGATACACGAACTGGCGGACATCGTGCTTCGCGCAGAGACGCAGGCAGTTTTCCAGATCCTGATACTCCTCATAATACGGCTCCGACGCATAGAGCTGCTGGGAAAAGAAAATCACCGTTTCAAAATTATAGGCGTGGAAAATACGCTCAAACTCCGGATCATGGGGCGATATCTGAAACGGAACGACCGTTTTGCCGAAGCGTCCGGATACGAGATCATCCGACGCCGCAACCACTTTATGATGAACCGTCATCGGTTCGCTTATCCCGGCGGAGAGAGAGAGAAGGCGGCCGGTCAACAAAATATCCAAAACAGCATCTCCTTTGACGATTATTCCACCGGGTCGGAAAGCGCCGCCAGGGCGTCCCGATTTTTCTGCCAGACCGTCTGAAATTGATCGCGCGCGTCCACCAGAGAACGGATCACCCGTTCGTCAAAATATTCGCCGCTGCGTTCCTGCAGATACGCAAAGGCCTGCTCAAAATCCCAGGTCTTTTTGTAGCCGCGCGGAGAGGTGAGGGCGTCGAAAACATCGGCCACCGCGACAATCCGTGCTTCGAGGCAAATATCGTTCCGGCACAGCCCCAGATAGCCGCCGCCGTTGATGTACTCGTGATGCTCCAGCGCGATACGGGCGGCCAGATCCAGAAATTCATCCCCGCTGCCGCTGAGAATCTGATAGCCGTAAAGGTGGTGTTTGCGGATAACCTGAAACTCCTCGTCGGTCAGCGCACTGGTTTTGAACAGGATATCCCGCGGAATGCAGAGCTTGCCGATATCGTGCAGCAGCGACGCATCGGTAATCCGCCGCGTCCGCATTGCACTGAAGCCCATGGAGTAGCAGAGAATCTCCGTGTATTCCGCCACATGAAGAAGATGGTGATACGGGCCGTCGCATTTTTCATCCACCAGCCGCTGCATAGCCTGGGTCATAATCAGCCGCCCATCTGTTCCGACGCGGAGCGGTTCCACCTCTGCGGGATCGCTCACCCCAACCGGACGGATCGGCTCCCTGGCGGTGGAAAGGTCGGACAGAGCGGAGGAAAGCGGAGTGCGCTCCGGCGCGGCGTTCCGGGCCGGGGCCGGCGGCGCCTCCTCATCCCTTTTTCTTATCCGGGCCGTCCGCCGCTCCAGCAACAGGGCCAGCCCGGCGCCGGCGATGTACAGCAGATCCGCCGTCAGCCAAGCCGGGGCACAGTCGGTCTCGAACCAGCCCGCACGCCCCTGCCAATACAGCATATTCGCCAGCAGAAGCGCCGCCGCCCCGGCGCAGGAAAGGGGATCTATCCGAACCCGGCAGCGGACGAGGACATAAACAAAACAGACGGTATTGATAATCTGCAGAATTCCGGTGGCCTTGATAAGAAAAACCAGAAACACATCATATGGCCAAAGCAGGATGACCAACGCGTACAGCAGGTTCAGCCCCGCCAGTTTCTCCATCGATTCGTTCCAGGAAAGCCGCTCATACACAACGGAAAGCAGCGCCGTCGTCAGGGTGAGGATTCGCAGGGCGATTTCCAGTTTATAAAGCGGGGCGGACGTATGAACCGGGACCAGAGACATGAGCGCACCCGCCAGCAGCATCAGGCCGGTCAGACCGGCCGTAAGCGCAAGGAGATATCCGGTTTTCACACGAGGCCATTCGTCCCGGTCCAGCCGCAGAAACAGCGCGTATCCGATTCCCGCCAGCACCAGCACGGCGCCCAGAATCCCCTCGCCGAAGGGAATACGGGAAAGGTCCCGCGGGTAGGCGGATTGGTCCATCAGAAACGCGGAAAAGGAAAAGGAAAGCGGACTGTAGACAATAATTTCAATCTCCCGCTCTTCCGCCGAAGGGGGCAGGGGGATGGCATTGACCTGCTGATCGGTCAGCCCCTCCTGTTTCCGGAAGGTATCGCAGAGCAGCTCCCCATCCACCAGAACCCGCAGGGGATTGTTTGCGGTGCGGATACAAAGCAGATCGTGGGAAGAAGGCGGAAGCGTTCCCCGCAGAAAAATATACTCGTCGCCCGGCGCTCTTTTGATCGGGTCGGAAACGGAGGCGGTCCGCCACTCCTGATCCACCGATTCCAGCTGCTTCAGATCCACGTCGGCGGTATATTCCCAGTCGGTCAGTGTCTGCGCGGATTTGCCGGGAGCGGTCAGGCAGCGGCCCAACAGCGAGCCGGCGGCCGTGAGCGTCAGCATCAGGCATAAAAACAGGAAAAAGCGCCGATAGTCAAAGCGAAGGCCCGCATCCTCTTCTTTGCGACCATGCCTTTCCATTGCCGTACCTCCCCCTTGTGTCCGCCGAAATCCGCAGCTATTTCCACCGGAATTCGCAGTTATTTCCGGAATACCTGTTTCGGATTTACCCCGACCGAAACGCCGATGATTCCCTCCGCCAACTGTGAATCCTCCGGCGGTTTCGGCGCTTCTTGAGTCGTCTCTTCCGCGCCGCGGATCGGCGTAACCAACGCGACGTGATCGGCCGGGCGGCGCCGTTCGGTAATAGCGCGCAGAATAAGGGAGGATTCCCCGGATTCCTCCTCAGCCGGTTCTTCCACGACGGCCGGTTCCTCCGCAGACATCCCCGCCGCCTCGCCCTCGGCCAGGGCTTTCAGCATCTGTTCAAACCGACCGCGCATTTCGGTTTCCGTCTCTTCGGTATTCTCCAGCTTCTCCCGCATTGTCAGCGAATCGGTTTCCAGTTCCCCGAAACGGGTAAGGATTTCGTCGGCAGCGGCAATAAACGATTCCTTCGCCTGATCCCTCACGCCGTCGATGTCCTGCATCAGGCGGTTCACCTTCTCCTGCCCGGTCCGCCATTCACAGAGAAAGTCCTCCACATATTCCTCCAGCCGCCTACGCACGTTTTTCTTGGCTTCGGACATGTCGTTGTAGGCCAACCGGCAAATCTCGCTGACCTGCTCCATATCGCCGCCGTTTTCCGGCCGGGTCAGCCGGGCCGACAGGCTTTCCGCCCTGGCCTTCCATTCCTCTTTTTCCCGGGTCAATGCTTCCAGCCGGGCCTGAACCTGCGGGTCGTCCTCCGCCCGGCCGACGAAGAGCCGTCCTGCTTCCTTTTCCTGCTGCAGCACGGCCAGCTTTTCCCGCAGCTGTTTCAGCTCGGATTCCAGATGCTGATTCTTCTGCACCTGTGCCGCCTGCTGGCTTTCCATCAGTTCGAGGGTGTCCTCCACCTCCTGAACGTTATAGCCCCATAAGCTTTTTTTCATGACGATATGCCCCTTTCTTCCCACAACGCGCCGCCGCGCACGGCAATATATGGCAGCCCTTTGCTGAGACAATAAAAAAAGCTGCAATAATTTCCATTATTGCAGCCGGACGAGCGTAGCAACCCACTGGGAATCACCGTAGCCTCTTTGCTTTGCGTCACTGATTTTCATCAGTTTTGCCAACATATGAAATTGTTTTTACTGTTTCTTAACCCGAAAATAACGGAAAGGGAAAAACAAACAGAAACAGCCGATATTTCTGGTGACATGGTTTAAGTAAACACTATTTTTTCAGAATTGTCAACATTAAAATTTAAAGATGCGGGATTTTCCTGTGCTTCGGAGACCTTCCCCTCCTTTCCAAAGGCGCAAAGGAGATGAAATACTACCAAAATCCGTAAAATACTGATAGAAAAGCGGCGGATGCATCCTCTACAATAAAGACAACGTTTTCAACATTATATGACGAAGGAGCATGGAAAATGAATACGCGCGAATGGTTGGATGCTTTACGGGACAGTCCGGTAAAAAAAGCGATGCCGGTTCTCTCTTTCCCTTCCACCAGTCTGCTGGGAATCACGGTGAAGGAACTGATCGACAGCAGCGAGAAGCAGGCGGAGGGGATGCGCCTGGTCGCTGAACGGACCGACGCCGCCGCTTCGGTCAGCATGATGGATTTATCCGTGGAAGCGGAAGCCTTCGGCGCGGAAATCCGGATCTCCGACGACGAAGTGCCGACGGTGATCGGCGCCATTGTCCAGAGCGAGGAGGAGGCGGAAGCGCTGGCGGTCCCCCCCGTCGGCGCGGGACGTACCGGGCGGTATATCGAGGCCATCGGCCTTGCCTGCCGCCGGATCACCGACCGGCCGGTGTTCGCCGGTGTGATCGGCCCGTTCTCCCTTGCGGGGCGGCTGATGGGCGTATCCGACGCGCTGGCAAACTGCTATGACGAGCCGGACATGGTACACATCACCATGAAAAAGGCGACCGAATTCCTGACCTCCTACATTCTGGCCTACAAACAGAACACCGGCGCCGCCGGCGTGGTGATGGCCGAGCCGCTGACCGGCCTGCTTTCTCCCGGTCTGGCCGAGGAGTTTTCCGAGCCGTATGTGCGGGAAATCGTGGAGGCGGTTCAGGACGACAATTTTCTGGTGATCTACCACAACTGCGGGGACAACACCATCCCCATGATCGATTCGATCCTGCGTACCGGAGCGGCGGCCTATCATTTCGGCAATTCGATCTCGATGGCCGACATACTGACCCATATCCCGTCCGGCGTGGTGGCGATGGGGAACGTCGATCCCGCCAGCCAGTTCCGTAACGGCACCCCCGCCTCTATCCGGGAGGAAACCCTCCGGATTATGGGGGAATGCTGCCAATACCCGAACTTCGTCATTTCCTCCGGCTGCGACATTCCCCCGGCAAGCAGCTGGGAAAACATCGACGCTTTCTTCGCGGCGGTGGACGAATTCTACAGCAAAGCCTGAGCGTCCCCGGATAAGCCGATACCGCCCGTGGAATTTTCCTTCCACGGGCGGTATCGGCTTGCTTTTATAAGGGCGAGAAGGCCGGCGGTCTGACGCCCGTCAACGACGAGGACGCAGCGGGTCGAAAAGCGGGCCGACAGGAGGAGCTTCTTTTCATGGGGGATTCGTATCAGCCCTTCAGCAGACCTTTGGCCGCTTCGGTCAGGCGCTGCGCCATTTCGCCGGCGGCGGCACAGTCGGCGCCGGTCGCGGTGATATAGGCCTTAATCTTAGGCTCGGTTCCCGAAGGCCGCACGATCACGCTTGCGCCGTCCTCCAATCCAAAGGAGAGAACGTTGGATTTCGGCAGGGTGATCGTCTGCGTTTCCCCGGACGCAACATCCAGCCGGACCGATTCGAGATAATCGGCGAAGGTGAGAACCCGCAGCCCGGCGATCGCCGCCGGACGGTCGATCCGCAGGGAGGTCATCAGCGCCCGCATGGTCTCCATCCCTTCTTCCCCCTCGAACGCGGCGTTGACCTGAGTATGAGAGAACGCGCCGTGCTCGGCATACAGGGAATTCAGCACCTGAAGCAGGGTTTTGCCCTGCTTTTTATAATACGCGGCCATCTCGCAGATCAGCATCGAAGCGACCACCGCGTCCTTATCGCGCACATAGGAGCCGGAAAGGTAGCCGTAGCTTTCCTCGAACCCGAAAACATACCGTTCGGGATGCCCTTCCTTTTCCAGCAGGCCGATCTGCTCGCCGATATATTTGAAACCGGTCAGCACCTCAACCAGTGTGCATCCGTATTTTTCCGCGATCCGGGCCGCGAGGTCGGAGGTGACGATGGTTTTGACCACCACCGGGTTTGCCGGCAGATTCCCCTGCGCCGAACGGCAGGACAGGATATAATTCAGCAGCAGGCAGCCTACCTCGTTGCCGGTCATCAGAACGTACTCGCCGCCCTCATCCCGGACGGCGATGCCCACCCGGTCGCAGTCGGGATCGGTGGCGAGGAGCAGCTCCGGCCGCACCGTTTCCGCCAGCTTCAGCGCGCATTCGAACGCCTGCCGGATTTCCGGATTCGGATAGGGAGCGGTGGGGAAACGGCCGTCGGGCAGCTCCTGCTCCGGCACGACCGTCACCTTATCCACACCGATCCGGCGCAGAATCTCCCGCACCGGCTTGTTGCCGGTTCCGTTCAGGGGGGTATAGATCACGCTGAGCGGCGTCTCGCGGCAAAGGCCGGGGTTGACCTGCTGTCCTTCCACCCGGTCCAGAAAACCGCACACCAGAGAATCCGGAATTTCCCGGATCAGCCCGGCTGCCTTCGCCTCCTCGTAATCGGCGACGCGCACGTCGTTGAAAATATCCACCCTGCGGATGCAGGCGGTTACCTCGTTGGCGTCGTGATCGGTCATCTGGCAGCCGTCCGCGCCATAGCATTTATAGCCGTTGTATTGGGAAGGGTTATGGCTCGCCGTCACCATGATGCCGGACTGACAGTGCAGCTCCCGCACGGCGAAGGAAAGCACCGGCGTCGGCTCCAGTTGAGGGAAGATGTGAACCTGAATCCCGTTGCCGGCCAGCACACGGGCTGCCTCGCGGGCAAACAGATCGGATTTGATCCGGGAATCAAACGAGATCGCCACGGAGGAAGACGGATACCGGGCCCTGAGGTAATCAGCCAGCCCCTGCGTGGCCTTGCGGACGGTATAAATATTCATCCGGTTATCCCCCGCGCCGATCACGCCGCGCAGGCCGCCGGTGCCGAATTCCAGCTCGCGGTAGAACCGGTCGCTGATCTGCTCCTCGTCCCCTTCGACACGGCGAAGCTCCGCAAGCAGGTCGGGATCCTCCGAAGCATGTTGGAGCCAGAGGGAATATTTTTGAGAAATAGCGCTGTCGATCATGGTTGACCATCCTTTCCCCTGCCGGGCAGGGATCCGTTTTTGTATAGTGACTGTCGCGACCGCCGCCACGACAGTCACGGCGGCCGTCCGGCGGACGCCTGTCCCACAACAGGGGCCGGCGGAACGGCAATGTGTGACGCGCAGACGCGGTGACGAAAAACAGACGCCGGGAAGAACGGGAAGAAAATAAGAAAATGAGAATTGAGAAGCGCGAAGCGGCCGGAAGAGAGTCCGGCCGGACGGTCGTTTTTCGGCGAATCCGTATCCGCCGGATTCGCTGTTTATTATAACATTTTTTTCCGCTTAATTTCAAGGCGGTAAACGGTCGAATCGGCGCGGTATTTTCTTTTTGACGGAACCGGGGCGGCGTCCGGCTTCAAATTTTCAACAGGGAATTGGAATATGGTGAAAAATCTGGTATACTAGCAACAGTGAAAAAACGGAACAGGCATATAAAAACGGGTATGCGGCGACGGGGAAAGCCCGCGCCGGCGGAAAGGCTGGATGTACATGTGCGGATTTTGCGGATTCACGGGCCGGATCGTCAACCGGGACGATTTACGGCGGGAGGATGTGCTGCGGGAAATGGCGGCGCAGATTACCCATCGAGGCCCCGACTCCGAAGGCTATTATCTCGCCGGCGAAGAGATGGACGACAGCGTCGCCATGGGCTTCCGCCGGCTGAGCATTATCGATCTGGACGGCGGCAGCCAGCCGCTGTACAACGAGGATAAAACGCTGGTACTGATGTTCAACGGCGAGATTTACAACTATCAGGCGCTGCGGGCCGAGCTTCAGGAAAAAGGCCACATCTTTGCCACCGAAACCGACAGCGAGGTGCTGCTCCACGGCTTTGAGGAGTGGAAGGAAGCGCTTCTTCCCCGGCTGCGGGGGATGTTCGCCTTTGTGATCTGGAACACGGCGGACCATTCGCTGTTCATCGCGCGGGATTATTTCGGCATCAAGCCCATGCATTATTCCCTCCTCCCCGACGGGCGGCTGCTCTGGGCCAGCGAGATCAAATGCCTGCTGAAGCATCCGGATTTCGTGAAGGAATTCAACGAAGACGCGCTGGACGGCTATCTTTCTTTTCAGTATTCTGTCCCGCGGGAAACCTTTTTTAAAAACGTATACTGTCTGCGCCCCTCCCATTATCTCTGGTACCGGAACGGCGAGGTAAGCGAGCACCGGTATTGGGAGCCGGTTTTTCATCCGGACGAAAGCATGACCCTTGACGAGGCGGTGGACGAGATCGACCGGGTGTTCACCGATTCGGTGGAGGCGCACCGGATCAGCGATGTGGAGGTGGGCTGCTTCCTCTCCAGCGGAGTGGACTCCAGCTATGTCGCCAGCTATTTCGGCGGACAGAAGGCGTTCACTGTCGGCTTCGACAACGGGCAGCATTACAACGAAAGCAACTACGCCGCGGCGCTGGCGGAAACCGTCGGTATCGAGCATTACACTCACATTATCAGCGAGCAGGAATACTGGGACGCCCTGCCCGCCGTGCAGTATCACCTCGACCAGCCGCTGGCCGATCCCTCCTGTATCGCGCTGTATTTCGTTTCCAAGCTGGCGGCGGAGCATGTGAAGGTGGTGCTTTCGGGCGAAGGGGCGGACGAGCTGTTCGGCGGCTACCGCATTTATCACGAGCCCTTCTCCCTGCGGAAATACCAGAAGCTACCCCGCTGGCTGCGGAAGGGGGCGGCGGCTTTGGTTTCCCGTCTGCCCGATTTCAAGGGAAAATCCTTCCTTATCCGGGGGAGCAAGACGCTGGAGGAGCGCTTCATCGGAAATGCCTATATGTTCGGACCAAAGGAAAAGTCCCGCCTTCTCCGAAATATTCCGGCGACCGACCCGGCAACGAAAACCGCCGAGTTCTACGAACGCTGCAAGGGACAGGACGACGTGACCCGGATGCAGTATCTGGACATCAACCGCTGGATGGTGGGGGATATCCTGCTGAAGGCCGACCGGATGAGCATGGCCCATTCGCTGGAGCTGCGGGTCCCCTTTCTGGACAAAGAGGTGTTCGAGGTGGCGTCCCGTATCCCGGTCAAGCACCGCATCGCGGGCGGCACCACCAAATACGCCATGCGCCGGGCCGCCATGCGGCATATCCCGGATGAGGCCGCCAGCAAGCCGAAGCTCGGTTTCCCGGTGCCCATCCGGGTCTGGCTGCGGCAGGAGGCCTACTACCACCGGGTGAAGGAAGCCTTCACCTCCCCCGACGCCGAACGCTTTTTCCATACGGAGGAGTTGATGACGTTCCTCGATCAGCATTATCAGGGGAAAAAGGACAACAGCCGGAAAATATGGACGATTTATATGTTCCTCGTCTGGTACGGGGTATATTTCGGGGATGAAAGCGCGCTGTCCGAGCCGTCTCCGGTCTGACGACGCGGGGAGGGAAAGCCGATGAAACGTGCGAAAGCCCGCCGCAGAAAGCCCGCCGACACTCTGCTCTGCGGTTTTGAAACCCTGCTGATTGCCCTTCCGGCCAACAGCTACCGGCTGATCCGGGATGTGCTTTCCCCGGGGTGGATCCCGGCCTTTATACTCGTCTTTCTGGCGGCGAACCTCCTGCCGTTTGTGACGGGGCGGGGCCTGCCCGGACTCCGGCTGCGGGTGTGCCGCCACGGCGTGATCTGCCTGAAGGCGTTCCTTGGTTCGGCGGTACTCTCCGTTGTTTATCACATAGCGGCCGCGTTTGCCCTCCTCCCCGGCCTATGGGGCGTTTGGGCAATGAGCGCCGTCGTCTGCATCCTCGCGGAATCGATTCTGTTCTGGAACGGCATTCTCTGCGTATACGGCGCTTCCGTGCAGCTCGGAATCCGGCAACGGGTGATCGGCCTGCTCTGCGGCCTGATCCCGATCGCCCATCTGTTCGCCCTCGGCGGCATTATCCGGACGGTCGAGGCCGAGGTGGACTGGGAAGCGGAGGCGGCGCGGCGGGACGAGGAACGAAAGGAACAGCAGCTTTGCCGCACCCGGTATCCCCTGCTGCTGGTACACGGCGTATTCTTTCGGGATTACCGGTTTCCGAATTACTGGGGGCGTATTCCGGAGGCGCTGAAGAAAAACGGCGCGCAGATTTTTTACGGCAATCATCAATCCGCCGCCTCGGTGGAAAACAGCGCCGCCGAGCTGGCCGCGCGGATACAGGAAATCGTCGAGGAAACGGGCTGCGGCAAGGTAAACGTCATCGCCCATTCCAAGGGCGGGCTGGACTGCCGCTGTGCGGTGAGCCGCGGGGGCGCCGCCCCGTATGTCGCGTCCATCACGACAATCAACACCCCGCACCGCGGCTGCGGCTTTGCGGACTATCTGCTGACCAAAATTCCGGCGGCCGTACAGGCACGGGCTGCGTCCGCGTACAACGCGGCGATGCGAAAGCTGGGCGACCGTGATCCCGACTTCACGGCGGCTGTGCGGGACCTGACGGCGGCCCGCTGCACCGAGCTGGATCACTCCATGCCCCTGCCCGAGGGCATATTCTGCCAGAGTGTCGGCTCCCGGCTGAACCAGGCGACCAACGGCAAATTTCCGCTGAATTTCACCTATCCGCTGGCCAAATACTTCGACGGGCCGAACGACGGCCTGGTGGCGGAGGAATCCTTCCGCTGGGGAGAACGGTACGATTTCCTCACCGTGGAGGGAAAGCGGGGAATCTCCCACGGCGATATGATCGACCTGAACCGGGAAAACATCCCCGGCTTCGATGTGCGGGAATATTATGTGCAGCTGGTTTCCGGCCTGCGGCAGCGGGGACTTTGACGGGCAGGAATTTCGTATAAAATGCAGTATACATAGCGCAAAGCGGCCGGGAGCTTTTCCGGCCGCTTTGGTTTTCAGGAGGGAGACTGGCGCCGCCTGTCTGTCCTGCTTTTGACTCCGCCGTTTCATAAGATTTCCGTCTGCCGGCGAAAAGGCGGTTGCAGCTCTTGACGGAAGAGAAAAGAAATGGTATAGTCCAAGTGCACTATATGAGTTAATACACTTAGATCTTATGAAACAATCGGTATATGCGGATGGTACGGTACATTGTCCGCATCAGGAAAGGAGGACTGCTGTGTTTACCATTGACGTGATGTCCCGCGTTCCGGTGTATGAGCAGATCATCGATCAACTGGAGCGGCTGGTGCTGACCGGCGCGCTCCGGCCGGGAGAACAGATTCCCTCGGTGCGCGGCCTGTCCACCCAGCTTTCCATCAACCCCAACACCATCCAGAAGGCGTACTCCGAACTGGATCGGCGGGGCATCCTCTGCTCCGTGCCGGGGAGGGGCTGTTTTATATCCGACAACGCCTTTCCCCTGCTCGGCGAATACAAGCGGAAGGATCTGGAAAAGGTGGCGGCTCTCGCGCGGGATTTGCGGCTGGCCGGTATCGACAAAAACAGCGTTCTGGCGGCGGTAGAACGGGCGTACCGTGAAAACGGCGCGGAGGACGGGACGGATATTCCGCCCCTGCTGTCACAGCATAAACGAGAGGTGGGAGAAGACGTATGATTCAAGCGGAAAACCTGATTAAACGATTCGGCGGCTTTACCGCGCTGGGCGGTATCCGCTGTACCATTCCCTCCGGCTGCGTCTACGGCATGGTCGGCTCCAACGGCGCGGGGAAATCCACGTTTCTCCGGCTGGTGAACGGCGTTTACCGGCCGGACAGCGGGACGATCACCATCGACGGGGAGCCGGTTTATGAGAATCCCGCGGTGAAACGGCGGATCGCTTACGTTCCCGACGATCTGTATTTTCTCCCCGGCGCCAGCCTGAACCGGATGGCCAAGCTGTATGAAGCGGCGTATCCCTCTTTTGACCGGGCGCGGTTCCGTTCGCTGGTCGGCACCTTCCGGCTGGAGGCGGACAAAGCCATCGGAAATTTTTCCAAGGGGATGAAGCGGCAGGCCGCGACTATCCTCGCGCTGGCCTGCCGGGCGGATTACCTGTTTTTTGACGAGACCTTCGACGGGTTGGACCCGATTATGCGGAATCTGGTGAAAAGCCTGATCTGCGGCGACGTGCTGGAACGGGGCGCGACCGTCATCGTCACCTCCCATTCCCTGCGGGAGCTGGAGGACACCTGCGATCAGCTCGCCCTGCTGCATCAGGGAGGCATCGTGCTGGAAAGCGATGTGCAGAACCTGAAAACCTCCCTGTTCAAAATCCAGATCGCCTTTTCCCGCGAGTATAATCAGCAGTTATTCTCCGAACTGGATATTCTGCATTTTGCCAAGCGGGGCTCGGTCTCCAGCATGATCGTCCGGGGAGACCGGGACGCGGTGGTGGAATGGCTGCGCGGCCAGCAGCCCTCCGTGCTTGACGTACTGCCGCTGACGCTGGAAGAGGTATTCACCTATGAGATGGAGGCCCTCGGCTACTCCTTCCGGGCGGAAGGCGACGGCCCCCTGTCAGCCGGTGCGAGAGAGAGGAGGGCGTAACCATGCCAGCAAAAAAAGACGGCGCCGCGTCGTTATTCACGCGGCTGTTTGATCCCAAGATGTATGTGGAAGGACTCCGCCAGCTGCGGGTCATGGGGGTTCTGTGCTCCGTCATCCTGGAAGTTGTGGTGTTGCTGTGCTGCTACAACAGCGCACGCTACCAATCCATTGACTTTGAGGCAACCAGCTTTCTGGTTCTGCTTGGGGTCATGGCGATGACTCCGCTGATGACCCTGTATCTGTTCCGCTTTTTGAACCATCGGGAAAGCTGTGATTTTTATCACGCCCTGCCCCATACCCGCGCCAGCCTTTTTCTCAGTTTTTTCAGCGCGGTGCTGACCTGGGCCCTTGCCGGATTCTTCCTAGCCGCCGCTACCGTGCTGATCGGCACGGATATTCCCACCGGCTATCCGGTCGTGTTCCGGCTGTTGTACGGACCGGGCGTCATCCTGTTCCTGACGGCGGTGACTGCGCTTGCGATGAGCGTGACCGGCACCACGCTGTCTAACGTACTGGTGACCGGGATGTTCGCTCTTGCGCCCCGGCTTCTGGTAATGGTCTATCTGTATACCGCCCAAAGCATTCTGCCGATTCTTCCCGTCCGGAGCGAATCGGTGTTCGATCTGCATTACAATCCGATTTTTTATCTGCTGGAGCATCCCGGCGGCACACAGGAGGATTACGGCGCGGTGCTGTACGCGCTGGCGGTCGGGCTGCTGTATACCGTTCTGGCCCTTTTCCTGTTCCACCGCCGGCGAAGCGAAACGGCGGGGCAGGCCGCGCCCAACCGCATTCTTCAGACGGCGTTCCGGCTACTTCTCTCCATGCTGATCTGCCTGTATCCCTGTGCGCGGATCGTTCAGGGATATTTCCGGGACGGCGACGACCTGCTGCTGCTGATTTTTTATGTCGCCGCACTGATTGTGTATTTCCTGTATGAGCTGCTCACCACGCGTAAGGTGAAAAACCTTGTGAAATCCATTCCCGCGCTCGGCGTGCTTCTGGCGATGAACATTGTGTTTGTCGCCAGCTTGTCCGGTCTGAAGGCCGCCGTTTTCTCTCAAACCCCGGACGCGGAGGAGGTACAGAGCGTTACCTTCCGGCTGGACAACAGCGTAACCGGCTATCTGGAAGCGCGGGCCGAAAGCATATCCATTGAGAACAAGGATTGCCTTTATCTGGTAACGGAACGGCTGCGGAAAGAGGTCGCGACGCTGCAGAAAACTCCCGATTACGCCTTCGGCTATCCGAACTTTGTGAGCACAACGCGGGAGGTGGAAATCCGCACCAAATCCGGCGTGATTCACCGGGTGCTGCCCTTTACCCCCGCGGAATATACGCGGGTTTCGCAACGGCTCCGGCAGGAGGAAGCCTATCAGAGGGCGTATATGGAGCTGCCGTCCATCCGAAGCGCCGACGTAAGCGTCCATCTGGACGGGCTGTCGGACAGCCAGACGGCGGCGGTCTATCAGCAGCTTCAGCAGGAGATCAACGAGTTGGGACTTGAACGCTGGTACAACATTGTCAACAATCCCCTGCCCTATGTCAGCCTGCTGAGCGAGCAGGGGGACGGAGACCTGTATTTCGCTAACCTCTACCTTTCCGGCCCAGTGAACGGGGAATGGCGCACCACCACCATCACCCTCTCGACCGCTCTCCCCCGCACGCTGGCGCTGTATCTGAAAAGCGTGAACGAATCCAACTGGCGGACGGTTCTGGAGGGAATTCCGGACGAGGACGCGGCAATCCATACCATCGGCATGGGGATATCGGAAGAATTCGGCTATATAGAATTCTATATCAACCAGTTTTCCGAACCGGAGGAAACCGCCATGCGCACCTTTTTAACGGAGCTTGTCCGGCGGCTGGAAGCCGACCCGGAGCAGACGATTGATGTAACCAAGCCGCTGTATGGAATCTCCGTCTCACGCGGGAGCAAGGAATCCATGGTTTATCTGAATGTGAAGGAAGGAACATATCCGCCGGTGAATTTGGACGGGATTCTCTATCCGGGAGAAACGGAATACACGGTTGCCACAATATCATAAACAGTCAGCGGCGAATCAGGAAATTCTGATCCGCCGCTGTTTTTTTATTTTTCATGGTTTTGCAGGTATTTGTTGCGGGTGGCAATCCCTCCGCGGATATGCCTTTGCGCCTTGTTCTGCTCGAGGACATACCGTACCCGCCCGTAAAGCTGGGGGTTCACCTGCCGCAATCTGTCGGATACGTCCTTGTGTACGGTAGACTTGGATATATGAAACTTCCCCGCGGCGGCGCGGACCGTCGCGTTGTTTTCGATAATGTATTCGCCCAGTTCGATTGCCCGTTCCTCAACTGCTCCCTTCACGCTGACCACTCTTCCTTTCACAGCGGGCGGAACCCGTTCCTGACAACGGAGAACGCACTTTTCCGCGTTCCTCCCGAATTCTTCGTTTCATACCTATGCGATGACCGCGAAGAATATGCGGACAATCGGTGTGAACAAGGGCGCGGCGCAGGCTAACGGGCGCATATTTCCGCTTTCCCCGGAGAAGGGATCGGCACAACAAAAAATTATTTTCTTAAAATGGATCTTTCTGCCCGAATCCGACTTATTATATATATGCCATAAATTATGGCGAATATATTCAAGGAGGATTTGGGCTTAATTCACATATATGTGCATTGAGTCGTCATATTATGAAAAACAGTTCGTTTATTCAAATACTTCGTTCCGAAATATCCAACGATGAGCTCTGCGACCTGCTGCGGACCTTTGAGCCGCTGCTGAAAAAGTATGCGCGGCTTTTGGAGTATCCGGACGCCTATTTCGATTTGCAGGCCGCTTTTCTTGACATTGTAAAAAAGCTGGATGTAAACAGGCTGGATAATAAAACCGACGGCACGGTTTTCCGATACATACAGTCCGCCGTCCATCATCAATACATTTCCCTCTCCAAAGCACGGAGGCAGTATGTGCGCACGCACGTCCTTTTCTGCGAGTTGGAGGATCCCGAGACCGGGCTGACCTGTCTGTCAAACGTCCTTGCCGACACCCCGGCAGAGGACGAGCTGTCATTCATTGAAAAAGACTATCTGCAGCGGCATCTCAACAAAACCGAATATGAAATCATTCTTTTAATTTTCTACTGCGGATACAGCATCGCGGAAATCGCGCAGAGCAGGAAGGTATCCCGGCAATATGTAAACCGACAAAAAATAAGCGCTCTTCAAAAATTGAAAAGCGCTCTGCTGGAATCCGCGTAGCCGGTATGGACGCCGCCGAAGAAAAAGCGAGGTGACGGTTATTTTTTCAATTTTTTCGGCAATATGGTTTACAAAACGGGGATGTAATTTCTCTGTAATAAGTGAAACCAGTCGACGGGT
>CAJJLZ010000030.1 GCA_905192745.1 uncultured Oscillospiraceae bacterium
TATTGGCAACGGCGGGAAAATGCGTGAGCATTTTCGATCGCGCCGCCGGCAAACGTCAGCATAGATGCCGGTCGGGCGGCGTTGTGGTATATTAGCAAGGGTGGGAAAATGCGTGAGCATTTTCGACCGCGCCGCCGGCAAACGCCAGCATAGATGCCGGTCGGGCGGCGTGTGGTATATTGGCAACGGCGGGAAAATGCGTGAGCATTTTCGACCGCGCCGCCAGCAAACGCCAGCATAGATGCCGGATGGGCGGCGTTGTGGTATATTAGCAAGGGTGGGAAAATGCGTGAGCATTTTCGACCGCGCCGCCGGCAAACGCCAGCATAGATGCCGGGCGGGCGGCGCGATAAAAACAACGGACTTTCACGGTTTTCCGTTCATAAAAACATGCCGGAGTGATTGAGTTGCGCATGACAGGAGGAACGCCTTACGGGCGGTTCCTGTTTTGGCGTGGCTCTTTTTTTGTCCAAAATCCGGCGGATTTTTCGGTTGATTGACTATATAAAACCAGGGAGGTTTTTTCCATGCATCCATTCTCTTCTGCGCCCGTCCTGCCGCCGCTCTCCGGGGAGCTTTACGACGCGGCGATCATCGGCGCGGGGATCACCGGCTGTGCGGCGGCGTTTGAGCTGTCCCGCACCACGGCCCGGATCGCCCTGCTGGACCGGGACGGAGATGTGGCCGCCGGGGCGACCCGGGCCAACTCGGGCATCGTCCACGCGGGATACGACCCCCTTCCCGGTACCAAAATGGCCCGCTGCAACGTGGAGGGCAACGCCCTCATCCATCAATACGCCGGGGAGCTCAACCTCCCCTTCCGCCCGGTCGGTTCGCTGGTGCTCGCCCTGTCGGAGGACGACCTCCCCACCCTGCGCACCCTGTACGAACGGGGAAAGGCGAACGGCGTGCCGGGGCTCGCCCTGCTCTCGGCGGAGGAAACGCGGACAATGGAGCCCGCCCTCTCGCCGGAGGTCCGGGGCGCGCTGTTCGCCCCCACGGCCGGGGTGATCGAGCCATGGGAAATGGCCCTCGCCTTTGCCGAGACAGCGGTGGTGAACGGGGTCGATTTTCTCCCCTTCTGCGGCGTGACCGCCATTGAGCGGCAGGACGGCGGATTTCTGCTGACCACTACCCGGGGAACCATCCGCGCCCGCCGGATAGTGAACGCCGCCGGGGCCCATGCCGACGAGGTGAACAACCTCATCGCCCCGCCCCGGCTTCATATCCGCCCGAATAAAGGGCAATACTACCTGCTGGACAAATCGCAGGGCGGGGTGGTGGAACGGGTCATCTTCCAGTGCCCCTCCGCCGTCGGCAAAGGGGTGCTGGTTTCTCCCACCGCCCACGGCAACCTGATCGTCGGTCCGGACGCGGAAAACATCCCCGACCCCGACGATACGTCCACCACCGCCGAAGGGCTCGCCTTCGTGGCCGCGCAGGCCCGCCGCTCGGTCCCGGAGTTGTCCCTGCGGGACTCTATCCGGAATTTTTCCGGGGTGCGGGCCGTCTGCGAAGAGGAAGATTTTATTATCGAGGAATCCTCCGCCTGCCCGGGGCTGATTACCCTCGGCGGGATCAAATCCCCCGGCCTGACCAGCGCCCCCGCCGTCGCCAAGGCGTGCGTGGAGCTGCTGGAGCAAAGCGGTCTGCCGCTGTCTCCCCGGGCGGATTTCCGCCTGTGCCCCCGGCCGGTCCGCTTCCGCGACCTCGGGCCGGAGGGGCGGGCCGCCATGGCGCGGGAAAACCCGCTGTACGGCCGGATTATCTGCCGCTGTGAAACCATCACGGAAGGGGAGATCGTGGACGCGGTCCACGCCCCCATCCCCGCCCGCTCGGTGGACGGCGTGAAACGCCGGACCGCCGCGGGAATGGGCCGGTGCCAGGGCGGCTTCTGCTCTCCCCGGGTAGCCGCCATCCTCGCGCGGGAATGGGGCGTGCCCCTCACCGCCATTGAACAGGATCACCCCGGTTCCCGTCTGCTGACGGGCCAGACCAAAGATCCGGCGAAAGGAGGCGACGACCGTGACTGATCGGATCCATCCGGCAGCCCCAACCCATTCCGCAGCTCCGGCTCTTCCCATTCTCCGCACCGACCTTCTGGTGATCGGGGGCGGCCCGGCCGGCCTCGCCGCCGCGCTGGAAGCGCGGGAAAACGGTGCGGGCGGCGTTCTGATTCTGGAGCGGGACGCCGCCGCGGGCGGTATTCTGAACCAGTGCATCCACAACGGCTTCGGCCTGCACTATTTCAAAGAGGAGCTGACCGGCCCCGAATACGCCGGCCGTTTCCTCCGCCGGACGGAAGAGACTCCCGGCATCGCGATAAAAACCGACACTATGGTGCTGGACCTTTCCTCCCATACTGAAAACGGGAAAACGACGGTCCGCGTTCAGGCGGTAAACCCGCAGGACGGCTACCTGCTGATCGAGGCCGGCGCGGCGGTGCTGGCGATGGGCTGCCGGGAACGCACCCGGGGCGCGATCGCCATTCCCGGCACCCGTCCCGCCGGAGTGTATACCGCCGGCTGTGCCCAGCGGTACATCAACATCGAAGGCGCCATGCCCGGCCGCCGGGCGGTGATCCTCGGCTCGGGGGATATCGGGCTGATTATGGCCCGCCGCCTGACGCTGGAAGGAGCGGAGGTGCTCGCCTGCGTGGAGCTGATGCCCTATTCGGGCGGACTGCAGCGGAACATCACCCAATGTCTGGAGGATTTCGGCATCCCGCTCTATCTCTCCCACACCATCACCGATATCCGGGGCCGGGAACGGGTGGAACAGGTCACCGTCATGAAGGTGGATGAAAACCGCCGTCCCATCCCCGGCACCGAAATGGTGTTCGACTGCGACACCGTGCTGCTGTCGGTCGGCCTGATCCCTGAAAACGAGCTGTCCCGCGGCGCGGGGGTGGCGATCGATCCCCGCACCAACGGCCCGCTGGTTGACGAAAGCATGCAGACCTCCCTGCCCGGGGTGTTTGCCTGCGGCAATGTCGTGCACGTTCATGATCTGGTGGATTTCGTCACCATGGAAAGCGGCCGGGCCGGAAAAGCCGCCGCCCGCTTCCTGTCGGAGACTCCGGCGGAGGAAGCGGCCCTGTCCCTCCAAAACGGGGAGAACGTCTCCTACACGGTGCCCCAGTCGGTACATCCCGGCCGGGTGGAAAAAACCTGCGAGGTCTTCTTCCGGGTGCGGCGGGTGATGGAAAAAGCGGCCGTCACCGTCTCCGCCGGCGGAGAAGTCCTGTATAAAAAGGTCCGGGACCACATGGCCCCGGGAGAAATGGAGCGGCTGATCCTTCCGGCAACGCTCTTTGCCAAAGCAAAGGGTCCGCTGCGGATCGACGCGGTTCCATGCGATGAAAGCGAAAAGGAGGGCGCCGGCGTATGAGCTCCCTGAAAAAGAATCTGGTCTGCATCGTCTGCCCCCGCGGCTGCCGTCTGACCCTGACCCTGCCGGAGGACGGGCTTTCCGCCCCTGAGACGATCGGGGTAGAGGGGAACGGCTGTCCCCGGGGCGCGGAGTACGCCCGGCAGGAGCTGACCGCCCCCCGCCGGGTACTAACCAGCACCGTGCGGCTCTCCGGCGGCGCTTTTCCCCGTCTGCCGGTCAAAACCAGCCGTTCGGTGCCGAAGAACACCCTGCGGGCGCTGATGCGGCTGCTGGACGGGGTGGAAGCCTCCGCTCCCGTCCATACCGGGGACGTGCTGATAAAGGACGCGCTGGGCACCGGCGCGGATATCGTCGCCACCCGGGACGCCGAATCTCTCTGAACCGCAGCGCGGCCGAAAGGAGCGAAATCCCGGAACCCCGGAACAACCGGAAAAGCGCTTGCGGGCCTGTATCGCCCGCAAGCGCTTTTGATCTCTTTTTGTCTTATTTCCCGGTTCCGTTTCCGGCTTTCTGAACCGCGGAATTCCCGGAACCGGCCGCCTCTTGCGCCTTTTGGGCCTCTTGCGTATCCGGCTCATCCTGCGGTTCCTGCTTCGTCTCCGGCCCCTCTCCGTAATTCGCACGGTAAAACTCCTCTGCCGGGCGCATCAGGAGAAAACGGCGGCGGCCTTTCAGATGCAGCCAGATCACCGCCGCCATAAACAGCCCGCCCACAAGGCAGATCATCATATCCTCCATGGTGTCGGCCACGCCGGTCGCGGCGACATTCTGGGAATCGTTCCCGGTGAGAAGGTCGGCGACAAACTCAAAAATCTCCCACAGCACCGCAACAAAGCCGGAGAAGAAAAAAGCGTAGCCGGCGGCGGAAAGCGCGTTCTTCTCCATCGGCGCGCGCTTATCCTCCCGCGTCATCCAGTACAGGCAAAGCCCTACCAGCGCAAATACCGCCCCGCTCAGGCAATGAACCGCCAGATCGTACCACCAGACATAGCTGTACAGCCCAAGCGCCACCCCAAGGTGAAAGGCGAGGAAGATAAAAATAATCAGCGTCGCATCCATCAGCGGCGCGATTTTCAGACGGCCTATTTTACGGACCAAAGGGAAAGCCAGCAGAAAAAACGCGGCTGCGAGACCGCCGAGCCCCCGCGCGGCCGGGCCGTGCGAAAGCAGCACATACCCGCCGGTCACCACGCAGGAAACGAGGTATGCCAGCACCGTTCCCAGCAAAAATTTCCCAAACCGCTGATTTTTTACCCGCTGAAGCCAGGATTCTTTCATGGCAATCTCCATTCTTTTACGCGGACCATCGTCGTTATTCCGCCATATTGTCTGTTCGCCGCGTTTTTCATCCACGACATCATAGCATATTTTTCGGGGAAAGTACATACCGGACGGACGGGCGTCCGCCGCTGCGAAAACGTTTGCATTCTCCGGTAAAGGCCGGTATACTGAAAAGATGAAACGACGAAAACGGGAGTGATCGCATGGTTCCGCCCATTTACCTGATCGGCAACGCCCACATCGACCCTGTCTGGCTCTGGAAGCGGAGCGAAGGACTTTCCGAAATCAAATCCACCTTCCGCTCCGCCCTCGACCGGATGGAGGAATTTCCCGACTATATCTTTACCTGCGCGTGCGCCTCCTATTACCGCTGGATCGAAGCGGTGGACCCCGGCATGTTTGAGGAAATCCGCCGCCGGGTAAAAGAGGGACGGTGGAGCATCGTGGGAGGAATGTGGGTGCAGCCGGACTGCAACCTTCCCGCCGGTGAGGCGTTCGCGCGCCACATCCTGTATTCCCAGCGGTATTTCCGGGAAAAATTCGGCGTGACCGCCACGGTAGGGTATAACGTGGATTCCTTTGGGCACAACGGGATGCTCCCCCAGCTTCTGCGAAAGGGCGGAATGGACAGCTATGCCTTCACCCGCCCGGGCGCGGAGGAAAAGCCCGGCCTGCCCAACCTGTTTCTCTGGGAATCCCCGGACGGAAGCCGGGTAACCGCCTTCCGCACCGTGTTCGGCTATAACCACAGCTACAACGGCTGCCCGGACAACGGGAAGGCGCCCTGCCTCGCCAAACTGGACGTGATCCGGCGGATGGCGGAGGAGCAGGATCTTCCCTTTCAGCACTATTATGGAGTAGGAAACCACGGGGGCGGACCAAGCATCCGGGAGCTGACCCTGCTCACCAAAGCCTGTGCGGAGGACGGGGCGCTCCGCTTCGCCTCCGTCCGGCAGTATTTCGACGACGCGGCGGCGGCGGGACTGACCGGCCGGCTGCCGGTGGTGCGGGACGACCTCCAGCATCACGCCAGCGGCTGTTACGCGGCTCACTCCTCTCTCAAGGCCGCCAACCGGCGGACCGAAAACGCTCTGCTCGCGGCGGAACTGTACGACGCCCTCGCCGCCGCTCTCCTGTCCTTTCCCCCGCAGCGGGAAGCGCTGAAGGGGGCGTGGGAAAAGGCCCTGTTCAATCAATTTCACGACGTTCTCGCCGGATGCTGCCTGCGGGAGGCGTGCGACGAGGCCCTGGATTCGTTCGCCGCCGCCCGGGACGCGGCGAACGATACGGCCGCGCTGGCTGTCCAGCGGCTTTCCTGGAATATCCGCACCACCGACATTCTCGACCGCTCCCCCTGTCAGAAAAACGGCTGGAAGCTGTGGGAAAAGGAAGGGAAAGGCGCGCCTTATGTGGTGTTCAATCCCCACTCCTTCCCCGTCTCTCTTCCCCTGACCGTCAACCTGACCAACACCGGCGTGACCGACGAGCAGGGACGTCCCCTCCCCGTTCAAACCATCCGCGGCCCCCAGACCAACGGAGAGGACCTTTTTAACATGCTGTTTACGGCGGAGCTTCCCGCCTTCGGCTACGCGACTTATTACCTCTATCAGGACCATCTCTTCGACCTGCCGGCGGCCGAGCCGGCCGCAGCGGCCGGGGAAAACTATCTGGAAAACACGCGGCTGCGGGTGGAATTCGACCCGGCTTCCGGCGGCATCGTCCGGTTCACCGACAAGGCGGCGGGGAGGGAGCTGGCGGCGGGTCCGATGGCCCGGGCGCTGGTGATGGACGACGCGGACTCCGACACTTGGGCGCATGGGGTTTTCACCTTTGACAACGAGGCCGGCACGTTCGGCGAAGCGGAACTCCGGGTGCTGGAAAACGGGCCGGTCCGCGCCGCCCTGCGGGTGGTCAGCCGGTACGGCTCCTCCACCCTGACGCAGGATTTCTCTCTTTCCGCCGGACGGGCGGCGCTGGACGTGCGCTGCCGTCTGGATTGGCACGAGCCGCTGAAAATCGTGAAGCTCTCCTTCCCGGTGCAAGCGGAGGCGCCCCGCGCCGCTTATTCCCTCCCCTTCGGCTTCCTCACCAAAGAAGCAAACGGGGAGGAAGAGCCTTCCCATGAATGGACCGGGCTTTACGGCCGGGACGGGGCGGGGCTCGCCCTGCTGAACGACGGAAAATACAGCTTCTGCGCCAAGGAGAACGATCTGCGGATGATCGTCGCCCGCAGCGCGGTCTACGCCGATCATTTCGGGAAGCGGGACGATCGGGTGGAATACATGGACCTCGGGGAGCAGTTCTTCCGCTACGCCCTGATTCCTTATTCGCAGGATGATCCCTCCGCCGTGGTGCGGGAGGCCGCCCTGCTGAACCGGCCCCCGGAAGCGGTCATGGAAACCCATCACGGCGGCACCCTTCCCCCAATGTACGAGGGAATCCGGCTGTCGGCGGACAACGTGCTCGCCGCCGCGCTGAAAACCGCGGAGGACGGGGACGGATTCGTCCTCCGTCTCGTGGAAACGGCGGGGAAAGCCGTTGACTGCGACGTGGATCTTCCCCCGCTGGGGCGGCGGTTCACCGTCTCCCTCCGCCCTCAGGAAATTAAAACCCTCCGCCTGTCCGCCGGTGGCGGGGAACCGCGGGAAACACTGCTGACCGAATGGCCGGAAACATAACCCGCCGCCCTTTCCTCCCCCGGCTCGTCGGCCGGAAAGCGTGAGATTCTCCGCATTTACTCCCTTTCCTTCCTTTACGCAATTCCCATGATTTCCTCCTTCCGTGGACTTGATTCCCCGGCGGAAAGATGCCATAATAACATAATAACAGAAAAGAACGGTCCGTTCCGGGGAACCGCCGTTTCCTCCCGTGCTTTCCCCGGCCGCATTTCGCGGCTCGAAGCCCCCGCCCGTCCTGCCGATAAACCATAAAGGAGCCTCCGTGATGACGCCTCTGCAAGCTCTGTTTGACTCCCGCGATGAACGCTACCGTTCCCCCTTCGGCGCGCAGCCGGCGGGAAGAACGGTCTTTTTCCGCATACTTCTTCCCCGGGAATGGGGCTGTACCGGCGCCCGCCTCTGCGTACGGCAGGCGGCCGAGGACGTGGAAAAGGCGGAGGAATTCTCCCCTGTCCGCTCGTCCATGTTCTGGGCCGGAATGGAGGGGACGGACCGGGAGTGGTGGGACGTGCGGTACACGCCCGCCGTTCCCGCGCTTTACTGGTACTGGTTCGAGCTGGACACGGCGCGGGGGCCGCGGACGCTTGGCCGCCTTCCCGACGGGACGGCGGAGCCGGCGGACGGGGACGCGCCCCGCTGGCAGCTGACCGTCTACGACCCGGCCTTTGTCACGCCGGACTGGCTGGCCGGCGGCATTCTCTATCAGGTGTTCCCCGACCGCTTCGCCCGTTCCGGCGAACCGAAGGCAGGGGTGCCGTCCGGCCGCGTGCTGCGGGAGGATTGGGGCGGCCATCCGGTCTGGAAGCCGGATGAGCAGGGCGTGATACGAAACAACGATTATTTCGGCGGCGATTTCCGGGGGCTGGAAAGCCGGCTGGACCGGCTGAAGGAGCTGGGCGTTACCTGCCTGTACCTCAACCCGGTTTTTGAGGCGCATTCCAATCACCGCTACGATACGGCCGATTATACCCGCGTGGATCCGCTGCTCGGGACGGAGGAGGATTTCCGTTCCCTGCTCCGGACGGCGGCCCAGCTTGGCATCCGCGTACTGCTGGACGGGGTGTTCAGCCACACCGGCGCGGACAGCGTTTATTTTAACCGGGAGGGCCGGTATCCCGGACCGGGGGCGTACCAGTCCCCCTATTCGCCTTATTATTCCTGGTATCGTTTTGAACGCTGGCCGGAGGAATACGACGCGTGGTGGGGTTTTCCCACCCTGCCGGAAGTGAACGAAAACGACGCGGGCTTCCGGGACTATATCCTCGGCAAGGACGGCGTGGCGCGGAGCCGCCTGCGGCAGGGCGCGGCCGGCTGGCGGCTGGATGTGGCGGACGAACTGCCGGATGAATTTCTGGACGGGCTGCGCCGGGCCGTAAAGGCCGAAAATCCCGACGCACTTCTTCTCGGCGAGGTGTGGGAGGACGCGAGCAGCAAGGTGAGCTACGGCCGCCGCCGCCGGTATCTGCTGGGCGGACAGCTGGACAGCGTGATGAATTACCCCTTCCGCACCGCCATCCTCGATTTCCTGCGGGGCGGAAAACCGGCGGCGTTTTTCCACCGGATTCTGGATATTGTGGAAAACTATCCTCCTCAGGTACTCCGGCTGCTGATGAACCACATCGGCACCCACGACACCGAACGGGCGATCACCCTGCTGGCGGGGGAACCCTCGGCGGGACGCGGCCGGGACTGGCAGGCGGCGCAGACGCTTTCTCCCGAGCAGCGGGAGCGGGGTCTGAAGCGGATGCGGCTGGCGTCCGCGCTGCAATATACCCTGCCCGGCGTTCCCTGCGTGTACTACGGGGACGAGGCGGGACTGGAGGGCTACCGCGATCCCTTTAACCGGGGCTGCTATCCGTGGGGACGGGAGGACGAGGGGCTGCTGCACTGGTACCGCCGTCTCGGACAGCTTCGCCGGGCCTGTGCGGCACTGCGGGAGGGCGGCTTCCGCCCGCTGGATTCCGCGCCCGGCGCGCTCTGCTATGAACGGCGGGACGGCGATTCCCTCCTGCTGTGCGGGGTGAACGCCGGGGAGGAGGACGCGTCCCTGTCTCTGCCGGAGGCGTGGCGGGACGGGACAGTCAGTCTGGGGGACGGCCGGATCGAGGGAAGCGTCCTTCGCCTGCCGCCGCTTGGCTGCGCTCTTGCGACGATGGAAACGGGGAAGCTATAAAACCAACGGCGAAATCATTTCGATATCATAAGGGAGGAAACAATCATGGTGGAAGCTCTCAAACGGGAAATGGGACAGCCGGATACCCATGTGTTCCGGTTCGTCTATGTGAAGGGCGGCGAGAACGGGGAATGGACTGAACACGAGTTTCAGCCGATGTTCCAGCGGCTGGACTGCTTTTCGGTGACCAAAAGCTTCACCGCCACCGCGATCGGCATCGCACAGGACGAAGGATATCTGTCGGTGGACGACCCGATCTCCCGTTTTTTTGAGGAGGAATGGCCGGCGGACGCGGACGAAAAGCTCGCCCGGGTGAAGGTCCGCCACCTGCTCACCCACACCATGGGATTGGCGGAGGGCTTTCTCTTCGATCATCAGCGGTATGTGTCGCCGGAGCGGGACTGGCTGCGTCAGGCGCTGGCCGCCCCCCTGCCTTATGAACCGGGGACCCGATTTGTCTACAGCAATTCCACCATCTATCTGCTGTCCCGGATCATCCGGAAGGCGACCGGGCAGCGAACGGAGGAATACCTTCAGGAAAAGCTGATGAATCCCCTCGGCGTTGGAGAGATCGCCTGGGAGCATGACCCGGACGGAGAGACCTTCGGCGCGGCCGGACTGTTTATGTCCGCCCGGGACATGGCAAAGCTGGGACTGCTTTACCTCGGCGGCGGGGTATACGGGGGAAAACGCATTCTGTCGGCCGACTGGGTGCGGGAGGCGACCCGCCCCCAGATCACCGAGACCGGCGGGGAATATTACGGCTACGGCTTCTGGCTGTATCCGGGGATCGGCTTCGCCGCCACCGGCGCGTACAGTCAGGTCATCCTCGCCATGCCGGAGGACAACGCCGTCCTCGCCGCCCACGCATACAACACGGAAGGCTTCGATTACCCGGAAATGATCCGGCGGATCAAAGCGTCCGGAATCCGCTGAGACGAAAAGCCGGGCGGGTAATCTGGATGTTCCCGCCGGCGCTCGTACCGGGGATCGGCCGCATCGGCATCCACCTTCCGCTTATTCGGACGGCTTGGGGCGCTGCCGCAAAATTCACAGGCTTTACACCGAAAAACGACAAACAGGCGTGATAAAATAGACGTTGCCTGTGTGGGAGGAACCGTATTCGATGAATCGACCGGCTGAGAGAAAAAACGGAAGAACCGGCGGAAAGCGGGAAAAAACACCGACGGAACGGTCGCTGCTGCGGCCGTTTATTCGCTATTATCAGCCTCACTGGAAGCTGTTCGCTCTTGATATGCTCTGCGCGCTGATGATTGCCGCGGTGGATCTGCTTTTCCCCATGGTTTCCCGGTACGCCATGCAGCATATGCTGCCGGAAAACGCCTACGCCGCCTTTTTCGGGGTGATGGCGGCCCTGCTGCTGGCTTATGTGCTGCGGGCGGGCTTCCAGTATTTCGTCGGGTACTGGGGACACCTTCTCGGCGTATATATGGAGGTGGACATGCGGCGGGATTTGTTCTGCCATCTGCAGAAGCTCTCCTTCCGCTTTTACGATAAAAACCGCACCGGCAGTTTGATGTCCCGGGTGGTGAACGACCTGTTCGAGGTAGTGGAGCTGGCCCATCACGGGCCGGAGAATCTGTTCATCTCGCTGGTCACCCTGATCGGCGCGCTGATTATGCTGGCGACGATTCAGTGGAAGCTGGCGCTGGTGGTCTTTGTTCTGGTGCCGCTGATCGTCGCGTTCACCGTTTTCCGCCGGAAGCGGATGTCCGCCGCCTCCGCCCGGGTAAAGGAACGCACGGCGGGGATCAACGCGGACATCGAATCCAGCATTTCAGGGGCGCGCACCGCCAAAGCGTTCACCAACGAGCTGTATGAAATTGAGCGATTCGAGAAGGGAAACGTCCAATACCGCGGCGCAAAACGGGAATTTTACCGGCAGATGGGCATTTTTCAGGCCGGGATGGATTTCCTGACCAGCATCATGAACGTGGCGGTGATCGCCTTCGGCGGGGTGCTGATTATGGGCGGCTCTCTCGATTATATCGACCTGATTACCTTTACCCTGTACGTCGGCGCCTTTTTGCAGCCGATCCGGCGGCTGTCCTCCTTTGTGGAGCAGTACACCACCGGCATGGCTGGCTTCCGCCGGTTTCAGGATCTGATGGCGGTGGAACCGGAGATCGCGGACGCGCCGGGCGCGAAGCCCCTCACCGATGTAAAGGGGGAGATTGCGTTCCGGAACGTAACCTTTTCCTATGACGACGACGTGCGGGTGCTGAGCAGCGTCAATCTCCGCGTCCGCGCGGGGGAAACGCTGGCGCTGGTCGGCCCCTCCGGCGGAGGGAAAAGCACCCTCTGCCATCTCATCCCCCGGTTTTACGAGCCCACCGCCGGTTCCATCACCATCGACGGACGGGATATCCGGGACGTGACCCTCGCCTCCCTGCGGGGGAACATCGGCATCGTCCAGCAGGACGTGTTCCTCTTTGCGGGGACGATCATGGAAAACATCCGCTACGGGCGGGTGGACGCCTCCGACGAGGAGGTGGTGGAGGCCGCGAAGCGCGCCGAAATCCACGAGGATATTCTCGCCATGCCGGACGGCTATCAGACCTATGTGGGCGAGCGGGGAATGATGCTTTCCGGCGGGCAGAAGCAGCGGGTGAGCATCGCCCGCATTTTTCTGAAGAACCCGCCCGTCCTGATTCTGGACGAGGCGACCTCCGCGCTGGACACCGTGACCGAAGCTCACATCCAGGCGGCGTTCGACAAGCTGGCCAGGGGCCGCACCACGCTGGTGATCGCCCACCGGCTTTCCACCGTCCGCGGAGCGGACGAGATCGCCTATATTGACGGAGAGGGCATCCGCGAAATGGGAACCCACGAGGAATTGTTGGCGAAGGACGGCGAATACGCGGCGCTCTGCAAGGCGCAGTTCGCCGCCGGACAGCCACTGCCGATTACAGGAGAGTGATTGCTTGAAAACCCGCATCCACCGCGACTTGGCGGAGCGCATCCGGGAGGGCTGCGAAGGCCGTCTGAATATCCGCATCCGTCCCCGCTGGTTCGCGGCGGGGAACATTTATCCCGACTGTACCCATCAGCGGGTGCTGCATATGCACCGGGTGGACGCCGCCGGAAAGATGGTGGAACGGATGATTCGCCGCTTCTGCCGCAGCAGCGTTGCCGGGGGCCGGAGCCTGTCCCGCTGGCGTTCCCTGCGGCTGGGGATTATCATGCATTACGTCTGCGACTTTTCCTGCTATGTTCATACCCCTGCGTTCAGCGGCACACTGCGGGAGCACCGGGCGTACGAGGAGGCGCAGGGCTCCCTTCCCGCCGCTCCGCAGAAACGGGATCCGTTCACCCTGTACGGCGCGTCGGATGCGGCGGAGGCTTACGCCCTGCTGACCGAAGCCCTTTCCCGGCGGGAAAATTTTACCCCGGCGGAAGATCTGGACTACGCTCTCACCGCCGGAACGGAGCTGGCCGCAGCCATGCTGCGGCTGTGTATGGACGAGTCCACGCCTCTTCCCCGACGGTACCGCCTGCCCCTTCTCCGCCGCTGGGTTCCCCACGGCGCATAAAGCCATCGTTTTCATAAAAAGACCGGGGAGGTTTCGCGAGCCTCCCCGGTCTTTCATTGTCACGGCGTTCCCTCCGCCCGGTGGATAACAGGTACATCCCTCTCGGGTATGCCTTCTTACAGCCACTGTTCCTCCAGAAAACCGCCCTTGGCCGCCTTGCGCTGCCGCACCTTCTGGGCGCGGAACTGACCGGGCGGCATACCTTCCGCCCGGCGGAACATCCGGGAAAAATACGCCGCCTGCTTGAAGCCGAAGGTAACCGCGATCTCCTCAATGCTCAAAGAGGTAAACAGCAGCGCTTCCCGCGCCAGCCCCAGCTTATACTGCAGGATATACTGGCCGACGGTCATCCCGGTCAGCACCCGGAAATCCTTCAGCAGGGTGGTATGGTTGGTATGATACATCTCGCAGAGAGCTTCCACCGTAATGTCCTTGTCATAGTTTGTGTGGATATAATCCAGCACGTTGCGGGCCAGCGGGGTAGCCGTGATATCGTCCCCCATATACCGTGTGTATTCCCGCTCCGCCAGCTGGAGCAGTTCCAGCAGATTTACCCGCGCGCGGCAGGGCCAATACCCGTCGGTATGCGTATCCAATTCGCTGATCGCCGCTTTCGCCAGCTCGGCCGCCTTGGACAATGACAGGGCGTCCAGCGGCAGAACGCCGGAATAGGCGTAGTTCCAGTCCAGAAACAGATGAAAGGAGGGATAGCCGTACTGCTGGCGGAGCAGTTCAAAATCCTCCCTCCGGATATTGTCGATCGTCAGATTAAGGTTGACAAAGCCGGAACCGAAGGAGATGGATTTTGCGCGCAGTCCGCGGCTGTACAGCCTTTCCACCTTAATTCCGTCGTGCAGGAACAGCAGCGCGCCCGCCTGCAGAAAACAGCGTTCCTGATTCAGCCTCAGGGCAACGCAGCCCTCCTCGATCAGAATGATCTGCAGGCAGCCCTTCGGCGGGCGGTGCTGAAAGCTCTCCTCCCACTCATAGGACAGCATAACGGTGCAATCATAATAATCCCGGCTGAGTACGGCCATCCCTTTTCTCCATCCTTTCACGCGAACGGCGTCCCGTCTGCCCGGTTTCCCCCATACGCTTCTCCCCCCCGTTCCCGGGACGGGGGCCCTTTTTCCGGCAATTCCAGCGTTCGGAGAACGCCGTTTTCCGGACGGCATCGGAACGACAGATTGAAGATCGTACAAAACAGTTCCCCTCCGCCGACGATGGGAAACCGGCGCTGTTTCTTTCATTATAGCCCCGCTTTCGCGGGGATTCAACCGATTACGACAATCTTTCTTCCGAAATTCGCCGGGAATTTTTTGTGAGATGTGCAATTTGTCCCCCTGTTCCGCCCGTCCTTCGGGACACCGCTTTTTACTCCGTCCGTTGGGAGGCCCTTTTTGCCGTCTGTGTTGCCTGTGGAAAATAATTCTTGCTTTTTTCTTTGAGTTCCTGTAAGATGAGAGCAGCGTATCCGCTTTAAACCGCTGCGGTTTAAAGCGATAAAGCAAACGAGGAGGAATCCCCATGCCAAAAGAAACCGTTATCTGGCTGACGATCGGCATTTACATCGTTTTCATGCTGGTGATCGGGCTGATCAGCGCACGCAGCTCCAAAAGCATCACCGATTTCACTGTCGGCGGGCGGAACGCCGGCGCCTGGGTCTCGGCTCTGTCCTACGGTACCGCGTATTTTTCCGCCGTCATGTTCATCGGTTATGCCGGTTCCACCGGCTGGAAATACGGCCTGTGGGGTATTCTGCCCGGCATTGGGAACGCCATTTTCGGTTCTCTTTTCGCCTGGCTGGTGCTTGCCCGCCGGACGCGGGAAACCACCCGGCGGCATAAAATCAAATCCATGCCTCAGTTCTTCGCCAAACGGTTTGAAAGCACGGCGATGAAGCGGTTCGCCGTGGCGGTGATCTTTGTTTTCCTGCTGCCCTATTCCGCTTCGGTGTACAAGGGGCTGACCAGTGTGTGTGCGGTTCTGCTCGGAATCGACGAACGTGTCTGCATGGTGGTGATTGCGATTGCGGCGGCCCTGATCGTCATTCTCGGCGGCTATGTCGCCACCCTGAAGGCGGATTTTGTCCAGGGGATTATCATGCTGTTCGGGGTGTCCGCCCTGATTATAGCCATCGTCCGCTGCCGGCAGGTGGGCGGCCTGCAGGCCGGACTGCAGGCCATCGCGGCCAAAACCGCCGAACTGAACCTCGGGGCAAAGGACCACCTCGGCCTGTGGGCGACGGTGCTGATGACCTCCTTCGGCACCTGGGGCCTCCCCCAGATGATTCACAAATATTACGGCATCCGGGATGACCATGAGGTGCGCCGCGGAACCGTGATTTCCACCTTTTTTGCTCTCATCATCGCCGGGGGCGGCTATTTCATCGGCTCCCTTTCCCGTTTGTTTTTCACCGAGCTTCCCTCCCCGCCGGCGGGGGGCGCGGGACATCCGGATTATCTCATTCCCAACATGCTGGCGCAGGCCGACCTCCCAACCATCCTGATCGGGGTGGTGCTGGTGCTGCTGATCTCGGCGTCGGTATCCACCCTTGCCTCCATCACCATCACCGCCTCCTCCACCCTGACGATGGATTTCGTTCAGGACCGGCTCTTCCCCGGGATGGATAAGCGCCGGGCGGCGCTGGTCACCAAGGGAATCTGCGCGGCCTTTGTGCTGCTGTCCTATCTGATCGCCAACTCCAACACCCCGATTCTCGACATGATGTCCTATTCCTGGGGAATTCTGTCCGGCAGCTTCCTCGCGCCCTACCTGATCTCCCTGTATTGGAAGGGGATCAACCGGGCGGGCGCCTGGGCCGGGATGCTGGGCGGCTTCTTCATCGCCCTGCCGCCGGTGGTCTGCAAGCTGTTCCTCCCTTCCGTTTCCCTCCCCTTCTTCGGCGCGGTGAAGGATCTCGGTCCGCATTTCGCCTGCCTCTCGATGGTCCTTTCGGTGGTGCTCTGCGTCGTGTTCAGCCGGATCGCCGCCGCCGGCAAGTGGAAGAGCGGCGCGCCGAATCCTGCTTTTTATGAGGAGTCCGCGCCGGCTGAAACGGCAATACCGGCGGAAGCGGCCGTTGAAACGGCGAAGGGCTGATCGTCTTTCAACCGTGTTTTACTCTTGCGGTCTTCCCTCCGGAACCGGGCGAACCGGGTCCGGAGGGCTTCCTTTATCCGGGAAAATCCGCTTTCCCAGCCATTCCCGGCCCCAGAGGGAAAAATATTGACGCCAAAACCAACGGATACCCTTTACTTTTGACAGGGGAACTAGTAAAATACTATAAAGCGTTTAAATCGTTAAAGCGTACCCTGCCGTATATGCGCGGTGAACGCGCCGTCCTTCCGGGTGCGGATAGGCACGATAAAGGCGGCCCCTTTCCACCAGTTCCCCGCGCTGCGACGTATCTCTTCGGCCTGTATGCTTTCCGGAGCCGGCTCCCCGCGGACGGCCGGTCTCCGTTTTTTCCCGGCTGTCCACGGAGAAAAGAGGCTTACGAATGATGACAAAGCATCCGATCTGGAATCCGGAAATGGAATGCATGAACCGCCGTGATCTGGAGGCCCTCCAGCTGGAGAGGCTGAAGGCGCTGGTGGATTACTGCGACCGCAATGTAAAATTCTATCACGACCGGCTGGAAAAGGCCGGGGTGACGGCGGATAAGATCAAGGCCCTTTCGGACGTGCAGTACATCCCCTATACCACCAAAACCGATCTGCGGGATACCTATCCCTTTGGCATGTTCAGCGTACCGCTGAAGGAGATGGTCCGCATTCACGCGTCCTCCGGCACCACCGGCAATCCCACCGTGGTGGGCTATACCCGGGAGGATCTGGACAACTGGGCCGAGCAGGTCGCCCGGCTGGTCTACGCCGCCGGAGCAAGTGAGGAAACCATCGTGCAGATCTGCTTCGGCTACGGCATGTTCACCGGCGCGCTCGGCCTGCATTACGGGTTGGAGCGGATCGGCGCCACCGTAGTCCCCACCTCGTCGGGCAACACCGAAAAGCAGCTTAAATTCATGCGGGATTTCGGCACCACCGCGCTGGTCGCCACCCCGTCCTACGCCCTCTATCTCGCGGAATCCGCCCGGGAAATGGCCGATCGCTTCCCCATGGAGCAGTACAAGCTTTCCCTCGGCCTGCTGGGCAGCGAAGGCTGCACCCCCGAGATGCGGACCCAGATCGAACAGCGCTGGGGAAACGGCTTCTTCGCCACCGACAACTACGGCATGTCCGAGCTGAACGGCCCCGGAATGTCCGGCGAATGCCGCGAGCGCTGCGGATTACATATCAACGAGGATCATTTCCTCTGTGAAGTGATCGACTCGAACTCCCTCGATGTGCTGGATAGGGGCGAAACCGGCGAACTGGTGGTGACGGCGCTGACCAAGCGGGGAATCCCGATGCTGCGGTACCGCACCAAGGACATCACTTACATTGATTACGAGCCCTGCGCCTGCGGACGGACCACCGCCCGGATGCACAAAATCATCGGACGCAGCGACGATATGCTGAAAATCCGCGGCGTGAACGTCTTCCCCTCTCAGGTGGAAAGCGCGCTGATCGGCATCACCGAGATCGGCCCCCATTACCAGCTGGTGGTCCGGCGGAAAAATTTCGCCGATACGCTGGAGGTAAAGGTGGAGTTGATCGACGGCTCCCTGCTGGAACGGTACGGCGAGCTGGAAGCGCTGCAGAAGCGCATCCACGACCGGATCAAGGCCATCCTCGGCATCGAGATCGCGGTCAGCTTGGTGGAACCGAAGTCTCTCGACCGCTACACCGGCAAGGCTCAGCGGGTACTCGACCTGCGCGGCGAAAACGCCTGACCGGCGGTTTCCCGCTCTTCCGGGCGGCTTCGCTGCGCGCCCGGTATTTTCCCGTTGTAAAAACCATTTTATATGCAGGCGCCGACGCTGCCGGACGAGCGTCGGCGCTACCGAACACAGGAAGGATGATACCCCCATGAAAACCCTGATGCTGGGCAACGAAGCCGTTGCCCGCGGCGTGTACGAGGCGGGCGCGACGGTCGTCTCCTCCTACCCCGGCACCCCCAGCACCGAGATCACCGAGGTTCTCGGCAAGTACGAAGAGATTTACTGCGAGTGGGCGCCCAACGAAAAGGTGGCGATGGAGGTCGCGTTCGGCGCGGCCACCGGCGGCGCGCGCAGCTTCTGCGCCATGAAGCACGTCGGCCTGAACGTTGCGGCCGACCCGCTCTATACCGCTTCCTACATCGGGGTAAACGGCGGGATGGTCATCGCCGTGGCGGACGACCCCGGGATGCATTCCTCCCAAAACGAGCAGGATTCCCGCCATCACGCGATCGCCTCGAAAACCCCGATGCTGGAGCCCTGCGACTCAGCCGAATGTCTCGCCTACACCAAGCTCGCCTATGAGCTGTCCGAGCAATTCGACACGCCGTTTCTGCTGCGGCTTTCCACCCGGGTTTCCCACTGCCGTTCCCTGGTGGAGACAGCGGAACGGGAGGAACGGGAGCTGAAGCCCTACCGCAAGGACGTGATGAAGAACGTCATGATGCCGGCGATGGCCAAGGGACGGCACGTCGTGGTGGAAAAGCGCACCGAAGCGCTGCGCGCCTGGGCGGAAAGCTCCGGCATCAACCGGGTGGAATACAACGACACCCGCATCGGCATCGTCTGCGCCGGCTCCTCTTACAACTATGCCAGAGAGGCGCTGGGCGAGCGGGCAAGCTATTTCAAGCTCGGCATGGTCAACCCGCTGCCCATCCAGTCCCTGATCGATTTTGCCCGCCGAGTCGGTCAGGTGTATGTCATCGAGGAGCTGGACGACATCATCGAGACCCACTGCCGCAAGCACGGCATTCCCGTGATCGGCAAGCTGCTCTTCCCCGCCTGCGGTGAATTCTCTCAGGCGGTGGTGCGGGAAGCCCTGCTTGGCGAGGAACGGCCCTATCGCGCCTTCCCGGCGGCGATTCCGGGCCGTCCTCCCGTGCTCTGCGCCGGCTGCCCCCATCGGGGTCTGTTCTACGCGCTGAAAAAGTATAACCTGTATGTCAGCGGGGATATCGGCTGCTACACCCTCGGCGCGGCCGCTCCTCTGTCCTCCATCGACGCCTGCGTGTGCATGGGCGCTTCGATCAGCGGCCTGCACGGCTTCAACACCGCCCGCGGACCGGAACAGGCGAAAAAATCGGTCGCCGTTATCGGCGACTCCACCTTCTGCCATTCGGGCGTGACCGGGCTGATGGATATCGCCTATAACAAAGGCGTTTCCACCGTCATCGTACTGGACAACTCCATCACCGGCATGACGGGACACCAGAACAACCCCGCCAACGGCCTGACCCTGCGGGGAGATCCCACCGTCGCGGTGGATCTGGAGGCCCTCGCCCACGCGCTCGGCATCCGCCGGGTAACGGTGGTGGACCCGTTCGATCTGGACGCGGTGCGCACGGCGGTGGAAACCGAGCTGGCGGTGGAGGAACCCTCTCTGATTATCTCCCGCCGTCCCTGCGCCCTGCTCAAGAACGTAAAGCACAACCCCGCCATGACGGTGGACGCCGACAAATGCACCGGCTGCAAAAGCTGTCTCAAGGCCGGCTGCCCGGCCATCTCGGTCCACGGGACGGCCAATAACGGCCGCGGCCACGCGGTGATCGACCCCAACCAGTGCGTCGGCTGTGAAATCTGCGCCAAGATCTGCCGGTTTAACGCCATCTCCTTTCCGGCCGCCGGAGCCAAGGAAGAAACCGTCTGAAAAAGCTGTTTCAGGCAGCGGGTTTTGCGGATAAGGAAACCCGGCGTAAATCAAGAAAGGAATGGTCAATATCATGCCGAATACAGCAACGCAATCCAATGTGAAAAATATTATGATCGTGGGCGTGGGCGGACAGGGAACGCTTCTCGCCTCCAAGCTGATGGGCAAGGCCTTTGTGGAAAAGGGATTTGACGTAAAAGTCAGCGAGGTACACGGCATGTCCCAGCGGGGCGGCTCGGTGGTCACCTACGTCCGGTACGGGGACAAGGTATATTCTTCTCTGGTGGAAAAGGGCGAAGCCGACATCATCATCGCCTTCGAGCAGCTGGAGGCCGCGCGCTGGCTTCCCTACCTCAAGCCGGACGGCATCCTGATTACCAGCTCGCAGGCCATCGACCCGATGCCGGTAGTGATGGGGACGGCGGAATACCCGCAGGGGATCCTGCCCGCGATCCGGGAGATGGGGGTCCGGGTCATGGACGTGGACGCGCTGGCCCTCGCGCTGGAAGCCGGATCCGCCAGGGCGACCAACGTGGTACTGCTCGGGCTGGCGGCCCACTATCTCGGCTTTGACAAGGAGATGTGGGTGGACGTGATCCGCACCACCGTCCCCCCGAAAACCATCGCCGTCAATGAAAAGGCTTTCGAATTGGGATACGCCGCGATCCGGTAACGGCCGCAGCGTCCCCATTCTATCCAAACCGCCGGACCGGCGGAGCAAAAAAGGAGAGAGACCCATGCCAATCTATCAGCCGGAAATCGAATCCGCCTCGCGGGATTACCTCCACGCCGTCCAGTCGGCACGCCTGATTAAAATGGTGAAGAACGCCTACGAAAACGTTCCGTTTTACAAAAAGCAGTTGGATGACGCCGGGCTGGAGCCGGGCGACATCCACTCCATTGACGATATTATCAAACTGCCCTTCACCCTTAAGACCGACCTGCGGGACAACTTCCCCTACGGTCTGTTCGCCGTGCCGCCCCGCGAGCTGGTGCGGATTCACGCCTCCTCCGGCACCACCGGGAAGCAGACGGTCGTGGGCTACACCGCCCACGACATCGACGTCTGGGCGACCGGCGCGGCCCGCGCGCTCTCCGCGGCCGGCTGCACGACGGAGGATTTCGTCCATGTTTCCTATGGCTACGGCCTCTTCACCGGCGGCCTCGGCCTGCACTACGGCGCGGAGAAGCTGGGCGCGACCGCGATCCCGGTTTCCTCCGGCAACACCAAGCGGCAGGTGCAGATTCTGCAGGATTTCGGTTCGGATTTCCTGTGCTGTACCCCCTCCTACGCCATGTTCATTGGCGAAACCGTGCGGGACATGGGGATCGATCCCACCACCCTGAAGCTGCGCGGCGGCCTGTTCGGCGCGGAGCCGTGGACCGACAATATGCGCCGGGAAATCGAGCGGCTGCTTGACATCAAAGCCTATGACATTTACGGCCTGTCCGAAATTGCCGGCCCCGGCGTCGCCTACGACTGCGAGTGCCAGAACGGCCTGCATGTCTGCGAGGATTACTTCTATCCCGAGGTCATCGACCCCGACACCCTGCAGCCCCTGCAGGATGGCGAATACGGCGAGCTGGTGTTCACCTGCATTGGCAAGGAAGCTCTGCCCCTGATCCGGTACCGTACCCGGGATATCTGCGCCCTCCATCACGACGTCTGCTCCTGCGGGCGGACGGTGGTGCGTATGAGCAAGCCCCGCGGACGGAGCGACGATATGCTGATTATCCGCGGCGTGAACGTGTTCCCCTCTCAGGTGGAGCATGTGCTGCTGGAACTGGGGATGGATCCCAATTACCTCATTATCGTGGACCGCAAGAACAACCTCGACACCATGGAGGTACAGGTGGAAATGAACGCCGCCCTCTTCTCGGATACGGTGCGGGACATTGAAAACACCGAAAAGCGGATCGAGGGCGCGCTGCAAAGCACCTTGAACATCCACGCCCGGGTCCGCCTGCTTGAGCCGAACACCCTTCCCCGCTCGGAAGGAAAGGCTAAACGGGTGATCGACAACCGGCATCTGTAAAGGAAGCCCCTGCCGGAACCGCGCCGAAGCCCTGAGCAAGAGCGAAAGTTATCACGGAGGGAGGCTGCTTTCGTATGATCGCCTATCACGGCACCACGGTTTGCGGGATACGCGTCCTAAAGCCCTTCGCCAATCTCGCCTCCAATCTGGATTATCCCTGCGTATATCTTTCCGCCAATCAGGCGCTCGCCTCTGTTTATATCTGGCGATATCCTTTTAAATGGATGACTTTCGAAATCCGGGAGGACGGTGTGCCGGTCTATAACGAAACCTTTTCCAATGGCCTGCGCTCCTTCTATGAAGGCGTAAAGGGCGTCATTTACACCGCCGAAGGGGACTTTGAAACCGATGCCAACACCACCATCCGTCATGCGGTCATCTCCCGGGAACCAGTGCCGATACAGAGAGCGGATGAAGTGGAGGATGCGTATGAACGGATTCTGCGGTATGAACGGGAAGGGCGTTTGTTCATCCGCCGTTTTGATCAGCTCACCGAAGCCGAACGAGCGAGGGATCGCCGGATGGTCGCGAATACGATTCAGCGGCTGCGGCTTTGGGAAGAGATTCAGACAATAGAAAGGGGAGAAGCGGGGAATCCTCTTGCTCCCTTCGTGCGGGATACCTTTCCGGACATATGGGAAGAAGCGCTGCGTCAGGAAAATCTGTCCGAATAATCGAATCGCCCGGCGGAATGATCCGCCGGGCGATTTTTGTCATGGACTATTCTCCCGCCTCGTCCGATTTTCAGATTTCTCCCCGCTGTTTCATCAGGTACGCCTTAAGCACCGCCGTCTGGGTCTTGGCGTCGGTCAGGTCGTTCGCCATCACCCGCCGGACCGCCTCTTCCAGCGGCACCCGCTCCGCCTCCAAAAACTCATCCTCGTCGGGATTCATCTCGCCGAAGGACAGCCCGGTGGCAAGATACAGGTGGATAATCTCCCCGCAGTAGCCGGGGGAAGGGTACAGCTTCCCAAGGGAAACATACCGCTCCGCCGACGCGCCGGTTTCCTCCTTCAGTTCCCGTTTTCCCGCCTCCAGCGGATCCTCGCCCCGTTCGAGCTTGCCGGCGGGCAACTCCTCCAGCACCTCGCCGTAGGGATAGCGGAACTGCCGCACAAAAAGCAGCTCGTCCGCATCCGTCAGCGCGGCGATGCATACGCCGCCGGGATGCTCCACTACCTCCCGCTTGGCGGTCCGCCCATTCGGGAGTTCTGCTTCGTCCACCCGCAGGTTAATAATCCGGCCCTGAAAGCGGACGTCTCGGGACAGGGTTTTTTCGAATAAATTAAGGGAATCGGTCGGTTTGCTCATATACTGCTCGTCTCCTTCATATACATGGCTCAGGTATGTTTTCTTACGGATGGAACGGGCGGGACACGCCCGGCAGAAAAGAAAGGATGGGTTTGCCATGGAACCTCTCGTCACTCCGCAGCCGGCCGACAGCGGCGCGGTCCGGGGGCTGATCGCCGCCCTTCGGGGACGTTACCCCTTTTTAGAGGCCGCCCCAGTGGGAAAAAGCGTCCTCGGCCGGGAAATCATGGGCATGATCCTCGGCAGCGGACGGGAGCGTATCCTCTATACCGCCGCCTTCCACGGTCAGGAATGGCTGACGTCGCTGGTGCTTCTCCGCCTGTGCGAGGATCTCTGCGAGGCGCTTTCCCGGGATGGAACGGTAGCGGACGTGAATATTCATGAAGCGCTGGCGGGCCGCAGCCTGATCTTTATCCCCCAGATGAACCCGGACGGCGTGGATATCGCCATTCACGGCTCCGGCTCAGCCGGTCACTGCGCCCGCGCGGTGCGGGAACTGGGCGGAAACGAACCAGGGCGCTGGCAGGCCAACGCCCGCGGAGTGGATCTCAACCACAACTTTGACGCCGGATGGGCCGAGCTGCGGAAAATCGAACGGGCAAACGGCATCGACGGCCCTGCCCCCCGGCAGTATGGAGGGCCGGAACCGGAAAGCGAGCCGGAAACCCGCGCTCTGACCGGCCTTTGCCGCCGGGTACCCTTCCGCCACGTCCTCGCCCTGCATTCACAGGGGGAGGAAATTTACTGGCGGTACGGCGAGCGCACTCCCGCCCGTTCCCGGATGATGGCGGAGGTTATGGCGGCGTCCTCCGGCTATACCGCCGCCGACCCGGAGGGACTGGCCTCCCACGGCGGCTTCAAGGACTGGTTCATTCAGGAGACCGGACGGCCGGGCTTCACCATTGAACTGGGACGGGGGGAGAATCCCCTGCCCGCCGCCGACCTCTGCCCGGTTTATGAAAAGGCGCAGGAAATGCTGCTGCTCGCCGCGCTGATGTAATTCAAGGATGGGGCTTCCCCTCACGATAGGCCTGCATGATATTCCGAAACACCTGTCCGCAGGAAGGGGGCGTCCAAGTGACCGCGTTCGCACCCGCGCGGATCGTTTCCCGGATGCTCTCTTCCGTCGGGCCGCCGGTTGCAATAATGGCGAGATCCGGGAATTTTTCCCGGATCGCCCGGACGATTCTTGCTGTTTCTGCGGCAGCGGAGACATTGACGATCCGCACACCGGCCTCCACTCGGGCGGCCACGTCGTCCCGGTCGGAGGCCACCGTTACCACTACGGGAATATCGATGCGTTTCGTCAGTTCCCGCACCGTCTCATTTTCGGTCGGCGCGTTTACCACCACCCCCATCGCTCCCTGAAATTCCGCGTGAAGCGCGAGATCAATCACCCGCATCCCCTGAGTCAGACCGCCGCCTACTCCCGCAAAAACCGGCATATCCGCCGCCGTCATCACCGCCTGAGTAATCAGCGGCTGCGGGGTGAAGGGATACACGGCGATCACCGCATCCGCATTGCAGTTGCGGATAATCGCCGCGTCGGTGGTAAACACCAGCGAACGGACGGTTTTTCCAAACACCCGGATTCCCGAGCATTCCCGGATACATTCGGGCACGCGGAGCATAAAGCTGCGCAAATTCCCCTGATATTCCGGAACGCTCCCGGCACTTTCCTTTTTCAGCGCATTCCATTCATCCAATGCGTTCCCATCCTTTTTGCGGCGGGAAACCGGAAACCGTCGGTGCCCGCCTTCATTTTTCTTCTCATTGTACTCGATTCGGCGGGGGAAGAAAAGAACTTTTTGGAACAACCCGGCATAAAAGCAAAAAAGAACGGCGCTTTTTTCTTTCCGTTGCGTTTTCTCTGTTTTTTACCGCCAGATATGCTATACTGTTAGGGAAACCGCGGCAGCGCTCTTCAGCGGCGGCGCTTCTTTCCGCTGCAAAATGCAAACGCTGTTATTTTTGAAAGGGGCTCTTTTCATGCGCAAATTTTTTGAAATTGACCCATTGGAACTTTCCGGAAATGTGTTTCGTCAGATCGGGCGGGACTGGATGCTCATCACCGCCGGAAAACCGAACGGCTTTAACACCATGACGGCAAGCTGGGGCGGTCTCGGCGTACTGTGGAACGCAAACGTCAGCTTCATCTTTGTCCGCCCCTCCCGCTATACCTATGAATTCCTGGAAAAGGAGAATTATTACTCTCTCTCCTTCTTTGACGACGGAAACCGCCGCCCGCTGCAATTCTGCGGCGCGCATTCCGGCCGGGATACCGACAAGATTGCCGCCACGGGGCTGACCCCGGTGTTTGACGCGCCCGCTCCCTATTTTGCAGAATCCAAACTGACGCTGGTTTGCCGTAAAATGTATTATCAGGATCTGGAACCGGCGCATTTTCTCGATCCGACCATGATGAGTACCTACCAGAACGGGGATTTCCACCGGATGTATGTCGGAGAAATCATAAAAGTGCTGAAAGCGGAATAACGAAGCTTTTCTTTCTGGAGGCCTTTTCAAAAAACTGTCTGCGCCTTCTTGAAAAGTGCTGCATTCCTGACTTTCCTGTATTTGGATTTCCTTTCGGGCAACCGGTCCGCATAAAGCAAATCCTCTCTGATAAGGCGGGTCTCGCCTTATCAGAGAGGATTTTTTTCTTGTTTTATACTTTTTGTATTTTCAGACCATCCCGATCCGTCTCCTCGGAGTCGTCCGGCCGGACAGCCTCCAGCGCCTCCCGCAGGGTATCCAGCGGGGTAAGTCCCGGCTTGATCTTCACCGCAAAATACGGCTTGGCCCCGGCGCTGATCATCACCCGGCCTTTGAGAGCGGCGGACATCTTTGATCCGGTTTCCATATTCAGCTTCCGCTGATAGAGCAGCAGGCTGTCCTGCTGTTGTTTGACCTCGTAAATCCCCACATCGGCCGCCATGTTGCGCAGCAGGGCCACGTCGATCAGCCCCTGCACCGCCTCCGGCGGCTCGCCGAAGCGGTCGATGAGCTCGTCGTACACATCGAGGGAATCCTCGTGGGTGCGGATATCCGCGATACGGCGGTACACGTCCAGCCGCTGGGCGTTGGAGGAGATATAGTTTTCGGGGATATGGGCGGAAACCTGCAGGTCGATGAGGCATTCGGCTTCGCGGTTCGCGCCGGGGAGACCTTTTTCCTCGTTTACTGCCTCGCCGAGCAGGCGGAGGTACATCTCATATCCGACAGCCTCCATATGTCCGTGCTGCTGCGCGCCGAGCAGGTTGCCCGCGCCCCGGATTTCCATATCCCGCATGGCGATTTTGAAGCCAGCGCCGAATTCGGTGAATTCGCGGATCGCCTCCAGCCGTTTGGAGGCCACGTCGCTGAGCACCTTTCCCCGCACAAAGGTGAGATAGGCGAAAGCGCGGCGGGCCGAACGGCCCACCCGTCCCCGCAGCTGATGGAGCTGGGAAAGCCCGAACCGATCGGCGTTTTCAATAATCAAGGTGTTGGCGTTGGGCACGTCCACCCCGGTTTCGATGATGGTGGTGCAGACCAGCACGTCGATCTCATGCTCCAGAAGCTGCCGCCAGATATCCGAAAGCTGCTCCTCCGTCATCTTCCCATGGGCGAAGCCAACCCGCGCCTCGGGAATCCGCATCTGGATACCGGCGGCGCAGCGCTCAATGGTTTCCACCCGATTATGGAGGTAATACACCTGTCCTCCCCGGCGGAGCTCCCGCCGGATCGCGTCGGTGAGGATGCCGTTGTCGTGCTCCAGCACATAGGTCTGGACCGGACGGCGGTCCTGCGGGGCTTCCTCGATCACCGACATATCCCGGATGCCGCTCATCGCCATGTTCAGCGTCCGGGGAATGGGGGTGGCGGAGAGGGTAAGCACGTCCACGTTGGGGCGAATCTCCTTCAGCCGTTCCTTCTGGGCCACGCCGAAGCGCTGCTCCTCGTCCACAATCATCAGCCCGAGGTCGTGGAACTGTACGTCCTTCGAAAGCATCCGATGGGTGCCGACCAGAATATCCGCCTCTCCCCGGCGGAGCCGGCGGATGGTTTCCTCCTGCTGCTTCGGGGTACGGAAGCGGGACAGCATATCCACCCGCACGGGGAAGCCCTCAAACCGTTTGAGGATGGTATTATAGTGCTGAAAAGCGAGGATGGTGGTCGGTACCAGCACCGCGCACTGCTTTCCCTGAGTCACGCACTTGAAAGCGGCCCGGAGGGCGACCTCGGTTTTCCCGAAGCCCACGTCCCCGCAGAGCAGCCGGTCCATCGGGACGGAGCGTTCCATATCCGCCTTGATCTCCTCCGCACAGCGGAGCTGATCGTCGGTTTCCTCGTATTCGAACCGCCGCTCAAAATCGTACTGCCATTCCCCGTCCGGATCGAAAGCGAAGCCGGGGGTTGCCATCCGCTGGGCGTACAGGGCGATCAGTTGCTTTGCGATATCCTTCACCGCCGCGCGGACGCGGGATTTGGTTTTCTGCCACTCCTGTCCGCCAAGGCGGTGGAGCTTCACTTTTACCTCGTCTTTGGTGCCGATGTATTTGGACACCAGATCAAGCTGCGTGACCGGCACATACAGGGTATCCCCTTTATCATACTGGAGCTTGAGGTAATCCTTCACTACCCCCTGCACCTCGAGCTGATGGATGCCCTGATACAGGCCGATACCGTGGGCGGCATGAACGATGTAGTCCCCCGGCGTAAGCTCGGACAGGGAGTGAATCTCCGCCGCCTTGTCCCGCTTGGCGCGCCGCAGCTTATGCCGCCCGCCGGCCACCCGGCCGTGGGTAATGACGGCCAGCCCCGCGTCGGGATATTCCATACCGGCGGAAAGACCGCCCCGGATCACCAGCACCCGGTTTTTCACCGGCGCCTCGGGAGCGGGAGCGTACAGGGCGGGAATCCCCTGCTTTGTAAGATCGGCGGCCAGCGTTTCCGCATTTTTCGTCTCCGAACCGGCCAGCACCACGCAGGCCATCCCGCGGTGAAGCAGATCCCGCAGATCCTCCGTCAGCAAATCCAGTCCGCCGGACCATACTGGAAGTTGTCTGGCGTTTACATTATACAATGCGTTAAGCCGTATTTCACTGCCCGACCGGGCAAAGGTATCGAAAAGCACGGCGCCCCGCCGTTCCAACTCGGCCAGTACGCCGGCCTCGTCCATTGCGTAGTCGGTCAGACCACGGCAGAGCTGTCCCTCGGCCAGCAGGGTCTTGATATCCTCCTGCAGCTGCCACTGAGAAGTGCGCAGCCGTTCCCGTACCTTGGCCATTTCGGAGACGAAAAAGAGCGCGCCGTCCGCGTAATCAAACAGAGTGGCCGGCTTTTCATAAATCAGCGGAATATACCGGTCGAAGGACGCCGGCTGTCCGCCGCCCCGGAGCCGTTCGGCATCCGCCAGCAGGTTTTCCTTCGCCGCCGCGGCGTTCTTTCCCCGCAGGCCTGCGGCCAGCGCTCCGATCTTTTCCGCGAGAGTATCCGGGTCGTCGTACATGATTTCGGCGGCGGGCGGGATGGAGATCGTCTCCAGTGATTCGGTCCGCCGCTGGGACAGCAGGTCAAAATAGGACAGAGTGTCCACCGCGTCCCCCCACAGCTCAATGCGGATGGGGGCGGGGCAGTCGGCGGGATACACGTCCAGGATACCGCCCCGCACGGCGAACTGGCCGGGCCCCTCGATCTGATCGCAGCGTTCATACCCGGCGGCGGTGAACGCCGCCGGAAGGCTCGGCACCGGCACCGGAAGCCCGGCCCGGAGGGTAAGCGTTCTGGTCAGCAGCACGGCGGGAGGCAGGGTAAACTGCGCCGCCGCATCCACGCAGGCGACCGCGATGTCATAATCCCCCGCCGCCATCCGTGCCAGCGTTCCCAGCCGCATCTGTTCGTATTCCCGGGAGGTAGACTCCACCCGGCGGAGCGACAGATCCCTCGCCGGCAAAAACAGCGGATGAGCGCCAAACGCCGTCAGATCCTCGCACACCCGGGACGCCTCTCCCTCGTCCGCCGCCAGCAGCACCGCACGACGGTGAAGAGACGTGCAGAGGGCATACAGGAAATGCACTTTGTGGATATGCCCCAGCCCGGTCACGGCGGCGGGCAGCCGACCCGCCTGAATGTCCGCGCTCAGCCCGCTGTAGGCGGGCAGACCGGCCAATCCCCTGTCAAAGATCCCCATAACCAATTCTGTCCTTTCCGGGTCGTATGCCCGAAAAGGGGCATAAACCAATATCAATAAAACTTCCGCCCGGACAAAGCCTTCCGAACGCCCGCCTTTTCCCGGACCGGTCTCACGCCGAAAGGCGGGGAAGGCCGCCGCCCTCTCCGCCTGACTTCCGTGCCCTTCGGTTTCGTTTTCCCGTGCTCCGGCCATTCTCCTTATAGGATACGGGAAGATCTCCACGAAAATGACCGATTCCGGCCGCATCGCGCTCTTTTTTTCGTCCGGGAATGTCTATTCTCAAGCGGGAATAGGCAGAGTGTCAAAGAAGTCGCCTTGCAAAAAATGTTGCACAGTAAAGTTTTCGTCTACCTTTTTCAAAAAGTGGCGGGGTACCGGGGCAAGGCCCCGGTTCGCCCTCCGTGGAGGGCGAAATCCTCTCAAAAGAAGCGCAGGAGGGGTGAAAAATGTCCCGGTGGGACATTTTTCGGTGGGGAACCCTCGCCGTGTATATGTCAACAAGGGAAACAGTTTGATTAAGGA
>CAJJLZ010000031.1 GCA_905192745.1 uncultured Oscillospiraceae bacterium
TTATCCTTCATCCTTTTTATGCCCACCTGTCCAATATCTATTGTACTCCTACACCCTGCCGCGTCCGTTTTTTCCGTAATACGATTGACAAAACCGGAATCGACCGCTATAATAAAAGCCAGCAATCCGTCGGTGAAGCCGATATGCGGAATTCTGATTTGATCTGAAACTGAATACCCGGCAAAGTTGGCGAAAGTCAACGACGCAAAGCGTTGAGTCTACGGTGGATGGGCATTCCGCTATGATCGTCAAGCTGCATTATGGAGTCACATAATGCAGCTTTTTTTGATGTTGGGGGCCGGTTTTCTTCCGGAAATCCATCAACCGGTTCGTATCCCTTTTTGTTTCCTGCATTTTCAGCCGAACGCCGGCCATCCGACCGTGCGGAAAAGGAGAGGACGTTATGCGCCCTGCTTATAAACAAAAGCTTCCGGTGATTCTGCTTGTGTCCGGCCTGCTGATTCTGGTGATCGTCATCAGCGCAGTCGGCCTGTTCCTTTCAAACCGGGAGTATGAAACCGTGTCCGCTTCTTCCCTGTCGTCCGGCGGTGTTTCTTCGACGGGTTCCGATGGCTCCCCCCTTCCCACGGCGGGAGGGAATTCTCACGCGATCACCATAACCGGCGAGGCCGACGGCGATTTTAACGCGGTGCTGTATACCAAACGGCTGTATGAGCTGAAGAATCAGTTTGCGGTCGGCGGTTTTTCATCGGCGTCCGAGCTTTCCCCCAGCGTGGTGGTGCAGTACGCTTTCTGTCACCTGTATTATCAAAGCCTTCCCGATATGCCGGATGATGCGGGGATGGTACTGCGGCAGGTGCCGCCGGAATCCATTCAAAAGGAAGTGGACAGCCTTTTTGGGGAAACCGGCGTGGATATAAAAAAGAGCGACCTTTACAATGCCGACAAAAACCTGTTTGAAATGTGGCAGCCCCGGCTGCGCGCTTCGGTTTTTGCCGATACCGTCTGTAAGGCGGGGGAGGACGGCCGGTATGAGCTGACCGTATCTTTCTATGATTCGGCGGCCAAGACCACCCTTACCTCTGCCGTGGTCGGGGTCTTTGAAAAACAGGACGGCCGGTATATTCTGAAATCCATGGAGACAAAATAGCGCTTTTTATAAAAGCAGTGTTTCTGTCTGCCCGAAACGCCGGTGAAAGGATGAGAATAACGTATGGAAACGCCGAAAAAAAAGCCTCTGTTCAAGGGTTCGAAAAAAGAAATAGAGGAGCAGTTTGCCGCTCTGGAGCAGCAGGCGGCGGATGCGGAGCGGGAAGCGGAACGTCTTCGTCAGGAAATCCGCTCGCTGGAAGCGAATAATGAAACCCTCGCCATGGAAAACAGCCGCCTTGCCGACGAACGGAGGATTCTCCGGGAAGAACGCGACCGCGCGGCGGCCCGCGCCGCCGGGTTGGAACAGGAGCTGGAGGAGGCCCGCCGCCGGACTTCGGACGGACAGGCGGCTGTCCGGACAAGCTGCGATCCATACTTGAGCGCGGTAGGCGAGGTCTATAAGGTGGCCTGCCATTCCGCCGGTTCTCTGGTGGAAAAAGCGCGGGACCAGTCCCTTCAACTGGTGGATACCCTGCAGGGACAGTCCCTCCGCGCCCGGGAAGAGGCGGAAACGGTCCTGACCGAGATGCGCGCCCTTCGCGATGCGCTGGGAAACCAGCTGCCGGATCTGATTGGCCAGTTGGAACAGACGTATGAAAAAGTCGACCGCTTCCTTCAGAATGCGGAAACGGTGCCCGAAACTTACCGCGCCGTCGGTTATCAGGAGGAAGCCCTGCATGCCATGCAGGAAGAGCTGGATCGCTTCGATCAGGAAACCAGCCGGACGGTCGGGAGGATTTTCCAGGAGCCGGAGACAGCCGCCGCGCCGCCTGCCGGGACATCCGAAGCCGTCTCCGAAGAAGCGGAACCGATCTCTGGGGCAGTCGCCGCGGACACCGTGGATGCCGGAAAAAACCCGCCCGCGGAGAACGCCGGCGTTTCCGCCGCCGGTGAGACGACAGCGGAGGCGGAAACCGCCGGGACAGCCGGAACAGAGGAAGCCGCCGCGTCTGAGCAGGAATCCACAGCGGAGGACTTCTCCGCCGTTCCCACCCTTCTGGAACAGGAGAAGCAGAGACGGCGCGACGCTTCGCCCTCCGTGCCGATGCCGGAGCCCTGTCCCGCCCCCTCGTCCGTGACGCCGTCCATCCCCGACGTACCCCGTCGGCGCGCTAACGTGAAAGACCTGCTGGATAAATATTCCCAATTGAAATAGACCGCATAACAGCCGGTTCCCGTTCGGTCGCCGGACGGGGGCCGGCTGTTCCTGCGATTTTCCCTTGAGCATCCGCTCCCTTTGATCCTTCCCGGAAAGGCAGGGCAACGCCCATGAAAAAGAATCCCTGGCTGCGAAAGACCGTTCTTGCCGCCGGCGCGGCCTTCGCTGTGTTCCTTTTGCTGCTGGCAGTTACCGCTGCGGCGGTTGGTTTTGTATCCGCCCGCCGGTCCGGCGGCGCGGAGGACGCAGTGACCGACTGGAAATTTTTCTGGGCGGATCAAAAAGAGACGCTGGAAGCCGACGGCGACACGGTCTGGAAGATCGCCAACGCCCGGCATCCTGTGCAGAAATCCCTGAACGAGCTGTTTGCCGCCCGTTATATCCGGCTGCAAACCGCCCTGCCCGCGAGCGCCGGCCCGCAGACTCTGGAACTGGTGACCGGCAACCATCCTCTCCGTGTCTGTCTGGACGGCGGGGAGGTCTGGAACAACGGCTATAATGAAGGAACCGCCCTGTATGTCGGCAACCGGGTAAACACCGTTTCCATCCCTGCTTCAGCGGAAGAGACGACGGTGGATCTTTATCTGCGCGTTCCCCTCTCCTTTTCACTGGAGGTGCGTCTCGTTTCCGCCGGCCGGCTGATTACCGGCGATTCCCTGATTAATCAGCTTGGTCTGGTCGGCAGCCTTTCACTGCTGGCGGTCAGCCTGCTGATGACGGCGGTGCTGTTCCTTTTCTCCCTGAGAAGCAGGAGGCTGAGCACGGCGGTGATGCTGTCCCTTCTTCTGCTTCTGTCCGGCGGCGGTGCGCTGCTGGCGGAGGTTTCGCTGCATACCGCGGCGCTGACCGGCTCCTGGCTATACAAGATTCCGTTAACGATTCGGATGCTGACGACGGTCGGCGCCGCCGGGATCGCCATCAGCGCGGTGGACGGCTGGCGCGCGCTGGAGCGCATTACGGTCGGCGCTCTGGCTGGCTATACCGCGGCCTTTTTCCTCCTGCCGGAGGGCGTCGGCGTCTGGCTTCTGGTTTTCTTTCCCTTGCCGCTTTTGTTTATGACCATGGTGACCGTCCTGCGGATCACCGATGCGCTTCGGGAGGAGACGTCCTGCGCCGGACTGGTGGAATTCGGTTTCCTTTCCGCCCTGTTTTGCGCCCTGTATGATCTGCTGAACCTGCTGGTGGGCTGGAATTCCCGCCGGGCGGATCTGTGGATTTTCGGACTGCTGCTTTTCGGCGCGCTGTTGTTCTATATTCTTATCCGTCAATCGATCGACCGGAATATCCGGCAGGCGGAACGGAAAGCGCAGATGGAAAAGGACGCCCGCTGGGTGAACGAGACCATCACCGGCTGCGCCGGCGTTTTCACTCAGGAAACCCTGATCGGCTTCTGCACCGAAGCGGTTCAGACGGTAAGAAATCTGGTCCTGTTCGATCGGGAGGATCGTTCCGGAAGCCGGCCGCTCCGGATCGGCGCGGCCGTGCGGAGCGACGCGGGATGGGAGGAGTTCTTTCGTGAAAATCTGACGGAGGATTGCCGTTACGATACGATTGTCCGGCGGGCCGCCGCCCATCCGGGAGAGGGCGTGTTCCCCGGGCGGCACAGCGTGGATATGACGTTCTGCAATGCGGAGGATCCGCTCTGCGTCATTCATGTCGAAGGAGTGGGCAACGGGCTTTCCCCCGACCTGGACAACGTGCTGCGGATCGCCCATCAGTGCATTGCCATGGCGCTGGATAATCTCACGCTGAAAAAGGGTCTGGCACAGACTCAGGAAAACGTGTTCCTCACTCTCGCGGAGATCGTGGAGCAGAAATCCGCCGGCACCGGCCGCCATCTCCGCGATGTGGCGGAGATGGTTGCCGTCCTTGCCGGGGAGCTTGGCATCCCCCCGCACGAGGCCCGCATTATTTCCTCCGCCTCCATGATGCACGATATCGGTAAGCTGGCGATCCCGGAATCCATCGTGAGCAAGCAGGGACAGCTCACCGACGACGAATACGCGATTATGCAGGATCATGTGATCTACGGCTACAATATGCTGTCCAAATCCCCGGGGGACTTCATGAAAGCCGCCGCGGTCATTGCCCAGCAGCACCATGAAAAGTACGACGGCACCGGTTACCTCGAGCTGAAGGGGGAGCAGATCCACCTTTACGCACGGATCGTTGCGCTGGCGGATGTGCTGGATGCGCTGCTCAGCAAACGTCCCTACAAGGACGCCTGGACGCCGGAGAGCGCTTTCGAATATATCGACGGCGAATCGGGGCGGCACTTCGATCCCCGGGTGGTGCAGGCCTTCGACCGCTGCCGGGATCGGCTGCTCGCCGTCAAACGGCAGGCGAGATGACGCCGCCCGGCCGGGCTTCTTTCGTTTCGGAATGCCCGCCCGTATGGTATCCCCCGGAAAAGGAAGGATCGTATGAAAAGTCCGAAAAGCAAAACGCGCCTGAAACGCGCGCATATCCTCCCGCTGATCGTCCTCGGCGTTGTGGCCCTGCTGGCTGCGGCCCTCTTCGGGGGCTGGTATCTGCTTCCCTCCCATCCGCTGGACATCGCCGTACTGGATAAGACGGTGCCTGCCAGCGCCGCAGACGCCGACGATCCCGTGTTGGGATACCGGAAGCATTACGGCCTGTTCTGGATGCTGAACCAGCGGAAAATCACCAATCCCCTGACCGGGAGGGCGTATGACGCGGCCGCCGATTATTACGGCACTTTGCTGCAGGAGGGGACGGATCCGGTGAACAACAGCATGGCCCGGCTGAACCGCACCCCCGACATGGTGTATCTGGCCGACGCCTACGGCGGCGAAACCGACGGGGAGACGGCGGGAGACAAGGGGCTGTGCTACGCCGACCTCGCGGCGGCGGCCACCGCTTACCATAACGGCGCGACGCTGGTTGCCGAAACCGACCTTTTCGCCGACGCGACGGAGGAAGCGGTCCAAACCGAGTTCTGCGGCCTGCTCGGCATTACCTCGACCGGCTGGACCGGCCGGTATATCACCGATATGAGCGATCTGTCCGACGTGCCCGAATGGGCGCAGAGCCTGCATGAAAGCCAGTATGGCCGGCCGTGGGATTATCAGGGCGCGGGCATCCTGCTGGTGTCGGGACAGGGCGAGCTGGTGATTCTGGAGAAAGGCAGCGACTTCGACGGGGATATGCTGACCGTCGCCGTTGCCGACGGGTACCGGAAGGAATTCGGCCGGCATTCTCTGAATTATTACGGCTGGTTTGAGTTGACCGAAGTGAATTACGACACCGAAGTAATTGCGGAATACCGGTTCGGGCTGAACGATTCGGGGCGGGAAAAATTCCGTAAGATCGCGGACAAAACGGTTTTTCCCGCCGTCACCCGGGTAAAGGGCGAGCGGTCCCCCGCGTATTATTTTTCAGGGGATTTCAACGATTATGTGGCGCGGGCGCGTTTCCCCCGCTTCCTGTTCGCCGAGGCGTTCTACCGTACCTTCTCCTACGACCGGGAGGGGGATATCACCAACTTTTACTGGAATTTCTACTACCCCCTGATGAAGACCATCCTGAAACAGACGGAAGAGAACAGGCCGAACGTCGTCCAGCCTGAAGCCAACGCGGCGGCCTCCTTCCGGATTACGGACAACCGGTTTGAACGTCTGGAAAACGACGAGTGGGTTTCCTTCACCCTCAAGGGCTTTAATATACAGGGGGTGATGCCGGGCAGTCAGCCGGGGGAACACACCCGGGACAGCGCGGTTTACCGGGAATATCTCGGCGGAATTGCCGAAATGGGCGGAAACTGCGTGCGGATATACGACCGGATGCCGCCGGAATTCTATCGGGCGCTTTCCGAACATAACCGGAGCGACCCCGCGCATCCGATCTGTTTCCTGCAGAGCATTGTTCCGCCGGATACGGTAAACGGTGCGGAAGCGCTCGGCGAGGCCCCGCTGGAGGAACTCCGCCGCGCTGCCGCCCAGACGGTGGACGCGGTTCACGGGAAAGCGACGGTTTCCTCCGCCGATGGGGAGAGCCTGGAATATATTGTGGACGCGTCCGCTTATCTGATCGGCTATCTGGTGGAGCCGGATCTGTCTTCTTCCACCGTCGCGGCGCTGAACAAAGCCTACCCCGGTTATACCTACGCCGGGGAATACGTCTCCTCCTCCGGCAACGCGGCGGAAGGGCTCTCCGCGCTGCTGTGCGACTACGTTTATCAGTATCAGCAGGAGCGGTACGGCTACGTTTCTCCGGTAGGGGCGGCGGGCAGCGCCGCCCTGTATCCCGCCGTTCGATGGCATGAGGGAGAGGTTTCCTTCGATACCGACCGGCTGGAAGCTTCGGCGAAAACCGGCGGCAGCTTTTTCGTTGCGTATTCTCTCCAGCCGCAGGATACGGCCCTGTTGGGCAACACCGCCGCGTTTGCGGATTACACCGATTCCGCCGGCAGCTTTCCTTACGGCGGATATGTGCGGGATTTCCGGGCGGCGCAGACCGCCCATCCGCTGCTGATCGACCGGTTTGGGCTTTCCACCAACACCAACGCCTTTGAAAAGGAAACCTCGGTCAACGGCCTGTCCGAAACCGAGCAGGGGGAAGGGCTGGTTCGAATGCTTAAGGCGATTCAGGCGGAGGACGTTCTCGGCGGGCTCATCAGCGATTACGACGACAACTGGTCGGCCTGCTCCGAAGAGCTGGAGCCGTATACCCTCCCTTACAAGGATAATCCCCTGTGGCAGAACGCGCTGGATGCGGCCCAGAACACCGGCGTGCTGGCGGTGGAGCCCAAAAAGAGCGGCGATATCGCCCTAAGTCTGAAGGACAACGACCGGCTGCAGGAACTGCAGGTTTCCTACGACGCGGCCTATATTTACCTGACGGTTATGCTGGACCGGGAGGTGGATTACGACGCCGAGCAGCTTTTCCTCGGGCTGGATACCTACCAGCGGAACAACGGCGAATATCTGTACGACCCGGCCTATTTTGCCACCAGCCTTTCCGGCATGGAATACGTCGTTAAATTCGAAAGCAAGAACACCGCGGCTATCTACGTCGTGCCGAGCTATAACCGCCATAACGGCGGATACGCTTCCAAGGAGAGCTATACCGGCGCGTTCGATTATATTGCCCAACTGACCTACGGCGCGTTTGACACGGCCGGAACCAACTTCTACCAGACCGGTTCCACCATCCATCTCCGCCTGCCGTGGAGCCTGCTGAACGTGACCGATCCGTCCCGGATGACGGTAATCAGCGACGAACGGCCGGCGGAGGAAATCGCCGGGGACGCCTTCGGCCTCCAGACCACCGGAACCGACGGATTTCTCTTCTCCCTGCTGATTGCCGACAAGGAGACCAAGGATTCCCTTTATCTGTTCCCGTTGGACAAACAGGCCAGCGGATACAAGACTTTCCGCTGGAGCACTTGGGAGACGGTCTCCTATACCCTGCGGCAGAAAAGCAGCTGCAAAATCCTGGCCCGGTATTTCAGCGGGCTGTAACCCCCAACGGGCGGGTCTTCCCGGACCGCGCCCCTGAAACGAGGAAAAGCGCATGAGCTACGAGCTGATGGCGATTCTCCTGCTGTTCCTTGCCCTGATGATTATTGCCGCGGAATTTTTGTGGCTGTTCATTCTGGCCGAACGGCAGGAATCGCACACAAAAAAATACAGCGAGGCCAGCCGTCAGATCGACGCCGCCTTCGACGCGGTTCTGTACGCGCCTACCGGGGAATCGCGGAAGGAAGAAATCGCCGCGCTGGCGGAATTCGTCGGGGACAATCCTCTCAAGATGGATATTCTGTCCGGAAAAATCCTCGGCGTGCTGATGGACGGCGCTTCCGAAGAAGAGCGGCTGGCGGCCGCGGTGGCGGTGAACGACGCGGTGAAGCCGCTGGGTTTTTACGCCCGTCTTCTCCACGAGGGCGGAACCTATCAGAAGGCCTACGCCTGCCGGAAGGTCGCCGCCTTTTACGGAGAGCAGGAAATCCCCGTTATCCGGGAGCTGGCTTTCAGCCGGAACCGGGATCTGGCCTATAACGCCGCGATGGCCCTTTCCGCCTTTGGGGACGAGAATACCGTGGTTCGCTTTATTCTGGACGGCGAAAAAGACGCGCGGTATTCCCACCGGATTATTCTGGAGCTGATTATGACATATACGGGGGACCTTCGTTCCCTCGCTTCCCGCCTTTTTGAGCAGGGGGGAGACTACATCAAGGCCACGGTGATTAAGGGCCTGTCCGATTACCGGTTTCCGGAGTTCGAACCGATTTATATTGACGGGCTGTCCAGCACGAATATCAACCTCAAAATCGCCTGTATCCGTGCGCTGGGCAGACTCGGCAAGCCGGAATACGAACACGCCCTGATCATAGCGGCCCATGACAAAACCTGGACGGTGCGCGCCGCCGCCGTAACGGAGCTTGGCCGGATGGCCACCCCGAACGCCGCGGACGCGCTGACGGAGGCCACCGGGGACCCGGAATGGTGGGTGCGGTATAACGCCGCCAAGGCGCTGGTCGCCGCCGATCCGGATCTTACCCATGTGGAAGCGGTGCTGAAAGGCTACGACAAATACGCCGCCGACGCGGTGAAATACGCGCTGTACAGAAACTATCGACTGACCGGGGAATAGTCCCCTGTATTTTCCATGGAAAGCCAAGCAGGCAACGACAGCGAAAGGGCGTGACCGCCGCATGAATTTCATCCGGTTGTTTATCCACTATTTTAATCTTTTCTGCATGGCGTTCACCATTTTGCTGAGCATCATCTATGTTTTTCAGCTGATCGCCGCGTATATCCGCATCAACCGGAATTACCGGCGCCGTCCGGCGGACGATTACGAAAGCTATGTGGATTCCGAAAACCTTCTGCCGATTTCCATTCTGGTGCCATCCCATAACGAGCAGGAAAACATTGTGGACAATATCCGGGATCTGCTGCGGCTGGATTATCCCGAGTTCGAACTGATCGTGGTGAACGACGGCTCCACCGACGAAACCCACGATCGGATCATCCGCGCCTTTGGATTGTATAAGATCGAGCACAACATGAAAATTTCTATCCCGACCAAGGAGGTGCGGGGGGTATACTTCAACGCGGAATATCCCAACCTGATCTATGTGGACAAGGAAAACGGCGGAAAATCCGACGCGCTGAACGCCGGCATCAATATGTCGGTATATCCACTGTTTGTCTGTCTGGACGCCGACTCCCGGCTGGAGCGGGACGCAGTGCTCAAGCTTGCGGCCGAATTCATGAAGGACAGCCGCACGGTGGTTGCGGGCGGCCGGGTGCGGATCGCCAACGGTTCGGTGATCGAAAACGGCGAGTGGAAAAGCTTTCAGATGCCGGAACGCGCGGTGGAGCGGTTCCAGATTGTGGAATATTTCCGTGCCTTTCTCGCCGGACGGGTAAGCTGGCAGTCCACCAACTCCCTGCTGATCGTTTCCGGCGCGTTCGGCGTTTTCAAAAAACAGACCGTGATCGACGTGGGCGGATATAAAAACGACACGGTGGGCGAGGACATGGAAATCGTGGTCCGCATCCATCAGGAGCTGCGGCGCGAGAAAAAGAAATATAAGATCGCCTTCTGTGAGGACGCGGTCTGCTGGACGCAGGGGCCGATGTCCATGAAGGATCTCCGCAGTCAGCGCCGGCGGTGGCAGGTCGGGCTGATGGACACCCTTCTGCACCATAAGCGGATGATCCTCAATCCCCGTTACGGGGCGGTCGGGCTGTTTGCCATCCCCTACAGCTGGATTTTTGAGCTGCTGGGCGCGCTGATCGAGGTGCTCGGTTATTTTATTATTCCCCTCTCCCTTGCCATGGGGGAGCTCAGCCCGTACTTTTTCATACTCTATCTGCTGCTGGCCATGTCGCTGGGCGTGATTATCTCCCTCGGCGGCCTGATTCTGGAGCAGAAAACCCGCGCCGGACGGATGTCGGCAAAGCAGTGTATGCAGCTCACCCTCTGCGCCATTCTGGAGAATTTCGGCTATCGTCAGCTGATCGTTCTGTACCGGGCGGAAGGAATGCTGCGGTACGGAAGCCTCCGCCACCGCTGGGGAAAGATCAAGCGCCGGGAGTTCAACGCGGAATAAGCCGCCGAAAAAGAAGGGAATGTACTTATGAAAAAAGCCATTGCCGCTGCCGCCGTCATTCTGGCGGCGCTCGCCGTCGTGATCCAGACCGGGCTGCTCCGGGGAATCGGCATCCAGCCCTTTTTCGGCGGGAAGGAAACGTCTGAAGGAGCGGGATCGGATAAATTCGAATATGCGGAGAGCGGCAGCGGAAACAAATACCGCATTAAGGCGGAGGGAAACTCCTTTTTCTTTTATAAAAACGGGCAATGGGAGAAGGCGTTCCTGAAGGGGGTCAACATCGGGGCGGGCGAACCCGGTATCTTTCCCGGGGAGCTGACCATCAGCTACGACGACTATTACCGCTGGTTCGGGCAGATCAGCGCCATGAACGTCAACTGTATCCGGGTGTATACGACTCTGCGGCCCCAGTTCTATAACGCGCTGCTGGATTTCAACAGCAAGGCGGAAAATCCGCTTTATCTTTTTCAGGGGGTGTGGATGGACGAGGAGGATATCGCCTCCCTGACCGACGTCTACGCCCAGAACGGAAATATCGCGGAAGCGTTTATCGCCGACGCGAAAGATGTGGTGGACGTTATTCACGGCAATATTACTCTGCCGGTGCGGGCGGGCTTTGCCTCGGGCGAATATACGGCGGATGTGTCGAAATACCTTGCGGGGTATATGCTTGGCATTGAATGCGACCCGAAATTCGTCAAGAACACCAACGACAACAATCCCGACCGGAATACCTATGAAGGGAAATATATGTATACCCTCAGCGCCACCCCGTTTGAGGCTTTTTTGTGCGGCGCGGGGGATGCGGTCATCTCCCATGAAACCGTAAATTACGGGATGCAGGCGCCGGTGGGCTTTGTCAACTGGGTGACGACCGACCCGCTCGACCATCCGAACGAACCGCACGCCGACGAGGATCTGGTTTCGGTCAACACCGAAAACATCAAATGGCGGGAATCCTTCGCCCCCGGTCAGTACGCGGTTTATCACGTTTATCCCTACTATCCCGACAGCCTGAACTATCAGAAGGATTACGTCAGCTATGTGGACCCGGATGGAAAGGCCAATCCCTACCGCGCCTATCTGCGGGATCTGAAACTGGCCCATACCATGCCCATTGTTGTCGCGGAGTTCGGCGTGCCCTCCTCCCGCGGGATGACGCACACCAGCGTCATGGGCTATAATCAGGGCGGAGTGGACGAAACCGCGCAGGGGTCGATGATTCTTGACATGTTCCGTTCGATGTACGAGGAAAATTACGCCGGCGGGATTGTTTTTACCTGGCAGGACGAATGGTTCAAGCGCACCTGGAGCAACGTGAAATTCGACGTGGTCGACAAGAGGCCTTTCTGGTCCAACGTCCAGACTTGCGAACAGCGCTTCGGCCTGCTCTCCTTTGATCCGGGAGAGGCCGACGTCTGCGTGGTGGACGGCAAGGCGGACGAGTGGTCGGACGCGCTCACGGTCGTTGCCGGGGACAGCGGAAAGCTCTATATGAAGAGCGACGAGGCGTACGTTTATTTTATGGCGGAGCTGGCCGACGGTTTTGATTTTGAGAACGACACTCTGCTCATCCCGCTGGACACGATTGCGGAGCAGGGAAACCTGAAGGACACGGAAACAGGCGCGGCCTTCAGCGCCGCCGCTGATTTTCTGATCCGCATCCACAGAAAGGACGATTCCCGGATTGTGGTGGATTCCTATTACGACGCGTTTTACTATCTTTACGGCGAGCAGTATAAAATGATTCCGCTGGTGGACGATATCCGTACCCGGAATTCCGGCCGGTTCAACAAAATCATGATGTGCTACGGGTATGAGATGGTGATTCCTCCCGAAAACACCCTCGTCCCCTTCGCTCAGTACGAGACCGGGAAGCTGACCTTCGGCAACGCCGACCCGGAAGCGGAGGATTATCGGTCCCTGACGGATTTCTGCTGCCGGGACGGCGTGCTGGAGATTCGCATCCCTTGGCAGCTTCTCAACGTCATGGATCCCTCCGGCTGCCAGATCATGGATGATCTTTATGCCCTGCAGGATATCGTTCCCACCGGCACCGACGCATGGAGCGTGGGAATGGGACTGCTGAAAGCGGGCGCCGCCGCCCCCTCCGTTTCCCTGAACGGCGCCTTTTCCTGGAAGGGCTGGACCACGCCCACCTATCACGAGCGGCTGAAGCCCGCCTATTATGAGCTGCAGGAGGGCCTGAAGGAATTTCAGTAAGCGCCGGACGATACTCCCTGTCTGAAAGGAGCGAAACACTTTGGCTAAGCCGATTCCTCCGGACTCCTCCCGGTCCGGCAAAAAGCGGGTGCTGACCGCGCTGATCGCCACCCTCGCGGCGGCGGCCGTGCTGGTGGGAGCGGTGCTGTTTCTGGCCGGTTCGTTCGGCGGACATTCCTTTTCGGGCGGCTCCGGCGCTTCAAGCGGCGGGACGGAAGTTACACCGGCCTCCGCCGACTATCCCACGCCGGAAAAAACCATTCCCGCCATCGACGCCGGCGGGCTGACGCTGACCTCCCGGACGAGCGGGCGGTATTTCTACACCCTGCGGGGGGACGAATGGGTCTGTACCTATCTCAAAGGGGTGAATATGGGGCTGACGCTGCCGGATACCGACCTGAACGATCCGGATATTCCCTACGACACCTATATGGCGTGGTTCGGCGACATCGCGGCGATGAACGCCAACACCGTGAAGATTTTCACGGTCATGAATCCCGATTTCTACCGCGCCTTTGCCGATTACAACGCCGCCCATCCGGACGAGCCGCTCTATCTCCTTCAGGGAATCTGGTTCAACGAGAGCTATCTGGAGGACCCGGGAGACGCGTGGGACGCGGACGGCACGATTCTGGCCGCTCTCCGCCGGGCGGCGTCCGAAACGGTGGATATCCTTCATGGAAACAGCGATTACACCTCCTACGGCTCGATTGAAAACGCCGTGTATGACCGGGACGTATCCCGTTATGTCGTGGGCTATATCCTCGGACTGGAATGGCCGGCCGCCTTCGTGACCGAAACCAATACCGTTCATGCGGGAATGGCACAGTATCAGGGCGATTATCTGACCACGCAGGGGGCGGCGCCGTTTGAAATTTTTCTGGCCGCCGCCGGAGACGCACTGATCGCTTATGAAACCGGGAATTATCAGACTCAGCGTCCGCTCGCTTTTCTGAACTGGTCCACCACCGACACGCTGACCCATTCGAACGAGCCGTTCGAGGAGGAGGACGCGGCGGCGGTGGATACCGAAACCATTCATCCGACGGAGCGGTATCTCCCCGGGCTTTTCGCCGCGGTGGACGCGTATCCCTATTATCCCGAATTTCTTAACCATCAGCCGGAATATCAGGCGTTTCCGGACTATGACGGGGAGGCCAACCCTTACCGCGCCTATCTGCGGGATCTGATGGGGGAATATACGGTCCCGGTGGTGATTGCGGAGTTTGGGGTTCCCACCTCCCGCGGAGTCGCTCATGAAAGCGTGATGGGCTTTGACCAGGGCGGACTGACGGAGGAGGAACAGGGCCGGGCGGCGGTCGCCATGGCGCAGGCCATCGCCCGGGAGGGATATGCCGGCGGCATCTTTTTTTCCTGGCAGGACGAATGGTTCAAGCAGACCTGGAACACCATCCGCTATGCGCCGGAGGATGCGGAGCGGCGGGGCCTGAACGTCGAATCCGCGGAGCAGCGGTATGGCATCCTGGCGTATGAGCCGGGAGAAGGCCGGAGCGTCAGCTATCCGGATGGGGACTTCACCGAATGGACGGGGCTGGAGCCGGTTTCTTCCGCAAACGGCGTCTCCGTCTATGCGAAAAGCGATGAAGCGTATCTCTATCTGCTGATCCGGCCGGCCGGCGGCTATTCGGCGGAGACCACCCGGCTCGCCGTCCCCCTGTCCATCACCGGACGGGGAAGCGGAACCTCCTCCGCCTATTCCCTGACCTTCGACCGGGCGGCGGATTTTCTGCTGATTCTGGATGGGAAGGAAAACACCCGTCTGCTGACCGACGCGTATGAAGACCGGTTCTATTATCAGTACTCCATTCAGCGCCGGGTCTTTGAACGGAACACCGCCTTTGAGAAGCGGGACAGCGGGCTGTTTAACCCCGTTCGCGCTTTCGTCAGCAACGAGATCGTTCTCCCGCTTACCGGGGAGACCATCCCCCCGCAGTCGTATGAATCCGGTCTGCTCCGATATGGAAACGGCCGCCCGGACAGCGCCGCCTACGATTCCCTCGCCGATTTCTGCGCGGGGGAAGGCGGGGTGGAAGTGCGGCTTCCCTGGTATCTGCTGAACGTGATGAACGGCCCCGAAAAAACAGTGCTGGCCGATTTTTACGCCGCCGGGGAGATTTCATTCGAAACGGCGGACGCGATCTATCTGGGAGCGGCTCTGCTGGACGGTTCCGAAACGCAGAACGTCGCCATGAGCCGATACGACTGGCCGGAAATTTCCCGCATTACCTACCATTCGCGGTTGAAAAAATCCTACGCGATCCTTCAGGCCGGTTACGCGGAGCTGATGGAGGCGTATTCCTGACCGGATTTTACTCCGAAAAGAAAAACCTGCGGCGGCTGCTTCCGGGCGGCCGTCGCTTTCTGCATGGCCTTTTGTCATGTGGAACCAAACTGTCTCAAGAAAAAGGGTCGGCTGAAAGAGCTCGAGTGGCTTTTCTATCAAAAACGCGTGTGCCAACCGGAGTGCCAACCGAAAAGTTTTTCGTTGATTAGAGCGTTTATTCTTCTTCAAAAAAGGAAAAACCGTGTAATACCAACGCATTACACGGTTTTTCTATGGTGCGGATGTTCATAACGACAGTAACAAAAAAACCGAGTGTCCATATGAATTTTCGGACTATAATTGTAAAGGTATGACAAAAAAGATACACCGGGATATTTGAGGTGAGAGCTGTACTCTCACACCGGAGATTATTCTTATACTGCGGGGTTGGGCCTATATGCCACCCCATCCATCATACATAAACATTCTGAATCTATAAAATCACTTGTTAAAGTCATTCTGGCAGGGAAACAATCTTTATCAAAATATTCAAGAAAAACATTTCTTGCAGCATCAAATTCTGATAAATCTTTCATATATAGGTTGATTTGCACCATGTCATTAAGCGTTGCGCCTACTGACTCTAATGTGTTTTTCATGCGCTCAAAAGTCACCCGCATTTGATGTTCAATGTCTTGCTTTTCAAAACCACCGGCATGATGTGCAAGATAGATAAAATCCCCCGCTATAACACAGGATGAACAAGTTTCATCTCCACAATGTGTAGGCATTTTCTTTAACATTTCGACATCTCCTTCTGTCATAAAATTTAAAGAATCCATTTTTATAATACCATACAAAACAAAAGAAATCAAACACTGCATCTCACTAACGAGCCGCGACAGCAATGGACTTATTTCAGGCGGGGATATGCAAGACCATATCCAGCTAGTCAATCTGTATTTTGAGTCAGTACCAGCAAGCATCGCCTTTTGTCCCCAAAAGGCAAGTTTGTCAGGGCAACCCTGATACCCTCTAAAAAGAAAACAAGGACAGTCAGTAAAGACTATCCTTGTTTTTTGAATGTCGTTATGAACATTCGATATGGTCCGAGTGACAGGAGTCGAACCTGCGGCCTCTTGAACCCCATTCAAGCGCGCTACCAATCTGCGCTACACCCGGATAGATATTGTATTGTGCCGGCCCCGGCAAACATCGCGAAAAGAATTATAGCACAGGGTTTGCGTAAAAGCAAGAGCAAAATCCCCCGGATGGGAAAATTCTGCGGAAAATGCCGCTCAAAACGAGGGAAGGCGGCCGGTCAGATAAGCCGCCCCAAGCACGGCCGCCAGCTGAAGGAAAAAAATCAGCGGAATGCCGACCATGAATTTTCGTTTCCGCGTCTTATGGCGGATGAGCCGCATCGTCAGATACATCGCCGCAGAGCCGCCCAGCGCGGACAACAGCAGCAGAGTAGCCTCCGGCACCCTGCGTTTATGCGTGCCGGCGCGGCGTTTATCCACAATCGTAACAAGTGATGAAATCAGGCTGACCGCGGCAAAATAAAGCAGCAGCAGGGTATGCAGGATACGCAGAAATTCCGGCATGGTCAGGCATCCTTTCGATCCCACGGGCATATATATCGATTATGCCGTCAGGCGGCGGCGCGTACCGGCAGGACAAACCGGGTTCGGAGGGGACACGGATCCCTTCGGCCTGTTCATCCTATCCCATTCCGGACGGTTTGTCAAGGAAGCGGGATGACGGCCGGAATTTTTGTCGAAAAACGGTTGACCATCCGGTGGTTTGGCAATACAATGAGAAAACGGGAGAATGACCGGGACGGGAAAAGAGGAACGGGCGGCTATGGCGGCAACGACAAACGAAACATCGCTTTCGCGGAGGTGTGATCGCTTGAAACAGAACGGAAAACCGAGAAACGCACCGGTTGCTTTGGGACTGGCCCTGCTCCTGCTTCTGTCGGGGGGATGCGGAGCGCGGAAGGAAAACGTTTCCTCATCTGCGGGAGAGGAGGCCGGCCGACCGGCGGCTTTTGCCGAAGCGACGGCCTCGCTGATTGGTCCTTCGGTCGTGGCACCGGGACGGCTGAGCGCCGTCAGCCGTCGTAAGCTGGAAACCTCCGACGCGCCGCGTTCCCCGGGAACGGCGACCACCGCCCCCGGCCTGCCGTCGGATGAGAAGGCGGAGGAATTCCGGGGCATCTGGCTGTCCTATATCGAGCTGAACGCCCTGCTGAAGGGGAAAACCGCCGAGCAGGCGGGCGCGGCTCTGGACAAGGTGATGGAAGACGCGGCTTCCTACGGGCTGAACGCGGTGGTTTTTCACGTTCGGGCAATGAGCGACGCTTACTACCAAAGCGCTCTCTTTCCGCCGGCGGCGGCGGCGAAAACGCTGCTGGAGAGCGGCTTTGATCCGCTGACCTATGCGGTAAAGGCGGCCCATGCCCGCGGACTTCAGCTTCATGCCTGGGTTAATCCCTATCGGATTGGGGTAAATAAGGAAAATGCCGGCTGCGGGGACATCTTCGGCGCGTCCTCCGGCGGGGCCATGTATTATTACTACAATCCCGCGTCGGAGGATGCGCAGTCGCTCATTCTGCGGGGGGTAGAGGAGATTGTGGAGAATTACGAAGTAGACGGAGTTCAGTTCGATGATTATTTCTATCCGAACAAGCCGGAGGTGATCCCGGCCGACGCTCCCGCCGATTTTGAAAAAGAGGACTACGCGGCCTATATCAAGGCGGGCGGCGCGCTCGGGATCGGCGACTGGCGGCGGGCGCAGGTGGATGTGCTGGTGTCCGGCGTATACCAGCGGGTTCATGCACGCAGGGGCTGTGTGTTCGGAATCAGCCCGGACTACAACGCCGACAAGGATTATTCTTCTCTTTACGCGGATGTGAAGGGCTGGACCGCCGCGTCCGGTTATATCGATTATATCTGCCCGCAGATTTATTTCGGCTTTGAAAATTCCTCCGCTCCGTTTGACCGGGCGGTGGCCGCCTGGACGGCCTATCCGCGGCATTCGTCGGTGCGGCTGTATGTCGGTCTGGGCCTGTACAAAACCGGCGTGTCTCCCGATGCTTACGCGGGCGGGGGGAAGGAGGAATGGGCCGGCCACAGCGATATTATGAAACGGTCGGTGGAACTTCTGCGGGCGAACAACGCGGTGACCGGCATGGTTTTTTACAGCTACAGCAGCTTTGACGCGGCCACCCGCTCTCCTGCTTCCGGGCAGACCTATCGGGAGGAAATCGGGCGGCAGGAGGTCGAAAACCTTCTGTATTTGCTGCGAAATTAGATACAATTCGTTATTAATCGACATGGATATACATTTTGTAATGAATATCCTGCGCCCTGACCGCCCGGCCGGCAGGGCTTCAAAAAGTTTAAGATGTGCAAAAGGAAGGATCGGTAACCATGCAGGGAACCATTTTTGATATTCAGCGGTTTTGTCTGGACGACGGGCCGGGCATCCGTACCACGGTATTTCTCAAGGGCTGTATGCTCCGCTGTGCCTGGTGTCATAACCCGGAATCCCTCTCCGACAAGGTACAACTCGCGTATTATGAGAGCAAATGTGTTCACTGCGGCCGCTGCGCCGCCGTCTGCCCGCAGGGCGTTCATTCCTTCACACCGGCAGGGGAGCATCGGGTGGATTTTTCCGCCTGTGCCGCCTGCGGAAAATGCGTGGAAGCCTGTCCGTCCGACGCGCTCGCCCTGCTCGGACACCGGATGGAGGCGGCGGACGTGATCGATCAGGTGATGCGGGACGAGGCGTATTACCGTCATTCGGGCGGCGGGGTGACCTTTTCGGGCGGGGAGCCCACCATGCAGTTTCTCTTTCTGAAGGAGCTGCTGCGTCTGGCAAAGGCGCGCGGACTCCATACCTGCATTGAAACCAACGGCTGTCTGGCGCCCGACCGAATGCGGGAGCTGCTGCCGGATATTGATCTGGTGCTGTTGGATTATAAAATGACGGATGAGGCCATGCACCGGCAGTATGTGGGGATTGACCGCTCGGCCGTGCTGGCCGCCTTTGCTCTGCTGGGCGAGGAAAAACAGCCGGTGGTACTGCGCGCGCCGATCATTCCGGGGCTGAATGACAATGAGGAGCACTTTGCCGCCATCCGCGCCCTGAAAGCGAAATACCCCAATATCCGGCGGGCGCAGGTGATGCCTTATCATACCATCGGGCGGGGAAAATATGGCGAAATCGGGCTTCCTTATACGCTTTCCTCTCTGGAAAACGCCACGGAGGAACAGCGTGCCGTCTGGCAGGCCCGGGTGGATGCGGAATGAACCTGTCCCAAATGGGACACATAATACAAAAACCGCCGGGAAACCGGCGGTTTTTTCTGTATTTTCCAGACTTGTAAAGGACAACGGAACTGGTATAATAGGCTTAAGAAATGTCCCGTTTGGGACAGATTTCGGAAAGGCGGAACAGCCGATGAACAAGCCGACCGGTTCCCCTGAAACGCCGTTTTCCCCGGAAGAACCGCTGGTTTCTGAAAAGATCTTCCTCTTTCGGGGAATGGGGGAAGAAGAGACGCGCGAACTGCTGCGAGACCTGCCGCTCCCCCGGACATACCATAAAGGCGAGGCGATTTATACCCCGCAGACTTTCCGGCGGGCCTTGGGAATCCTGCTTTCCGGCCGGGCGGAAGCGGTTCGTACCGCCGACGGCCGGCGGGTGCTGATGAACCGGTTCGAGCCGGGGAGCTGTTTCGGCGCGGCGGCGCTTTACGGCAGCGGGGAGGACTATGTGACCGAAGTGCTGGCTTTGTCCGACTGCACGGTTCTGTTCCTGCCGCAGGAGACGCTGACCGCCTTTATGAAGCGGGATTTCCGGGTGGCGGAAAACTACATCCGTTTCCTCTCCGACCGTCTCCGCTTCCTCAACCGGCGGATCGCCGGTTTTACCGGCGGCGCGGCCGACCGGCGGCTGGCGCGGTATTTGTTGGAGCACTGCGGAGGAGACGGCGCGGTTTCCCTTCCGGGGAGCATGGTGGAGCTGGCGGCGGCGCTGAACGTCGGGCGTTCCAGCCTGTATCGCTCACTGGACGCGCTGGCGGAAGCTGGTCTGATCCGGCGGGAGGGACGGCGGATCTGCGTTACGGATCTGGTTCGTTTGCAGGATGCGGCCGGCGCGGAATAACGCCGGTCCGCCTGAGATGATAAAAGTATCCAAGGGAATGGATTCCGGTACAATTCAGAAAAGGAAAGGTTTGAGGACAATGACAGGTATGACTGACAGGAAACCCGGGAAAAGAGGTCTTGCGCTGCTGTCCGCCGTTCTGATGACGGCGTTGGCATTCACGGGCTGCGGCAGCGGAAAAGGGACGGAAAGCACCGGCTCCGCCGCTTCTTCCACTGCAACGACCACCGGGACGGCGGAGAAAGCCGCTGTAAACGTGTTTGCCATCAAAGGGCCCACCGGGGTTGGTATGGTGAACCTGATGGCGGAAAATGACGCCAAAACAACGGTGAATTCCTACAACTTCCAAGTGGTTTCCTCCCCGGAAGAGGTGGTGGCGAAGATCGGCAACGGCGAAGCGGATATCGCGGCCGTTCCGACCAATCTCGCCTCCACCCTGTACAAGAGAACAAGCGGCAAGGTGCAGATGCTGGCGGTTAACACCCTCGGCGTGCTGTATATCATGGAGAACGGCGACACCATCCAGTCGGTCGCCGACCTGAGGGGGAAAACCATCTATTCCACCGGTCAGGGCGCCAACCCGGAGTATGTCCTGCGGTATATTCTGGAGAAAAACGGGATTGACCCCGATAAGGACGTAACGCTGGAGTTCCGTTCGGAAAACGATGAACTGGCCACTCTGCTCGCCAGCGGCGAGGCGAAGGTAGCGCTGGTGCCGGAACCGGTGGTTACCACTGTTAAGACCAAGAACGCCGATCTGCGCACGGCGCTGAACATGACCGAGGAATGGGACAAAGCGGCCGGCGGTGAAAGCAAGCTGATGATGGGCTGCGTGATCGCCCGCAAAGAGTTCATTGACCGGAATCCCGACGCGGTGAAGGCTTTTCTGACCGAGTATAAGGCATCCATTGAAAAGACGGCCGCCGATATCGAGGGCAGCGCCGCGCTGTGTGAACAGTACGGGATTATCCCCAAGGCGGCGATTGCCAAGGCGGCGATTCCGGGCTGCAACTTGACCTATGTGGACGGGGATGCTATGATGGAGCAGATCAAGGGATATTTCGACGTGCTGTTTGCCGCGAATCCCCAGTCCATCGGAGGAGCGCTGCCGGATGATGCGTTCTACTACAACGCCTCAAAATAAACCGAATATTCCTGGTTTTGTCCGGCGGATGGCCGTCGGCGCGGGCGTGCTGGTCTTCTGGCTGGCCGTCTGGCAGGGAATCAGTATGCTGGTGGCGCAGGAACTGTTGGTTCCTGCGCCATTGGTGGTTGCGCGCGCTTTGGGCCGGCTGGCGGGAACCGCCGCTTTCTGGACGGCGGCGGGCCGCTCCCTTCTCCGGGTGATGGAAGGCTTCCTGCTCGCCGTGGCGGCGGGCTGCCTGCTCAGCGTAATGACCACCCGCTTCCGTGCGGCGAAGGCGCTGCTCTCCCCGCTGCTGCACGTTGTGCGGGCCGCGCCGGTTGCTTCCTTCATCATTCTGGCGCTGGTGTGGATCAAAACCAATACGCTGCCGGTGTTCATCGCTTTCCTGATGGTGGTGCCGGTGGTATGGGGAAATGTGGAAAAAGGAATCCGGGCGACCGATCCGCAGCTGCTCGAAATGGCGCGAACCTATCGTTTTAGTCCGCCGAAAACCCTGCGCCGGGTCTGGATTCCGTCGGTTATGCCGTATTTTATGGCGGCCTGCACCACCGGCCTTGGCTTTGCGTGGAAATCGGGAATCGCCGCGGAGGTCATCTGCCGCCCCGCCCAATCCATCGGGAAGTATCTGCAGGACGCGAAGCTTACCCTCGAAACGCCGGACGTGTTTGCCTGGACGATCACGGTGGTGACGCTCAGTCTGCTGTTGGAAAAGCTGCTGGTGGCCGCCGCCCGGCGATTCGGAAGGCGGTATGGCGCAGAGACCGGAAGGTAACCGTCCGGTGACGGCGGACATCCGGTAAATTTGGAAGGGAAGGAGACGGCGGAGATGGCGATTGCGCTGCAGCAGGTCGATTTTGCATATCCCGACGGTACGGCGGTACTGCGGGATTTTTCCCTGATACTGCCGGCGCAGGGGGCGGTCTGCTTGTTCGGCCCTTCCGGCTGCGGAAAAACCACCCTGCTGCGTCTGCTCGCGGGGCTGGAAACGCCGCAGTCGGGCCGTATCGAGGAGACGGCGGCGGAGCGCTGCCGCCCGCATGGAAAAAACGGCGCGGCTTCGCCCCTGCGGGTATCCATGGTTTTTCAGGAGAACCGCCTTCTGCCCTGGGATACGGCGTTGGAAAACGTCGCTTCGGTGCTGGAGGGGGCGGACGCGTCCGACCGCGCTATGGGCTGGCTGGAGCGGGTCGGGCTGGCGGAGGCGGCCGGAAAACGGCCGTCCGAACTGAGCGGCGGTATGCAGCGGCGGGTGGCGATCGCCCGGGCGCTGGCCTATCCTTCCGATTTGCTGATTCTGGACGAACCGTTCGCCGGACTGGATGAAGGTCTGTGGACCTCCATCGCGGCGCTGATCGCATCCGGGAGCGCCGTGCGTCCCACCGTACTGGTTACCCATGTGCGGGAAGAAGCCGAAGCGATGGACGCCCATATCCTCCGTCTGGATGGACCGCCCCTGCGAATCGTTGGGGAATAAACGGACCGCCCCGCTGAAAAGTTGAAAAAATCCGTCCATAGGCAGGAATCATAATGAAGCGATACAAAAAAGATAAAAGGGTAAGCGAATATGCACACGCCACATAAGGCAGTAATTGCAAAATACTAACTTATGGGCGTTGCAAGAGGGAAAGACAGAGAGAAAGGTTTAATCGCCTTTCTCTCTGTCTTTTTTATGCTTATTTGCGGTACATTCGACTATACGGCTTTCTTTGAGTGGAATTATGAAAGAAACTCAAAGGAGGTCAGCAATATGCGAGAAAAGAAGTATTACATAGCGTTTGACGGGTATGAGCGTGGGGTGATGGAAAATGCCCTAAACGAAATGCGGAACAGCCTACTCCAACAAGGTCGGTACACCGATGCGGCGGACGAGGTTCTTTTGAAAATCACCACCTAACAAGACTGAATATAACCTATTCGCCGATGTTAAGCGAGTTTACATCGGGCTTTGCTCCGAGTTAAAATTTAAGGCGATAGTGAAATCAACCACTATCGCCTTAATTATGTTATTTATTTACTTCTTTTTTCCTCTTTTTGCCCGATACGGTAAGCACCGTTACTGCTCCGCCGCTGATAAAGAGAAGTGCAATCCAAAGGAAAATATTGCTGTTATCGCCGGTCTGCGGATTGTTCGGATTGGTAGGCTTATTAAGTTTTTCCAAAGCCGCCTTTGCGTCGTCAAGAGCCTTTTTCGCATCCTTATCCACAAGGGACTTCTCGTAGTCGGAAAGTGCATTGTAGGCATCCTCAGCCGCTTTGATAGCGTCCGCATCGGTTTTCTTGATGGTGTCGGGCAGTTTGTTAATCAAGTCCTCAACATTTTCTACATTACCGATAACCTCAAGTGCCTCGTCGATACGCTTGATTTCATCCTCGATGGCTTTCTTTTCATCCTCGGTGTAGTTGCTGCCGTGTTCCTCAAGTGCCTTTTCCAGATCTTCCTTTGCCTGCTCCAAATCGGTCTTATCTTCCGGCTTCACATTTTCAGCCGTAACATCCTTAACCGTTTCGGCGGTTTCGGAGTTAGCCGCTTTTTCGGCATCGTCAATCTGCTTGAGCAGCGCTTCTACTTCGACCTTGGTGTCCTCCAGAGCCTTGCGCTCGGTTTCGGTCAGGTTGTCGCCGTCAAGCAGAGTACCAATGCCGTCAATCAGGTCTTTAATATCCTGCTTATCGTCGCCGGTTACGGTCTTGGCATCGTAGCCGCCCACCGTGTCGGTCAGGTCTTTTGCGGTGTCAGCCGTAGCCTCGATTTTGCTAATCAGGTTCTCTGCATTGGTCTTGACTTCTTCCAGGGCCTTCTTTTCGTCCTCTGTCAGATTTTCGTCCTTCAGCAGTTCTTCCGCCTGTGCAAGCACATTCTCGATGGTTTCCTTATCGGAGGACTTTACTTCGCTCTCCGTCATCTCGTCAATGGGTGCTTCAACGGTGGCAATCGGCTTCATTGTGACGGTGACGGTGGTGGAGTTGCCTGCCTTGTCGGTTGCCACGATGGTGTAGGTTGCATCCTTGTTGCCGTCAAGTGTGACAGTGCCTGTCACAGCCTCGCCGTCTAATGTTACGGTATCAAGATTTTTGTCGGTGACAGTTACCTTCTGCGTGGTGTAGTAGGTCTTGCCGTTTTCCGCACCGCTTACGGCGGGAGCCGTGGTGTCGTACTCTGCACCGTCGGTGGAAAGGTAGGTCACATTACCCGCCTTGTCGGTGATGCGCACATAGTAAACAAACTGCTTGGCATCGGTGAGCGTTACACCTACGCCGTTGCCGTTCATTACTGTCCAATCGGTAACGGCTTTCACTTCATCCAGAGTAAGCGCCTTGGCGGACTCGATATACTCAATCTTATCCACGCCGGAAAGAGTGTCCTCTGCGGTTGCCTTAACGGTCACTTCGTTCTTGTAGAACAAGCCGAAGGTAATGGTGTTAAGGAAGTTCTGCCAACTGTTTCTCTCGTCAAGGTAAACCTTGCCTGTGGGGCTTACCTTATCCAGCTTGTAATTTTCGATTGCCGCTTCGGAAATAGTGCCGTCGGCGGTGTTCTTAACAAAGAAGGTAATACTGTTGCTTTCGCCCTCGACTGCTCCCACAAGGCTGTCTTTCCACTCGCCGTTTGCGGTGTTGGTCAGGGATACCTTGTAGCCGTCCTTTGCGGTAATCACAAAATCGGTGTTCAACCATCCGTTTGCGTTCGGCTCGGATACGGTGTACTCCGTATTCACCGACGGGTTCCAACCGTTGGTGATGTTGGCTCTTACGCCCGTAGGCTGAATCAGCGTGTAGTTGCCCACCTTGTCGCCGCTGATGGCAAAATCAGTAAGCGCAATGGCGATATAGTTTGCCTTATCCACGGTTTCAAAGGTTGCCGTACCGTTTATCAAAACGATTTGGTCGCCGTTTGCCGCATTGTTCAGCGTTGCGGAAACGATGGCGGCATTGTTTTTGCCGTCGTACTTCTTGTCGGCAACCACAACAGTTACAGTCAGTTTACGCTTGGTAATTTCGTAAGCGTCTGTGCCGCCTGTAAAGGTAATTTCGTAATTGTCGTCCAGGGCAGTTCCCGTAATGGAATACTTGCCGACATCACTTGTCTTTGTTGCAGTTGTAGCAAGGCTGTAAACATTTGTATCACCGTTTACAATGCCGTTGTCGGTTGCGGTAAGCGTAGCAATCTCATCGCCGTAAATGCTTGTCGCCTTGTTAATAGTTACGGTGATTTTCTTTGCGTTAACCGTCAGCTTGCCGTCCACATAGGTAATGTCGTAATTGTCGGAAGTGTAGCCCTTCGGGGTGATGGTGTATTCGCCCTTATCATCAAACTGCTCGTATTCACAGTCAAAGGCAAGGGTTCCGCCGAGGCTTTCGGCATTGTCGATGAACTTAAAGCCGTCATAGCTTACGGTATAGTCCGGTGCTTCGTCGCCGTAGGTTGCGGTCTTGTCGTCCGCCGTAACGGTGAGCTTTGCCTTGTTGATGGTAAATGTGCCGTTTACTGTGGTAATGTCATAGTTCGGGTTGGCGTTCGCCGTGTCAATGACAATTCTGTAGGTCTTAGCGTTCTCGCCGCTTTCACGGGAAACCGTAATACCAAGGTCGTCGCCATCCATTACATTGCCGCTTGTCACATTCCAGTTGAACTTCTCCGGGTCACTGTCGCCGTAGGTCTTTTCTGCGTCCTCGGCAGTTACGGTCACTTTTCTCGGCCTGATCGTGAAGTTAACCGACAATGACAGAGAGCCGTAATCCTCGGTAGCCTCTACCTCAAAGGTTGCGGTGTATGTGCCTGCCTTGGTAGGAGCAGCCGTGCTGCTGTAATCCGTTCCGTCTGCCGCTGTGCCGGTGTAGGTCACGGTCACCGTGCCGAATTTGGCTTCATACGCAGGGGTGCTTGCGGTGTTGCCGTAAGTCCAGTTACCAATGCTCGGTGCAGTTGTCCAACTGTTATCTGCGGCAGTAATGTTAAATGTCAGGGTAACGGTTTTGTCGTCTGTCGTTTTCCACTTGTAGTTGTCGGAATCCTTCAGTTCCAGCACTACGTCATAGCCGCCCTTGTTTGTTCCGCCGTTATTCTCGGTAACGGTGTAACGGTCGCTTGCGGGAACATCTGCCGTAAGTTTAGCGCCGGTATATTCCTTGCTTTCGATAGTCGGCTCGGTAACGGTCTGCTTTTCCACTGTTACGGTAAAGCTGCCGCTGCCCTCGTTGTGGTAGTCGGCATTTGCCTTGTAGCAAACGGTGTAAGTGCCTGCGTTTGTGAATTTCGGCAGGTCTGCAGTGTATTCGCCGCCCTCACTGGTACTGTAAGTATAGGCAATCGTCTTGCCGTCAGCCGTTTCGGTGGCTTTTACCGCCGGAGTCTGTTCCGTACCGTTGTAGGTGAGGGTTTCGTCCTGCTTTACAAGGTTTTCGGGCAGATTTTTATACACCCTCAGTGTAATAGTAACGGTTGCAGGCGCTTCATTGCCTTCGTTTTCCTTGTATTCCTCGCCCAGCGGGTTAAAGGATACGGTCAGTGTATATTCGCCTATATCAAGACTGTTCAAATAGTTTGCCTTAAATGTAATTTTGCCGTCTTCGTACACGGTGTAAGCGGCAGCTGCAAGAACGGTATCGCCGTTCTTGATCTCCTTTACCGTGTTGCCGTTCAGTGAAACAGAGGCAGAAACGCCGCTTTCACTGCCGATAGTATAACGGATTTCCTTGTTTTCCTCGGCAATCGTGCTATCAGTGTAAACTACCACGCCGTCGGAATTGATGACGGTCATATTGCTGTCGTTATCGGTAACTCGGACATAAACATAGGCTTTCTTGTTCGGCGCAATGTTAAATGTAAATGTGCCGTCGCCACTGCCGAGCGTTTTCCAGCCATCCATCGGCAGACTGCTCTTATCGCTGATAACCGTTTCAGAAAGCAGATATTCCACGGTTTGCACGCCGGAGCCGTTTTCGTTGTCGCTGGCCGTAACGGTAACCTCTACCGTGTCCTTAAAGAACAGCCCGAAGGTCACGGTGTTGAGGAACTGATTCCACTTGTGTGTCTTAAAGGAAATTTCGGCAGTCGGTTTTTGTGTGTCCTCAACATGAATATTTACCGTGCCGGTTACCGTTTCATAATTTTCAGTGTCGTCCGGAACGAACTGCCAGTTATATTCGCTCTTGTTTGCCAAAAGCTCACTGTCGGTCAAGGACAGTGTTCCCGCAACGGTCGTGTTTGTTGCTGTAAGCGTCACTCCGCCCGGTGTCATTTGGTCGGTTACCTCGCCGTCTGCGCTAACAGTGCCGAGGTTGGGGGTAGCCTTTTCGATTTCAAATGTGATGCTTGCAGTCGCGTCGCCCAGCGTAATGCTTGCGGTATATGTGCCTGCATTTACCGGCTTTCCGTCTGTGAGCTGATCCTCCGGAGCATAAACAACATCGACGCTGTCGCCGGTTATGAGCGTATTTTCAACAACCGCTTCGATTGCTTTGCCGGTGTAAACCGCATTTGTCGGGGGAGTAAGCTTCACACTGCCGCCCGCAGTATTTGAGCAGTGTCCGTCTGCATTATCGCAGTTGGCTGTTATTGTGTCTTGTGCATCGTTCAGAGTATAAGTCCAACTGTGAATGTGATAGTTGGAATAGCGGTTCTCGGCACTTGAGAAATAAACCGTCGCACCACCCAGCACAGGATAATCCTGTGCGGGTTCACCATTATCAATATTCTGTCCCCAGACCTGTGGTATCGTGCCATCATCCCCTTCTGTCTGCCCATTCTGCAAAAAGTATGCAACCTCACCGCTCTTAAACTGTGCTGCGGTTTTGAATGTAGTACCATCCAAGCTGTCGGTTTCGCTATCTGCAAGGTAGTAGCAGTTTGTGATTGTGTTCTCATATGAATAACCGCACACGCCACCGACATTACCGTTTCCGCTTACATCGCCTGTGTTATAGCTGTTTGTGATTGTGCCAGAGGCTGAATAACCGCACACGCCACCGACATTACTTGTTCCGCTTACATCGCCTGTGTTATAGCTGTTTTTTATCGTAACAGCATATCCACACACGCCTCCGACATAATTGTTTCCGCTTACAACTCCCGTATTATAGCTGTTTTCTATCGTAACAGCCAATCCGCACACGCCTCCAACGTAATCTTTTCCATTAAAATAGGAATCAATGATGCCTACTTGCTTTATTGTAGCCGTAAATGTTTTTCCGAACAAACCGACATAATTCTTAGAGCTATCGTTGCAATATAGTCCGCTGACGTGTTTTCGGTAAAATGAAAATGTAGCAAATGGTACTCAAAAAGTGAGCACCCCAA
>CAJJLZ010000032.1 GCA_905192745.1 uncultured Oscillospiraceae bacterium
GAACTCAATCGCCTTTTTCTTTTCTCTTGGTCTCACATCTATTGTAATGCTACATCCGGGGCGCCTCTCCCTTTTCCGGAACCCTGTTCATCTGTCCGGATTTGGTGTATACTGAGAAGAGACGGTTATCGGCGCCGTCCCGAACGTCAAAAGCTCAGGAAAGGATGTTTTTTCATGTTTGATATTCCTCCCCTTCTCTTTTTCCGCAGTAAGAATCCCTTTACCGGAAGCCGGGGTCTGTTCCGCTTTCTGATTCAGCCGGGGGAAACTCTGGCCGTTCAGGTCTGGCGCGGTCCCTTTTGCTATGAAAAGAGTGAAATCCTCGAAACGGCTGAATTTCCGCTGGACGAAGAGGGCCGGGCCGCCATGATCGGATGGCTGGAAGATCGCTGCCGGAAAATGCTCGAGGAATAACCCGCTTCGCCGTCGTTCGATTTGCGGTCGGTCTCCCGGAAAACTCCGTTCGGATGATTCTATGGAGGTACAGGGAATAATGGAGGCGTTCGGCAGCACTTTCGACGCGTATGCGCTTGTTTACGAATCCTTCTCGTCTTCTTCATCCAAACGACACATTTTCGGGATATACTGAGGTTGTCCCTAGAGAATACGGTTTTCCCGCCGGTTTCCCGGGGCCACCCTCCTCTCTTTTTTCATTATTTCTCCTCTTTTTTCTCTTGAATGCACCGGCTTCTCCCGCCGTGTGCGCTTAGTGAAAAGAGCCGGCTTGAAAGCCGGCTCTTTTCGTTGCGCGTTTTCCTGCGGATCCTTCTGTTTTTTCCGGGAAAGCCGCCGTGCAGGAGACCGTCGGCAGGATGAAAGCGATTCATTCGATTGGCTGCCGAACGGTTCGCGTTCACAAATTGTTAAAAAGAGCTTTACGTTTTTTTCCCAGATTCTTCAATGGATAGACATAACCATCCGGTATACTGTAGACATCAACCGGGAAGGACAATGAGCCGGACGGATGATCCGCTGCCGGAAGGCAGACCAACGATTCTCCCCAACCGGGGTTTTCTATATATTTTTCATTTCTCATCCCTTCTCTTTTTTCCTCTTTTCTCTCTTTCCGAGCGCGGCCGTTGGCCGCGCTCCCTTTTTTTACAGGCGGGGAACCGCTTTCTTCTCATGCCGGAAAGAATCGCCGCCATGATAAAAGGCGTTTGGTTCCGCCATCCTATCCTGCAGGCATCCCTCCGGCATCGTTTTTCCCTGTGTTCGCTCTTTCCGTCCCCGCATAAGATAGCAGGAAAAGCTCTTTATAAAATTGCGAAGGGACGGAACGCGTTATGATTAAAATCTTTATCGATCAGGGACATAATCCTCAGAATCCCAACGCCGGGGCTGAAGCCAACGGCGTACGGGAACAGGACGTAACGTATGAGGTGGGAATATTGCTGGCCGATCTGCTGCGGGCAAACCCGAATTTTGAGGTCCGGCTTTCCCGCAACTCCCCTACTGAACAGCTCGGCACCAGCAACGCCAGCAGTCTGGCGGCACGGGTCAACGCGGCGAACAGCTGGGGCGCGCAGTATTTCATCAGCCTGCACTGCAACGCGAGCGAAAACACCAATGCCAGCGGCAGCGAAGCGTATGTTTACAGCACATCCTCCCCCGCCTATGCGCTGGGCGAACAGATTCTGGTGGGACTGAATGACGCGACCGGACTGCCCAATCGGGGTGTCCGGGTCAATACCGGACTGTTTGTTCTCCGGCGCACGACAATGCCGGCGGTGCTGGTGGAAATGGGCTATCTTACCAACGTGGGAGACGCCCAGCTGCTTTCCCAGAATCCCGGACTGTTTGCAGAAGGAATCTATAACGGCATTCTCGCTTTTTTCGGTCTGAACTGAATCACAATGCCGGAAACCTCCAGCGCAATATTCTGGAACCAGTTCCCGATCGCGTCGCCGTGGGAACTCGTCAGCAGTATTCGGCCAAAATTCCGTTTCATCCTGTTCAAAGGGCGTCACAGGGAAAGCCGCTGTTTCCCCCAGAATAAAAAAACGGGCCGTCCACTGTACGGCCCGTTTTTTTATTCTGAACGCAAGGCTTCTCCGACATCCCGCTTCAACTGCAGCCAGGCATCCTCATGCTGAACATAGTACAGCGGACAGAGCTTGCCGGACACGTCGTAATGCCGGATCAGATTCTCTTCGGTGAGGTCAAACTGCTCGCACAGCCATGCCGCCAGCCGGATCAGGGAATCATAGGTCACGTCGCTGAATCGGCCGGTTTCGTCCGGGTGGCATACTTCGATGGAAATCGTGTCCCCATTGCGCTGATTGGTCGCCACCGATCGTTCATTCAGCGGCAGACACTGCAGCACTTCGCCGTCCAGACCGACGATAAAGTGGGAACAGACCTCCACCCCTTCGCTGTTGAAATAATTCCGGTTGCCTTTCGCGCTGGACCCCGGATTCCCCACATAATGAATCGCCAGATCCCGAACGGCCGGCAGCGGTTCGCCGGTGCGCGCTTCCGGGTTCTCAATAAACTCCTGATCGATCCATTGGGGATATACAATGTGAGAAATGTCCACCCCCCCGTTCGGCGGCGATGGTTCCGGCGCGGAATCCCACAGGGCGCGCAGACCGAAAAACAGACCGGCCAGCGTCAGAACGCCCCCTGCGGCGACGGCCAGGAGCATCAGCCGACGACGGCGACGGCGATGAATTTCCTGATTTCTCTGACGGCGGTTCTCCTGAATCTGAAGCCGCAGAGCCTCTTCCCCGCTCTCCTCTTCCTGTTCTGCCGTTTCCGGGCCCTCATATTTTACCGTCATGCATCTTCCTCCTCCGACGGACAGACTCTTTTCCTTTCATTTTAACGTTTTTTCACGGACAATCACGGGCAATACTATAAATATATCCTTACAAAATCCTTAAAAAGAACCGATCCGCCTCTCTTCCTCCGCCGTCACAGGCAAAACGGGCAAACCGAAAGCGGAAAGGGAGACGCCGTACAGCGTCTCCCCGAAAAGCTTTCGAATTGCCCGAAAGACGGATACTCAATGATCGTAGGTCAGAGGATAATCCTTCACGTGGGTCCAGTTGCTGAAGTCCTCCGCGTCACCCCGGATTTCATACTCTTCCAGCGCCTTTTTATTGACCTTGTATAGGAAGCGGCGGACTACGTCTTCCTCCTCGCCGACCTCCCAGATCGACTTCCCGTATTCGTCGCTGTTGATCCCGGCCGCCTGCAGCACCGTCGCATGGAAATTGGTCTGAGAAAGAGGCCGGCTGGAGGTTTGCAGCGTACCGCTGGAGCTGCCCGCCGGTTTGACGAACAGGCCGGTGGTTTTGTAGGTATCCAGACTGCGCACATCCTCCGATTTGCCGTGATCCCCTGTAATGATGATGGTGGAGGAATCGTATACTCCCAGCGCTTTCATCTGTTCCATGTACTGTTTCAGCAGGGTAAAATAGCCCTTGGTCTGTTCCAGAAGCGTGCTGTTGCCGTCCCCGACATAATTTCCCTGTGCGTCCAGATCATAGTTCCCATGGCAGCCCTTAAGATGGAGGAACATGAAGTTATTCTTTTCCTCCGTCAGGGACACGCCTTTTTTCTTCAGCTCATCCCCGAAGCGATAGCTGTCCCCCGCGTAGGGCTTGTTTTCGTTGGTAATCACGACGGTATCCGAAAACGTCTGCGCACTCAGCCAGAAATACTGCTTCATCGCATGGGGGGTATAGCGATAGGCGGAAAACTGCGCCATTGCCTGAAGCATCCGCAGCTTATCGACCTTCTGCTCCTGCTTTTCCGTCACGACGTTATCGGCCAGCCCCTGCAGCTGAGAGACGTCGGAATAGGCGTAATATTTGGCAATATACAGCTTGGTGGTGTAATCCCGCGCCCTCAGTGACGGAAGGAAGCGGCCTTCGCTGTATGCCTGTGTGAAAAGCTCGTTCGCCGGCTGGTCGTAATAGGAAATCTTCCCGGTCAGCAAATACAAATCGGCCGGGTAGGTGCGGCAATACAGGGAGGTATTGTTGGGAAAATAGGTGAAGCCCTCCATATCGTCAAAGAAATGGGGGTCATCCGCTACAACGCTGTCAATATATTTGCCGTCCAGCCGGTCCAGAATAAACACCAGAATATTGTCCTTTGAGGAAAGCTCAAAAATCCCTTTATCCGACACAAACGCTTCCGCCTCCGCGGTATCGTTGGAAACATTCAGCTTGGTTTCCTGTGAAAAATCCGTAGTTACGGCGGTGGAAACCAGACCGGCCAGCTGCATCCCGATCAGGAGAACCGGCAGGATAATCGTCAGCTTCTTCCACACGCCTTCGGAGAAAATCAGAATCAGCATCGGCACGACGATCAGCACCGCCCATACCGCGCCGTTGATAAAGGAATGGGTGGTATACTGGCTCCAGTCAATCTTGTCGCCGGTAAGTTCCCCCAAATCGAGATTCAGAAAATTTCCCTGAAGATAACCGGCTAGCAGAATACCCAGAAAGAGAGAAATCAGGATATCGTAAAATTCCCCCTTTACCAGCACGCAGACCAGTGTGATCGCCGCCATGCAAAGCAGGCCGCACAGAATAACCGGCCCCGCCAGCGACGCCATATCAAAGGGGAACAGACCGATATTGTTCATGTACAGGTCGAATATGCCGACGATTACAAAGGAAAAAGATACGGCGAATCCGGTCAGCAGGGCGGTCAGCAGCCTCTGCCGGAACGGGCGTTCATCATGCCAGAGCTTTTTCAGGGACTCCTTCACTGATTCCTCATCCTCCCGCAGCCTTCCGCGCATCCTGCAAATCTTAGGCCGCCTCACTAAACGAGTTTGAGTATACCATTTCAGGGAAGAAAAAGCAAGAAAAGCGTCAGCCCTCTTGACGAAACCGTCAAAATGGCGCATTATATAGCCGTTGTCACGCGCCGTTCGTCACGCTTGCGCATAATTGCCGCACGAGAGCGGCTGTTTCGCGGAATATATTCGCAGAATATAAAAGAAAGGCCGGTCGCTTTGCTATGAAAATCATCATTGTCGGAGACGGCAAAATGGGGTTCGCCCTTTCGCAGCGTCTGTCCGACGAGGGCCACGACATCGTTATCATCGACAATAATCCGGCGGTGCTCCGCCTCTCCAGCAATACGCAGGACGTAGGCTGCATCTGCGGTAACGGGGTGGACAGCGATGTGCAGAAGGAGGCGGGGGTTCCCTCCGCCGATCTGCTGATCGCCGTCACTTCGCAGGATGAGATCAACATCATCTGCTGCCTGATCGCCAAAAAACTGGGGGCCAAGCATACCATCGCCCGGGTTCGCAGCCCCGAATACAGCAAGACCCTGCTTTTCATGCGGGAGGAGCTTGGCCTTTCTCTCACTGTGAACCCCGAACTGGCGGCCGCCGCTGAGATTTCCCGCGTGCTGCGCTTTCCTTCCGCGATGCGGGTGGATTTCTTCGCCAAGGGAAAAGTGGAAATGGTCGAATTCAAGGTGCCGGAGGGCAGTCCTCTGACCGGCCTGGCGCTGCGGGATCTTCCCGGTACGTTCCGGGTGCGGGTGCTGGTCTGCGCCGTCCAGCGGGACGGACAAGCCTTCATTCCCTCCGGTGATTTCGTGCTGCGGGTCAACGATCAGGTCAGTATCACCGGCGCACCGTCGGATATCTCCCGTTTCTTCAAAAATTGCGGACTGCTCACCCAGAAATCCCGGAGCGTAATGATTGTGGGCGGCGGAAAGACCAGCTATTACCTGTCGGCCATGCTGTCCGAGATGGGGATGCAGGTCAAAATTCTGGAAGTCAACGCCAACCGCTGCGCCGAGCTGTCCGAAGCGCTGCCCAAGGTAATGGTAATCAACGGCGACGGCTCGGACCGTGAGATTTTACAGGAAGAGGGCATCGACGAAACCGATGCGCTGGTCGCCCTGACCGGGCTGGACGAGGAAAACGTGGTGGTCTCGATGTACGCGATCTCCCGCAAGGTGGGAAAGGTTATCACCAAGATCAACCATATCAGCTTCGGTGAAATTCTGGAGAAAGCCGGGATCGACTGCGTTATCACCCCTCACCGCATCGCGGCAAACCGCATTCTGCGGTATGTCCGGGGGATGCAGGCCTCCATCGGCAGCCGGATCGAATCCCTGTACCGCATCATCAACGATCAGGCGGAAGCGCTGGAATTCCGTGCGCACAGGGAATTTCGGGGCATTGATATTCCCCTGAAGGATTTGAAACTGAAAAAGAATCTGCTGGTCGCCTGTATTCTGCGGGATAATAAGCTGATTTTCCCCGGCGGCGAGGATTGCATCTGCGACCATGACAACGTAATTATCATCACAACCCAAACCGGGCTGGACGATCTGGACGATATTCTCCAGCCGGGAGTTCTGGCCGCCGGAGCGGCTGAAAAAAAGGTGGAGCGGGCGCAGTGAATATTCGGATGGTTCTTCGCATTCTCGGATATGTACTGGGGGCCGAAGCGGTGCTGATGCTTCTTCCCCTTCTGGTTTGTCTGATTTACGGAGAGAATCCCTTTCCGTTTCTGGTCTGCATTCTTGGGCTGGGTATTTGCGCCGGTCTGCTGCGGCTGATTAAGCCGCGCAGCCGGTCGTTGTTCGCACGGGAGGGCTTTCTCGCCGTCTCCCTGGCATGGATACTGGTTTCTCTGGCGGGAGCGGTCCCTTTTGTGCTGGACGGGGCCATCCCTTCCTACATTGACGCGTTGTTTGAAACGGTTTCCGGCTTTACCACCACCGGGGCGAGCGTCCTGCGGGACGTGGAGGCGCTGCCCTGCGGGCTGTTGTTCTGGCGGAGCTTCACCCACTGGATCGGCGGCATGGGGGTGCTGGTGTTTATTATGGCCGTGCTCCCCATGGCGGGCGACCGTTCCATGCACCTGATGCGGGCGGAGGTACCGGGCCCGTCGGTGGGAAAGCTGGTACCCCGCGTCCGCCATACGGCGCTGCTGCTGTACGCGATCTATCTTGCGCTGACCATACTGGAAGTCGGGTTTCTCCTTGCCGGCGGAATGCCGCTGTTCGACAGCCTCGTCCACGCGTTCGGCACGGCGGGAACCGGTGGTTTCGCCATCAAAAACGCCAGCATTGCGGCCTATAACAGCCCTTATCTGGAGTGGGTTATCGGGGTATTCATGCTGCTGTTCGGCGTGAACTTCAATCTGTATTTCCTTTTGCTGATGCGGGATTTCAAGCAGGTACTCAAAAGCGAGGAGCTGCGGATTTATCTGCTGATCGTCGCAGGTTCGGTCGGGATGATTACCCTGAACATCCTGCCGATAGTCGGCGGGGCGGAGACGGCGTTCCGGGAGGCATTTTTTCAGGTCAGCTCCATCATCACCACCACGGGGTATGCGACGGCGGATTATACCATATGGCCCACCTTTTCCCAGACCGTTTTGTTCCTGCTGATGGTGACCGGCGCGTGCGGCGGCTCCACCGGCGGCGGGCTGAAGGTATCCCGCCTGATTATTCTGGTTAAAAAGTGCGGACGGGAACTGATCCGTCTGGTGCATCCCCGCGCTGTCGGCGCGGTTCGGCTGGACGGCAAAGCGGTGGACAACCAGACAAGTCATGACGTGGGAATATTCTTCATCACCTATATGGGAATCATCGGCGGAATGACCCTGTTGGTCTCCCTCGACGGATTCGACTTTACCACCACGATCAGCGCGGTGGTGGCCTGCATGGGGAATATCGGACCCGGTCTGGGGACGGTGGGGCCGTCCGGAAATTTTATGGACTTTTCCATTTTGTCCAAGCTGCTGCTTTCGGTCACGATGCTGCTCGGCCGATTGGAAATCTTCCCCCTGCTGCTTACCCTGACCCCGGTGATTTATCGGAAAAAATAAAAGAAAATCATCAGGACGCGGAAAAGCGCAGCCTGCAAAGGCCCTGTTTTCTGCCGTATTGGTACATAAAAATCCCTTTGGGGGCCATAGCAAAACGCCGACGAACCGCTTGTTCGTCGGCGTTTGTAATTTTATTGCAGTAATAAAAAACGTCCCTAATCGTCCACCAGACGGTGGGCGTACCATTTGTCACCCCGGCGGCGGAGCTGGAAAATAAGGGAGCGGACGCCCCACTCGCAGACCATGGCGGCCCACACGCCGACCACGCCGAAAGGCAGGACGATACCGAGAATATAGCCGAGAACCACCCGGAACAGCCACATGGAAAGCATCGATGCGATGGAAGTGAATCGGGAATCCCCCGCCGCGCGCAGAGCGGAAGGGATAATAAAGCTCGTCGACCAGAGGAACGGACTGGCGGCCACCGTCATAATCGTGGTGAAATATATCGTATGTACAATCTCCTGCGGCGGAGAGAACAGCTTCACAATCCAGGGCAGGAAGGGAAACAGTACCGCCATGGTGACCACATAGCTCAACGAACCGAGCCAGAGGAAGGCGTGGATAAATTTGCGTGCGTCACGGATATTCCGCCGCCCCATACACTGTCCGACCACCGTCACCACCCCCAGGTTGCAGGCGTTCGCCCCCATCTGGAAAAGCAGAACCACCGAGCTGACGATAGCGTTCACCGCCATGGACAGGGTGCCAAGCTGAACAATGAAAGTCTGGGTCAGAATCTTGCCGCCGTTGAAAAACATCTGCTCCGCCGCGAAGGGCAATCCGATGAACAGAATTTTCCGGATGGTCGGAAAATCAAAACGAATGAGATCGAGCAGACGCACATCCAGCGAATGGTTGAACCGAATCAGGTACACCAGCGAACAGACCATTCCCAACAGGCGGGAAAGGAACAGGGAAATCACCATTCCCCAGATTCCTCCGTGCAGCAGGGTGATAAACAGGAGATTCAGCACGACATAGGAGCCGTTGGTAATCATGGACAGCCACAGAGAGGGGCGGGTGTCCGCCACCCCGCGCAGCGCGCCGCAGACCGCCTCCACAATCCCGATAAACGGATAGGTGACGCAGCTGCCGATCAGGTAAATCCGGGCGTTGTTCATTACGTCCGGTTCCGCCTTGCCGAACAGGAGGCTGAGCACCGGCGTGTGGAACAGAATCATCAGCGCCCCGACCGCGAAAGAAACCAGCGCCACGGCGGAGACCGACTGAGCGGCGGATTTTTCCACCATGGGCCCGTTCCCCGCTCCCTTATACTGCGCCACGATCACGGTGCCGCCGGTCGCAATGGCGATGAATACATTCAGAAGAAAGATATTGACCGAATCCACCATACTGACAGCGCTGACCGCCGCCATACCGGAAGAACTGATCATCGCCGTATTCAACAGGCTGAGCAGGATAATAAACGCCTGATCAACGAAGATCGGCAGCAGGATGGCGATCACCTGTCGGTAGTTCATCGTTTCACCCGACAGAAATTTTTCCATAAACCGGCCGGCCCGCCGTTTAATCAGAAAGGCCCGGCGGCGGACACGGCGGCGAATGCGGTTATCTACAGACACGGGCAGGCTTCCTTTCCGAGGGTTCTTTTCCCAAACGTCATTATAGCACCGGAAGAGCGGGGATGACAAGAGTTAAATGTAAACGTTTTCTCTTTCTTTCACCGATAGAATAAAGAAGGCGAATTTTCCTTTTATCCGCCTTCGGCGCATGGGATTAATGGACGAAAAACCGGGGCAGACTATAGAGGAAACACCGGATAATCTTGGATTTTGGGGAGGGATGGCCATGCGCCGTCGGTCAATCGGAATTTTTCTGCTGGTGCTCATCCTGATGGGGGGACTGATGCTGCGGCTGTACGATCTCTCCGGGCAGGATCTGTCCCAGGCCGCCGACCGGCAGGCCGGGCTGACCGTTACGGTGGCGAACGCCCGCGGAACGATATATGACGCCAACCTGCGGCCGCTTGTGAACGCCGGGACCGAATACCGGGTCAGCCTGACCGCCAGTCCGGAAGCGCTCGCCGCCGTTTCCTCCTGTATGGATGCCGGAGCGCTGGAAGCTCTCACCGAGCGGCTGCAGGAGGGAAAGCCGGTGGCCGCCGTTCTGGACAGCCTGCCCGCCCCGGCGGACGGGCTCGCGATGTTTGAAACGCCGGTACGATACACCGAACCGCTGCTTGCGCCTCATATCCTGGGGTATCTGGACGGAGACGGCCTTCACGGCGCCACCGGAGCGGAGCTGGTATTTGACGAACGGCTGAACGCTTGTGCCGGCAAGGCGGAAACCACCTATACAGTGGATGCGACCGGACGGCCGCTGCAGGGGATCGCGCCCACCCTTTCCAACACGTTGGACCGGGCGAAGGCGGGAGTGGCGCTCACCATTGACGCGGACATCCAGAAAATCGCGGAAAATGCGGCGCGGCAATACCTCCAAAAGGGAGCCGTGGTGGTGATGGAGCCTTCCACCGGCCGAATTGCCGCGATGGTCAGCCTGCCGGACTTTCAGCCCTCCACGGTGGCGGAAAACCTGAACAACACCGACGCGCCTCTGCTGAACCGCGCCCTGTGCAACTACAACTGCGGATCGGTGTTCAAAATCGTAACCGCTGCCGCCGCGATCGAAGCGGGCACCCCGCTCTCCACCTCGTTCGACTGTGCCGGCAGTGTGGATGTGGGCGGGATCACCTTTCACTGCCATAACCGGCTCGGACACGGCAGCCTGAATCTGACTCAGGCGTTCGCCCAGTCCTGTAACCCGTATTTTATCCGGCTCGCTCAGCGGATCGGCGGGCAAACCCTATATAATATGGCGGTTTCTCTGGGATTCGACCGTCCCATCCTTCTGGCGGAAGGATGGAAAACCGCCCGCGCCGTCCTTCCCTCCGAAACCGAACTGCTCTCCCCGGCGGCAGTTGCGAACCTCTCCTTCGGGCAGGGGACGCTGATGGCCACGCCGGTGCATATCACCCAACTGGTTGCCGCCGTAGTAAACGACGGAAACATTGTCCGCCCCACCCTGCTGCGGGGAATGGTTGACGAGAACGGCATACTGACCGAGGAGCCCTCCGCCCCTGCCCAAACCGCCTTTTCCGCCTCCACAGCCCGCATCCTGCGGGATTTGATGAAAACCGTGGTGGAGGAAGGGACCGGCCGGTCGGCCCGTCCCTTTGAACTGGGCGCCGGCGGCAAAACCGGCACGGCGGAAACCGGCTGGGAGCAAAACGGAAAAGAGGTCGTGCAAAGCTGGTTCGGCGGCTTCTATCCGGCGGAAAATCCGGAATACGTCGTGGTGGTACTGGCCGAGGACGCGGAAAATACCGGCGGCAAATCCTCCCCTGTTTTCAAAAAAATCTGCGAGGAGCTGACCATGCTGCAAAAGGAGCGGGCGCTGGCCGCGAAACGGTAAACAGGGAGGCTCCTGAGGCTCCTCCTTTTTCACCAGCCGGAACGAGCCTTTCCGTAACAAAGCAAAAAGGATCGGTAAAAGACGCCGGTCCCGCAGAAATACGCGGAACCGGCGTCCTTTATTGATTTGGATTTTCGGAGATACGCCGTATCCTACCGGCCGAACAGGCGGCGGATCAGGGTACAGCCCTCTTCCGTATAGCGTCCGGAAGCCCGCGCCGCCGCTTCGGTAAAGGCGGATGTTCCGGGTGCGGCCGTGCCGTCGCTCGCATACAGCAGATAAGGCACCGGATCGGCCGAGTGGGTACGGATATCCAGCGGCGTGGGATGATCGGGCAGCACCATCAGGCGGTAGTCCCCCATCTCATCCAGCGCCCCGAGCAGCGGGGCGAGGACGAGGCGATCGATGTCCTCGATCGCACGCACCTTATTCTCCGCTTCGCCGCGGTGACCGCATTCGTCCGGCCCCTCAAGATGAACATACACAAAATCCTGTCCACGCCGGAGCTCTTCTATCGCGGCGGCGGTCTTTCCTTCGTAATTGGTATCGATATAGCCGGTAGCGCCCTCCACGTCGCAGACCGTCATCCCGGCAATCCGGCCAATCCCTTTAATCAGATCCACCGCTGAAATAACCGAACCATTTACGCCGAACCGCTCTTTGTAATTCTGAAGGCGGGGACGCTTCCCCTGTCCCCAGAGCCAGATAGCGTTGGCCGGGTTCCGCCCCGCCGCGGCGCGTTCACGGTTGACGGGATGATCCCGCAGAAGCTCCGCGCTCTTTTCCATCATAGCCAGCAGAGGGGCCGCGTCGGGATGCCGGGGCAGATAGTCCCCGATCCCCCGGCCGGTAATGTCGTGGGGCGGGGTGATTTTGCCGAGAGCGGTTTTCCCGCCATGCCACACCATGCAATGCCGATAGGCCGTGCCGGTATAAAAATCAAACTCTCCCCCGCCGAAAGCTTCCTGTACAGTGCGGATGATTTTATCCGCGTCGGCGGTATGGATATCCCCCGCGCAGTAATCGAGGATGGTTTTTTTCGCATAATCCGGTTCGTCCGACAGGGTAACGAGATTACAGCGGAAGGCCACGTCGTCATCCGCCAGATCGATACCGATATTCGCCGCCTCCAGAGGGGAGCGGCCGGTGTAGCATTCCCGCGTGTCATATCCCATCACGGTGAGGTTGGCCACGTCGCTGCCGGGGGACATTCCCTCCTGCACGGTGCGGACCATGCCGACTTCCCCCTGCGAGGCGAGACGGTCCATCGTCGGCTTGTGGGCCGCTTCCATCGGCGTGCGGCCATCCAGCGCGGGGCAGGGCACATCCGCCATGCCGTCGCATAAGACGATTGCGTATTTCATGGGTCGGGTCTCCTTTATGATGATGTGCGTTCCGCGGAGCGGAACAGGTTGACGGGAGAAAAAGAGGAAAATCAGAAGGCGCGCCGTTTCCGCCGCGCAGGATTTTCCGGAAAAAAAGCAGCGCATTTTCCTCCATTATAGCAGAATTACGGAAAAAGCAAAGTTTTTTCTGCGACATTGGCTATTCCTTTTTACCCGTGCATTTTGTATACTGATAAAAAGGAAACGAATCAACGGACGGAACAGGAAATAATCGGAAACGACCATCGGACGACCTTCCCATCTCGCCGCCATGAAAACGCGCTTTGCAGAGGAGGAATGGACCATGTCGGTTTGTATCCAGACGATTCCGTTAAAAGAAAGGATTCTCCCCGCCCTCCCGCTGACCGCTGTGTATTCGGATGAGGAGAGCGCCCGGCGGCGGTCGTTTCGCACGGCGGCGGGGCTGTGCGCCCTGTTCGGAGGCGGACCCTGCCGGTTATTCTGCGCGCCGGGAAGGACCGAACTCGGCGGCAACCATACCGACCACAACCGGGGACTGGCGCTGGCCGCCGCAGTGGACGCGGATATTCTGGCCGCCGTCCGGCCCACCGACCGGCCGGTGATCCGACTGCATTCGGAAGGGTATTATACCGACGCCATTGATCTGGATGATCTTTCCCCCCGGGAAGCCGAAGCCAGTCATTCCGCCTCCCTTATCCGGGGGATCGCGTCAGGCTTCCGGCGGCGCGGGCTTTCAATCGGCGGCTTTGACGCATATACCACCTCGGAAGTGCCGCGGGGAGCGGGAGTATCCAGCTCCGCCGCGTTTGAGATCACCGTAACGGAGATTCTGAACGGGCTGTATAATGAGGGACGGATCGAGCCTGCCCTTCTGGCCCGGATTGCCCAGGAGGCGGAAAACGACTATTTCGGCAAACCCTGCGGACGGATGGATCAGACCGCCAGCGTGTTCGGCGGCTGCGTCGCGCTGGATTTTGAAAATCCGGACGAGCCGTCGGTCCGACGCCTGCCGGCGGATTTTGAGCGGTGGGGAATTCGGCTCTGCATCGTTAACACGGGAGGAAGCCATACCGACCTGACGCAGGATTATGCCGCCTGCCGGCTGGAGATGGAAGAGGTCGCCCGCCTCCTCGGCGGCGAGGTTCTCCGGGATATTCCGCGGGAGCAGTTTGAAGCGGCGCTCCCCTCCCTGCGTCGTCGGGCGGGGGACCGGGCGGTACTGCGCGCCCTGCATTTTTATGAGGAAAACGACCGGGTAAAACAGCAATGCGGGGCGCTGGAAGCGGGAGACGCCGCGGCGTTCCTCCGGCTGGTTGCCGCTTCGGGGCGGTCATCTCAGGCATTGCTGCAAAATGTGTCCTCCCCCCTTATGCACCGGGATCAGGGGGTGGCTCTGGCTCTGGCCCTCACCGGCGATTTACTGGGAGACGAGGGCGCCTGGCGGGTACACGGCGGCGGGTTTGCGGGCACCATCCAAGCCTATGTGCCGGAGGAACGCCTGACCTCCTACCGGCGGAGAATGGAACAGGTGTTTGGCGATGGCTGCTGCCACGTCCTTTCCCTGCGGGATGCGGGTGGAACGGAATTGACGGTATAATGAATCCGGCTTTGCCGGATTCATCGAAAAACGGTTGTCGGGCCAAAGGCCCTTCCTGCCGCTTTGCGGCACCACCGTTTTTCTCCTCGGCATCTATTTTATGGCACAATGTCGTTTGGGAAAATGCGTAAGCATTTTCAGTCGCGCCGCAAACAAACGCCGGTATAGAATCCGGCTGGGCGGCGCTAGGGTACAATGTCGTTTAGGAGAAATGCGAAAGCATTTCTCGGCAGCGCCGCCAACAAAGGCTCGCACAGAACCCATCCGGGCGGCGCTAGGGTATAATGTTTAATCGGGGCCGCTGCAGTAAATTCTGCAGCGGCCCCCTGTTCATTACGGTGGAAATCCGGGCGGCAGAGTACCGGCGGTTCCGCCCTTAACGGCGGAGGCTTACGGCCACTGTTCCTTAGCCCCTCGATCTTTCAGGAAATTCTGCTTTCTCGATTTCTCCTTCCTCCCCGGCGGTCCGCTCTTTTTCGTATTCCTCCATGCTGCCGTATCTCAGCCAGTCCCCGGACAGAAAGGCAGGCAAATCAAAATATGTCAGAAGCAGCGCCTTATCCACCGCATCCCACGACTCTTCCGGTACAAGTCCCAGAAGGCTCATTGCATAATCCAACGCCGCACCGTCGTCCGGGAGGATCTTTCCCCGATTGGTAAAGACGCCGATATACGCCGCCATCCTTCTACCCTCCCAGCTTCATCCGACAGCAGCCGCACACCGTCTGGGAACAGTAGATAACCCGCCTCTGTTCGGTACTGCCGCCGCAAAAGGCGCAGCGTCCTCTTCTGGCGGAGCGGCGATCTCGGGCCGGGGAGCGCTCGTCCGGACAGCCTTTACGGCCGGGTACGCCGCCGCCCGTTTCCCGGTCGGCAGTGCTGGTTAATCCGGTGAAAAGGGCAGGTTCGGCGCCGCAGACAGACGATCTTCCTGTCATTGCCTGTCCCCCCCTCCGGCTTTTTCCGGGGACGCCGTGTCGGCCGTGTCCAATGTATCAAACAGATAATCCAGAGTCATATCAGGGAAAAAGTGGTCGCGGATGAGGATCGCCTCGCGCAGCAACAGCCGCTGGGGATGATTTAATTTGGCGGACATTGTGCCTTTGTTGATATACAGTTCGTCGGCGACAGCCCCCTGACTCAGGCCGATCCGGGACATCTCCGCCATCAGATTGGGATAAGTACGATTACGCATGGTGCCGCTCCTTTCCTTGTGCGCCTCCGGCGCATTCCGCTTTGTCCGTATGCCTGTAAGTTATCACTTCCGTCCTCTCTTCCGGAGGAGAACGCCGCCCCCTTTCCTGCTTTTCCTCAGCACTTTAAAGTTCCATATTCGGTTCTTTCTTTCATTATTATAGTACCGTTTATTGAACTTGTCAACCCTTTTTTTGCTTTTTAGTTCCGCAAGTGGAACCGCAATTGTTGACAAACAAAAAACAATATGATACAGTGAAGACAATCCGGCGATTCTGTAATTCATGCATACTGAATAAAGCCGTTTCGCGGCTGTATTTTTTCATTGTTCAATGGTTCAGCAGACATAAATTAAGGCTGTGAAAAAAGGAGGGATGACAATGGGATTGGAAAAAATATCGGAAATGCGGAAGGCCCGGGGCTATACCCTCGATGAGCTGGCCCAACGGTCCGGAATTCCGGTGAGCACATTAAAAAAAATCAGCGCCGGTATTACAAAAAAACCAAACATTGAAACGATCAAGGCGATTGTTCACGCTATGGGGTATACGCTGGATGATCTCGATGCCCCGGACTGCGTGCAAAAAGAAACGCCCAGCTCCGAAGAGCTGAGCGAGGAAGATGTCACGATTCGGCTATATAAGGCTCTGATAGCCGGCGGTTTTATTAAGCAGGGCGAAGAGCTTACATCACAGCAATCCGCTTTTTTAGACGGCCTCTCCATTATGCTCAGCGCCTTTTTTGATTCCTGAAAATGCTTCGAGTACCGCGGTGCAATGCGGCCGATTATAAATTTTATGAGCCAGCTCTCTGACCGACAAGGGAATATCCTCATAACGGATTTCTTGTCCATCCCCACTTTTCGCCTGTTTCGGCCGCTCTTCGACATCCTTTTCGCTGGTGGAAATCGTTCGGTCGTTGCCAATAGTCACGCCTGCATTCCCCTTTCTATTCTCGCTCTCCCTGTGCATGGTACACACGGGAATGAATGAAACCCTGTGTCCGTCCCGGTTAGTTATATACGATTCGATTATTCGATCAGTTAGATTACAGGGGTAAATTTCGATCTCTTTGGTCTCTTCCAAGAAATATTCCTTGTTTTTATTATAGAACATTTGTTCTCAAAAGTAAATCCAAAATAGTAAATTTACTCGATATAATCAAAATTGAAAATTTAATGTGATTTTTCCCAATTCAATATCCAACATTAACCACAAAAGTCTTTAATATAATACATCGAATGTCGAATTTTGTCACGTCCATATTATGGAATTCTTGTACGTTTTTTTGCTCTTTTTTACCTTTTCAAGAGAAAAAAGCGGAAAAGCTTCGGGAAAGCGCGGTTTGTGAATGTTTCGCACATTGCAAAATCTGCAATTTTTTTGTTGAAAAGCGGAAGGCAAGTCAGGCCCCCCGGCTTTGCCGGAGGGCCTGACTTACAAAAAGACCGTCTGGATAACCAGGCGGTCTGACTATGTATCTGCGGCCCATTAAAAACAGCTTCCCGGCGGAGTCCCAAAAGCCGTGTTCCAGTCGATCAATATGTCCCCTGTCTGATTTTTCCCTTCGTGTGATTTCATATGCTTGCCAAAGACTACGCAACGGAACATCACCCGTACACGAAACAATGATCTTCAGGTCTTTGGTGAACGGTCCTTTCCATTCCCTGCTCAGTTTCCACTGCAAGCAGAAGAGGCGCGTACCGGGTAATGCGCCGCTGTTTTTCACGGTATCACTTTCTATAATACTGTCTGCCGTCCTTCCCTACCGCAACAAAGCGATCGGATTCCTTAAAGACCTGACTGGACACCTGCCTGCTGTTTTGATCATACTGCTGACAATAGCCGTCATATCTCACGGCGGCATTGATATCATAACTACCCGACGTATAGATGAAGGCCGCGTCTTCCAAAATCTGAATCTGAGGATAGCGTAAATCGCCGAACTCGGCTTCAACGCGGAAATCCGCTTTTAAAATGCGGGCCTTATCCCCTGCCACAACGATTTTATCCTGAAAATAAGCCGCTTTAATAAACGTGCCGGCATATTTCGCGATGTGCATCTCCTTACCGTCCGGACCCAGTTCTCTTAAAAAGTACCCGCCTTCTCTGGTACCGGTAAAAAGGATGCGGCCGTCCGCGGAGATATCGCTGATATAGAAATTCCCCTCATCTGCTTCGCCGGAATACGTCCATTCCACCGAGAAATCCTCTTTCAGGCGGCTGACGTACCATTTATAGTTGTCGCCGCCGGTAAAGCCTTCGGTAATGTACCCCCCCAACGGATATGGGTAGGTAAAGCAGGAGGTAAGATCGGGAATCGCGGGATATGTCGTCTTTTCACCGTCGATGCGGATGGTACAATACACCGTGGAAGTCTGCGGGGACGACAGTAAATTTACAACCAGTTCTTCTTTTTGATTAAGTGAATAATTGGAATTGGACGAGCCCTCTACATCAGTTTCCCAGATTATCTTTCCCTGTTTATCATAAGCAGAAACAGCGTCGTCCTGGGCGTAAAAGAATCTTCCGTCTTTCAGCGGATATACCTGTCCGCCGCGCCCCGGCTTGATCTCCCAGTTCTTTTTGCCGTTTTTGTCAAAGGAACTGATATAATACGTCGCAGTCCCGGCATCATTGGATACATAGGAAACCCAATAGATGCCTTGATCGGATTCGACAAAAGAGCTGCTTTCGCCCCGAAAGGAAAAGGCAACCTTGTTGTCCTGCCGTCCTGTATTGCAGGAAGTAAAGGAAACAACAAGAAACGCCGTCAAGACGAAAAGAAAAATGGTTCTGACCGTTTTCATACGTCAACGCCCTCCCGGACGAGGCCGATTTTCGCCTCGCTTCTTGTTTTAGAGTATCACAATACACAAAAAATGTAAATCCATCGCTTTATATACATGCATTTGGTTCCTGCTTTGTATTTTCTTTTCGTTTTGTCGTGTAATAAGGACGAAGAAGTCCGTGGTCTATCGACAAACAAAAAGCCGCTTCTTTTCAGAAGAGGAATTTCCAATTCAATCCGACCGAACTCCGCATTGAAAATCGGGAATTAACATCCGCCCTTTGATAAAATAATCGCAGACAAGAAGAAAGGAGGTGCAACATGGATTGGATAACCGGAATACAAAATGCTATTGACTATATTGAAAGCCATTTAACGGAACCTATCGATTATACTGCTGCTGCGGCACAAAGTTTTTCATCAAGTTATCACTTCCAGCGTGTGTTCAGTATTATGTGCGGTTTTACAATAGGCGAATATATCCGAAACCGCAGGCTGTCACTTGCAGGTACAGAACTTGCTGCAAGCGATGTAAAGGTAATTGATGTCGCTCTGAAATACGGCTATGAGAGTCCAGACAGCTTTGCCAAAGCATTTCAGAGATTTCACGGTGTAACTCCGTCTGCTGCCCGCAGTAACGGCAGCAACCTAAAATCTTTTTCCCGTCTTGCCATAAAAATATCTTTGAAAGGTGGCAGAACTATGAATTACCGAATTGAAGAAAAGCCGGAGATGATTTTAACTGGTTACAAAAGTTATTTTACCGGGGCGCCTTACGGTAAAGAAAGAGAGAAACAAGAAGAAGAGCTTTTTATAACCACAAGAGGAAAACAATGGTTTTTGCGTGGGGCGGCAAGCAATCCCGACGCCCACTGTGTTATAACCAATATTACAGATGAAGGATATGATTATTATTACTGTCATCTATTGGATGAATGGGAACGGAAAAATTTATACAACCAAGCTGTAACTGGTGTAGATTTTGTGGAAAGTTTAAATCTTAAAAACATTGTTATACCACGAATTACTTATGCGATTTTCGAGACGAACGACGTAAAAAGCCCAATCTGTGATTACTTTGATTTGCTCAATTTGCGTATTCAGATTTTGACAGAATGGATGCCGGAAATGGGTTTTCAACTAGCCAAAGCTCCAGAGATTGCCGTATATCATTGGATACCAAAAAGCGAAAGGAATGTTCAGGTTTGGCTGCCTATAGAAAAAATCAAATAAGAATTTAATGCTGTCTGCAAACATGGAAAACTTCGTTTTTTCAAGATATTCAAGGCAAAAGCAATCCACGCTTAAATAGAAAAAACTCTTGAATAGCAATAAAGCTGATCCAGAGTTTTCACACAAAATATATCCTATGCTGTTTATTCCATTTAACAACAAAAACCGAACCCGCTGCCAACCGGCATGAGGTTCGGTTTTTGTCTTTTTGGTGGAGATAAGCGGGATCGAACCGCTGACCTCTTGAATGCCATTCAAGCGCTCTCCCAAGCTAAGAGGTTACGTACCCCCGTAACCCCGAGCTTGGGAGGTGCAATCTTTACACAAAGCGCACTACATTATGCAGAAATAAGAGAAAGGTTTTCCGCCTTATCTCTTTCACTCCATCGGATTACTTTTGCATCATAGTTTGCAAAAGCGTCCTCGACACCTCGGGCGACATTATTTTGATCGTTTAAGATAACAATAAGTTGACTATCTTTCTTGCGTGATGGTTTTGTGTCATTCCAAGCAAACAGTATATTACCCATGCTGGATTTGTTCGGATTATTGACTGCTTGACAAAGTCTCTCCGGTTTATTCTTTGTCCGCTGCAACAAGAAATCATAATTATGGGCAAAGCCAGAGATCCCGGTAAATTGAACATTATCGGAATAGTAAATCTCTCGTGCTTCAAAGAAGTCTTGAATATCATCGAGAAAGAACGAGGCCACTTTCGATTTAGAAACTGCGAACATATCATCTATTCGCATTATCGCTTGAATGAACAAATGCTTTTTTTGAGCAAAACCGTTAATTGGGGCTTTCGCTACGAGCTCGTCCCCCTCTAACTTGATCCCATATTGATTTAGTATTCTTTGCAGATGTGCCTTTCTGTTAGGGGTAAATTGAAATCCACTCATTTTCAAGCCTTGTATGGTAGCACTATCATCTGTAAAGAAAATATCATCCCCGCTTTGACGCACATATATTTGCAAGTAATCATTTGCATTGTCAAGATAAGGAGTTGTAATTTCGTAGTATTCCCCGATTTTTTCAAAGGTTATTTCACTCTTGAGCCAAGCAGCATATTCATCAATCAACTTTTGAATGTCCAAAATTACCCCTCCTTTCTATTGAAATCAAAATCTCTAAATTACAGTATCTCCATTTGATGAACAATAGTTGGTTTTTCTACAACGTTAAACTCTTCTAAAAACTTGATGGCATTATCAATAAACAGATCACTTTGCACATCATCAGCCGGGAAAGCATAATTTCTTCCATAATCTTCTGTGTATATGTGCCAGTGGTTTCCTGTTATCTTTTCGCCATCCGGGTTGCGATGAACAGCAGACTGATTGATATGTAGTTCTAAAAGCATAGTGCCATTTTTCTTAATTCTTGCACCAAAATTATATTTGAACGGCTGGATTTTTGCTCTATATATGTTTATGGAGAACACGTCCTTTTTAGTATCTCCAATAACATCAAATTCTTTTGTTTTTCCTCGTGAGGGAAAGTCAATGGTAGCAACCAGAGAACGCTTTACCATTTCAAGAAGCCTTTTGGCTTCATCTTGTGTCAACTTCTCCGCACTCATTAAATCACCTCACGATAAGAAGTTTAGCATTATATACTCCATTTTTCAAGAGGAGTCAAGATAAAATTGAGAGTACAACGCCGCCCATTAGGACAACGGGCGGCGTTTTCATATATCCAACATCGAAAGGAGGCGTTTTTGTACTTGCCAGCCGTGAGGCTGGCTTTTTTCATGCCACAACGAAGGAGGTTAGCAAATGGCAGACGAAAAGAAAACCATCGGTCCCGAGGCGGGAAAGCCCGCCGAGGCCCCGGCACAAGGGCCGCTCGATCCGGTCAAGGCCGCGCCGCCAGAACAGACGGCCTCGCCTGCGCCCGGAAAGGTCGTAGGTTTTGCCGCTGCCCGTGAGGAGGCTGAAAAGGACAAGGCCGCCGCACGGAAAGCAGCGCCGCAGAAAGCCCCGGCAGATAAATCCGATGGTGCGGACAAGCCCCGCGAGGGCCGCCCGGCAAAGGCTGACAAGGCGGCCCCCGGCGAGGCTGCCGCACCCAAGCGGGACAAAAAGTCTCAAAGTAAACCTGCTGCGGAAAAAGCACCCGTCAAGGATAAAGCTGCCCCCGTTCAGCCGGAACAGCCGCCCGCGCCCCGTGACGCCTCTCGCGGCGAAAAGGAGGAGGTCGTATATCTCAACCTCTCCGAGCTGCACCCGTTCAAAAACCATCCCTTTGGTGTCCGGGACGATGCGGAAATGCAGGGGCTGGTGGAGTCGGTCAAGGCCAGCGGCGTCAATCAGCCCGCGCTGGTACGCCCCCGCGATGACGGCGGGTATGAGATTATCGCGGGCCACCGCCGCCTGCGAGCCAGCGAGCTGGCGGGCTTTATGAATATGCCCTGTATCGTCCGCAGCATGACGGACGACGAGGCCGTTCTCACCATGACGGACGATAACCTGCGGCACCGGGAACATATCCTGCCCACGGAAAAGGCGCAGTCGCTGAAAATGCAGGTGGAGGCCATCAAGCACCAGGGCGCACGGCCCGGCGAGGACGCGAAGGACGCAGGCAAACGCTCCACTCAGGTCGTCGGGGATCGCAACGGTATGAACTACAAGCAGGTGCAGCGGTATATCCGTCTGACAGAGCTTGTCCCCGATCTGAAAAAGATGGTGGACGAAAAAAAGCTGTCCTTTACCCCGGCGGTGGAGATCTCTTTCATCCGCCCAAAAAATCAGCGGTATATCGCTGTGTCCATCGAGGGCCAGCAGTCCTCGCCCTCTCTGTCCCAGGCGCAGAAACTCCGGGAGCTGGACAAGGACGGCAAGCTGAACGGCGACGTGATCGACGGCATTTTGAGCCAAGAGAAAAAGGAGGTAGATCGAGTGATTATCAACAGCGCGGAACTTGAAAAATATTTCGGCAAGGACAAGACGCCGCGGGAAATGAAGGATCAGATCATTTCTCTGCTGGAGGATTGGAAGGCCAAACAGCCGCCCGAGCTGAACAAGCCGGAAAAGAAAGCGGAAAAGGCCCTGTAAACTTCGGGACAAATTGTCCCGAAGCTGCACCATGCCCGAACAACGGCGCTGGGGTTATATATCCCCCGTCGCCGTCCAACTCCCGGCGCAGCCGGGAGCTGCCTGTCAAGAGCGCCGTGCGCCGCCGAGGGCGGTTTACTCTTGACGGGCGGCCCCGGCTGTGCTATTCCCTCCGGCGCGACGGGGCATATATCCTCCAGAGCCGCCCCCTTTCACATGATTGGGAAAGGGCGGGGGGATTGGGCTGAAACGATTTTTTCTTATAAAACGGAGGTATTCCTATGAAAAGACCCCTTGCGTATATCACCGCCGCATGGTACGGCGACGCAGAGGAACAGGCGGCCAGTTACTGCCGCGCCGTCTATGAGGCGGGCTTTTCGCCCATTTGCCCCATGCTGTTCCAGCCGCTCTTTCTCAATGACGCCATTCCCGAGGAGCATAAGAGCGGTATCGACATGGCCCGTGACCTGCTGCGGCGCTCTCATGTGCTGGTCGTCTGCGGGCTGACCATCAATGAGGCCATGAAAAACGACATCGCTGTGGCCCAGCGGCTGGGGATCACGGCCACTACGCTTGACGGCCTCCTGACCGTCAAGGGCCAGGGCCGCCGCTGATATGCTGGAAGCGTATGTCACCAACCTCGGCAAATACAACGAAGGCTACCTTGTAGGCGAATACCTGTCCTTCCCCTCCACCACGGAGGAAGTACAGGCGCTTTTGAAACGGATCGGCATTGACGGCGTGCGGTATGAGGAAATCTTCATCACGGACTATGAAACTGACATACCGGGCTTGTACGATTGTTTGGGAGAATATGAGAGCATCGACGAGCTGAACTATCTGGCCGATCTGTTGGACGGCTTGGGCGAGGGTGAAATGGAGTTGTTTGCCGCCGCCGTAGAGCACGGCGAGCATACCGGCAGCGTCAAGGAGCTTATCAATCTGACGCAAAATCTTGATTGCTATGACTTCTATCCCGGCGTGACCGACGATGAAACGCTGGGACGCATCTATGTGGAGGACATAGCGGCTATTGAGGTGCCGGAGCATCTGCTGCCCTACTTCGACTTTGAAGCGTATGGACGCGACATCCGCTTGGAGGAGGACGGACACTTTACGGGGAATGGCTATGTGCTCTATACGGGCGGCTTCCGGGAGGTGTACGCCGGGCGGGAGGATATACCCGATGAACACAGGGTTTTCTCCATGCCAAAGCTCACGATCCGGGAGCAAATGGCCGCCTATAAGGAAATCGTTGACCGCTCCTCTTTGGAGGCGGCGCGGAAACACGCCGCAAAGGAGCAGGGCGATCGGTAGCACTTCGGGACAAATTGTCCCGAGGTGCTTTTTTCATGGAGGGAGGTGGAAAAGATCGTCGATGAAGAAGTCTCCCGCCGCGCCATCGCGGTATCACTCAAAGCAAGTAAACTGACGGCCCGGAGTCTTGCCTATGTGTTGGCGGCTGTCGGACGCAAGGTAGCCAAAGAGCACCGAAAACGAATGACGCCCCACGGCAGGCAGACGGTGAAAAAGCTCATGGGCCACGGCGCTTCCACCAACAGCATTGAGCTGTCCGGGGATACAAAGCTCTTTGACCGGGTGGCCCGGAAATGGAACGTGGACTACGCCTTTTATAAAACGGGGCCGGAGAATTATCTGCTGTTCTTCAAGGCGGGACAGGCCGACGCCATGACTGCCTGTTTTTCCGAGTATTCCCGGAAGGTGATGCACAAGTCCAAATCCAGCCGCGTCCCCATCCGGGAACAGATCAAGCGGGCCGAGGAACAGCTCGGCAAGGAACGGCCCCGGCCAAAAGAGCGCGTAAGGGAGGCAACACATGCGGACAGATAAGATTCGCAAATACATTCTTCCCAATATACCCTATCTGTTCATCCTGTGGGTCTTTCTGAAGCTCGGCACGGCGTACCGGCTGGCGGCAGGCGCGGATTTCGCCCATAAGTTCATCAATACCTTTTCGCTGATCGGCCCGGCCTTTGCGGACTTTGCGCCGGGTTTGCATCTGCAGGATTGGCTGATCGGGCTTGTGGGCGCAGCCGCTATGCGGCTCATTATCTATGTACGGAGCCGGAAGGCAAAGAAATTTCGGCGGGATGCGGAGTTCGGTACGGCCCGTTGGGGACAGGCCAAAGACATCCGGCCATTTTCCGATCCCGTATTTGAGAACAATGTCATTCTCACGGGGACGGAGCTGCTCACCATGAACACCCGCCCGAAGATCCCGGCCAATGCCCGCAACTTAAACGCCTGTATCATCGGCTCGTCGGGCAGCGGTAAAACCCGCTTCTGGCTCACGCCCCAGCTCCTGCAAGCCCATTCCTCTTATGTGGTCGTTGACCCGAAGGGCGGCGTCCTTTCCCAAGTGGGGACGTTCCTGCAAAGCAAGGGCTACAAGCTCAAGGTGTTCAACAGCATAGATTTTGCGAAGTCCATGCACTACAACCCGCTGGCTTACATCAAAAATGAGGCGGATATTCTCAAATTCGTCAACGCCCTCATTTCCAATACAAAGGGCGAGGGCAAGGAGGGAGATCCCTTTTGGACGAAGGCGGAAACGCTGCTCTATTGCGCCCTGATCGCCTACATCATTTTTGAGGGGCCTGCCGAGGACAGGAACATGAATACGCTGGTGGATATGATCTCCGGTATGGAGGTCAAAGAGGACGACGACGATTTTATGAACGCCGTGGACTATATGTTCAAGGGGCTGGAACAGCGCAAGCCGGATTGCTTCGCGGTCAAGCAGTACAAGAAGTACAAGCTGAGCAGCGGCAAAACGGCTCGCTCCATTCTCATAAGCTGCGGCGCGAGGCTGGCTCCCTTTGACATTCCCCAACTTCGGGAGATCATGTCCTATGACGAGATGGAGCTTGACCGCATGGGTGACAGGCGGACGGCGGCATTCTTTGTTATCAGCGACACGGACACGACCTACAACTTCCTTGTGGCGCTGGCCTTTTCGCAGATGTTCAACCTGCTCTGCGAACGGGCGGATAACGTCCACGGAGGCCGCCTGCCCCATCATGTGCGAGTGCTGTGGGACGAGGCGGCCAATACGGGCCAGGTGCCGCAGCTTGAAAAGCTGGTGGCGGTGATCCGCTCCCGGGAGGTCAGTCTGTGCCTGTTCTATCAGCAGTTGGCCCAATGCAAGGCCATCTATGACAAGAACGCCGAGACGATCATCGGCAACATGGACAGCGTGATCTTTCTCGGTGGACGGGAAAGCTCGACCATCAAGGAGATTTCGGAGAATTGGCTGGGCAAGGCCACGATCTCCATGCAGACGGAGGGCCGCTCCCGTGGGCAGTCGGAAAGCTACAATCAGAACATCCAGCGGCTGGGCCGGGAGCTTATGACCCCCGCCGAGCTTGCCACAATGCCCGGGGACAAGTGCATCTTGCAGCTACGGGGCCTGCCGCCGTTCTATTCCCCGAAGTATGATCTCAAACAGCACCCCAATTACAAATACACGGCGGAAGCCGACAAGAAAAACGCCTTTGACCTTGACCGGCTCATTAACCGCAACAGGCGGCCCGGGCCGGAGGAGGTATGCGAGGTGTACGAGGCGACGGTGCCGGACGAGGCGGGCATGGATGAGGACGAGGACATCCTCAACTATGACGACCTCGACGACCCGGACGCCTATGTATGACTTTGGGACAACTTGTCCCAAAGTGACCCGCCGCCTGCACGGGCGGCTTTTTTCATGTCCGGGGCTCGCCCCGGAGAAAGGACGGTTTACATGGCATTTTTCAGTTCTGCTATCTCTACCTTACAGACGCTGGTGGTGGCCCTCGGCGCGGGCCTCGGTGTGTGGGGCGTGGTCAATCTTCTGGAGGGCTACGGCTCGGATAATCCGGGAGCCAATGCTCATGTACGGTAAGGAAGCAAGCAACCGAAAACAAGAGATAGACCGC
>CAJJLZ010000033.1 GCA_905192745.1 uncultured Oscillospiraceae bacterium
GTCCCACCCCGCCCGGGGTGGGTGGATTGAAATAATTTTTATTTTGAAAACATTTTTTGCGATGGAGTCCCACCCCGCCCGGGGTGGGTGGATTGAAATATTGTATCGACAATGTATTTTGGGTAGTTAACCAGTCCCACCCCGCCCGGGGTGGGTGGATTGAAATCTAGACGGCGCAGAGCCGTATACGATTATAGGCCGTCCCACCCCGCCCGGGGTGGGTGGATTGAAATGTGTTGTCCGCATCCTCTGTAACCATCATAGACAGTCCCACCCCGCCCGGGGTGGGTGGATTGAAATAGGACTGGGAAAACGACCGCAGAACACCGCCGGGTCCCACCCTGCCCGGGGTGGGTGGATTGAAATATATCTTGGCGTTTCGCGATCCACCGTCGCCATGTGGTCCCACCCCGCCCGGGGTGGATTGAAGTGGATTAAAATCGATGACCGTTTTTTGTATAAAATATCGAAATTTTATTTGTTTTGTAAAATTTGAAAAAGCAAGTGGCAGAATTCTGATTCTTTGTTATAATCATATAAAACCATGCACGTTTTTCACCGCTCAACCACTGCTTGAAAAGGAGTTCGATTATGGATATCGAAAAAGGTACGAAAGTAAAACTCACCGTTGATTTAACACAGTACGCAAACGGGTTGGTTGCCGGAACCGAAGGTATCACCGTTGGGCGGCAAGGAATGTGGAGCAGAGGAAGTGACCGATTTATCACGGTCCGTTTCCCCGGGATTACCACGCTGGATGTACTGTGGGATTCCTTAGAAATTATTGACGAAGAGGCGCTAAAAGAAATTGACCGTCAAAAGCAATTATTCGCTGAGAATCTGAAAGGCGCGGAAGATGTAACCCTGTATGTGGGGCCAAGGGGAGGATTCAAGTATCTCTCCTATAGCTATACGGACAAGGAGTCGGGGATAAACGTTCATACATCGGAGGGATTCAGGGATAAGGCGTACAGGATTCTGGATATATTGAAGGAATACGGTATACCGGTTACAAAAAAGACGATAGAATAGGACTCATCCGGTTGGAATAATCCGTTCCTCCTCTTCATAGTATGTATCAACATATTGATTGGAGGAGGAAAAATGGACAAGACCGCTGGAGTGGCCGTTTGCTATCTGTCAACCAGTAAACGCCCCTCTTCAATGAGCGAATATGTGAAAAGCCGGAAGTTGAACCGGATGCAAACGCTTTTGGCCTCCCTTGGTATTACTGTGAGGGATGTGTATGTAGACGAGGACTTTGAACAGACGTCGGCGGACAAGCCTGGACTAAAAAGGATCGTCGATCAGCTCCCGAAAAAGGAATTCGGCGTCTTTGTGACCGAAAGTATCTATGATTTAAGCGATAATTTTTCAGAGTGTATCGAAATACTTCAGTATATGATCGCGCATCATATCCGGGTCATATGCTTGGATAATCATATAGATTCCGCCATGGATGCTTAATGTATGAAGCAAGTCACCGACAAATTTCGATGACTTGCTTGGGCTTGCGGAAATTCCAATTCCTACGGCGATTTTGATGGGCGATCTTTTTATGCCGGCTGAGGTACTCGCGCCGGAAGAGGGAAACTGTTTTCTCAACGCTTTCCATGTCGCTGCGGATTTCCTATCGTTCGCAACGATGTTTTCTTTTCGCTTAAGCTAAGCAATTGAAAGAAGTCGACTGCCTTACAGCAATCGACTTCTTTCGGCATTCTTCCGGGTTGCGTTGACGAAAAAGATGCTTGGCATAATCCTTTAAACAAAGAAAACACCTGCGGTGCGCGACTTGCTCACCGCAGGTGTGGTGCCGCTGACGAGATTTGAACTCGTACGCTGTTTCCAGCGAGGGATTTTAAGTCCCTTGTGTCTGCCGGTTCCACCACAGCGGCGTGAAATGGCGGCCGGACAGCCATCCGGCCGCCGTATTGCTACTTATGATAGCGTATTTGCCGGTTGATGTCAACTTCCCCTGCTGTAAAATCCTATCCGACGCGGCAAAAGAGAATTTTCAAGTTCATTGACCATACCGGACGGCATAAAGGCCTTGCTTTACCGGTTCGTCCGAAGGGCGGCCATAACGCGGTCGGGAACATCGGTGATAATTCCGGTCGGTTCCAATTCAATCGCCCGACGGATGTCTTCCGGCGAATCCACAGTCCACACATTGCAGGCGATGTCGGCTTCCCGACAGGCGTCGAGAATGGATTCGTCAATCCCGCCCAGCCAAGGATGAATCGCCCATGCGTTGTATTTCCGCACCATAGCGACCGTTTCTTCAGGGGTGTATTTTTCGGAATACAGCAGTCCGGTCCGCATGGAGGGATACAGCTCCCGGTATTCCTTCAGCCAGTTGTGACCAAAGGAGGACAGCATGGTTCGTTCGGTGCAGTGATGGCGTTCCAGCGCCTCGGCGATCAGCCGGTAGGCTTCCCGCATGTCCTGTCCGGGACGGAACGGCCCCTTGACCTCGATATTGATGATGTCCATCCCACCGACCAGTTCCAGAAGTTCATCCAGCAGGGGAGCCGTCGCCGGCCCGCCTGTCCAGCCGGAAAAGCCGGCGGTAAAATCATAGCCGCGGGCTTCAGCCGCCGTCATTTCAGACAGCTTTCCCGTTCCGTTGGAGGTGCGGTCAATCTCATTGTCATGGCAGACAACGTACTGCCCGTCCGTGGTGAGATGAATATCGCACTCGATGCCGTCCGCGCCGAATTCAATCGCCCGGCGGAAAGCCGGCAGCGTGTTTTCCGGCGCATAAGCGGAGGCTCCGCGGTGTGCCTGTACCTGAATCATCAACAGCCCTTCTTTTTCAGATTTTTTATTCATTTATTCTGCTTGAGCGCGACGCGGCGACGATCGGCTGCGGCTGCTCCTATCGCATTATAGACCGGCGAAGGAGAAAGTACAATCGCGCGGGGGAATTTTCTCAAAAAATGACTAAGAAAAGCACAAATTGTTATCAAAACAAGCCGGCCGCCATATAAGTGAAGAAAAGAAGATGGATGGGCGGACGTGAGAATAGAAGCCGTAAGGGAAAAACGCAAAGCGTTTTTCAGAGGGTGCCAAAGAGTGGTGCAGAAAAGATACTGGTGCAGGGCGCCCTTCCTTTATATTTTAACAATTTTGTGATATAGTAAATACCACAGGAAAAATCCGCCGTTCAGGAAGGATGAACTTTCGTATGAAACGCAATTCGAAAATCGTCAGCGTCATCGATATTGGTTCCAGCTTTGTGCGGATGGGCATATATCAGACGGGAAAAAACGGGACAGTGGAAACGCTGGATATGCTTGAGCATCCCACCCGTCTGGGGCACGAGGTGTTTACCGAAGGCCGTATCCGCGCAGAAACCGTGCGGGAACTGACCGCCGCGCTGCAGGGCTTTTCGCGGGTGATGAAGGGATATGGCGTGAGTGAATACCGGGCGGTCGCCACCACCGCCTTGCGGGAGGCGGAGAACCGTCCTTATGTCGTCGATCAGTTAAAAACACAGAACAACCTGCTGGTCGGCGTGCTGGAGGACGGGGAAGAAAGCGCGCTGATGTACGGCGAATTGCTGCGCTCTCCATTGATGAAAAAGAATGCGCTGCTGGCCTATATCGGTACCGGCAGCGTGGGCGTTGCAGCGGCGGAAGAGGGGGCGATCATCCGATGCAGCAGTATCCGTCTCGGCTTTATGAAGCTGGGCGAGATTCTGCGGGAGCTGGAAGATCAGACCACCCACTTTCATGTGGTATTGGAGGAATATGTAGAGACCCGCTTCCGCCGGCTGAACCGGCTGTTCGGCCGGTTTGGAATGGGCCGTCTCCTTCTTACCGGGCGGGAACTGGAAACCATCGCGCCCCTCTGCGGGGCGGAGGGAAAGCAGGGAGCCTACCTCCTGCGTCGGGATCAGCTGGACGCATTGTACGACCGGATCAAGGACCTGACCGTTTCCGCCGCCGCACGGGAGCTTTCCCTGCCGGAGGAAACCGCCGGACAGGTGCTTCCCATGCTGGCGATTTATCGGAAGATTCTCAGCCTGACTCAGGCGGAGGAGATCGTTGCTCCCTGCATGGATCTGATGGACATTCTGGCCGCACAACTGCTTTTGCCGGCCAGAAAGCTGGAATTTGAGGCGATGCAGCGAAACGGCGCGCTCTCCTGCGCCCGGCGGCTGGCTTCCTTCCGTCATGCCGATGTGGACCATGCCGAACGGACGGCGGGCTATGCCGCCCTGTTGTTTGATAAACTGAAAAAGCTGCACGGGATCAGCGCCAAACGCCGTACCCTTTTGGAATGCGCCGCCCTCCTCCATGAAATCGGGGAAAATGTGAATGTGAAGAGTTCGGCCGACGCGGCTTACGACTTGATTCGGCAGTCGTATATTTATGGACTGAATGAGGAAGAAACGGTCCTGACGGCGGAGATTGTCCGGTGTGCGGGCGGGGATGAGGCGTCCGGTATGCCGAAACAGCCCCTTTCAGAGAAGCAGCGGCTGTTGGTGGATAAGCTGGCGGCTATCCTGATGCTGGCGAATTCGCTGGACGAATCGCATGCCGGGAAGATCGAGGAATTAAAGCTCCGGCTGGATGAGAAAGCGCTGACCGTCACCGCGGGCGGCGGCGCCGCCCAGGGAGCGGCCGTTCAAGGAACGACCGCTCACAGAGCGGGGGAAATGTTGTTGGAAAAGTGGGCGTTTGGCGAATGCGCCCCCTTCTTTGAGAATGTGTTTGGCATCCGTCCGGTTTTCATTAACCGGAGCCGGCTTCTGTAAGAGAATCGATCATGGAAAGGCGGAACTCCTATGAAAAGCAAATCCCCTGTGGGCCGGCAGACCGTCCCGTATTTTATTAACCGCGAGCTGAGCTGGCTGGATTTCAACACCCGCGTGCTGGAGGAAGCCTACGAGAAAGATAATCCCGTGCTGGAACGGTGCAAGTTCCTCGGCATTACCGCGTCCAATCTGGACGAATTCTTTATGGTTCGGGTGGCCGGCGTACGAGAGCAGGTACGCTCCGGGTATAAAGAGCCGGACGCCGCCGGGCTGACTCCGTCCGAACAGCTCCGGCTGCTCAGCGAAAAGATTCATGCGTTTGCCGAAAAGCAGTATAATTGCCTGCATCGTTCCCTGATTCCTCTTCTCCGGCAGCACGATATTTTCCTGCTTCGGGAAGAGGAACTGGATGAGCGGCAGAAGGAATTTGTGGATACCTATTTTGAGGATGTGCTGTTCCCTGTTCTGACCCCGCTGGCGGTGGACCGGAGCCGTCCTTTTCCGATGCTGCTTAATAAGAGCCTGAATCTGGCCGTCCGGCTGGAACGGGAGGGGGAAACCGCCTTTGCGGTGGTGCAGGTTCCCTCCATCCTGCCCCGGCTGGTGGAACTGCCCTGTGAACAGGGGCGGAGCTTTTTGCCGCTTGAAAGCATCCTGATCCGGCATTTGGAGGATCTGTTTGAACTGCACCGCATTCAGGCGGCGGCAGCCTTCCGGGTGACCCGGAACGGCGATCTCGCTATTGACGAGGAAGCGGAGGACCTGCTCATCGAGATTCAGGAATCCATCAAAAAACGGAAGCGGGGCCGTCCCGTCCGACTGGAGCTGACTCGCCACTGCGATCCCGAACTGCGGGAATTTCTGGTGGATATGCTTCGGGTGGAAGAACCGGATATTTATGAGGAAACCGGTCCGCTGGACCTGACCTTCTGTTTCCGTCTGAGCTCGCTGGACGATTCCCTTCGGCTCGCCCCGATCGAGCCGGTGCCCGCCGCTGATTTTGCCGGCTGGGACGATCCCTTTGCGGCGATCCGGGAGCGGGATCGCTTCGTCCATCATCCATATGAAAGCTTCGACGCGGTGGTGAATTTTGTCCGCGCCGCCGCGGAGGACCCCGATGTGCTTGCCATCAAGCAGACCCTGTACCGGGTCAGCGGCAATTCCCCGATCATTGCCGCCCTGATCCGCGCGGCGGAAAACGGCAAGCAGGTCACTGTGCTGGTGGAGCTGAAGGCGCGGTTCGACGAGGAAAACAACATTCACTGGGCGCTGAAGCTGGAAGAAGCCGGATGTCATGTGGTGTACGGTCTCGCCGGGCTGAAAACCCACTGTAAGATTCTGCTGGTGGTCCGGCGGGAAGAGGACGGCCTGCGCCGGTATGTCCACCTCGGCACCGGAAACTATAACGATTCCACCGCCCGGCAGTACACCGATATGGGGATGTTCACCTGCCGGGAGAGCTTCGGCGCGGACGCGTCCTCCCTGTTTAATGTGCTGACCGGGTATTCCCGCCCGCCGCGGTATAACCGGCTGGTTGCCGCGCCGGACCGCCTGCGCTCCTTTTTCTATGAGCGGATCGATCAGGAGATGGAGAACGTCCGCCGGGGATTGCCCGCGGGCATTTTTGCCAAGGTGAATTCCCTCGCCGATCCGGCGATGGTGGCGAAGCTGTACGAAGCGTCTGAGGCCGGGGTACCGATCACGCTGGTGGTGCGGGGGATTTGCTGTCTGACGCCCGGCGTTCCCGGGGTGAGTGAGAATATTACCGTGCTCAGTCTGGTCGGCCAGTTGCTGGAGCACAGCCGTATCTTCCGTTTTGAAAACGGCGGAAATCCGAAGCTGTATCTGGGCAGCGCCGACTGGATGCCCCGCAACCTTGACCGCCGGGTAGAACTGGTCTTCCCGGTGGAGGACGAGCGTATCCGGGAGCGGGTGGAGGAAGTGATCCGCCTGACCACCGAGGACACGGTGAACGCCCGGGTGGAGGATAACGAGGGAAAATACGCTTTTAAGGACATGCGGAAGAACGACGAGCTGAATTGTCAGCTGGAACTCTCCCGCCGCGCCCGGGAAGCCTTGGAAAAAGCGCTGGAAGAACAGGACAATATGTAAAAAGCGGATCGAACAGCTCCATCCTGTCGCCGGGGACGCGTCGGGAACAACAGGAAAGAAGAGTATTATGCAGCAGGATAGACGGAAGAACGCGGATCGCTTCCGGGGCTTTGCGGAGGTATACGATCAGGCGCGGCCGACGGTGCCGCGCTATCCGGTGGAGGTTGTCCGCCGGTATCTGGGCAGGGATCCGGAAACCGTGGTGGATCTGGGCTGCGGCACCGGCCTTTCCACCTTGATTTGGGAAGCGGTGAGCGATCGGGTGATCGGCGTGGAGCCGAGCGGCGACATGCTGGCCGTTGCACAGGAAAAACGCAGGGAAAAGCTCGAATTCCGTCAGGCTTTTGCCAATGAGACCGGTCTTACGGCGGAGTGCGCGGACGCGGTGATCTGTTCCCAGTCCTTCCATTGGATGGAACCGGTTTCTACCCTGCGGGAGGTGAACCGGATTCTGAAGCCGGGCGGCGTGTTTGCTGTCATCGATTGTGACTGGCCGCCGGTGGCCGACTGGCGGGCGGAAGAGGAGTATATGCGGCTGTACAGCCGGGTGAAAGAGCTGGAAAAGACGCTGCCGGAGGTAAAGGATACCTTTGTACTCTATGCCAAGGACCGACACCTGAGCAATATTCGGGAGAGCGGGTATTTCCGTTACAGCCGGGAGCTCCTGTTCTCCAACACCGAGTCCTGTACCGCCGGGCGGTTTATTCGTATTCTTCTCAGCCAGGGCAGTCTGCAAACGGTTCTGAAAAAAGCCCCCGACCGGATTGTGCCCGAACTGGAGGCGTTTCAGGAGAACATACAGTCTCTTTTGGGCGGGGAGGAATTCCCCATCGACTTCTGTTATCGGATGCGGGTCGGCATTAAGTGAGGGGACGGCGGGGAACGGTTGACGCCTGTTTCTCCATACACGGAGGAGGAAAGTGATGAAAATACATAATTTTTCCAACTTTTGCACGGCGCTGGGCGATTGTGGCTTTTCCATGGGCGGCAGCAGTCCGAAAGGGATTTTTGCGGTAATCCCCTATGGCTGGTCGGAACAGGAGTTTATCGATTCGCCGATCAAGTGGCACACCGGTGATCCGGAAACCGATCCGTGGGAATGGCGTATGCGCGTGCTGGAGGAACGGGAGGATATCGCCTATTCCAAAGTGTTTTTTCGGACAAGCGGGTATATTACCAGAGAGTGGTATCCCTATTTCTATGCGGTGCGCAGAAAAGGAGAAAGCTTTCAAGAAGCCTATGAAAGAGGAACAATGAGCCGGACAGCCAAACGGATCTATGATATTATTTCCGGAAACGGCGAAACGGCGTTTCATGAAATCAAGCGCATCGGCGGTTTTTCCAAAGAGGATCACGCAAAATTTGAACAGGCGATCGTTGAATTGCAGATGCGCCTGTATATCACCATATGCGGCAGAGCGCAGAAGGTAAATCAATACGGCGAAGGCTATGGGTGGAACAGTACGGTGTTTTCCACGGTGGAAGACTTCTGGAGGAAACGCTCGGTGATTCTCCCCATCCTTAATCCGGAAGACAGCTATGAAAAAATCAAGGCGCAGGTTTTTCGGCTAAATTCGGAAGCGGATAGGAAAAAAGTGGACAAGTTCATAAGAGGCTGAGGAATCTCCGGAGCGGAGAGCGATGTCCGCTCCGGAAAAGCCGTTGTTTCCCATGACGGCAGGTGGTTGGTATCGGTAATAAAAAAGCAAGCCGAAGAGGATTTTCACTCTTATCGGCTTGCTTTTTTGTTCCTGCACAATTAGGCGGCGTTACAGAACCATTACCGGCGCGTCGGCGCTGCGGGGGGCGACGGTGAGCAGGTAATCTTTCCCTTCGCAAAGTCCCGTTCGATCGAGCACGGCGCGGGAGGTGCGGTAGGCGAGATCGGGGAAATTGTTCTCCCGGCTCAGGTGGCCAAGCACAAAACGGGTGGTGCCGTTTTGTGCCAGAAAGGGCAGCTCCGCCGCGCAGCAATCGTTGCTCAGATGGCCGCGTTCGCCAAGAATACGGCGCTTGAGCACATAGGGATACGGTCCGTTTTCCAGCATCCGTATGTCGTGGTTGGATTCCAGCAGCACGAGATCGCAGCCGACCAGCGCGCCGCGGATGGCGTCGGTCATGCAGCCGGTGTCGGTGGCGACAGCGAGGGTGCGGCCGTCCGCCGTATGTACGCGGTAGCCGAGACTTTCCCGGCTGTCATGGGAGGTGTGGAAGGGGAGGATATACATCCCCGCCGTCTCCACGCCATCCTCGGAGATTACTTCGAAGTTGTTCTCTGTCCCCAGAACCTGTGCTTCCACCAACGCGTCGAGCGTGCCGGCGGAGGCGTATACCTTGTAGCCGTATCGCTTGGCCAGCACCCGCAGCCCGGAGACGTGGTCGGTATGTTCATGGGTGATGAAAACAGCCTGTATGGAGCGGGGATCGATCTCCCGTTCATTCAGCGCGCATTCAATCCGCCGGGCGCTTACGCCGGTGTCCACCAGCACGCCGCCTGAGGCGGAACCGATATAGGTACAATTCCCGCTGCTTCCGCTGAACAGCGGACAAAAACGCGCCATCTGCTTTCCCATGCCTTTCTGAAAATCATAAACCAGATAAAAAAATATCCAAAATATCCGAATAAAAAAGCCGCGCCGATTCCGGCGCGGCCGAGAAACCGATCGTCAAAAGGAGCAATAAATCCGGAAAGGCGCGTGCAGCATTACAGCGCGGTCCGCACCGCGTTTTCGGGGATACTTACCCGGCGGATATCCGCCCCAAGGGCGCGCATTTTTTCCACCACGGATTCATACCCGCGCTCGATGAAATGGATATCCTCGATTTCCGTGGTGCCGCGGGCGATCAGCCCGGCGATTACCATTGCGATACCGGCCCGCAGGTCGGTAGCCCGCACCGGGGCGGCGGTCAGATGATCCACCCCCTGAAAAACGGCGACCTTGCCGTCCACCTGCGCCTGCGCGCCCATGCGGCGAAGCTCGTCCACATACCGGAAACGATTGTCGAAGATGCTTTCGGTCAGAATGCTGGTGCCGTTCGCCACGGTAAGCAGCACCGAAATCTGGGGCTGCATATCGGTGGGGAAGCCGGGGTGGTACATGGTTTTGACGTTGCAGTGGTGCAGCGGCCCGGTTCGGGAGATGCGGATGGCATCGTCGTATTCTTCGATGAGAACGCCCATTTCCTCCAGCTTGGCGGAGATGGATTCCAGATGCTTCGGGATTACGCCCCGCACCAGCACATTGCCGCCGGTTGCCGCCGCCGCCACCATGTAGGAGCCGGCCTCGATCTGATCGGGAATGATGGTGTAGGAGGTGCCGTGCAGCGTATCCACGCCGTGAATTTTGATTACGTCGGTGCCCGCGCCGCGGACGTCCGCCCCCATGGAGTTGAGGAAGTTCGCCAGATCGACGATATGCGGTTCCTTTGCCGCGTTTTCGATAATCGTGGTGCCCCGCGCCTTGACGGCGGCGAGCATGATATTGGCCGTCGCGCCGACCGAAGCCATGTCAAGATACACCGAATTGCCGATCAGGCGGTCGGCGTTCACCTCGATCATGCCGTTTTCCATCGGCATGACCTCCGCGCCCAAGGCGGTGAAGCCCTTCAGGTGCTGATCGATCGGCCGTACGCCGAAATTGCAGCCGCCCGGCATGGAGACCCGCGCGGTGTTGAACCGGCCGAGCAGCGCCCCCAGAAAATAATACGACCCGCGCATCAGACGTGCCAGTTCGTGGGGCACTTCATGCTTGTTGATCGGGCGGGTATCAATTTCGACCGTGTGTTTGTTCACGGGGCGAATCACCGCGCCAAGCAGGTCCAGAATGCGCAGGGTGGTTGTTACATCGGCAATATCGGGTATATTTTCAACACGGCAAACGCCGTCGGCAAGAATCGTCGCAGGAAGAATGGCAACGACCGCGTTCTTGGCGCCGCTGATTTCCACTTCGCCAACAAGACGGCAGCCGCCGGTTACGAGAATTTTATCCAAATCGGCCCACTCCCCTAGAATTTTAACATTCCTATTATACCACCGGCTTCGGGAAAAACCAAGCCTAATTTTTTCACTATCGCTGAGAATGCAAAAAGGCAAAAATTATTTTATGCAAATTCATGAAACGCGTTTTTAACGCAAAAAGACGGCGCACACAGCGGAAGGACAGGTGCGCGGGCGTGAAAAAGCAGGGTGAAAAAGGCCGGTCAGTCGCCGAAGGAGGTGCCGATATCCCGGGCGGCGCGGATAACGTCCAAATCTGCGGGGACGGTTTTCAGTTTCCCGGCGACCTCTTCCAGAGGAACGGGAACAATTTCGTTGTTGATAACGGCGCACATATAGCCGAATTTTCCTTCCCGGATCAGGCCGGCGGCCGCCGCTCCCAGACGGGTAGCAAGCACACGGTCATAAGGGCAGGGCGGGCCGCCCCGCTGATAATGGCCGGGAACACAAACGCGGGTTTCCGTGCCGACATAGGGCTCCAGTTCCTTGGCGATACGGTAGGAGATCGAGGGATAGGGTTCCTCGGCACGGGAGGCGGCCAGCGCTTTTTTGCCGAGTCTGGCCTCCGCCTTGGAAAGCGCGCCCTCCGCCACGGCGAGGATGGAAAACGCTTTCCCCTGCCGGCGGCGCTGGGCGATAGCCTTGCCGATTTTTTTGATATCGTACGGGATTTCGGGCAGCAGGATGATGTCCGCACCGGCGGCTACGCCGGCATACAGCGTCAGCCAGCCGACCTTGTGGCCCATCAGCTCCACGATAAACACCCGGCCGTGAGAGGTGGCAGTGGTGTGGATGTAATCAATGACGTTCGCCCCCACATCCACCGCGCTCTGGAAGCCGAAGGTCATGTCGGTGCCCCACAGATCGTTGTCGATGGTCTTGGGTAGAGTTACCACGTTTACGCCGTTTTCCCGCAGGAGGTTGGCGGTCTTATGGGTGCCGTTGCCGCCCATAATTACCAAGCAGTCCAGCTTGAGCCGGGCGATGGTTTTCAGCATGGCGGCAACCTTGTCCACGCCGTCCTCTTCCACCACCTGCATCCGCTTGAAGGGCTGGCGGGAAGTGCCGAGCACCGTACCGCCCAGCGTGAGAATGCCGGAAAAATCCTCCGGCTTCATTGCGCGGGACTTGCCCTCGATCAGGCCGCGGTAGCCGTCAAGAATTCCGTAAATCTGAATTTCGTCAAACGATTCATATAAAGCACGGGCCACGCCGCGGATCGCCGCGTTCAGCCCCTGACAGTCTCCGCCGCTGGTGAGAATCCCTACTCGGAGCATTGTCCCCCATCCCTTTCCGTCGCCGCTTTATCCGTCCTCGGGAACGCCGTCCGATTTGCGCGGCGTCCCCTGTTTTTTCCACAACGTTTAGTATAGACCAATTATCAGCAAAATACAAGTTACATGGATGAAAAGCAGGGTTACAGCGTTGTTATTTTTCCATAGACGTCATGGACGAGATTTTTTTTGGACGATGTTTGGTCATTTATCCGCCTGAGAGGATATCCTCTTTTGTGACAGCCGAACAAACAGAAAAGGCTTCGCGTCAGCGAAGCCTTTTCTGCCCGTCCAAGGGATTCCTCTTACCATGTGGGGAGGAGGAAGTTTCTCTGGGCATATGTTCCATGGCAAAATCAATACAACGGTTGATAAATTCGCTGCGGCTGATATGGTAATCCCGTGTAAATGCGTCAATTTGTTCCAGCTTTTCGACATCAATCCGTATCGTAACCTGTTCCTTGGTGTAAGGACGAGGAACAAACAGAGACATGGAAAATCCCTCCCCACAGGAAACAGTTTAGCAGGGAAAGGGTAAAGAAAATAGGATTCAATTTAACATCGGATATGGGAGTCATAGATTCCGGTGTTCTTTACTATAAAAGGAAACAACGGCCGGTATTCCTTTTTTTATTGGTTTTTTGTATAATGATAAAGCAAAGAAAAATCAACCGAAAGGTGGGAAGCGGATGCGGACCATTACCATCCTCTGCGTGGGAAAATTGAAGGAAGCCTATTGGCGGGAAGCCTGCGCGGAATATGCCAAACGGCTGGGAGCGTTTTGCCGATTTTCCATCGTGGAGGTGGAGGAGGAACGGGTGCCGGACAAGCCCTCGCCCGCTCAGCTGGAGGCCGCCATGGCGGCGGAGGGCCGCCGCCTTCTGGCAAAGGCCGGCCCGCAGACCCTGCTCGTACCCCTCTGCATCGAAGGAAAGGCGATTTCCTCGCCTGAGCTGGCCGCCTGGCTGGACGAACAGGCGGTGGCCGGCAGAGGAGACGTCGCCTTTGTGATCGGCGGCTCCTGGGGACTGTCGGAGGAGGTCAAGCGGGCGGGGGCGCGGCGGCTGTCCATGTCGCCGATGACCTTCCCGCATCAGCTGGCCCGGGTGATGCTCTGCGAACAGATTTACCGCGCGATGCAGATATCCTCCGGAGGGAAATATCATAAATAACGACACAACGGCAACAAAAAGACTCCCGGCGGATATCCGCCGGGAGTCTTTTTATCGTATGGATTCAGAACAGAGAATTTCCCCCGCTATAGATGCCGTCCGCGTCGTCAAAAGAAACGCTGTCGGCGTTGCGTATCAGGTAAGTGTTGTTTGCGATATGCTCCACCGTGCAGTTTCTGGCATAGGCGGCGCCGCTGAGAAAATCCAGCACCCGCCGGGCAATGTCCCGCGCGGCCGCGTCAAGATTGAGAACGATCACCTGTCCCGCGCCGAAGGAATCCGCAATAACCTGCGCCTCTTCAAACTGGGACGGCTTCACCAGCAGCACCTGAAAGCCGTCCGGATTGGCGGCCGGGTCGGCCCGGCGGGCAAAGCGATTCTCTTCTTCATAATCATAGGGAGAATTGTCCCGAAGTCTTTCCGCAAAACTCATAAAGCCATACCACCTTTCCGGATCGTTCAACACAAACCCGCGTAAAGCATAAATATATACAAATACACTATACCGCATTTTGCCGGCGATGGCAAGAGATACAGGCGGAAATTTTATGAATTTTCTGAAAATATGTCGAAAACCGGAACCGTTTCCCCATTTTCAAGGGAAAACTCTGTCGAAAAAAGGACAGGAGCCGGCCAAAGCCTAGTCGGCCGGAACGCTTTCAGGGCGCTTTTCTTGCGCGGAACTCTGTCAGCAACAGAGAAAGGATTTCCTGTTGCCTGTCGGTCAACCCATCGATATACAGCATTTTCCGATTTTCCAGACCGAGCAGATAGTCGGCGGTTACGTTGTAAAAAACGGAGAGCTGAACCAGCACGTCAAGCGAGGGGGTTTTCACATTATTTTCATACCCGCTGATCGTCGTTTTGGAAAGATTCAGCCTTCTGGCAACCTGATCCTGCGTGAGTTTTCTCTCTTTTCGGAGTTCGCGGAGCCGATAGCCGAAATCATAGACCATACGAACATCCCCTTACAGGATAAAGTGTAAACTATTGTTATACACTAAAAGGGGAATTATTCATATGATAATCCGCTATAAGTTTACATTTTCCCGAAACTGTGTTAAAATAGGGATATCGAACGATTTTTACTCCTGCATAAACGGGCCGCCGGGTATGTAAAGGAGAATTTTTCAAAATAAAAGGGATGGGATCGGTAATGCGGCCGGGTTTCCCAAGAGGGGTTGTGTCTGAAATGGAGAAAGGAATTCTTCTTGAACAGTTGGCGGATCTTTTTGGCTGCTTCATCTCATCCCTGCGGCAGCCGGAGATTACCGCTATATGCCTGCATTATCTGAAGAGCCTTCCGCCGGAGCTTTTTTCGCTGGAGGAATGGAAATACACGCTTCTTTATCTGACCGGCCATCCCTGTCCGCTGCTTACTTATGGGGACTTGCCCGCCTGTCTGGAACAGGAGGCGGCCGCTTTAAGCGAACAGAACCCGACGGATTGACCGGTGCGGATCGCCGGATGAAGACGTTGGAAACGAAAGAGCCGCGGCGCCCAGGCGCCGCGGCTCTTTCGCTTGCGTTACTTCCGGACGAAAAGGCACACGCCTTCCGGTCCGGGCTGGGGACCGGGGAGGCTGAGAAGCCCTTCCTGAATACAGCGCTCGATCATTTTGCCGGTCAGTGCGCAGGAGGAAAGCAGGGTAAAGGCGGGGTATTCGTTCCGCAGATGGGCGGGCAGGAGACGGTCGGCCAACCCGGCCAGCCGGCCGGCGATCCGCTCCACGCTGTCCCGTGCTTCCGTACCCAGTTCCGGACGGAGGGCGGAAAAAGAATCCTGATCGTCTATCCGCATGGTGAGGATGCGGGGCTCCAGAATGCCGCCTTCCCGGCGGAGGTAGCCGGCCTCGATCGCTTTGGCGGCGGTTTCCCGTTCGTCGTCCGAAAGCCCGGCGACCGGCAGTCCGCCGATTGAACGGAGGGTGAGAAGGATCAGCGGATCGTTGGCGATGTCGTGACCGCAGTGGAACTGCTGTGTGATCCGCTCGCCGTAGATGTTCCGCAGAAACACTTCCGCGTAGCCGCCGAGGTCCCGGCCGCTGATCCCGTCGCAGCCGTAGAAGCCGCTGCCGAACTCTTCCCCTTCCGGCAGGGCGACGCCGGTTACGGTGAAAGGCCGGTCAGGCGGCGAGACCGCCGCAAAGCTCGTTTCCTTCAGGCGGGCACGGACGGCGCCTTCCAGCGACCAGACGGCTGGGGAGATCAGAGACCAGAGAATAAAGCGGGGATCGGTCTGCCGGTTCAGGAAGGGGAAGGAGAGCAGCTCGTCCCGGCGTTCCGTGACGATCCGGCGCAGCGTGTCCGTCAGCGCGTCCAGTTCGTCCTCGTACGCCGCCGTGACCGCCCGGTAATCCGCCAGATCAAGCAGAAGAAAATTGATCTGGTATTTTCCGTTGTCCAGACGGCGGAGCAGGCCGTACTCCCCATTCGATCCCCGGCACTGGATGTCCAGCTCTTCCTCAACAAAGGGCATGGGGACATGGAGACGTTCGGCGATTTCCCCGGCGCTGCGGGGAGCGTCCTTGCAAAAATATACCACGTTTTGGGAAAACATGCGTTCTGCTTTTTCCCGCGGGTCGTTTCCGATGGGGTTGCCTGTCCCGAGACAATGGATTTGCATGGGTTTGAGGGCGAGATCGGCCACGGTCATGGCGGCCGGTTTTTCAGTAGCTTTCACTTTTTCCACCTCTTTCTGAATGGTGCCGCGGGCGATATGAAGCCGCTGCCGGACGGTGGTTTCCGGAATACCGAGCATCCCGGCGATCGCGGGCGTTTTTATCCCGTCGAGATAGTACAAAACCATGACGTCGCGGTAGATTTTGGAAAGGAAAGCGATTTCCCGCAGGATGCGCCGCAGGTTCTCCGCGTCCGCTTCCCTGTCCAGATAGTCCTCGATTGGATTGACGCAGGCGGCTTCCGTACCCCGGTCAGCGTCGTATGCGCCGGTTTCCGCTGCCGGGCCGGTGTACAGACGGTCGGACATCTCCCGCCGGCGGCGGGAAAAGTCGGCATAGGTGCGCCGGGCGATCGACCAGACGTACGGATAGAAATCCCGGATTTCAGCCTGTCTGCGAATACTCTGGAGGATAGCGAGCAGGATGTCCGAACACAGATCCTCCGCCTCGTGGGAGGAACGGCACCGCCGGTAGGCAAAGCCGTACAGCGCGTCAAGAAATTCCGGATGGTTCAATTCGGCAAGGGCTTCTTCGCTTCGCATACGGGGTATCCTTTCTCCCCATTGGCCGGGGGCGCGGCAGGAACGTTCCGCCTGTATAGTCGGCTGGAACAGGGCGCGCGTTAGCGGCCCCTGAAAAATTTTTTCGGAGTTCCATCCTTTTCCCGCCCCGAATTTGCTTTTTGGGCAAAAAAAGTGTAGTATCTTCTTATGGAAAGTGCGCTTTCCGTGGGGATACAAGAAGGGAACGGGTGACATTGTTTTTGCGCGTGGAAAAAATGCTGCGGGGAATCCCGCCGGCCGGAGATATCCCGCCGACGGGCGAACTGGTGAAAAATACGCTCCGGGTGGCATGGCCCTCGGTGCTGGAATCCTTTCTGGTCAGTCTGGTCGGGCTGATCGATACCGTGATGGTGAGTTCTCTCGGCTATTACGCCATTACGGCGGTGGGACTGACTACCCAGCCGAAATTTATCGGTCTGGCGTTCTTCCTCTCTTTGAACGTGGCGGTTTCCGCGCTGGTGGCCCGCCGCCGCGGGGAGGAGGACCGGGAAAGCGCCAACCGGATTCTTATGCAGGCGCTGCTGATTACGCTGGGGATGACGGCGGTAATCAGCACCCTGTGCGTGGTGTTTGCTGAACCGATCATGCGTCTGGCGGGCGCGCAGGAGGATACTCACGCCGCCGCCGCGTCCTATTTTCGTATTATCATGGGGGGCATGGTCTTTAATACCGTCTCGATGGTAATCAACGCCGCACAGCGGGGGGCGGGAAACACCAAAATCGCCATGCGGACCAATCTGGTTTCCAACGGCGTGAATGTGCTTCTGAATTACCTGCTGATCGGAGGCAATTTCGGATTTCCCCGGCTGGGGGTGGACGGCGCCGCCATCGCTACGGTGATGGGGTCGGTGTTTGCCTGCGGGATGAGTCTGTTTTCCCTCGTCCATAAGGACCGGTTCCTTGGTTTTCAGGGCTTTGGCCGTCTCCGCTTTGACCGGAAAACTATGAAATCCATCGGCAAAATCGGTTCGAGCACGCTGGCGGAGCAGATTTTTCTGCGGATCGGTTTTCTGACCTTTTCGATCATTGTCGCGCATCTGGGGACGGTGGCTTTCGCGGCTCATCAAATCGGAATGAATATCATCAGCATTTCCTTTTCTTTTGGGGACGGCCTGTCGGTCGCGGCGGTCACGCTGGTCGGCCAGAGCCTCGGCTCAAAGCGGCGGGATCTCGCCAAGCTGTACGGCGGCATCTGTCAACGGTTGGGTATCGCTTTCGCCGCACTGCTGGCGGTGATCTTTGTCACCGGCGGGCGGTGGATCTTCCGTCTGTTTTCCGACGAGGAGGCCATTCTGAATTTTGGCGCGTCCCTGATGCCGCTGGTCGCGGTGGTGGTGTTCCTGCAGATTTCGCAGGTCATCTATTCCGGCTGCCTGCGGGGGGCGGGGGATACGGTATACACCATGCTGGTATCGTTGATCAGCGTCGCGGTGATCCGTCCTCTGGCGGGTTTCGTATTCTGTTACCCGCTGGGCTGGGGGCTGATCGGCGCTTGGGTTGGTCTGGCGGTGGATCAGTTGATGCGGTTCAGCCTGACCTGGCTGCGTTTCCGGTCCGGACGGTGGATGAATATCCGGATATAGAGCGGCGCCGGAATGGACGCGGTTATATTGACATAGTTGTTCACCGGGACTACAGCAGCGTGAATTCGTTTTTATGGAAGGTGAGAACCCCTTCATCCCGCAGACGGCCGAGCACCGCCGACAGGGCACTGCGGTCGGCAGCCAGATAATCAGCCAGCCCCTGCCGGTCAAACGGAATCGTTACCCGGCGGCTGCCCTGCCGGACAGCCTGCTCCGACAGATAGGACAGCACCTTTTCCCGCAGGGAGCGCCGGGATAAGTGTTCAATCCGGCCGGTCAGAAAAACGTTCTTTCGGGCCAGAATTTCCAACAGGTTCCCGATTACCGCCGTATGGAAGGAACAGGCGTTTCCGCAAGGGGTAAGGAGCCGCCGGTAATCCAGCCACAGCACCGTGGTCTTTTCCGCCGCTTCCACTGTAACGGAGAGCGGAAGGCCGGAGGCGGCGAAGGCCTCGGCAAACAATTCGCCGGGGAGTATCCGTGCCAGCAGGGCGGTGTTGCCTTCGAGATCCTCCTTCCGGATATTCACACTGCCGGAGAGAACCAGCCCCAGGCGATGGGTAACATCGCCGGCAAGCAGCAGAAGCTCCCCTTTATCATACAATTTTTCCACGGCCTGAAGGCAGGCGAGCGCTTTCCCGGCCTCTTCCGGACGGAGGGAATGGAAAAGCGGGCTGCTTTCAGGCCATGAGGAAGGATCGGTAAAAGGGATCATGAAAATTTCTCCTGTTTTCGTCGTTGCAATTCCGTTGTAATTACAACGGAATTGCTGCGTTTATTATAGTATGCTGAAACCGGGAAGTCAAGAACGTATTCCGTTCTTTTCGCCGTATATCGTATAAAGGAGGAAACCCGCCATGCTGCGGAAAATTATTACCATTGATTCAGAAAAGTGCAACGGCTGCGGCCTTTGCGCCGACGCCTGCCACGAAGGGGCCATCGGAATGGTGGACGGAAAGGCGAGGCTGCTGCGGGAGGATTACTGCGATGGGCTGGGGGACTGCCTTCCCGCCTGCCCGACGGGAGCGATCCGTTTTGAAGAGCGGGAAGCGCCGGCCTACGACGCGGAAGCCGTGAAAGCGGCTCAGGAGGCCCAAAAAACGGAAGCGGAGCAGCCTCTGCCCTGCGGCTGTCCCGGCACCCAGTCAAAGCGGATCAGCCGTCCCGCCCCGGAGGAAAGCGCCGTGCCGGGCGCGCCGGTGGTCAGCCGCCTTTCCCACTGGCCGGTGCAGATCAAGCTGGCGCCGGTGAACGCCCCTTGGTTTGACGGGGCGGATCTGCTGATTGCCGCCGACTGTACGGCTTACGCCTGCGGTGATTTTCACAACCGTTTCATCAAAAACCGGGTGACGCTGATTGGCTGCCCGAAGCTGGACGAGGGGGATTATACGGAGAAGCTGACCGCCATCCTCGCCCAAAACGATATCCGCAGTCTGACCATCGTGCGGATGGAGGTTCCCTGCTGCGGCGGCATTGAACAGGCGGCAAAAACCGCGCTGCAGCGAAGCGGGAAATTTATTCCCTGGCAGGTGCATACCGTTGCCACCAACGGCCGGATTCTGGGCGACTGAGCGGTCATCCGGCCGGTTATCAGATGAAAAAAGAGCACGCCGGAGAAAATTTCTCCGGCGCGCCCTTTTTCAATACGGAGGAACGGCGGCCTTATTTCTCGGCCGGCAGGATGTTGGGGACGTTCCGGTCGGTTGCGAAGTTGGGGAGGTTATACAGCGTCAGCAGATCGGTAACGTGGTTCTCCACCGCATAGGCGAAGATGTCGTCCTTCACATACCGTGGGTCGAGCACCAGAATGCGCTCGTAATGGGATACAAGGAAGGGGACGAAGCAGTGGGCATAGGAATCCTGTAAAAGCAGGAGGGTGCGGCCGTTTTTCGTTCCGGTTTCAATCTCCACCTTCGCGTGGTTTCCGCCGAGAAAATAAGAGTACTTGTCCTTCTGGTTCAGGAACTCCTCCCGATACAGGGACGGGCTTATCGTCCCCTCCCCGTAGTCCACCCGTACCTCCACCGGCCGGGCGGGGACATAGGCGGTTACGCTGTCCGGCTTCAGAGTGGGGAGGTTTGCCTTGGAATACAGGGTGCCGTAAAAAGAATCGCTTACCGTTTCCGCCGAAAAGGCGGCGGTGGGCAGGGGAGAGAGTCCGGCGCTTTTCGCCCATTCGGCGTAGACCAGATAGGCGGCCTGCGTCGTCCAATGATGGTCGGTGCGGTAATACAGCGGGGTATCCACGTTATTCTGCAGCAGCTCGGTCACATCGCAGAGCGGCGCGTCCGCGGCCAGCAGGGACGCGGCCCTTTCCAGCGCGGTATTCTGGTCAGGTACCGGCGCAAAGGCCGGAAGCTGTTTGGTCAAAACGGCCGATGCGGTGGGGATGAGCAGGGTAGAGGCGTTCAGAGACGGTTCCCGTTCCCGCAGCGCCCGCGCAAAAGCGGCGATTGCTTCTGTGTTTTCCGCCAATTGCTTGTCGTCGATGGTTTCGCCCGCGTCGAAAAGAACGCCGTCTTTTCCGAAATAAACCCGCTGGTTGTCTTTTTTCAGCATTCCCAGCTCGGCCACGGTTTTCAGTCCGATCCAGCCGTCCCGCGCCAAAAACTGATCGGCGGTATATTTTTCAAAGCTCTGTGAAAATTTTCCCGAGAGCAGATCCTCCCCGTTCAGGGCGGGCAGGGTTTGGAGATACCGGTTTTCATTCTCCGAGAATTCCCGTTGGGGGACCAGCAGATTGGCGGCCGTCGCGCTGAAGAGCAGAACGACAAAGCCGATGGAAATCGCTTTTTTGTTCATGGGCAAGCCCAATCCTTTCGTGGTTCATCGGAATTTCTCCGGCCGGAAGGGCTGTTCAGGCCGACCGGGCCGGTCAGAAGCGGAAATACAGGAACGGGTTGTAGGAAGCGTCCACCAGGTAGGCGACGCTGAGCGCCGAGATCGCCAGCAGAACGACGCCGGCGGCGACGGTGGAAACCGCCGGCCGGGAGAGGGCGAGCCGCCCGTTTTCCAGCCGCGCGGCGGCCCGCTTGGGCAGGTTGGTGCAGCCGACCGCCCCGATGAGGAGAAGCAGTCCGTTGGTCAGCAGCAGATAGAGGGAACGGGAATCGTACAGCCCCGCCCCGTGCGCGCCGAACATCGCCCCGATATAGGAGAAGCCGGCAGACAGGCTGTCGAACGCGAAGAGCGCCCAGCTCAGGATCACCATCAGCATGGTGTAAAGATGCGAAACAACAGCGGGAGCCTTTTTCAGCCACTTGAGCAGGAACAGTTTCTCCGCCATCAGCAGTATGCCGAAGAACAGTCCCCAGGCGACAAAGTTCCAGCTTGCGCCGTGCCAGATGCCGGTCAGAATCCAGACGACCAGAATATTGCGGATCTGGATGGGAAGCCCCTTCCGATTGCCGCCCAGCGGAATATAGACGTAATCCCGGAACCAGGTGCTCAGCGAGATATGCCACCGCCGCCAGAATTCGGTGATGCTTTTGGACATGTAAGGATAATTGAAATTTTCCAGAAAGGTGAAGCCGAACATTTTCCCCAGCCCGATCGCCATGTCCGAATAACCGGAGAAATCGAAATAAATCTGGAAGGTGAAGGCGAGAATGCCGATCCACGCCGTCAGCACCGGCACGCTGGCCGGATCCATCGCGGAAATCTGGGTCCAGATCAGGCCAATGGTGTTGGCGAGCAGTACTTTTTTCCCCAGTCCCGTTACAAAGCGGCGGACGCCATCCCCGAATTGGTCGAAATTTTCAGTCCGGTCGGTCAGCTGCTGGTCGATCGTCTTATACTGGACAATCGGTCCGGCGATCAGCTGGGGGAACAGGGCGACGTAGGTTCCAAAGGAAACGATGTTCCGCTGGGCTTTCACATCCCCGCGATATACGTCAATGACGTAGGAAAGAGACTGGAAGGTGTAGAAAGAAATGCCGATCGGCAGTGTCAGCTCCAGCAGGGGGATGTCCACCCCCGGGACAGCGTTCAGATTGCCGATCAGAAAGTTGGAATATTTGAAAAAGCCGAGCGCGGCAAGGTTCAGCACCACCGCGGCGATCAACGCGATTTTCGCCCCGCGGAGGTCGCCCATGTCTTTCTTCCGCTGAATGATGAGTCCGTGGAGATAATCCACCGCGATCACGGCAAGCATGATAACGACGTATACCGGTTCTCCCCAGGCGTAGAAAAACAGGCTGGCAATCAGCAGCAGCGCGTTTCTCAGCTTCTTTGGGATCAGAAAGTACAGGAGAAGGACCGCCGGCAGAAAATAAAACAGAAAAAGCAGACTGCTGAATACCATGGGTGTTCCTCACATTCCTTAATCTGTGACGCGCGGAGAGGGCGTTATCCCTTGGTGTAGCCGTCGATGCACTTTTTGGCCGCCGCGTTGTCGTCCGATACGCAGACAATCACATAGCTGCCGGTGGTGACGATTACGGGATCGCTCAGCTTGTCCTGCTCCTTCGGGTTATAATCCTCGAACCCGGCCCGCTGGTCGGCAATCCGCTGGTCTACCGCCGCCCTGATCCGGACGGCGGCATCTTTATCCTTCGCTTCGAACACGGCGATTTCCTCCGCCGTAGCGCCGGAACTGACATACACCTTTTTCGCGGCAATATCCGTTTCGTCAATATCCTTGTATATCTTCGGGAAGGCGGTATCATTCAGTTCCGACAACTCATCCTCGAAGGGAACGGCGGCCTTCAGATCGTCCGCCAGCGCGGAAACATCAATGGTCACTTCTTTTGTGTTCTGACAGCCGGAAAGCAGAAAAGCGGCCGTCATCAGGGAGAGAAGCAGGCAGCAGAGTTTTTTCATAGAGATTCCATCCTTTCCATTTGTACCATAGCGCCGCCCAGCCGGATTCTATGCGTGCCTTTGCTGGCGGCGCTACTGAGAAATGCTTTCGCATTTCTCCTAAACGACATTTGTACCATGTTATCCTGCGGCCGTTGTTGTCGCAGGGGCGTTCGCTGCCGGGACATAGGCCGCGGCGTCGGTGTGGGTTTTCAGATAATCCCGCCATTTCCGGCAGTAAGCGGCGTTCAGATGTACGCCGTCGGAACTCGCGTCGTCCGGTAGGTTGCCCTTTCCGTCCTCCACCGCCTCCCGTACGTTGAGATAGGCTACCTGCTTTTCCCGGCACATGGTCCGGAGCAGTTCGTTGTACTGCAGAATGCGGGGATTGTTGATATACTGCTCCCGTTCCGACTTGGCGGCCGAGACGGGGAAAATCGACTGAACGAAGATTTTCGCGCCGGGCTGCGTTTCCTTCACCCGGTCCACCAGATCGCCGTACCGCTTGGCGAAAGCGTCGGGAGACGACCAGCCGAGTTCGTTGACCCCCAGCATGATGTATACTTTGCCGAAGGAACGTTTCCCCAGCGCGTCGTTGACACTCAGCTTACCGCCGTCAATGTCCACCGTCGCGTCGCTGAACACCTTGCTCACCGTCAGTCCCTTGGAAGCAAAAAAGGCAGCGTTTCCCGGCGTGGCATACAGCATCAGTCCCTGAGTGCGGGAATCCCCGATGAAGCACGCGTCGTCGAACCAGGAATCCGCCGCGGCTGTGGGGGCGGAGGAAACCGACGAGGCGGTGGAGGCGGCGGTCGTCGGTAGGGTGGTCGGCAGGGTGGTCGTCGGCGCCGACGAGGCGGTGGTTTCAGCCGTACTTGTTGAGGCGGCGGAGGAGGGTTCGCTTTCCGGCGCGGGAGAGGGCTTTGCGCAGGAGCGGACCAGCAGCACGATCCCGACGATCAGCGCAATCAGCAGCAGGGCCAGCCCGGCGAGGACGAGCCGCCGTTTGCGCCGGTGGCGGCGGACCTTTGGAGAAACCGGCTGTTTGCGAAAGTTTCCGTTTTTCATAGTATTCATCTTGTTCACCGATCATTTCATTCCTTAGCGCTCTTTGTCGTAGTATAGGACGAAAAAAAGAAAACATACAGATATCCCATCGTCCGCTGAAAGAGAAAACCCACCGGGACAAAGGGCGTGTCCTTTCATCCCGGTGGCGTCCGGTTAATAAGCGATTTTATCCGCGAGGTAATTGACAAGCTGATCGACGGCAATGCGTTCCTGCTGCATGGTGTCGCGGTCGCGTACCGTCACGCAGTGGTCTTCCAGACTGTCAAAATCGAAGGTGACGCAGTAGGGCGTGCCGATCTCGTCCTCCCGGCGGTACCGCTTGCCGATGGAGCCGGCGTCGTCGAAATCCACCATGAAGTGTTTGGCGAGCAGGCCGTGCACCTTCAGCGCTTCGTCGCTCAGCTTCTTGGAAAGGGGGAGCACCGCCGCCTTGAAGGGGGCGAGGGCCGGATGCAGATGAAGCACCACGCGGGTGTCGTTTTTCTCCGCGTCCACCACTTCTTCATCATACGCCTCGCACAGGAAGGCGAGCACCACCCGGTCGGCGCCGAGAGAAGGCTCAATGACGTAAGGAATATAACGCTCGTTGGTTTCGGGATCAAAGTATTCCAGACTTTTGCCGGAAGCCTCCTGATGCCGTCCCAGATCGTAATCGGTGCGGTCGGCAATGCCCCACAGCTCTCCCCAGTCGGTGAAGGGGAAGGCGTATTCGATGTCGGTGGTGGCACGGGAGTAGAAGGCCAGCTCCGCCGGCTCATGATCCCGCAGCCGGAGGCTCTCTTCCTTGATGCCCAGGGAGATCAGCCAGTTTTTGCAGAAGTCCTTCCAGTAGGCAAACCACTCCAGGTCGGTGCCGGGCTGGCAGAAGAACTCGCACTCCATCTGCTCAAATTCCCGGGTGCGGAAGGTGAAGTTGCCGGGGGTGATCTCGTTGCGGAAGGCTTTGCCCACCTGGCACACGCCGAAGGGCAGCTTCTTTCGGGTGGAACGCTGGATATTGGCGAAGTTTACAAAAATGCCCTGCGCGGTTTCCGGCCGGAGATAGCAGGTGCTGGAGGAATCCTCCGTCACGCCGATGGCGGTTTTGAACATCAGGTTGAATTTGCGGATGGGAGTGAAGTTATGCTTGCCGCAGACGGGGCAGACCACGTCCTCATGTTCCGCGATGAAGGCGTCCATCTGATCGAAGTCCATGGCGTCCACGTTGATCTCGGGATGAACGTCGCCGATCAGCTTGTCCGCGCGGTGGCGGGCCTTGCAGCTTTTGCAGTCCAGCAGCGGGTCGGAGAAGCCGGCCACATGTCCGGTGGTGACCCAGGTCTGGGGATTCATGATGATCGCCGCGTCCAGTCCGACGTTGGTGGGGCTTTCCTGCACGAACTTCTTCCACCACGCGCGCTTGACGTTGTTCTTCAGTTCCACGCCGAGCGGTCCGTAATCCCAGGAATTCGCCAGTCCGCCGTAGATATCCGAGCCCGGATATACAAAGCCCCGGCCTTTGCACAGGGCGACGATTTTTTCCATGGTTTTCTCGCTGTTGTTCATGGGGGGATTCCGTCCTTTCACGGGGAGGTCCTGCCGCCCCGTCTTTTTGTCTATAAAATTCTCCAACGGATCGTCAATAAATTAACAAACCGGTTTGGCAAATTCATACTCCTTTCTATAGTAAACAAAGTCTGCAGAAAAGTCAATCATTTGCCGGTAACTTTCCGGAATTTGAACCCCGGTATTTCCGTTTGTGTCCCGCGCGCCGGAAAAAGAACGGGACGGCGAATCAACCGCCGTCCCGTTCTCTCCGGCTCGGTAATTTTTGTTCGGTTTCGGTTGGTTACGGAAGCTCCTTCCCGCATTGACTGCAAAAACGGAATTCGCCCGTTACCGCCGTCCCGCAGTAAGGACAGAAGCGGCTTTTTCCCTTTGAAGCCGCGGGGGAGGCGGCTTCCTGACTGCCGCGGAAGCGCTCGTTCAGCGGATCGGGTTCCTCCCCGTCCTCTGTGATATCAAAGGAGGAACAGCGGTTTTTCCCTACCGCGTTCCGGAAATTGTACACCGTGATGGCCGCGGCCATGAGAATGAAGAAGACGCCGAACAGGGCAATGAATCCGCCGCCCATCGCCGCGGCGGAAAAAGTCCAGACCACACCGAACAGGGCGACGAAAACCCCGATGACGCCGCTCATCATGGACGGCCCCCGCCCCGGCTTTACGCTTTTCATACCGACGCCTCCTTCGTTCCCGGCACGGACTGTAAAGTTAAATGAAAGTTGAGGACCCGTCAGCCCTTCTGGTACAAT
>CAJJLZ010000034.1 GCA_905192745.1 uncultured Oscillospiraceae bacterium
GCAGCTGATTTGTAATCAGCAGGTCGGGGGTTCGAATCCGTCCACCAGCTCCAAAATTTCATATGGGGGAATTCCAGAGCGGCCAAATGGGGCAGACTGTAAATCTGTTGTCACTGACTTCGGTGGTTCGAATCCACCTTCCCCCACCAAACCTGCGGTGAGCATTCGCGCTCCGCAGGTTTTTCTTTTTGTAGCAATACGCCCGCGTCCGGGCGGCATCTAAAATGCCCGCCCCCCATCAAGTCGCTGCAAGCTGCATATCGCCTGCCCGGCTGCAAGCGCCCTCGCGGCGGCTTTGGCTGGCTGTCAACTTTTTGCGGGCGCACATCGGTACGCCTCTTTTTCGCAGTACCCTTCCAATCCAACGCTCATTGTACTATACTGGGCGCAGAGGTTTCTGCTTTTGAGGAGATGATTCCATGAGTTTATTGAGCGGGAAATTAGAAGCCGCCGGATTTTTTCAATATGGCGTTATACATACCGCGGATATCCATTTTTCGCAGGAAGTCCGGTCAATGTGCGAAGCCAATACCTGTCGGCAATACGGAAAAACTTGGGCTTGCCCCCCTGCGGTTGGAACCGTAGAGGAGTGTAAAAACCGGATACGGAAATACGAAAAAATGCTGGTTTTTACCGGCAAATATGATTTGGAAGACTCTTTTGATTTTGAAGGCATGATGGCGGGCGCCAGAAAGTTCAGCCATTCCTGCCGGGTTTTCGACCGGGAGATAAGCGCCTGCCTGAATCACTATCTGATGTTTTCCAATGAAGGCTGTGACTTGTGCAAAAATGCACTTATCCCGATAATCCCTGTCGCTTTCCCGACCGTGTGCACGGTTCGCTGGAGGGAAACGGAATTTTTGTAAGCAAAATTGCCAGACTGGCTCAGATTCGCTACCATAACGGCGCCAATACCGTTACCTATTTTGGGGCGTTGGTATGCAATTCCGCTGACTTGGACCGACTTGAAACCGCTGGAAAATGAACATAAATAATGGAAAGTCCGATAAACAACGACTTGTTCAGCATGTCGTTATGTCGTTTTTTATTTTCATCATTTTGAATTCAAAGCATGGAAAACATCGCTTAGTAGCGGAAAAATACCGGTTATGGGAAGACAAGCGGCTTTCATGCTCCATCCTGCCGATGCAATTCAACCCGGCCTTAATCCGATACCGCCGTTTCGGCTTTTCTCAATCATGAGGACGCTGATAAAAATTTCCTGCCACCTGATCGGTTTTCAGAATGTTGACAAATGCCTTTGCGTCGATTTTCCGCACCTGCCGGGTGATTTTTTTCACCTGATCTCCCGCGATAACCGAATACAGCATGGAACGCGGCTCCCCATTATACAGACCGGTGCCGCGAAACAGGGTGGCCCCGTGATGGGTGGCGTCTTTGATCTGCTCGTAAATCTCCTCCGTTTTATCCGAGATAATGAAGAGCGTGGTTCGTTTGTAGCGTGGATTGAGCATATGCACCACCTGGGTGGAAGCGAACTGAAAGATGATCGAATACAGCGCTTTGTCCCAGCCGAACAGGAGGCCGGCCAGCGCCAGCATAACGGCGTTGCCGAAAAGCACATAGTTCCACGCATCCACATTCAGCCGTTCGGACAGGGCTACGGCGATGAAGTCGGTGCCTCCGCTGGTGGCCCGGCCAAGCAGACACAGGCTGATCGCAAAGCCGTTGACGATACCCCCGAATATGCAGATCAGCAGCACGTCGTTGGTCAGCGGCATGGGCGGCAGCACATCGGTGAGCACGCTGGTCAGGACAATCATAACACAGGAATACGCCGTGAATCGCTTCCCGATAAACCGGAAGCTGACGGCCGCCGGGATGGCGTTAAGCAGAAAATTTACCAGCGTATAGGGAAGGGACAGACCAAGGAACTCTCTGGCACTCCGCTGGATAAGCAGGGTCAGGCCGGTGAAGCCGCCGGGAAACAGGCCGCCAGCTTCCACAAAGCTTTGGATATTCACGGCCATAATAACGGAGGCCAGCGTAATCAGGGACAGCCGCAGCGCATGTTCCCGAAGGGATGAAAAATCCGGTCGATGCGCGCCGGCTTTTTCCGATTTTATCGGCTTTATCAGCTTTATCGGCTTTATCAGCTTCACAGGCATCCTCCTTATCGACAGCCCTTTCGCGTTCACACCGCAAAGGGGGAAGACCAGGCGGTGTTTCCGTCTCTGTCGGTCAGTTCCACCCGGACAAAATGATCCGTCGGCTTCTTGATTTCATACCGCGCGGCGGTGACGCCGTTCCCGCGGGTTACCCGATCCCGTGCATAGAGAGAATCCGAATAAAAGACCACCTCATCCACCGGCGAGCAGGTCACCTCCAGCGCGTCGTCCCGAATCTCCATGGAAAAGGTCGGGCCCTGCGTCGCATAGAACCGTCCGGCGCGGATGGCCTGCGTCAATGCGGCGCCGGTGCATTCCCGCGCCTGTACCAACAGGTAGGAACGGGTTTCATCTCCCTGATAAAAATGCGCGTCGTCCGCCGCCATGCAGGGCAGAAGCGCGCCCTCTACCGCCATCTGATCCACAAACGCCCCGGAGTACGGCCGAGCGTTCCATGGCGTGCCGGAAACGGTATTGTAGATTTCCACCCCTGCCAGTCCGGTCAGGCCGAGCACATCGCCGACACGGTTGAGAGACCATGCCGGATGGGCAAGAATCGCCAGACCGCCGGCCGCATTGATGCCGTCAATGATCTTCTGCGGGGTCAGGCCGGGGCCTTTCCGCAGCGCGGGCGGAGCAGACATCCCCGCTCCGACGATATGGAACACCCCCTCCCGCGCCGTTCCTCCCACGTCGTATTCACAGCCCGCGAGCAGGAGAAGGCCGTTTTCCGCCCGTTCGTCGGACAGCGCCCAGTGGTCGGTTAACGCGAGAAAATCGTAGTCCTTTGCACGGTAGAGCGCCGTAACCTCTTCCGGCGTTTTCAAACCGTCCGAACGGGTGGTATGGGTATGAAGATTGCCTTTCCACCAGCGGCGGCCTTGGTTGTCAAGCAGCATAATACAGCGCTTCCTTTCTTTGTCGGACGATCCCGCCCCAGTCAGGCGGCCGGACGGTAACTGTATACATCCGGGCACGCGGCCCGTCAAATCCGTCGATGATAATATCGTTGGGGAAAAAGGCTCATAGCGTCTCCATCAGCTACCCGCCCCTTCCGTCCGGGCGGAACACCCATTTCCGCTGCACGGTGTAATTCACAAAAAACAGCAGTCCGTCCACCATCATCTTCACCATCGTTTCCTCCCAGCCGAGCAGCTTCACCAGACGGCCGACCAGAAAGGCGGAGGCGGTCATCACACATACGCACAGCAGCGCAAAACGGGCCAGCGTCCGCCTGCGGTTTCCGCTACCGCGGAACACCCGTCGGCGGTTGATGGTGAAGTTGACCAGCGACGACACCAAACGCGCCCCAACAGTGCTGAATAAAATATACGCCGGAGTCAGCGCTTTCAGCAGCCGAACCAGCAGATGAAACAGCAGAATATCGATTGCCGAAGAGGAAACCGAAGACAGCAGAAAGCGGAAAAAGGTCGGAATCGAAAATCGTCCGGTTTTTTCCACAGGGTTTCCTCCTTCCATAGTTTACCGGCAGTGTCGCCGTATACTCGCTGCGTTCAGCGTTATTTTACCGCAAAAGCAGCTCGTCCGCAACCGGTTCGCTCCGCCCGTCTTTCCCGGAGCCGCAGAAAAAACGGACGGGAAGCAAGCCGCCGCTCGGCGGACTCCTTTTCCACCCGGGATTCACAGGCAAACACGCCGCCGAACGGATCGTTCGGCGGCGTGTTTTTCCGATTACGGCTGAAGCTCGGCCCGCAGGCAGTCCTGAAGCTGCGCCAGCGGGATTTCCAGTTCCACCGTACCCATCGAATGCGGGAACCAGGTCAGCTCCCGCACCACAATCACGAGGCAGGTATCGGTAAGATAAAACGGCTGCCCGACCTCCACACGGGGATTGGAGACAAGAAGCTGTGACATAAGCCCCCGCTCCTCCAGCAGACGGTTCACCTCTCTGTTAACCCGGCGCATTCCGTTTTCACTGTTGGAAAACAGTTCCGGCAAAGTCAGCGTTTCGCCGCTGACGGTAAAAAACGTCAGACCGGTTTTGGTGTCCAGTCCGTTCGCTCCGCCGGCGTGCAGAAGATAATCGCTGAACAGCAGGCTGGCGATTCCGCCGCCGTTTCGCTTGACTTCATACGAAAACACCCCTTCGGCTTTCCATTGCTCCGACCGGTCGTCGGTCCGCATGGTCACCGCGGCGGCTTTCGTCCGTGCAAGCGCCTCCTTCTCCCATTCGGCCATCCGCGCATTCAGCCGCTTTCCGGCGGCTGCGTCGCCGATGCCGGTAAAGCGCGGGTGCGTTCCGGTAAACTCAACAGCGTCCGTCGTCACATGTTGGCGGACCGGGCTGATGGTGATCTCGCCGACATTCAGAATCGGCGCCGTACTCATCAGCGCGGCCGCCAGCATGGATGAAACCATAGTTTTCGTCCGGCTCCGGAAGGTACGCATTCCGGGAATCCGAAAGCTCCGTACCCTTTTGACGGATCCACTTTCCCTCATAGGCCTCCTGCTCCCCCCTCGCGCTGAAAACGGGACGCATGGGACGACGCTTCCGTTTAAAAAACGGAAAACCGTCCTTTGTACGTCCCGTTTTAGCATATGCCGCTTTTCCCCGTGGCGCGCCGGAAATTTCTCACGGCGGGATTTTACATTCTTCTAATTGACATGTCGCCGAAAAAATGGGAGACTATAAAGAGAATGATAAAAACAGTGAAAATTTATTTTTTCGAATACAGGAGAGGCAGGGAAAGCCGTATGACTCACAGAGATCGGAAGCCGTTGTCCCCGCGTTCCCAAACCACCCGTTTTACCAAAACGGAAAAAAGCTGGATTTTGTACGACTGGGCCAATTCGGTATACGCCACCAATATGATGGCCGCCATCTTCCCGATTTATTACGCCGGCGTCGCCGGCGACGCCGGCGATAAGTGGTGGGGTATCGGCGTATCCATTGCTTCCTTCGCGGTCGCGGTGCTGGCGCCCCTGCTCGGCTCCATCGGTGATTCTCATGGAATGAAAAAACGCTTTTTCACTTTTTTCCTTGTTCTCGGCGTGGCCTTTACCGCGCTGACCGCCTTTGTGGCGGATTGGAAATGGATGCTGATCGGCTATGTGCTGTCCCACATCGGCTTTTCCGGCGCCAATGTATTTTACGATTCCTTTTTGACCGATGTGACCGACGGGGAACGGATGGATAAAGTCTCCGCCTGGGGCTATGCGATGGGCTATCTCGGCGGAAGCACCATTCCCTTCGTGATCTCCATCATATTTCTGCTGCTGACCGGCTTCAGCGTGACGGCGGTGAAGGCGTCCATCCTGATTACCTGTGTTTGGTGGGCGCTGTTCTCCCTTCCCTTTCTGAAGAACGTACATCAGGTGCATGGGGTGGAAACGCCGCCCCTCCAGCTGGCGCGGGGCGCGCTGCGCAATCTGGGCGGCACCATGCGGAGAATCGGCAAAAACCGCGGACTGCTGCTGTTCATGCTCGCCTACTTTTTCTATATCGACGGGGTGGGCACGGTGATCTCCCTTGCCACTAACTACGGCGCGACGCTGGGGCTGGGCTCCACCGGGATGATTATCGCTCTGCTGATAACCCAACTGGTGGCGGTTCCCTGTTCCATCCTGTTCAGCCGGCTGGCGGAGCGGGCTGGAGCAATCCGGATGATTACCGTCGCCATCGCCATATATTTCGGCATCTGCGGCGTGGGCTTCTTTATGGGAGTGAATGTGGAACCCTATCAGCTGGAATACGCAAGCCTGATTCCGGCGGCGGAAGAGGTCTCCCCCTTTGAACCGGGCAGGGATTCCGACGCGCTGGCACTGGTGCTGGACGACCTGCGGGAGGACGGCAAAAACGCTCTTTCCGCCGCCGACCGTTCCGCCGCCTTTTACGCGACTGCGGAGGACGGAACCGCCTCCGGGGTAATCGGGGACGCGCTGGCCCGGATTCGGGACGCGTCCAATCCGCACTATTCCTTTACCTCGGACGAAGCGCGGTCACGGGCGGTTTCGGTGGTAGAGGAACTGCGCCCCACTCTGCTCGCCTTCGCCTCGAACGCGGAGAAGCAGGCGGAGTATACCCGGGCGCTTTCCCTGTCCTCTCTCCTCTTCTGGCTGATGGCGGTGCTGGTCGGCACGGTGCAGGGCGGCATTCAGGCCCTTTCCCGCTCCTACTTCGGGCGGCTGATCCCGGCGAAGCACTCCAACGAGTATTTCGGCTTTTTCGATATTTTCGGTAAGTTTGCCGCCGTGATCGGCCCCTTCCTTTATTCCGCCTTCTATATGGCGACGGGACGGGCGTCCATCGGTATCCTCAGCCTGATGCTGTTGTTCCTGACGGGCGGTCTGATCCTGACGGCGGGACGTCATCCCATCCGCGCGGCGGAGGAATCCGCAGCGGCGGAACGCGCGGCCGCGGCGGAATAATCTCATAATGTTGTCATGTTATAATCCCATTGGCGAAACCGCCGTTTCCTCTGTTTACAGACAATAAACGCCCCGGTGCCGGACAGAATATCCGGCGCCGGGGCTTTTCGGCAGCGGGGCAGACGGAGACCGTCCGTCCCGCGCGCTGTTCAAAAACCTTTCCGCGCGGCCTGTCCCGCCGGTATGCGGCCACTTTTCCCCTCATATAAGTTAGGGAGGCGCCGACGCATTCCGTTTCCCTTTCGACACGGGATTTTTCAGCGCTTTCCTGCCGCCGGAAAGAAACGCTCCCCGGCGGACATCGGGGAAAGGCGTGGTCGTTTTCATGTTTATCGTTCTTACCAAAAAGACGCTGCTCCGTGCCGCCGCCTGTTTGCTGGTCGCGGCGCTGTTCACAGTGAGCGGTCTTCTGGCATATACGCAGCTTGCCGCCAATCCGGCGGAGGGAAAAACCGCCGAAAGCGGATCCGGTGAAACCGCTGAGAAAAAATTCATCAAATGGGTGGACTTCAACGTTACCTACGAAGCGCTGAACCGGGCGCTGAAGCTGGATATGGACTCCCACGGCACCGATACGCCGGTCAACTGGGTGGAGCTTCTCGCCTATGCCGCGGCGAGAAACGGCGGAAACTGGAAGGGTTTTCAAATAAGCAAGCTGGACGAAACCGCCGGCAAGCTCCGGAAAGGGGCCACCATCGGCGAGCTGACCAAGGATATGAAATATTACAGCTATTATTACGAGGCATATTCCGCCGTGCTCGGCGGTCTGGTCGGGGAATACGAGATCGAAGTGGCGGACGAGACGGCGGCGGGCGGCAAACGCTGGGAAAGCCGCTACGGCTTAAAGGGGTTCTCCCCCATCGCCCGGAATTACCCCTACAACGACTTTGACGATTTCGGCAGCAGCCGGGATTACGGCTTCAAACGCAAGCATCTCGGCCACGACCTGATGGGCGCGGTCGGCACGCCCGTGATCGCGGTGGAGGGCGGCACGGTGGAAGCGCTTGGCTGGAACCAATACGGCGGCTGGCGGATCGGCATCCGCAGCTTCGATAAAAAGCGGTATTACTACTACGCCCACCTGCGCAAAAATTTTCCCTATAACAAAGCGCTGGAGGTGGGCTCGGTCGTACAGCCGGGCGACGTAATCGGCTATCTCGGGCGAACCGGCTACAGCGCGACGGAAAACGTAAACAATATCACCCAGCCCCATCTGCACTTCGGCCTTCAGCTGATCTTTGACGAATCCCAGAAAGAGGGAAACAACGAAATCTGGGTGGATGTGTACGCGCTGGTCCGGCTGCTCTACCGCAACCGCTCGGAGGTTCTCAAGGACGAAGAGACCAAGGAATACCACCGGATCTACGCTATCCGCGACCCCGCCGTTCCCGAAACCGCTCCCTCCGGCTGATCCGGGCCGTCTGCTTATACGTTTGATATGACCGAAGGGAGAGAATGCTGGACGGCGTTCTCTCCCTTCAGTCATATCATCGGGTAAGCCATGGATTGCCTGCGTAAAAACGCGGCGCTTCCCTTTTTCCGCTTTTTTCCCGGTTTGTCTCAGCGCTTGGAAATCACCTCGCCCTGCCGCTTGTAGATGCTCCCGGCGGGCACATAGCCGCGCACCATGGACAGGGGGTAAATCTGGCTGCCGGGACCGATCACCGAACCGGGGTTCAGCACCGAGCCGCATCCCACCTCGACGTTATCCCCCAGAATCGCGCCGAATTTTTTCAGGCCGGTCATCACCCGATCTCCATTGCAGGCGACCGTAACCAGCGTTTTATCGCTCTTCACGTTGGAGGTGATGGATCCCGCGCCCATATGCGCCTTATACCCGAGAATGGAGTCGCCGACATAATTGTAATGGGGCACCTGCACCTTATCGGACAGGATAACGTTTTTCAGTTCGGTGGAATTGCCGACCACCGCGCCCTCCCCTATGACGGCGCTGCCGCGGATAAAGGCGCAGTGCCGGATCTCCGCTCCCGCGCCGACGATCACGCCGTCCCCGATAAACGCGGAGGGAGCGACCGACGCGGTTTTATGAATCCATACCCCCGGGCGGGGAGAATCGTATTCCTCCGCCGGCAGGGTCGGACCGATTTTTTCAATGAATTCCCGGATACCGGCCAGCGCTTCCCACGGATACTCCGCCGACGCCAGCAGCGGCGCGGCAATGGTGCGGCCCGGCTCAAAGAGTGCGGACGGTGTTAAAACCTCGATCAATTCGCTCATAGGACGAAAGTCCCCTTTCCATAAATTATCGGAGCGGCGGCCGCCCCGAACCGGCCCCCACAACGGCCGTCTTTTTCACTTTATCATGTTCCGGCAGAGAGCACAAGGGGGAATTCCGCAGGATAACCGTGGGAGCCGCGAATGCCGGCGGCAGGGTGTGTTTTCCCTTCTTTAAAAAGATTGATTGTTTTACAACAGTATCTGTGATAAAATAACGATGCCAAAAAGCATAAAAGCTGTTTTCGGGCGGTATCCTGCTGCGCGGAACCGCACTTCTTTCCATTCTGTTCAACTGCCTGTAATTTAAAAAGGGAGGGGTTCGCGTGAAAAAACCACACACAAAGGAAGGCGGCCATACCGAGGCGTCCGCAACAGCGGCGGCGAACGGTTTATCTGTCCGGCACGTCAGCAAATCCTTCGGCGACAAAAAAGCGGTGGACGACCTGAGCTTCGCGATGACCGAACCGGGCGTTTTCGGTCTGATCGGCACCAACGGCGCGGGAAAGACCACCACCATCCGGATGATTCTCGGGGTAACGGACCGGGACGAGGGCGAGATCACCTGGAACGGCGGCCCCCTGAACCGGCGTACCGTGCGCTTCGGCTATATGCCGGAGGAACGCGGTATTTATCCGAAAATCAAGGTGTTTGACCAATTGGTGTATTTCGGCCGGCTGCGGGGAATGTCCCGCCGGGCGGCGGCCGACGCGGCCGACCGCTGGCTGAAGCGGCTGGAAATGACCGAATACCGGAACATGCCCGCCGAAAAGCTCTCCAAGGGCAACCAGCAAAAAATCCAGCTGATCGCCACCATCCTTCACGATCCGGAACTGGTCTTTCTGGACGAGCCGTTCAGCGGATTGGACCCGATCAACGCCGACGTATTCAAAAGCGTGCTTGCCGAGCTGATCGCGGACGGGCGGTATATCGTGATGTCCAGTCACCAGATGACCACGGTGGAGGAATACTGCCGCGATCTGGTCATCCTGACCCAGGGCCGCACCGTGCTGCAGGGGAACCTGCGGGAAATCAAAGCGGGCTACGGCCATACCAACCTGTCGGTGATCTGCGGGCAGGACGTGCTGCCGCTCGCGGAAAAACACGGGCTGCGGCTGCTGGAGAAAACGGCGGAGGGATACGAGTTCAAAATCAACGGGGACGAACCGGCCCATGCTTTTCTGTCCGATCTGGTAGCGGCGGGCGTGTATCCCGACCGGTTCGAAATCCGCGAACCCTCGCTGCATGAAATTTTTGTGGAGAAAGTGGGGGCAGCACAATGAAAGACATCGGCATCGTGTTTCTGTTCACTCTAAAGGATAACGTCCGCAAAAAAGCGTTTATCCTCACCACCGTTCTGGTTCTCGTCCTTATCGTGGCCGCCTGCGCCATCCCCGCGCTCACGGGCGGCGGAGAAAACGACGCGGCCGCGCCGGGCGCGGCCGATCCCTCCACGGTGGAAAAAACCTCCGCCTGTTACCTGATCGATGCGGGAAACCGCATTCCCGGCGCGAAGGAAGCGCTCGCCGCCGCCCTGCCCTCGGTGGAATTCCGGGACGGCGACGCCGCGTCGGCCGATCATTACCGGCAGGAGATTGAAAACGACAAAAGCCTCAGCATGATCGAGATTACCGCCGGGGAGGACGGCCTGCCCTATATCCGGCTGTACGCGTCGGATTTCATGAGCGGCCTCTCCTCCGCCACGGTATCGGAGACGCTCCGCGCCGCTTACGTCTCGGGCGCGCTGGCCGGAGCCGGCGTATCGGAGGATATCGCCCGGATCGCGCTGTCCGACCTGCCGCTGGAGCCGGTGACGGTCGGTAAGATGGACCTTTCCGGCTATCTGCTGGGGATCGTACTGGTGGCGATCATGTTCTTCGCGGTTTATTATTACGGCTACGGGGTGGCGATGTCGGTCGCCTCCGAAAAAACCTCCCGCGTGATGGAAACACTGGTCATCTCGGCCAAGCCGTCCCATATTCTGCTGGGGAAATGTCTGGCGATGGGCGCGCTGGGGCTGCTGCAGCTCTCCCTTTTCCTGATCGTGGGGGCGGCCTGCTTCCAGCTGATGGTACCCGCCGGATTTACTATCGGCGGGATGCCGCTCGCCCTGTCCTCCTTCACCCTCAGCTCCGGTCTGCTGATCCTGCTGTATTTTCTGCTGGGCTACGCGCTGTACGCCATGATTAATTCGGTTTGCGGCGCGACCGTCAGCCGGACGGAGGATCTCAATTCCGCCATGATGCCGGCGGTGCTGATTAGCCTCATTTCCTTCTATGCCGCCTATATGACGATGCTGATGCCGGACGGCGGGATGAAACGGATCATGACCTACATCCCCTTCACTTCCCCTTTCATTATGCCCTTCCGGCTGCTGAATGAAACGGTCGCGGCCGGCGATATTCTAATCTCGATCCTTCTCCTGCTGGTTGGGATTGTTCTGGTGGCCGCCGTATCGGTTCGGCTCTATTCCGCTTCGGTGCTGCATTACGGCTCCCGTCTGAAGCTGAAGGACCTCTTTACGCTGAAGGCATAGAAGGCGTAGAAGGCGCAAACTTTTCTCAAAAGTCAAACGGCCGCCAGAAAGCTGGCGGCCGTTTGTCCTTTTAAGGTACTATTTGCCCGAGTGTCTGTTTGCGGACTTGTTATCCGCCAAAAGCGTAATTTTCCAACTCTACATCCCAAGACGAACTGCCGCGCTTCAATGACACCGTGAGCGTACATCCCATTGCTGCACTGGGGGCCGACTTGACCGGTTTTGTCTCGTCAGCTCAACCGTAACACAGGCCGCTCCTATGGACAGACCACGTAAGGAAGTATTTTATGTAAGGTACGGTGTAACCCCGTGAGGGGCTGCACCGTTTCCTTTTGCTATGCGGAAAGACGATATTCATCAGGATTTTTCCGTATATCTTCCATCATAGCAAGAAGTTCTTCGGCAGTAGGAATTGAAATCATACCTACACCCGTAAAATAAATATCCACTTTTACATAGCAATGACCGCTGGATTTGTCGTTGTTGTGAACTTCAATGCGTTCAATCAGCTTATTCACAACAATCGGCGTTAATTCGGTTATATCGGTCATTTCTCTGAAGGTGCGAATTAAAAGCCTTGTATCAGCAGTTTTCTGTTCGGTGGACTGCAGCACTTTTTCACCATCGGAAATAATGGCAGTGAGTTCCTTCTGTTCTCGCTCGTAATTTTTCATCATCTTCTGAAAGAAATCGTCATTAACTCGACCGAGAACATTATCCTCATATAGCTTCGCCATCAGCTTGTCCAATTCTCCTAAACGAACCTTACTGTCAGCAACTGTCTTTTTCAGCCTTTCAAACTCGGCTTTTTGCATTGCCTTGTTTTTCTTCGCTATCATATAAAGAAATATGCTTTCGTGACAGCGGACAAAGTCTGCCATACTGCTGACTGCTTCAAGCACAATCTTTTCAAGCGCCGCATTGCGAATATAGTGAATGGTACAGGTTCCTCTGCCGTCTTTATAATTGGCACAGCGGAAAAACTCTTGATTTGGCTTTAAGCTCTTTGCGGCACAGAAATGCAGTTTTGCTCCACAATCAGGACAGAACACCAAACCCGAAAACAAACTCGTTCTGCCCGTTGCAGTATTGCGGCGGCGATTGGAACGAAGCTCCTGAACTCTCAACCAGACTTCTTCGCTGATGATTGGATCCTGCATATTTGGGATTATCTGCTGTTGGTCAATGGGGTTATGAATAACCTTGTGAACCTTATAGCTGACGGTAGTGCTTTTGAAATTGACGGCACAGCCCGTGTACTGTCTGTTTTCCAAAATGCCCACCACAGTTGCTTGATCCCAATTATACGGATTAAGCGGCACTTTTTGTGAGTGCTTTCTTCCAACCGATTCATAATAGGCAGACGGCACTAACACACGCTCGTTCTCAAGTTGCCGTGCGATCTGTGACGGACCACGCCCTGCAAGGCATAGTTCGTATATCTTTCGCACGATTGCCGCCGCAGGTTCGTCAATCAGCCACTTTTCCCTGTCCTCTGCATCCCTTACATAACCGTAAGGAACAGTAGAAGAAATGCGCTTGCCGTTATCTGCTTTAGATTGCCATACAGCACGGATTTTCTTGGAGGTCTGCGCTGCGTACCATTCGTTGAATATATTATAAAATGGGAGCATTTCCATACCTTCGCCCGTTGTGCTGTTCACATTTTCCTGAATGGAAATAAAGGTAACACCGAGCGACGGGTAAACTATTTGGGTGAGTCTGCCTGCTTCCACCTGCTCACGACCAAAGCGGGACAGGTCTTTTACAATAATTCTGCAAATCTTACCTTCCTCTACCATCCTCTGCATACGGTTAAAATCGCTTCTGTCAAAGCTCGTGCCGGAGATTCCGTCATCCACGAAAAACATCGTATTTTTGTAGCCGTGTTTTTTACAGTAGCCAAGTAAAATCTGCTTTTGATTGCTGATGCTGTTTGACTCGTCCTCTTTGCCTTTGCGCTTTTTGTCCTTGTCATCCTTAATATCCTCAACAGAAAGACGACAATAAAGGGCAGTAATCAGCTCGTCGTTTATATCTAAATTTTGTCCGTTAATATAATTTGCAGTTGTCATTTGCATAATCTCCTTTCCGACAACCGGACATTGCAAAAGGTAGTTATATTTTACAATGCCCGATCGTCTTTTTCCATTGTGTGAGCATTACAATAAATGCTCGGATAATATCAGTTCCTTAAATTGCTCAAAAACGCACTCTCTGCCATTGGAATTGAAATGGGTGGACACCTCATAGGTCGTACCGCCGATTTTCATAGTAAAGGTATCTTCACCAAAACGGCGAACCTTACTGTAATCTAATACACACTCGTTACTGCGTGGTATCATATAATCCACGAGGCAGATAGGTTCGTTTTCATCTATGGGTTCAGGCGGAATTACGTACACCGCCTTTGTGTCAAACAATACTTCGGTATTCTTCATATTCTTCACCTTACCTTTCATCTCGCTCTCGCTGACGGATTAAAAACTTGCGGTAATGCTCGCAGGCTTTAAGCACAAAATCCTCCGTTTGCTTTGCGTTGGCGTTTGGAATAAATTTACGAATACGCTCCATCGGGAGCTTGAACATCTCTCGCTGATTTGCCTTTTCCTCCGACATAACCTCTGCAATATATTCAGGTGTTAAGCCTTCTGCTTGGCTCATTTTCTTAAAGCGGCAAGCCTGAGAAAGCGACGGGGTGCAATCGTTCAGTTCGATTTGCTCCAAAAGGTCATACTGCTCCTGCTCATTGAGAAAAGAAAGCTCAACGGCGGGAGTAAAGGATATACGCCCGTCATCTACATATTGCAGAATTTCGGGGATAAGGTTGGTTAAGCGGATATAGCGCTGAACAGTTTTATAACTATCTCCCATATCCGCACCTATTTGTGCGGTAGTCCGGTTATCATCGGACTTCGGGACAAGTTGTCCCGAAGTTAAATCTGTTCGCCAACCTTTATGGCTTAAAGCATCTGCCTTCATCTTGTAAGCAAACGCCTTTTCAGATGGCAGAATATGCTCACGGTGCAGATTGCTGTCCACAAGCAAAATAGCGGCGGCGTCACGGTCAATGGTATAAATTAAGGCAGAAACTTCGGTAAGTCCTGCCTTTTGCGCTGCATATAACCGTCTGTGTCCTGAGATGACTTCAAATTGGTCATCGGTGTTTTCAAGCGGTCTGACAATTATGGGTGAAACAATACCGTTTTGCTTTATGCTTTCGGTTAAGGCTTCCATTTCCTCATTGTCAATCACTTTATATGGGTGTCCCTCAAAGGGGTGTAAATTGCTGATAGCAATGATTTTCTTTGTGTTCTTCATCGTTCATAATTCCTTTCTTTTTTCTTGATTAAATTGTTTCGTTTCATCTCGATATTGCGTTCCTGACTGAGAAGCTCCTGCATTTTGGGAATACGCTCCTCAATGCGGCTTACAATGTTTTTCTGCTTTCGTAGGGGTGTGATTTGCTCGGTGATTTCTTTGGCTTTTGCCTTCAAAGCGGTATCTTCTTCGGGCGTTTTCGCTCGGCGTATCTTTAACCGCACCGCATATCGTTCCTGCTCCAATGCGGCGATTTGCGAAGAAAGATTGTCATTAAATGAAACAAGCCCCTCTAACGACTCGATGTTTCCGTCGCAAAGGAGCTTGTATTCTTCCAAGTATTTATCCAATTTTTCCACTTCGGCTCGCATCGTTGGGGATAGAGGTCGGCTGCGCTGCTGCTCAAAATTGTTGCCGGTGCATAGCTTCAACAGCTCGATAAATATCTCAAATAGTAGCTGTACCGTGTCCATTCGTTCCAACCGCCGCAATTCATATTCCATAATGAGCAGCGGCGTCCGTTTATACTTCGGCGGCTGAATGGCATAAAGCTCCGGCTTGTACTGATTGGCAACCAAACGCTCACGCATATTCTCTCGACTGTATTTTTCTCCAAGACTGTCTATGCGGATAGGTCTTTTCCAGCCGTCAGCAATAACGGAGGGGTGTTCATAGCGAAAGTCCCGTTCAAAGCGGTAACCAAGGCATTTGAGGTAATACTCAAACTCTCGGAAGCTGCCGCATTTAGAAGCGGCTTCCTCCACATCCAGCCGCAGAACATCTCGGTGCGTCCTGCCGCCGCTTTTGTGAACCCAATATTCCTTCTTGCGGCTGCCTGAAAACCTGCTCGGCGGCAATACGCTCTTGTTCCGTTCCGCACAAACTCTGTCTGAGATTTCTCGGAGTTTGTAATGGTCGGAGATATGGTTTTCAAACTTTCTGCCTGTCTTAAAGGATACCGAGTTTACAACAATATGATTGTGAACGTTATCGGTATTAAGATGGGTGGTAACGACAATTTCGTAATCGGCGCCCCACATACGCCTTGCCGTTTCCATACCGATTTGGTGTGCTTCTTCGGGTGTAACCTCGCCAGATACAAAACTCTGATACCCGTGATAAGCTACATTGCCACCCAGCTTACCGTACCGCAGTTTGGTTGCCATCATCTGCTCGTATGCTTTTTCGGTTAGGCAGTTAATTCCGGTAACATACATTTTGCGGTCGGTCTTGCTGTCGTTTTCGGCGTATTTCAAAGCGGCGGCAAGGTCAGCATCCAAAAATCTTTTGTCAGTGGTTTTGTTCGGATTATTCGCATAGGCAATCACTTCCTTGAGTCGGCTCTTTACAGGCCAGAATCCTGTTGTAGCCATTCTTCTATTTCCTCCGTTCTTTTCTGTATTTCCTCCGGTGTTTCTTTATACGGCAAAAGCAGCGTGGAATGAATATATTCCGTAAGCTCAACAAGCCTTGCTTCCGTTTCGGGCGTAACCGTTTCTTTCAGCTCGTTGGTCGCATCGCAAAGCTTGCTGTAAAAACGATAAAAGGCATCGGGAAGAACCGTTCTCGGCTCATAACCTAATGCCCTTTGCACCATATATTCGCTGACAGAGAGATTGCATTTCGCCGCCAGCCTTTTGATTTTGTCCTTATCCTTCGGCTTTGCCCGTATCTCAATTCGGGAAAGCTTTTCTTTTGGGTTTCGGTTCATAACATCAGTCCTTTCATTCTGAAAATGGATGCAAAAAAGCCGATGAGATCATTCCCATCGGCTCGGTTGCTGATATTTGGTTGTTACTCTGTTTTATCGCTCCTGATTTTTGGAACGCTCACGCTTACGAAGTTTTTGATAAGAAAAATCTAAAATCCTTTCCTTTCGTTCCCGAAGCATCGTTTTGTAAAATTCTTTCTGCAATTCGGAAATAAAAGGCGTTTCATCTACGATCTTATAAATCTTTTCTATATCAATTTTAGGCAATATTCGCTTTAATGCCTTGTTGCAATCTTTGTTCTCTAAAGAAGAAATAAACTTAAAATATTGAATTTTCTGCCCGTTAGTTTTTATACCCGAAAGCGGTCTTTCAAAGATACGGATTTCACGCTCGGCAGGATCATCCAAAGTCTTTTGCATAATTTCCTCGTCAGCTTGAGGGAACAGGCAACTGCCACAATCGTAAACGGGGGCAAGAGAAATTTCATCGGTAACGGTGTTGTAAAGAAAACCCCAGTTACCGTTGTGTCTGTCCCAGTTTCCGATTAAGGCATCGACAATGAACATATCCCAAAACCACTCGGTCAGTATTTGGGGATCAATGGCGGTTTGTTCCTCTAAGGTCTTTTCAATATCGCTAAGTTCTGTGCCATAACCGTTGTGGGCGGAATCAATAATTGTATTCTTTAAGGAAGCAAAGTCCTGAAGAACCAATCCGCCTGCGGTGAAGTCCTTGCAGGCTACAACGATTTTTTGCTTTCCGTTTTTGGTATAAGTTCCAAGCAAAGTCTTTTGAACCGGAATACCGATACTTTCAAAAATATGGCATCCAAGATATTCCGATACACAACCGTTCGCATAACTCATTTGCTTGTTGATAGCAGGAACAGCGGGGAATTTCAGCATATACAATTCATCATTATATAGTACGGAAATCTTACTGCCGTTTGCGCCTGCATAGGTTTTGTTACGAACGGGAAGATTAGTAAAATCAATCATCGGTTAATCACCTCGTTTCATTCTTAAATAGTTTTCACGCAAATACCACGCTTGTTCCGTAGATATTTCCTGCCCAACTTCGGCAGAGTTAATATCTGCGTTCAGTTCGCTCCAGTACATATCCCAATGGTAATCCTTTTTGCCGCTGTCTACAATTTTCCAAGAAGCAATCATGTTTTCCAAAGAGGATTGCAGATACGGCGGCAGACCGCATTCAAGATACTTTTTGCTTTTGGGTAATCCCGTTTCCTTGTCATACCCTGTATCTATCGTATCCAAAGACATAATATATTCCATTGTGCAATCAAGCGCCCTTGCAAGCTGCTGCACCGTGCGGGCAGAGCATTTTTGCAAAGAGCTTTTACCGGAGCAAATATCAATAACGGTTGTTTTGGGAACACCACTGATTTGTGATAAATGGTATTTGGTTATATTTCGGCTGTCAATATATTCTTGTAAATTCATTTGCACCACCCTTTCCTTTATTATATTATATCGGTATACCGACCGTTTGTCAATGGGAATAGGCGAATATGATTTTAACATTTCTGTGACAGCAGAGGTATTAGGGGGTGCGGGTGTCCGGTGGACACCTCTGCGGAGCAGAAGCACTGACCGAGCCGGCAGGCGAGACATCCCCTAAAGGTAAACAGTAGGCGGAAACGCTTACTGTTTATTTGGAACTTGCCGTACAAGTTCCCTGCTTGATACGGTGTAAGACACACCGTATGGGTGTATCTGTCTGCCTTCTCCGTGACTTGCGCCGTGAGGGAGCGAAGCTCACAGGTATAGTTTTCTCTTTGGGTTAGTGCAAATCTTTTGGTTAGTTCCATTTTTCTGCGGTATTGGCGGCACTCTTTAAGAGAGTGCCGTCAGTATTGCGAAAAAGTGGAACATACGGATATAGCGGGGACAATTCCTTCCAAAATTGCTGTCACAGTACCGTCAAAAGCAGGGATAAGTGTCCCTTAAAAGCTGTCGATAAAATCGAGCATTGCTTCGGTATCCTCCTTTTCGGTGGGCGGCGTTTGTGCAGAAGGTGTCTGCACAAACTGTAAAAGCCCTCCGAGTGGATTGATTTTAGCGGCTTCCTCTCGGATGGTTGTAATGATCCTTTCAAAGAAAGCGTCTTCGGAGGCTTTGCTCTCGGAGAGTTCCAAATATCCGCAGACAGCAGAAATGACCGCCTTGCTGTATGAAAGCTCTGCATTTTGCAGATACTCATACGCCTTGCGGTCATTTTCCTTGTTCATATTAAAGCGGATTTTTACATTCCTAACACTCATTTCGCACCGCCGTTTCTACCGAGCGAAATATACGCCATATACTCATAGCCCTTTGCCGTAGCGCATATATCGCTTTCGATATACACACGGGATTTATCATAATCGGCAAAGTTACGGATCAGACAACCACCGCCGCCGACCACATAGAGCTTCATCAGCTTCGGATCGTACTCACGCTCACGGAGTCTGCGGAATATTCCTTCGGTGTACTGCCTTGCGGTTTCGGTTACGGTTTTGAGATAATCCGCATCAATATCCGCAGTACCCTTTTTGAGAATTTCCGTTATGCTTTCATCAGCAAGTGTAGCGTGGTGTGCCTTCATCATCTGCTCACGAATAAGCAATGAGCATTGGTGCGTTCCGTATTTCTCGGTAAACATATTCTGTGCGTCCGGCTTTTTGTTGGCAATACGAAGCAGATTCATCGTGCCGTTTCCGATGTCGCAGAGCATACTAACGCCGCCGAACTGATTTAGCTTATCTGCAACGGCAGCAAAGCCCTGCGGAAACACATCTGCACCGACAATGCGGATATTGTATTCCACGTTCCGAAACACAAAGGATACCTTTTTGTTCTGAAGCAGATATTTCTTAAAGTCCGCTTTCTGCTCGCTTACCCAAGTGAGCGGTAAGCCTGCGGCGATGTGAACATCGGCAGAGGTAATATTTTCTCTGTGAAGCTCACGAGCAATGGCGGCGAGGGTGAGAACGTAATAGTCCTCATCAGTAAACTTGTCCGCCGTAAATTCCTTATGACCGACACCGATGGAATAGTATTTATTGTTCCATACAAGCAAATCGCTCACAAAGATAGGTTCGGTATCGCTTACCATTACGCCGGTCTTAAAACAGCAGTTCGCCGTTTTCATATTCCCGTAGCCGTGGTCGATACCGATAATCATTTTGTTTTCAAATTTTCTCATAATCCTCAATTCCTTTCATTTTTCTTCTTGTTGTGCCTTTGAATTTCGTGCAGCAAATCTCTGTCGCTCGGCAGTACCACGTTCTTAAAATAATTGCAGTAAATACCGTAAACAGAAATAAGCTGCACACAGCGGTGACTTTCGCCATCATCAAGCAACAGGCAGTTGCCGTCCTCGTCACAGTTGGCACAGCGCTCTGACACAAGACGGTTGACTTCTTTTGCCTGTCTGGGGGTAATCTTCATTACCATAGTTTTTTCTCCTTTCTTTTTCGGGCAATAAAAAAGCCGCCGGTTTCCCGACGGCAAAGCCCGTTGTATTTGTGAGGTTTTCGCTCCCTCACTTATATAATACCGAGCAAGGCGATTTTTATATCGAACGTAGCAACAAGGTAAAAACAATAAACGCAACACGCTGAAAGCATTGTATTTACGCCACTTTTATGATATACTTATTAAAAAGTCATAGTTTCAAAACACACTTTCTCAAAAATTTTTCTTGATTTTTTAAAAAAATTTAATTGTACGGTTTTTGGGACTTGCCTTATGTTAGAATTATAATGGAGGTCGAGGATATTGAAGGAAAAAGTACAATATTTTCACGCTGATTACCGTGACGGCAGAGTGCTTATCGTCGGCAAGGTATATCAGGCAGGGATATTTGCCACATATCTACTCAATCAATATTACAAAGACGATACCGCCGCCCGTATTGCCGTCTTTACAACGGATAACCTCTTTATTCAAAGAAAACTGAATACGGGATATATCAATGTAGACGAGTTTGTGGAAGCAGGCGAAAGAACTGTCAATTTATTTAAGGCATTACCGTGGCTTCAGCCATTCACTATGCTTGATACAAATACTGAACGCAACAGAGTGGCAGAGCTTTTCAGCCGAGGAAACGGAGAACAGATAAAGGAATATTTTTATCGCAAAGCCGCCGTTCAGCGTATGGATGATGACAATATCCTTTTTGACAATCTGCCAAGTGAGTACGACGAGCAGTTTTTCGCTGACTCCGCCGCATTGCTTGAAGGTGTTTTCGCTACACTACGCTTTTACGATAATCTCACAAATGATATGCGAAACGCATATGAGAAATTACGAAAATTCATTGAGCGAGTGGATGAAGCCACCCGTTTGGACGAGGAACACCTATTGCCTATAGCGTTAGATGTTTTCGGAAAATCTGAATTTTCGGTAAAAACAGAATATGTGGGAATTAAGAAGTCCGGGCGAAGCAAAACTGCGACCGTTGCAAGACGTCTATATTTTGAAAACTATTACAGTTTCATATTAACCGACTTTTTTGAAGGTCTGCACTGCGGGCATTATCCAAGACAATGTGAAATCTGTAAAAAGTATTTCCTTATGACATCTGCCCGCCGTCAGCGGTACTGTACGGGTGTGTCCCCGTATGAGCTAAGGGGCAAGAAAACCACTTGCCGTAAATATGCCGCCGCTATAAACCGCAAGGAGCGTGCGGAGAATGATCCGATAACAAGCCTGTATAACCGCCGCTGTTCCGCTATTCGTGTAGAGCGTGGACGTGGCACGATAACAGAAAAATTTGCAAATGCCGCAAAGGAGCTTGCCGTCGCCCATAAGCGAAGGGCATTCGAAGAAGAAGCCTATGCGGGAAAGCAATATGCCGTAGATATGGCAAGAGAAAAGCTGTATGCCGATACAGACAAGATTTTAAGACAAAAATAACTAAAAGTGAGATGTCCCCCGACTCTATAGGCGGCGGGTTCCACTCACTTTTTCCAGTGGTGGTGCAATCCACCACCGGAACGTTGAATGACGGGGCTATGCCCCTTATTGAGCCGAAAGGGGTGAGTGCCGTGAAGGAATGGCAAAAAGAATTGTATATCTACCGTCTGACTCCGGCACCGCCGAAGAAAGACGATCTGCAAGAGTATATTGATTTATACCTTGCCGAAAAAGACGATAAGTATTTATCTTGGTTTCTGCATTATTACGAGCCGAAGCTAAACACCATTGCTATAGATACGGCACAAAAGTATGCCATGCAGGGGCATTTTCTTGACATCAAGGAAGCGTGTGTGCTTGGTATCTTCAAAGCCTTGCAGGAATACACGGATAATACTGTTCCGTTTATTATATTCAAAACCCGTATCATGCAAGAGGAAATCCATAACTATATTCGCACCGTGCGGACAGGCTTTACGGTGCAGAGCGATGATGAATATTTAACGCTTCGCAAGGCAATGGCGCTCTTTGAAAAATACGGTGGTAAAACCGATGCCGAAACGATAGAGCTTATTTCAAACGAAATCAGCCGTTCCGATGAAACAACAATGGAAATATTGCAGTCGGGACTACGCAATATGCAGTTCATTGACTTTTACCGCCGATATGCCGATGAGGACAGCGAGGAAAGCGCCGAAGAAGTTGCACCCGACTGTTCCTTCGAGCCGTATAAGCTGCTGATACGGAAAATGATATATGACGGTCTTCGGGAAGCGTATCAAAGGCTTGATTACCGTGAAAAAGCTATGGTTTCGGCACATCTTGGCTTTTGCCGTGAATGTTGGAGTACAAGCTATGCCGATAAAGACAATCTTGACGAATACGGTGAGCCGAAAAAGACACCCTTTGAAAAGCAGGCGTTTATAGACATCGCCTACGATCATATGCTATCCTCACAAGCAACCGCTGACAGAATTTACAGACGGGCGATAGATAAAATGCGGGATTATTTGAAAGCAAGGGATATTGACAAGCTGGTGAAATAGAAAAAGCTCCGTGGGATTGCAGAATTTCTGTTTTCCTCACGGGGCTTTGATTTATTGTATATTCAATTTGCGTGTTGTTTATTCATTCGTCAAAATACAGGCGCAGAAGCCTTTTTCGGGCTGAAAACAACGGATAATCAGGTTCTTGTCAACCTCCGGACTGTAATCACGGATAATCTGCTTTGTGCCGTTTAATGCTACCTCGGCGTAAGGGATAATCCACTTTTTGTCGCCGTTTGGGAACACCTCGTAAAAGGAACGGTCTATCATTTCCTCAACCGAAACGCCCTCTAAAACCGCCATTTCCTTGTTGCAGTAGCGGAACACAAAGTCAATCCCTCTGCCGTCCTCAAGGAATACCAGCTCAATCACACAAAAGGCAACGGGTGCGTCGTCCATCACTTTACAGCGCTCCAGCATAGTGAGAACGGGCAGCTTGCGTTCCAAAAAGTCCTTCTCCTTTTGCGCCTTTGTGCGGTTTTGGGGCGGATAGTCCCCAAACAGCTCCTTGTGGTGCAGGTTGTGTTCGCCGGGTGTGCGGTGGCGTCCTTCAAACACCTTGCCGTCGGTCATAATATAATTGTGTTTGCGGTCAATGTCGGCAATATGCCGCTTTGCCACATAAACGCCCTTTTGAATATTCCAAAAATCACTTTCGGGCAGCTTTACCGTAACCTCCTTTAACGGTGCGGTCATCTCATAGAGCGTTCCGCTTGTCGTCATAACACAGGTGTGCTTTTTGGCGTGATATACATACAAAATATCTTCGATTTTTATGCCGTTCTTTTCAAAAAATTGATCCACACGGTCCTGCATAGCTTCTCCATCCTCTGCTTTTTTATCTTCATAGTTAAATAGTAACACAGACTGTATTAAAAGTCAAGATTGATATTGAAGTTAAAATTGAGCTTTATGCAATTGAAAAGCACCGATAACTTTTTTTACTTAAAAAGCCTTCAAAATTGCAGAAATATATTGACCTTTGAGCCTTTTTGTGCTATACTATGTTTGTATATTTATAGGTAGGGATAACTATACCCATTTTTACAAACTTACGGCAAAAAATTTACGGAAAGGGGCTTGACGAGGAATGAGCAGACTGATTACAATTCTTAACGCAACGCAAACCGCAGTCTGCCATTCGGTAGGGCTGTTCCTTTTCTGCGCCCTAAAATATTCGTATTTAATACTCGTTGGGCATCTGTACGCATTTTTGCGTAGGCAGGTGCCTTTTTGCTTTTTGAAAGAAGGAAGCCTGCGATGAAAAGAAGTTACCGATTGCTTGTCGGCATTGCAATCATGATAATACTTGTTGCGTTGATGATTATTTTTCCACGACAAGATTACTTTGCTGCGGCAACAATGTTTGCCATTGCCTTTTGGCTGGCGCTTTTGTATTCTGTTGCTCAAACTGTTATGCTTGTCAGAAAACGAAAACGAAAACGGAAAAGGAACCGAAAACGGACAAACTCAAAACATTTGTCTGATGATATAAAACCTGCTGAACGGAAGGGAGAAGATTAGATGAAGCAGAATTTTAAAAATTTTTACAAAGCAAAGTACAGGGTGTTAAGCCTTGTTTTAGCCTTTGTAATGCTGGTCGGTATGCTGCCGACCACGGTATTTGCGGCGGAAGGTGAGCCTACTGAACTTGAAGGCTATTATCAAATTTATAACGCAGATCAGCTTAAGTGGTTTGCAGAGCAAGTCAACAGCGGCAGCACATCTATCAACGGCAAGCTGATGAATGACATTGATTTGTCCGGCATTTGCGGTGCTAATATCAACGGCGCTGAAGTCAACTGGACACCGATCGGAAACAAAACAAATCAATTTTCCGGCACATTTGATGGCAACGGATACGAGGTTAAAAATCTTTACATCAACAGTACAGACGAATACCAAGGCTTGTTTGGTTATAATGAAGGTACAATTCAAAACCTTGGTGTTAGCGGTGATGTTAAAGGCGACCGCTATGTCGGTGGCGTGTGCGGTCAATTATACTCTGGCACAATCACAAACTGCTATAATACAGGCACTGTAAGTGGCTATGCTCGTGTCGGTGGCGTGTGCGGTGAGATAACAATATATGCCAAAATCACAAACTGCTATAATGCAGGCAGTGTAAGTGGTTCTTCTTCTTATTATATCGGTGGCGTGTGCGGTAATTCATATGAGAACACAATCACAAACTGCTACTACCTTGACAGCACAGCAACTGACAGCTACGCAACAGGAAAAACAGCCGAGCAATTTAAGAGCGGCGAGGTTACATACCTCTTGAATAACGATGTGACCGACGGTACGCAAGCGTGGTATCAAACACTCGGCACAAACGGTGATTCTTACCCCGTTCTCGATAGCACTCACGGCACTGTTTACGGTGGTTATAAAAGCTGTGCGGATACTGAAATGACTTATGCAAATACACCACTTAATGACTCGAAGCCGGAACATAACTACGACAACGGTTTTTGCTCGGTGTGCGGCGGATACGAGGAACCGCAAAAGGTAAGCGAAACACACTATTCGAATTTGAACGCTACCCACAGCGGCTACTATGCTATTGAAAACGCAGGACAGCTTTATTGGTTTGCTTATATGGTGATTAACAAGAACAGCGACTATCGCTATGCAAATGCTGTTCTCACAGCGGATATCAAGGTAAATGATAATGTGTTGACTTCGGAGGGAAAGCTGAATGCAGAAAGTGCAAATACATTCAGACAGTGGACACCGATTGGAAATTATTATAACACATATAATGGTATTTTTGATGGAAATGGAAAGACCGTCAGCGGTGTGTTTGTCAAACGAAAATGTGAGCAAAAGGGCCCCAAAAAAGTGAGCACCTT
>CAJJLZ010000035.1 GCA_905192745.1 uncultured Oscillospiraceae bacterium
AGAAGAACGTAACTCTTTCTTCTTTTTCCAGTCTCACATCATTGACAAACGTACACTGATTTTTGCGCCTTTTCTGAAAAAGGTATTGAAAAAAAGGACTCTCTATGGTATCATATTAGTGTATATGCAGGTTTGAAGCTTTCGTTCATAACCACATAATCCACATTATGTAAAAGCCATCCTTGAAAAGCCTGAACTTTTCTGATATAATAAACCCAAACAGCTTTCCACATAATCCACATTATGTGAGCAACATCGTCTGTACCCGTTCCAGATAATGGATATGCTGTCTGCCGGTTTCAATGGTATAAATCCGGGTGGTGTTAATACTGCTGTGGCCTAACAAATCAGCCAGCCGGACAATGTCCTTTTCTATGCTGTAAAACGTCCGTGCGAAAAGATGGCGCAGATTATGCGGGAAAACCTTAATGGGAGATACTCCGGCTTTGGCGCACAACGCTTTCATTCGCCGCCAGATACTGCTGCGATCCAGCGGCTTTCCGTTCTTACCCACAAACACGCTTCCGGCTTGTATGCCGGATTTTTTTATATATTTATTTAATAGCTTTTGTAACGGCGCGGGGATGAAAATCACCCGCGTCTTATTTTTACAATTGACGACAGCCTTCCCAGCTCGTACAGCTTCCACGGTGATATATCGCAGCTCCGAAACGCGGATACCGGTGCCGCAGATGGTCTGGATCACATAGGAGAGTTGGGTGTGTTCTGCTGCACGGACTAATCGGCGGTACTCTTCTTTTGTCAGTTCTTTATCTTCCTCATAAAAAATCTGTCGCTGGATTTTGAGAATTTTAACACAATACGACGACAGCCCCGAAAAGCGCAGAAAGCCGTTCAATGCCACCAACATAGAATTGACGCTGGCCGGAGCGTAGTGGTTTGTCAAATACTCTTTATAGCTGATAATTTCCGCTTTTTCTATCGGTCTGCCAGCCAGATACTCTGCAAAAGTGCGAACATCCCGCAGATACTTTTCAATGGTCGCCTCGCTCTTTTCTTCTTCTTTCAGATACTGCTCAAATTGCAAAATGGCATCTGTAAAATTCAATTCAATCATATACCATTTCCTCCCTTTTCTTTTAGCATTCCCTTCTTTCATTTTTATTATGACACCAATGGGTTTCCTAACGGAAAATTTCTTCAGAAACAAGGTAAAATTTTTGATTTAAGCCTTGCTTTTTCACCCGTAGTGCCTATCACATCAACCATATGTTTTAAGGTGAACGCAATCATACTGCAAATATCTGAAATCGTAAAGAAAACCGAGAAAATGTTTGATCGGTTCAACTAGTACTTATACAATGGGAAATTGGCCCGTCCAGCCATCACGGTATCGCCGGACGGCAGGCACGCAGCCTATGGCTGGTGCAGTGTATATGAAATCTGGAACCATGAAAACAAGACATACCGGGAAATCAATATTTGTGCCGAGTACATCGACCGGCCCATCTTCGGAGCGGCGGTCACTATGATCCACGAAATGTCCCATCTCTATGATTTGAACAGCTCTAAATTGTGCGGACGGCACAAAAAAGCCCCTATGTAGGAATATTGAGTTTTAAGCGGAGTGGCGCAGCGTCAGCGGCAAGACGCTCCTGCAAATCACCACGACCACCGGCGACGAAGGCGAAGAAACGAAAACGACAACCGTAAAGGGATGCCGCCAGACCAACAAGAACCGCCGTATCAAATATGTCTGCCCGGAATGCGGCATCATTATCCGGGCGACACGGGAGGTCAACGTGGTATGTGGTGACTGCAGCGTACCTTTCGAGCTTGACTAAAATAAGTATAAGGCCGAGGATACATTAAAATGTATCCTCGGCCCGGTGCGTCTTTTTACTTTAAAACAGCGCTTTTTTGATACGTCGTCAAGGCAATGGCCCCGAATGGCGGATTTCAAGGGCATTTATCCACCTGATCACGGCATTCAGCTTACAAGGAAAAAATCACTGATATTTGTAATACCACACCCGAGCCTTGTAATAGGCATCGCGGCTGTGTACCCGGGTTTCGGAGGTGTAGGAGCCCTTTCCGTCCGGAATGAACAACTCCACGGTGTTAGTGTTCCATGTAGTCTGAGTACCATTGGGAATGGCCCGGACGATGGTGCCGGAGTAGGGCTGATTGCCCACCGCCTTGATGTTGGCGGCGGAGATAGTTCCGTAAGCATCGAAGGCAGTGGAAAATTCCCCAGTGCGGGTGTTGAACTGATACACGTCTTCCACCGTGGTAACCCACAGCCGGTCGTTGTCACCGTAAACCGGATAGAGATCGTGACCACCGCTGGAGGGTAGATCGAACACCATATCCTCCCGCAAGTTCAAGGTGGGTTCCTCCTCAGTACCGCTTACCTCATAGGCCACCAGTTTTTTGCCGCCCAGAGCCCAGAGCACCTGAAGATCCGGATCCCAAGTCAGGCCATGGGCGTCCTCCAGAGTACAACGGGCATAGTAGCCGCTGCCATCCCCCTGAGAGGAGGCGTAAATGGTCACCGAGTTACCGGTGCTGGAGGCCACCGCCAGATTACCGCCGGGCAGTAATTCCACCGAGTGGGAGTTGTTCTCGTTCTTGGTGTCCCGGGAATACAGCTTCTCCTGAGTTTTGTAGTCCACGATCCCCACAAAGCCGCCGGAGGAGGTGGTGATCACCACATAGCCGCCGTAGAACTCGCTGTACCGCAACTTGGCATCGGATACGTTAGTATAGGTGTTGATACCCGTGAATCCCTTGGCGGAGGTGGGTTTCCACTGCCAGACCACCGCGTCGTCCTGATTCCAGTCTCCGCTGTTCTGGTGGAACACCACCACCTTGTTATCCCGCTGGTCGGCGCCTGCCACCATTTCGGTTCCGGCGGAGGAGGCCACCGTGTCGGGGGTGAACTGCTCTCCGTCGCTGGTCAGCAGGTAGGACAGGGGACGGAAGGAGGTAAAGGAATCAAATACAGCGGTCCGGTAGACCGCGCCCTCCGGCAGATCCTCCAGAGGCAGGGAGAGGGGATAGATGCCGGTGCCGTTCACTCTGGTATAGGCGCAGCGCAGCAGACTGCCGTCCGATTCGTATACCCCCAGAAAGGCCACGGCCGTTTCCGGGGAATCGGTGTTGCTCAGCACCTGAATGGAGGTGACGGCTCCGCCCGTTTCCATGGTGTATACCGTGTCCCCTGCGGCGTTCTCCAGCCCCACCGCTTCCACGGTGTAGGGCAGGTCGGACACCGCCGCCAGATTGACCAGAATGGTCAACTCGTCCACTGTTTTGCCGCCGACGGTGCGCCGCAGGGTCATATCGGAGCGGAGGATTCGGGTGCCGTCGGTGATGGGCTGGCCATCGAAATCGCACACCGCCAGCTCCTCCGGATGTTCGAACCGGCTGAGGAATTCCGCCACGGTGGTCTGGTGGGCGATATCGGTGATGGTGCCCGCTCCCCGGTCAATATCGTACACCGAGGAGGTGATGGGCTGCTTCAGGGTGACGGAATAGGATTTCAGGTTCTTTTTGGCGCCGGTCTTTTCGCCGTAGTTTTTCATTTGCAGGTCGATGTGGTCCTCATAGACATACACCATCAGCACCTGAACCACCGCCGGTTGCTGATTGGACAGGGCGCCGCTGTTGTAGCGGTTGTTGTAATAGCTCAGGGAACCCATGAAGCTGGAGGTGAATCCGCCGGCCCAAGTGCCCCGGTCGGTCTGGATGGTGCCGTCGGCGTTGTAGGCGGTGATTCGCTCGAAGGTGTCCCGCTCGATGAAGGGACCACCGTGGTCGTGAGCGTACAGGTACACCACGTTGGGATGCTCCATCAGGATTTCCTTGAGGCGGGTGTTGGCTCCATTGGCGTCGCTGAGGCCCTTGGAGGCCGCGGTCAGGGCCACCGAATCCTGCAGAGGATAGTGGGCCAGAAATATCACCGGATCACAGGGATCGATGGAAGAGAGCTTTTCATCCACCCATTCCACCGATTCCATGGTGTAAATGTAGCCGGAGACAGTCTTGTCCCCGTTGTAGGGGGTGTTCAGACCGATAAAGTGGATGCCATCGATGATGGAATAGTAGGCCAGCAGGTTCTTCTGCCGGTCGGCGCTCTCGTACAGGACGTCGATGTACTCTCCCGCTCCCGCTTGCATGGCCTGATCGATAAAGGCACCGGAATTAAACTCCGTCCCGCCGGCCTCATAGTCGTGATTGCCGTTGATATACAGAACCTTGCCGTCTTTGCTGACGGTGCTGAAGGCTTCGGTGAGCTGCTGCACCGCTTTGTCATACAGTTCCCGGTTCCAGCCTCCGCCCGCGTTGTTGCTCAAGGTGTCGCCGCCTACCAGCACCACGTCGGGATTCTCGTTCTGCTTGATCTGCTCCATGGCATACCGGGTCTGCTCACGGACCACGTCCTCCCAGCTCTGGATGCCGTAGTCGATGTGCATATCACCGAAGGCTGCGATGGTGAACAGAGGATCCTCACGAGGCTCCTCGATGTCCAGGTCGGCGTCCTCCACCGCTGTCTCATACACATAGAAGCCGCTGGTGCTAGTGCTAGTGCCCATTTGGTAGCCGCCACCGTTTCCGCCGGTGAACCGGACGTAATAGGTGGTGCCGTCCACTGTTTTGGAGATCCGCAGGGTGCCGTCCTCGGCACCGCCCTCGTTGAAGGTGATATCCAGCTCCTGCTGGGAACCCAGCTTCAGGGAAGCCGCGCCGTTTTCCACCACCATGTTGAGATAGTGGTCTCCGGCGATGCCCATGGCCTTCAGACTATGACCCTCCCCAAAGTTCTCGATCTTCCACAGGGCGTTCAGGGCGATCTCCTGAGAGGAGGCGTCAAAGGAGGGAGCCTGCATCAGCAGGGGAGAGGCGTTTTTGGTGTTCTCAATGCCCAGAGCCAGCTGCAGATCTTTCTGATTCCCCTGTTGGATCTTGGGGATGGCCAGAACATAGTTGTGTCCGCTGACCATGTCGGAGGCATGAATTTTGGTGTAAGGGGGCAACTGGGCCGGTACCCGGGACAGGGAATAGACCCGGAAGGCAGTGGTGGCCGCGGAGGTGCCTGCCTCCCAGCCGATGCCCTTGGTGTTAGTGAAGCGGACATAATACAGGGTGCCGTTCACCCGAGTGGAGATGGAGGTCCGCCCGTTCTCGCTGACGGTGAGGGTCAGGGCCTGCTGGGGGCCCAGCTCCAAATGGGGCTTGCTGTCACGCACGGTGATGTTGAGGTAGCTGTTCTCCCCCTCTGCCGCCGCAGATTTCAGGCTGTATCCGTCCCCGTATTCCTCAATGGTCCAGATCAGGGTGTCCGGAGCATCGCCAGCCAAAGGATCGTATTTTACATGCTTGCGCAGGCCCTGATCGGTGTTGCCGTTGCTCTCGCTGGACATGGCGAATTCGCCGGTGCCCTGATCGGTGCTGTTGATCCCCGGGATAGCCAGAACATACCGGCTGCCGCTGACGATGTCCGCGCCGCTGATCTGGGTGGCGGGAGGGTTCAGCAGATTGTCCGGCACTTGGAACACCCGGAAGCTACTGGTGGCGGTGGCGGTGGAGGCCTGCCAGCCCACACCGCTGCCGCCGGTGAAGCGGACGTTGTAGACCTTTCCGTCCACCGTCCGGGAAATGGTGGCGGAACCGTCGGAGTTTTGGGATACGGTCAGAGCCTGCCGGGGGCCAAGGGTCAGCCCGGCCTTGCCGTTGTCCACCGTGATGTTGAGATACCCGTTATCATCCTCCGCGGCCAGAAGCTTCAGGCTGTGGCCGTCTGCAAAGGTCTCGTATTGCCACACGATGGTGTCCTCAATACCGGACTGGGTCTCATCGAACTTGATGTGGCGGAGCAGGCTGTCCACATGGCTGATATTTTTCGTGCCGGAGAGGGCGAACTGTCCCACCCCCTGATCCAGACTCTGTACTCCGGCGATGGCAAAGATGTAGTGGCCACCGGACACCATCTCCCGGGAATCGATGGAAGAAATGGAGGTGGTGGTGATCAGTTCCTCCGGGACCGAGAACAGCCGGAAGCTGCTGCTGGCGATGGCGGTCGCCGCCTCGTAGCCGATTCCTTTGGTGTTGGTGAATCGGATGTAGTAATGGGTGTCCTCAATGGTGCGGGACAGGGTGACGGTGCCGTCGGCATTGACGGTCCAGATCAATTCCTGCCTCTCACCCATGGTTAGCTGGGGCTTGTCGTCCAGCACCTCGATGTTCAGATAGGCTTTTTCCTCTCCGGCGGAATAAGCCTTCAGGCTGTAGCCTTCGTTGAATTTCTCAATGAACCAGACCAGCTTTTCGTCCACGTAGCTCTGCCCCTCAGAAAAGGGCACATGCTTTCGCAGCTGCTGGGCGGTGTTGTCGTTGCTTTCGCTGGACATGGCGAACTGACCGTTGCCTTTGTCGCTGCTGTTGATGCCAGCCATAGCCAGCACGTAATAGCCATCGGTGACCATGGCGGCATTGACCTGTTTTATGGCGCCGCCGGACCGGGTGTTGTCCGCCAGCGCAGACAGGCCCGCGGCCCCTTGGGTCAGAAGACCCAGTGATACCAAGCAGGGCAGAATTTTTTTCTTCAGAAATTGACCGAGTTTCATTTGGTACCTCCATTAATACGACGTTTATTCCAGCAGATCATCACCGTGATCAGGCCGCCCGTCACGGCCAACATCGCCATGCCCGCCAGCGAGGCCTCGCCGGTTTCCGGTGCGTCTGAACTGGTGGTAGAGGGTGTGGAATTGGTGGAATTGGTGGAATTGGTGGAGTCAGTAGTCTCCGGCCCCAACAGTTCGGAATAGGCCACCGCACCGGTGGAATCGCCGATTATCAGGCGATATTCTCGGGCGTCCCGGCCGCCGGTGTCGATGTCCAGAGTGAAAGCGGTGCGCCCATTGAGATACAGGGCGTTGGCGTAGAGAATGTCTCCGGGGGTAGGTTGCGCCTTATCGGCGTCCCGGTGAATCACCAGAACCGACAGCATCTGCCGGGGATTTTCGGTGGGAATCCCCTCCATTTCCAGCCGCAGAGTATCCTGCTGGACGGTGAAATTTACCGAAAAATCACCTCCATCTGTTTCCAAAGCCATAGCCGTCCAAGGCAAAAGGCCAAATATCATCAGCAACAGGGAAAGAAAACCAATTTTAATACACTTCATACTTTGGGAAACCTCCTATTATTATCTTTCTGTTTGGTGGAAGTATCTACCGCTCCTGCCGACACGCCATGCGGTTCAGAATACATCCAATATGGCTGCTGTTTTTTAACCATTTGTTCATATACGTTTTTTCCTTTCTCCTAATTCTGTGCCGTTTCATTCATCGCTTACTCCGAAAAAACGCCCTGTTTTCGTTAGAAAGTGAGGCATCTTATCGTGCGTTCACGAATAATAAGGTACGAAATATATTTTATAACGCCGTATATTAAGTCACCATTACACAGGCGTTGAATTTGAGTAAACCCAAAGGAAAGAAAAGTAATCTGGTCGCGACAAAATCACTTTATCTGTACTCTGTATTTATTCCCCTGCGCATTCACCGTAGTAACATATCCTGTGCATTACCGAGTTGTTCTGCCGCCCTGCGGGAGATTATACGTTCGTTTTCACCGCCCCAGTTGCGGCGCAGGTAAAAGCCGTCCACATAGACGTACGGGTAGCGGCCGCCCTGCAGCGGGCGGTTCCGCCATTCCTCGATGTGAACATAGGCCTTCCTGTTCAGCTCACTGATGGCTGTCTCAAACGAGATTCCCTTGAGGCGCGGCATCTTGAGCGTGACATCTCCCGAAGTGGTGGTGAGGTTCCGGCTGTAGTGGCCGCTGCGGTAACCCTGTCGCTGCTCGCTGCGCTCGTACCGGGCCGCCTGAGTCAGTTTCTCCGCCTCGGCTTCCAGCAACTCATTCAGGGTTTCTTCCACGCTCCCCCTCACTAGTTCTTTGATCTGACCCTTGATTACTTCCTCATTCGGCTGTACAATCTTCTCAGACATGGTTTGCTTTCTCCTTTCAGAATGGTGTGTCGTGACTTCATTTTTCCCGTATGGTTGTGGGCTGCAAAATCGGCAAGACCAACAGCACGTAGCTTGTTAAATCGACTTTTCAAATTGCCTATAAAGCACGTCAGCCCGATTCAAACCGAATCTTTCATACTGACCGCGGTGGCAACTACCGTTCCAAAACGATGAACGACTATCTTCAGTCGTTGAACATTACTCACTCTTTTTCACGTGCGCACGTTCCATATGACAACTCTGTAATGGAACCGTTCTTTTCTTCTATGAAGCGTGAGGAACTGTATCGTACAAAGTACCGTTCAGAATCGGACTCTCGTAAGGGCGTGGACAAGTACATTATTTTCTACAACACCAAACGCCCGCATAGAAAAGACTCCCGAACAGAAGGAAGAAGAACACACCTTGAAATAGTGGGTTTACGAGACACGTGCGAATAGACTGATGGGTTCGAAAAGGTTTGTTTTCAAACCTTCGGATTGCCGAATTTGCGTTTTTCTGTTTTTAGTCCAAACGACAAAAAAATGCGACCTCAAAAAGCCGCATAAATACTGGGTTTTATAATAAAAACACCATTGAGTCCGAACCTTGAGGGTTCAGATTTCAATGGCGTCTTCACTGGAGGAGCTATAAAATGAAGTACACATGTGTGGTTATATCGGTAGCGGACATCAATGCTGCAAGACGGTTTTACCAAGACTTATTTGGATTAGAAGTCTATCAGGATTACGGAAAAAATATCGCTTTTACCTGCGGTCTGGCGTTACAGCAGGATTTTGACTGGCTGGTAAATATACCAAAAGAAAAGGTGCTGAAGAAATCCAACAATGCGGAGATCGTCTTTGAGGAACAGGATTTTGACGGTTTTCTGAACAAATTGAAGGAGTACCCGGATATTGAATATCTGGGAGAAGTAATTGAGCATAGCTGGGGACAGCGGGTTATTCGGTTTTACGATTTAGACGGACATATCATAGAAGTTGGCGAGGATATGAAAATGGTTATAAAGCGTTTTCTGAATACCGGAATGTCTATGGAAGAAGTGTCCGCAAAAATGGATGTTTCTGTTGAGGATTTAGAAAAGCTTCTAAACGACTAATATGTGGTGGGCAGACAGCTGAATTAGGTGCAAGAAGCTGTTTAGGGAGGTAGCATGAAAGGATTTAACCGACAAAATCAATTATTTTCCCTCTGTGGTTTGAATTGTGGGCTTTGCCCCATGTTTTTGAATAAAAGCTGTCCCGGTTGCGGAGGCGGTGAAGGAAATCAGTCGTGCAAAATTGCAAGGTGCAGTATGGAGCATGGCGGTGTTGAATACTGCTTTCAATGTAGTGAATATCCCTGCGAAAAATACGATCATATTGATGACTTTGATTCCTTTATTACACACCGCAGGCGAAAGGCTGATCTGGAAAAGGCTCGGCAGTCTGGAATGGAAGCCTATAATGCGGAGCAGATAGAAAAGGCGAAAATACTGGATATTTTTCTGTCCGACTATAACGATGGCCGCAAAAAGACACTCTTTTGTGTAGCAGTAAACCTTTTGGACGTACAAGAACTGCGAGAGATACTTAGGAAAATTGAGCATAGGTCTGATATGGAAACGCTGACGCTCAAAGAAAGAAGTGCTTTTGTAGCGAGTTTGCTTCAAGATACGGCAGCGCAGAAGAATATTGATTTGAAACTCTGCAAGAAAAAGGAATGATATGCGCGAGAAAACAGTAATGAATGGAGGTGGCGCATTGGAAACAGATAAATGGGTATTGTGCCCTATTCGTGGGAATAAGACACGAATTAAGGTGCGTTCCGATACAGTACTTGAAAACTTTCCCCTGTTCTGCTGTTCTGCCCAAAATGTAAGCAGGAAACAATAATCAATCTGCAAGGGCAAAATATGATGATTGCTGAAAACTGCACGACAACAAAACAGCTAAACAGCTAAACACATAGTTATCAAAGAGCCAGACGCAAAGACGCAGAGCCGATAACACGCAAGATAAAACTTGCGGTCGGGCGCTTTTTGTAGTGTAAAACCACTGACTAGGCCAGTGGTTTTACACTACAAGAAAGGGCGTGTTCGTAAACTACGCCCCCTCCGAACTCGCTGTATGAAAAAAGGCGAGTGCTCTTAATAGCATCTCAAATGCTATAAGAACACTCGCCATGGTGCGAGCAACGGGACTTGAACCCGTACGTCATAAACACACGCCCCTCAAACGTGCCTGTCTGCCAGTTCCAGCATGCTCGCCTATATTGCTTTCCGCACCGGTTTCATTCTGAAATCTCACAGGATTCTGCACAGTGCGTATGCTATTATAGCATCGGCCGCCCGCTCTGTCAACCGAAAAATCAGTAAAAATCCGGTTTTTCCTCCCGCCTTCTTGACAGGGTGGGCGGGGGAAGGGTAAACTATCATCATCTATGCCGTCGCACCCAAAAGCGGTGCGGACGGCGGAGGGGTTGTTTGTTTTGGAGAAAAGGGAGCAGTTTTCCTCGCGGCTTGGCTTTCTGCTGATTTCTGCGGGCTGTGCAATCGGGTTGGGGAACGTGTGGCGTTTTCCTTATGTAACCGGCCAAAACGGCGGCGCGGCTTTTGTATTGATTTATCTGTTGTTTCTGGTGATTCTGGGCGTTCCGATCATGGTAATGGAATATTCCGTGGGCCGTGCCAGCCGGAAAAGCGTGGCAGCTTCCTTCCGCGCGCTGGAACCGGTGGGGAGCAAGTGGCATCTGTTCAGCTATTTCGCCATGGCCGGGAATTATCTTCTGATGATGTTCTACACCACCATCGGCGGCTGGATGCTGGCCTATTTTGTGAAAATGCTGCGGGGAGAGTTCACCGGCCTTTCCGCAGCAGAGGTGAGCGGCGTTTTTTCTTCCTTAACGGCCAAACCGCTCACTATGACCTTCTGGATGGTTCTCGCGGTGCTGATCGGCTTTGGTGTCTGCTCCCTTGGACTCCAAAAAGGGGTGGAAAAGATCACCAAAGTGATGATGAGCTGCCTTCTGCTGATTATGGGGCTTCTTGTCGTCCGGGCGGTCACCCTCCCCGGTGCGGCGGAGGGGCTGAAATTCTATCTTCTGCCCGACTTCCGCCGGGTGGCGGAGCAGGGCGTTTCCAACGTGATCTTCGCCGCAATGGGGCAAGCCTTCTTCACTCTGAGCATCGGTATCGGATCGATGGCAATTTTCGGCAGCTACATTGGCCGGGACCGTTCCCTGCTGGGGGAATCGGTCAGCGTCGCCGCGCTGGATACCCTTGTCGCACTGGTCGCCGGACTAATTATCTTTCCCTCCTGCTTCGCCTTCGGCGTGAATCCGGGCGAAGGGCCGGGGCTGGTATTTGTCACCCTCCCCAATATTTTTAACGCCATGGCGGGCGGACGAATCTGGGGCGCGCTGTTTTTCCTGTTTCTTTCCTTTGCGGCGCTTTCCACTATCATTGCGGTATTTGAAAATATCGTTTCCTTCGGGATGGACTTATGGGGCTGGTCCCGGAAAAAGACCGTGCTGGTCAACATCTTTGTGGTTATCCTGCTCTCCCTTCCCTGCGTATTGGGCTTCAATCTGTTCAAGGACTTTCATCCTCTGGGCGGAACAAGCAATATTCTGGATCTGGAAGATTTTCTGGTCAGTAACAATCTGCTTCCCCTTGGATCGCTGGTCTATCTCCTGTTCTGTGTTACCCGCTATGGCTGGGGCTGGGACAATTTCATCGAGGAGGCCAACGCCGGCAGAGGAATAAAATTTCCCCGCCGTATCCGCGGCTATCTGACGTTTGTCCTCCCCCTGATTGTGTTGTTTATCTTTATACAGGGATATATTACAAAATTCTTTTTATGAGACGAAAAGTGCCCGGATCGTTTGATCCGGGCACTTTTCGTCTGGCTTTCGGGCGAAAACGCTATTTCTTGCCGCAGCCGCAGCCGCAGGAACCGGGGTCGGCTTCCGGCGGGAAAAATTCATCCACCGGGAAGCACATTTTCTTGAACAGATCACAGGGGTTGTCGGTCGGCGGGCAGGAGCAGTCCTTGGTAGGCATACAGAAATCGTAGACCGGCACCAGCATCTGAACGTTCCGGATGAGCTGGACAATGGTGAAAATACCGATGGATACGCTGACGATCTTGCCGTCGTCCGGTTCGCAGAAATTCCCGCCGTACCGGTTGCAGATGCATTCCGGAATACAGCCGCAGCCGCATTCACACTCGCACTTGCAGGTACAGCCGCAGTTGCAGCGGTCGCAGGCGTCCGTCATCTTGGCGGACAGGATAATCGGCTCCGCAACCTGAACGTTGCAGCGGGGCAGATTGCGGGACGGCTTCTTCTGGCGGTCGTCCTCTCCCTCGCGGAATTCGCTGCTGAACACCTTGACGCTGCCCTCGCTCCCAAACAGGATAACCCGCTTGCGGAAGACGCAGACGCCGCAGACGGTGGTCGGCGGGCAGGCGTGACCGGAAAACACTTCGACTTCCACCTCAAAGAAGAAGGTCAGGTCGCAGGAATAATAGCCACGATTGAAAGGCAGGGCTTCCACGTCGATGTAGGTGGTAATGATGCAGACTTTTTTCGCCCGTACGCTCACCGCATGATCGATCACCATCTGATCCCGCTCGGTGAAATATACGCGCAGATCCTCCAGACAGTCCTTATCGCTGCAGGAATCATAGACTCTCCCCGCATCGATGCACACCGCCTCTTTGCAGCCGGGGTCGTGCATGTACTTGTTGTCAGCCATAAGTAATCCTCCCGTTAATAGAATGAAGGGGTTTGCTTCACTATCATCCTATGATACGGGAGGATTTTGGTTCGTGGGATTTTCACTGTCCGCCCAAGCCGGACGAGGACAGGCCCGAATTCCACCGGAAATCCGGGCTTTTATCCTGAAAGGCAAGGATTGGGTTCCGCAGAACAGGCGGAAAAGCGGAGGCAAAAGTCGAAGGCTTTATTTCCTCGCCGTCAGTCGGGCGAAATTCGCCATAATCTTCTTCGTACCCACCTTTTCAAAGCGGATTTCGAGCAGATTGTCGTTTCCCATGGGGGTGACGGAGAGGATCTCGCCCGGGCCGAACACCTTGTGGCTGACGGCGTCCCCCGCCTTCCAGCGCGCGGGTGCTTCCGCCGCCGGAGCGGACGGCGCGGCAGAGGCCGCCGTCCCCGAACCAGCGGATATTCCGCCGCCGAGACGACGGCCGGCGCCGGCGGACGAAAAAGCGCTGCCGGAAGAGAACCCTCCGGAAGCGGCGACCGAACGGCCGAAGCTGCCGCCGGTGGTTCCCGCATGGGAAACCGACGAACGCGCCGCCGACGAGCCGTAATAGGCAGGGCCGGACGAACGGGCCGCATGCTCCTCGGTCAGCTCGGCCGGAATATCCGACAGAAAACGGGAGGGCCGGTTTCGGGTGGTGGAGCCATACAGCATCCGGCTTTCCGCATTGGTAATATACAGCTTCTCCTTGGCGCGGGTGAGAGCCACATAACAAAGCCGGCGGTCCTCTTCCAGCTCCTCCGGATTAAAGATCGACTGCATCCCGGGGAAAATGCCGTCCTCAAAACCGGGCAGGAACACCACAGGGAATTCCAGCCCCTTAGCGGCATGCATGGTCATCAGGACGACGGTCTCCGCTCCCGCGTCGTAATTGTCCACATCGGTCATCAGCGCGGCTTCCTCAAGGAAACCGGCCAGTTCGGGGAAATCATCCGGGCTGTTCTTCTCATAATCGATGATGGAGGACGCCAGCTCGTTCAGATTTTCCACCCGGCCGGCTTCCGCCTCTCCCGCCTGCTCCCACATGGCAAGATAGCCGGTGGTCTCCAGCATAGTGGTATACAGCAGATGGATGGAATTTTCCGGGTCGTCGTTCATCTCCCGCAGGCGGTCGATCATATCGGTGAAAAGCTTCAGCTTGTTCGCCGCCCGGGCGATTTCGGGATAATCGGCGGCATGGGAAATCACCTCGTAGAGGGAAACGCCCAGCCCGGCCGCGATATCCGCCGCCTTATCCATGGTCGCGTCCCCGATCCCCCGTTTCGGCTCATTGACGATCCGCCGCAGAGCAACCGCATCATCCGGGTTATTCAGGATGCGGAGATAGGCCATCGCGTCCCGGACCTCCCGGGTATCGTAAAAACGGTGGCCGCCGATGATGCGATAGGGTATGCCGCTTTTCACCAGCGCGCGTTCCACCGCGTTGGATTGGGCGTTGGCCCGATAGAGCACGGCGAAGTCGCTGTATTTCCGGCCCTCTCCCACGCCGTCCTGAATGGTATCGGCGATGAAGCGGGCTTCCTCATCCTCGTTTACCAGAGTATGCACCGAGAGCTTGTCCCCGTCCGGGTTTTCGGTCCAGAGGGTTTTCCCTTTCCGGTTCTGGTTTTTGGCGATGACCGCGTTGGCGGCGTTCAGGATATTGCCGGTGGAGCGGTAGTTCTGTTCCAGCCGGATCACGCAGCAATTGGGGAACTCCTCTTCGAAATTCAGGATGTTTTCAATCGTGGCGCCCCGGAATTTATAAATGCTCTGGTCGTCGTCCCCCACCACGCAGAGATTCCCGGATTTGGCGGCCAGCATACTGATGAACTGATACTGCGCGTGGTTGGTGTCCTGATATTCGTCCACCAGCAGATAGCGGAAACGGTTCTGATAGCGTTCCAGCACGTCGGGGCACTCCCGGAAAAGGGACACGGTTTTGCTCAGCAGGTCGTCGAAATCCATCGCGTCGGCTTCCTTCAGCCGGCGCTGGTACATCCCGTAGGCTTCGGCGATCTGTTTGCGGCGAAAATCGGAACCGACCGCCGTCTTGAACTCATCGGGGGTGAGCAGCTCGTCCTTGGCCCGGCCGATCTCGGACAAAATCGCCTTGTGACCAAGCGTTTTCTCATCGATGTTGAGCTGCTTCATACAGTCCTTCATCAGCCGCCGGGAATCGTCGGTATCATAGATGGTGAAGTGATTGGAATACCCCAGCCGTTCCCCGTCCCGCCGCAGGATGCGGGCGCAGAAGGAGTGGAAGGTGCTGGCCTGCACCTCGCTGCCGCTTTCCTCCCCCAGCATACGGGAAAGGCGTTCCTTCAGTTCCCCGGCCGCCTTGTTGGTAAAGGTGATGGCAAGAATCCGCCAAGGAGGACAGGGATCCACCGCACAGAGCGCCGCCGCCCGGGCGGCGTCCTCCGGCGAAGCCATCCCCCCCGCCGCCCCGGACAGCAAGGCCATATCCTCCTCCGTCAGCCGTTCGGGAACCGTCACGCTCTCATACGCCCTGCCGTATTTCACCAGACCGGCGATCCGGTTGACCAGTACAGTGGTTTTTCCGCTCCCCGCGCCCGCGAGGATCAGCAGCGGTCCTTCGGTGCAGAAGACCGCTTCCCGCTGCCGGTCGTTCATCCGGGAAAACTCCCGCTCCATCAACTGCCGCCGCAGGCGGCAAAATTTCTGAGTAAGTTCCGGCATTTTCTTCTCCATTCTCTCTTACCGGGTTTTCCGTTCTTCCGGCGAATTTTTGTAGACAGAAAGGGGGAAAGGCAGCGCAGGCTGTCCTTCCCCCTGTGTTTCTTTTGTCGATCGCTTCCGCGGTCACGCCCTTACTTGAACAGCGTCAGCAGGACGCCGGCCGCTACCGCAGAACCGATCACACCCGCCACGTTCGGACCCATGGCGTGCATGAGCAGGAAGTTGCCGGGATTCTCCTGCTGGCCGACCTTCTGAGACACACGGGCCGCCATCGGCACCGCAGACACACCGGCCGAACCGATCAGCGGGTTGACCTTTCCGCCGGTGACCAGATACATCACCTTGCCGAACAGCACGCCGCCGGCAGTGCCGACGCAGAACGCAATCAGACCGAGACAGATAATCAGCAGAGTCTTGGGCTGCAGGAAGGTGTTGGCATTCGCCGTTGCGCCCACCGTCACGCCGAGGAAAATAGTGATGATGTTCATCAGCTCGTTCTGGGCGGTCTTGCTGATCCGCTCCACCACGCCGCTTTCCCGGAAGAGGTTGCCCAGCATCAGCATACCGACCAGCGGCGCGGCGCTCGGCAGCAGCAGGACAACAATCAGGGTGACGAAAATCGGGAACAGGATTTTCTCGGTCTTGGAGACCGGACGAAGCTGCTCCATCACGACGGAGCGTTCCTTCTTAGTGGTCAGGGCACGCATAATCGGAGGCTGGATGATCGGCACCAGCGCCATATACGAATACGCCGCTACCGCAATCGCGCCCAGCAGATGAGGCGCCAGCTTGGAGGTCAGCCAGATGGCCGTTGGCCCATCCGCTCCGCCTATAATGGCGATGGAAGCGGCTTCCTTGGCGTTGAAGGTAATCGCGTCGATCCCGGTCAGGCCGAGGGCCAGCGCACCGAAAAAGGTGATGAAAATGCCGAGCTGGGCCGCCGCGCCGAGAAGGAAGCTCTTCGGGTTGGAGATCAGCGGACCGAAATCGGTCATGCAGCCGATGCCGAGGAAAATCAGCGGCGGATAGATGCCGAACTTCACGCCCTGATACAGATACCACAGCAGCCCGCCGTTCTCAAAATGCTGCCAGTACGGCACCGCTACCTTCAGCCCGCCGTTTTCCTCCTTCTCCACCTTATAGATGCCGTCGCCGGTGTCGTACACCTGCACGGCCTGGCCCGAGGCATTGGTATAGGAGACGATACGCGAGTCATCCGCGTCCACCGAGTAGTATTGCAGATACACCGGGTAGACCTGTTCATAGGTGCCGTCCACATAGGAATAGGTTTCCTCCTTGGTAAAGGAAACCAGCGAATTGTTCTGCGGATCCATAATCCCGCCGAGGGGAAGGTTAACCAGCAGCATACCGAAGGCGATCGGCAGCAGGAGCAGAGGCTCGAACTGCTTCTTAATCGCCAGATACAGCAGCACACAGGCGATGGCGATCATAATCAGGCATTTCCAGCCGCCGTTCTCGAAATTCAGTATCTGCGCAAATCCGGATTCGCGCAGGATTTGTTGGATGGCTTCCCAAAGAGCACCCATCAGCGTCAGTCCTTTCGTGGGAAAATCCCGTTTCTTTTATCTGGATATCCGGAGAGAACGCCGTCCATTTTTAACGGACGGTGCGTTTTCTAAAACGGACGGGTGCTTTCCGCCACGCCGGCGGCAGCCCATACGGGCCGATCCCCCCGCGCGCGGCTGACGCTGCGCACAGCATACCGTTTCCCTTCCGGGGTCATCGCAGCCACTGCGGCGGCGATCACCGCCACCACTTCCTCACTGATCCCATCCGCCGCCACCGGCGCAGCCGGAACCGAAGCGGGAGCAGGAGCGGAAACCGTCACGGGCTTCGCCGCCGGCTGCTGCGCATCCGGGGATACCCGTTCCTTCTTCCCAGCCTTTCCGGCGCCCATCGCCTTGCCGAACAGCCAGAAAATCGCTGTCAGCAGGATCAGAACCGCAAAAACCACAGTCAGTCCGATCAGGATTGTCAAGCCGGCCGTGCTCAAAATTTCGCCGGCGTCAGCGGCCGCGGTCAGCGCCGTCATCGCTGCCTTTAAGTCCATACGTCCATACTCCCTTTCTCCTAACGCTTGAAAAGCGTTACATGCTTGAAAAGCGTTACATGCTTGAAAAGCGTTACATGCTTGAAATGCGTTCCCGCATCCTCACGGCAAACGTCCGCTTCTTCTGCCGGCGCTGCCGATGGACGGATAAAAGGGGTTGCAAAGCCCCATTCCCGCCCAGTATAAATAATACGGTCATTATACCCCATCGGCGGAGCAAATGCAATTGCCGCAGGCAAATTTTATGTACAGATTATGAAGAATCTTTTTCGAAAATTTTCGGTCGATATCGACGAATGCGGAAAACAACGGCCGAACCGGCCGAAAAACAGAAGTCCGCCGGCGGGAATTCATCCATCCCGCCCGCGGACTTCTGTCTTCCAGTTTCCTTCCGCTTTATGTCCTCCGGGGGATAAAGCGGACAGAACTCATTGGTTATAATCAATGGACAACACCTCGCAGGTCTCCGTCGCCGGATCTCCCGTATAGCGGAAGGTCAGGCTGTCTCCCACCGAAAGGAAAGCCAACCGGTCGGATACCCGGATGGGGGCGACGTACACCGTGTTCTCCCCCTCCAGCATAAAGTAGTAGCTGGTGTTGCCGTCCACCACGGCGGAGGTCACCTCAGCCACCACGCCGGTCTTGCTTTCGCCTGCGCCCGCGTCCACATCCTCTTCCTGAGTAAGAGCCTTCACATAGCTGGTTCGGGCGTCGGCCACCGACGCGCCGGTACCAACCAGCTGATACCGTTCCACATCCACAAAAGCGTACATCTTGACCAGCCCGGCCGCGTCCTTCAGAGACATAAAATAGGTCGGCCGGTCGGCCACGTTAAGCAGCAGGGGGAAGGTGGCGGTATAATTCAGATGCTGCACCTGTCCCTCGGCAGAGGACATGGCGGACATTTCCTCCGCGCCCGGCACGCTGTAGAAGCGGGTTTCCTTGGTACGCATATTGGTCAGGACAAAACCGACGTTGGACTGATCGCTCGCCACCGAAGTCATGCCGGTGTACAGGTATACGTCGTCGTTTACCGCGATGTAATTGTAGCCCTCGGTGGTGCGAAGCACCCCCTTCTGCCCAAAGTACGAATTGAAAAATCCGTCCTGAAATTTGCCGTTGTAGTTAAGCTGTTCCATCACGATGTCGGCGCGGTAAACCTGATCCACCCACTGGGGAATCTTCTCTACCGGATAATACTGGTGCTCGCCGGTGACCGCGTTCACCAGCACCGCGCCTCCGATGTCCCGGCCGCCCCAAACCCCGATCCGGTACCGGATCGTCGGCGCGATCCAGTAGGGGGTGCCGTTCTCATCCACCTCAAAGGAATAGTTGTCAAAAAGTTTGGTGGGATAGTGAAAACGAAGATGCCTGCCCAGATCGCGGAGCAGGAATTCACAGGGAGCGTACTTCATCCCCTTTTCCAGCCGCACCAGAGTGGTGTCCTGCGTTACCATGTCCACCTCAATATAGGCGGGGACGCCCTCGCCGCTGTTATTCAGCCACTTGATGATATCGCCGTATATCAGCGGCGTCACCCGCACCGGCTTGTCGCGCAGATTGATCTGGGTGTAATCCTCCGCAATCTCGAACTGGGAAACCAAATCGGACATTTCCCCCAGCTTCCGCGCACCCAGACGCTGGGCGGTGTCCCGGTCCACGACCGGAATCTGGTTCATGGAAAGCTCCGCAATGTCTTCGGTAAAATTCCCCTCTTCCCGTACCAACAGGCTCTTGTAGCGGGAGGCATTGAAAATCGGCTGTCCGATCAGCCAGAGGATACCGGCCAGAAGCAGCCCGCCCAGCAGCACGCCGACAGCCGCCTTCGCCCCCCTTGTCCTGGGGAGCGGGAACTCCATCTCCGCCGCTTTTTTGCCCTTTCCGCTTTTCACAGAAACCGACGAAAAGGGCTTTTCGGCGCCGGTAAACAGCACGGCGGCCGCATACGCGGCCGCGACGACCAGCAGAAACGCCCAGAAATTCGGATCGACCGGATTGACGGCGGGAAGCATAAACCAGAATACCAGCGCCGACAGCACCGTGGCGCCAAGCAAAGCAAACACGCGATATTTGGTAAAACGTTTCATAATGCAGCGATTTCCTTTCTGACTGCGGCGAGCGGACGAAATCCGTCCGGATCCGCCTGTTCAGCCCGCCTGTGCAGCGGATTCCGTCCCGGCGGCTTCCTTCAGCCGGAGTACCGCGACCAGCGGATAATGGTCGGACGGATACTGCCCGTTTTCGCAGGAGGTGTCCACATACGCCTGATCCACCTCAAATTCCTCGGTTACAAAAATATAATCGATAGGCGAACCCTTAAACCGCCCCTTAAAGCCGTGGTAGGTGTTCCGCACCTCCCCCGCCCGGGGGCTGGAGAAAATATTGGTCAGCCGGATGTCGTCATAGCCGTGCCGGTTTTCGGACAGGATCCGGATCGGCTTGCTGTCGGGATGGGCGTTCATATCCCCCATCAGAATAGCAGGGAGCTTTTCCCTTTTATTCAGCCGGTGCATATAATCCAAAATGATCCGCACGCTGAGGGTACGGGCCGGCGGGCAAAGATGGTCGAAATGCGTATTGAACACCCGGATGGTCCGCCCGAATTCCTCCACATACACCTCGCAGACAGTGCAAATCCGGGGAAACGCTGAAAAGTAGGCGCGGCTCCCGCATTTTTCCGGATGCTTGGAAAGCCAGAAGGTATCCGAGAACCGGGCCTTCGCCCCCTCGTTTCGAACCAGAATGGCGGAATGCTCGTCCATCAGCCGGCGGGTGCGGCCGGAACCGAAAGCCTGATAATTCCGCAGACGGGAGAGAATATCCTCCTTCATCGCGGGCATCATTTCCTGCACGCCGACGATCGCCGCGCCGGATTCCCGGATCATCCGGGTCACCAGCTCCCGCCGCGCGTCCCAACTGCGGACGCGGGAACGCGCGCCGAAAAAAGAATCATGGCGCAGATTGAAAGACGCCACCTTGATTGCCGAAGTCATCCGATTCCCTCCCGAATACGACATGCTCTGATTCCTATAATATCCCCAAGAGGGGAAAAGTTCAACCGACGGGCTGGAAAATTTATCGGAACTTAAGGAAGCTGGAAAAACAGACCGGGCCGCACCGGGACTTTTTCAGATTACAAACCCACCGTTCGGACTGAGCACCTGTCCGGTGATAAAGGACGCTTCCGGCGAAGCGAGGAAGGCGATCGCCTGGGCGATCTCCCGCGGCGTACCCAGCCGTCCCAGCGGCGTTTCCTCCCGCAGGGAGGCCAGCGTCTCCCCGTCCAGCGCCGCGTTCATGGCGGTATCCACCACCCCCGGCGCAACGCAGTTCACCCGGATACCGGAGGGGCCGACCTCCTTGGCGAGGGCCTTGGTCATCCCGATCAGCGCGGCCTTCGCGGTGGAGTAGGCCACCTCGCAGGACGCGCCGGTCAGCCCCCAGACAGAGGAGACCAGAACAATGCTCCCCTCCTTTTTCCGGATCATACCGGGCAGGACCGCCCGGCAGCAATGGAACGCGCCGTCCACATGGACCCCCATCATCTCCCGCCATTCCTGCGGCGTGAGGTCGGTAAACAATCCCTGCCGGGCGATACCGGCGTTGCAGACCAACACGTCCGCTCCGCCGAACCGCCGTTCACAGGCGGCGGCCATCCTCTCCACCTGCTCCCGGTCGGACACATCCGCGCCATAGGCCATCACGTCCGCCCCGCGGGCGGTCAGCTCCCGTTCCAGCTCTTCGGCGGCCTCCCGCGAGCGATGGTAATTCAGCAGCACGCGGCAGCCCCGCTCGGCGAACAGTTCCGCCGCCGCCCGGCCGATGCCGCGGGACGCACCGGTAATCAATACGGTTTTCGCGCCCATGCGCTTTCCCTCCCTGCTCTTCCGTTACCGTACCGTCACACCTCGAGTGTCACGGTCTTGCCGCCCGGCATATAGGGGCGATAAGCGACCCCCGCCAGCCGGAACATCTTTTTGGAGGCGACCACCGCGTCGGTATCCGCATACTTGTCCTCGCGGTAAACGACCTCCCGGATACCGGCCTGAATGATCGCTTTGGCGCATTCGTTGCAGGGGAAAAGGGTGGAATACAGCCGTGCGCCCCGCAGGTCGGCGCCGCCCTGATTCAGGATGGCGTTCAGCTCGGCATGACAGACAAACAGATATTTGGTGGCGAGCGGATCTCCCTCCCGGTCCCAGGGCATGGAATCGTCACAGCAGCCGGTCGGCATCCCGTTGTAGCCCACCGACAGGATTTTATTCTCCCCGCTGACGATACAGGCCCCCACCTGTGTGCCGGGGTCCTTGCTCCGCTGGGCGGAAAGCAGCGCGATCCCCATGAAATATTCGTCCCACGACAGATAGCCTTCCCGTTTCATACCAACGTCCTCCTAACAATAATCCAAAGATTCGGCAGCGCTCATTCTTTCCCCAGCCATTCCTCCAACCGGGAGGAATAAGGACGGAAGGCCGACGGCAGGGCGGTCTCCTCCCGCAGACGGCGGGCGTCCGCCCAGATGAAGCCCTCCGGCGGGTCAAAGGCGGGGGTGCGGAGCAGCAGCCCCCGCATATGCCATTCGATATGGCTGAAAATATGCTTTCCGTCATTCACCGCTTCCGCGGCGGAAGGCCGCGCCCCCCAGCCCGCGGCGATCGCGGCGGCCTCCTCCGGGGTCAGCCAGCCGTCGGCGGAGGGCAGCTCCCACATCCCGGCGAGCAGACCGGTTTCCTTCCGGCGGTGGAGAAGCACCCGTCCCTCCGCGATCACGATCAGCACCGTCCGCCGCTCCACCCGCCGGGCCTTCTTTTCCGCTCGGACGGGCAGCCGCTCGGGATGACCGGTCCGCCGTCCCCGGCATTCCTCCGCCAGAGGGCACTCTTCGCAGAGCGGACGGGTATTCGGCAGACAGACCGTCTCTCCCAGCTCCATAATCGCCTGATTGAAATCCCCCGGCCGGTCGGCGGGAAGCATCGTACAGACCGCCTCCCGCAGCCGTTTCTTTACCGGCGCGCGGGTAATATCCCCATCGTCGTCCAGAAGCCGGGCAGTCACCCGCAGCACATTGCCGTCCACCGCTGGAACCGGCAGGCCGAACGCCATGGAAGCGATCGCCCCGGCGGTATACTCTCCGATCCCCGGCAGGGCGAGCAGCCGGTCATAGGAGGCGGGCAGTTCCCCGCCGTATTCGTTCACGATCTGCTTCGCGGCCTTTTGCAGGTTGCGGGCGCGGCTGTAATAGCCCAACCCCTCCCACAGCTTCATCAGCCGCTCCTCCTCCGCCCCGGCAAGGGCGGAGACGGTGGGAAGCGCCGCCATAAAACGGTCGAAATAGGGCAGCGCCGCCTCGATCCGGGTTTGCTGGAGCATGATCTCCGACACCCAGATACGGTAAGGCGTGGCCTCCTCCCGCCAGGGAAAGGCCCGCCGGTGCCGGTTATACCACGCCAATAGCGCCGGCGTCAGGGCCGGCAGAAAGGCGTCGGACGACGCCGGAATTTCGGACATAGGACATCCTCATTTCTTTTCAAGCCGATTGCGGAGGCCTCGCCCCTTCCCGGGCGGCAGCGGACAGGTTCGTTCGGTAGATTCATTGTACCATAGCGCCGACTGACCGGATTCTATACCGTCGTTTGCTGGCGGCGCAATTGAGAAATGCTCCCGCATTTCTCCTGAACGGCATTGTACCATGATGCCGACTGACCGGATTCTATACCGTCGTTTGCTGGCGGCGCAAT
>CAJJLZ010000036.1 GCA_905192745.1 uncultured Oscillospiraceae bacterium
GTATTTTCTGTTACCTTTCTCCTTAATCAAACTGTTTCCCTTGTTGACATATACAGCGAGAGGGTTCCCTCCCGTGCCATCTCCGCTCGGGATCACGCATTCCGCCGAATGCGCGACCGCCCCGCCGCTTTTTGAAAAAACGGTGTAAAAGGTTGGCGCAGGTATTTTCCGAATCGGCTTCTTTGTGCCTGTATTTTCCGGTTTATTCCGCCGCGGACCGCGCCATTTCGGTGATTTTCCGAATGGTATTCATGGCGGAAAACAGCATTCCCTCATCCGGGATAAGCAGATCGAAGGTCTTTTCCAGTTCCACCACCGCCGCGACGTAGCCCAGAGAATCCATCCCCAAAGCGGAAAGGTCGTCATCCTCCTGTCCGGGGAGGAGCTCCAGCGATGCCGCGCGATTCACCGCCGCACGGACGGAATCCAGGGTGATTTCCAGCCGGGTTCCCGGTTCAGCCATGGCCTGACGCCTCCTTCCGCTCTCTTTCCCCTTGGCCGTTCATTTCCTCTATCCGGCCGGAGAAGCCCAGATCCGCCGTTTCTCCGATTTCCGGTTTTCCCTCCCGCGCGGCGAAAAAACGAGTCGCCTTTCCCGCCCCCGCCGTGGTTTCGGACACGCCAAGCTCCCGCAGGAGCAGCCGGGCGCGTTCGCGTGCTTCGGGCCGGAACTCCAGCTCCAATTCGTAATCGGTACGGCCTTCGTAAAAATTCACATCGAAATCCATCCGCAGTCCGTCCGGCAGGCGGAACCGGGTGCGATGGGTGGTCAGGTTTCCCTGCAGCTCAAAAAAGCAGTCCGGAAAACCGGCCAGCTGCAGCCGCCGGGGCAAAGCGCTCAGTACGCAGCAGCGTTCCTCGCTGTGCCGGTAAGCGGTCGGGCCGGAACAGGGCGCCTTGCTTTGAAGCCACAGTCCCGCCTCGGTCAGCCGTACCCGCAGGGTGATTTCCCTTGAACGGAGCAGCCCTTCCCCGGTATCGTAGTAGTAATTGACCTGCACGGCATCCTTGCGCGGAACCGTAGGAAACAGCGCCTCCACCCGCTCCATAAGCGCGTAAAACGAGGGGCTGTCCAGCAGAATTTTATATTCGTTTTCCGAGTGATCCCCCATTGTAATTATCATGCCTTTCTTCGGCTATTTGTGTCAACGGTACAAACAGCGGCGTGAAAAAATTCCTCTTACGGTTTCAGCCAACTGTATTTTCACGCTATTTCATTCTTCCATCGGCGGCATCAGGCATCGATCCGGGGCCGCAGGAGCTTGCCGGAAGCGTTGCGCTCCAGCCGCTCCACAAATTCCACCGTATCGGGAATCTGGTAAGGGGAAAGCCGCCGTCGGCAAACGTCCAAAAAATCCGACCGGGTGGCGGCCGGATCGGCCATAACCACCTTGACGGCGATCCGCCGGCTTCCCCTCCCGTCGGGAAGGCCGTAAGCCAGCGCCTCCCGAACCCGCTCGTCCTGCTCCAGCGCGTTTTCGATCTCCTGCGGATAGATGTTCATCCCCGCCCGGATAATCAGGTTATCCCGCCGGGAACGGATGGACGCCATCCCCTCCCCGTCCATCACGGCGATATCGCCGGTATGGAGCCAGCCATCCCGGAGAACCCGCGCGGTCTGCTCCGGCTGGCGGTAGTAACCCTTCATCAGGCTGGGCCCGCTTACCAGCAGTTCTCCTGCTTCTCCGGCCGGAAGATCCCGCCCCTGCTCATCCACAACCCGCAGCCGGAGGGAGGGCAGAGGCACGCCCACGCTGGCCGGTTTTTCATCAAACCGCTCGGGCGGCAGCCAGCAGACCCGGGGACTGGCCTCGGTCAGCCCATAGACATTATAAATGGCAGCGTCCGGCAGCATCGACCGCATTCCCGCCGCCACGGCGGGAGTCAGGCACTCCCCGCTGACCGCCGCCGTACGCAGGCCGACCGGCTCCGGAAGGCGGGACGCCAGCAGGCTGAGATGATAAAAAAGAGTCGGCGTGCCGCACAGCACGGTGATTTTTTCCGACCGGACGGTTTCCAGTATCCGGGCGGGATTGAACGCGCCGTCGTACAGGACGATATCCACGCCCCGGATCAGGGAAATCAGGAATTCCCCGGTCAGCACCGCGCAGTGATACAGAGGGCGGGAAATCAGAATGCGGTCCGGCGGCCCGATCCGGAAATAGCTTTCGATATCCCGCAGATTGGCGGCCAGTCCCCGGCCGGTAATCATCGCCCCCTTGGGACGGCCGGTGGTGCCGGAGGTACACATAATCAGCTCCACGCCGGACAGGTCGTCTTCCTCCGTTTTCGCATCCGGCAGAAGGCTGTCCCGCCGCTCCAGCCGGAGTTCTCCGCCCCGATCGGTCAGGAACCGGGTCAGCCCCACGCTCTCCACAATTTTTCGGCAGTGCTCCTCCCCATAGCGGGGGGAAAGAGGCACCGCCGTCGCCCCGGCGGCGAAGCAGGCAAGCAGTCCCCGGGCGGTGTTCAGCTCCGACGAGCAGTCCAGCCCGATCGTCCCCTTCGGCAGACCGCGCGAAAGCCGGAGCGCCTGCCCAACCAGTCCGGCAAAGGTCAGCGTTTCTCCCCCGCCGCTCACCGTGGCGTTCGGATGTTCCCGCATTCGGGCGGTTAAAAAATCCCAGATCAATACGCAATCCTCCCTTTTTTGTCCCGGTCAGCGGGCAAGGTAGCGTTCCGCCAGCCCGTAGAGGTCGCCGACCGTTTCGAGCGTCTGGGGATCCAGATCCGCCTCGTCGATCCGGATGGCGAGCGCTTCCTCCAGCGACACCACCAGCTCCACCATTTTCAGGCTGTCAAAACCAAGATCCTCCCGCAGCCGGGTGTTCCCGTCAATCCTTTCCGCTTCGGGCCGCCCCTCCAGCATGGTCAGGGAAGCCGTCACCTCGTTGATCGTCCGCTTTGCCGATTCCATCATTTTTTCTTCCTTTCTTCCGGCCGGTATTCCGCCGTTCTTTGTCAGCTGCGTCCGCAGACGCTCCGAAAGAAGAAGCTCCTCCTCGTTCAGTTCGGTAAACAGGGCAAACAGCCGTTCCCGGGACACGCCCTGCTTCAGGTTCAGGTATTCGAACAAAGCGTACCGTTTCTCCGCCCGCCGGATGGGTTCCTCCATGAAGGCGGTGTCGGTATAGGCGGCGTAATATTCCCGCATCTGACGCCGTGTGAGCTTATATACGCCGGTCAGATCCCGCAGCCGCTGTTCCGGTCGGTCCACCCCGTTTATATCTTCGGGGAAGAAATGGAACGGCTCCAGCTCCTCAGCCCTGAACAGACGGCGGGTATGCCGTTTACAGTCGTCCGCCGGCGTGTTTTCCCGGAGGACGGCGATACGCAGATACCGCCCGGCATAAGCCTCCTCCCACGCCTCCGCCGGACAAAAGGCCGTGGATGCGGGAATATCGTTAATCAGCCGGAGTCCGGCGCCCTCCGGCAGCGCCCGGACGTAGTGATCGTCCCGCAGTCCCCTGGCGCCCAGAACGTTCCGGGCAAAGACCGGACGAACCATCGTCAGCACCGCCTCGTCCTTTCCCGCGTTCCGGACCGCGGTCAGGGCCTCCGCCGCGTCCCCGGCGTGCATCGTTACCGAAAGGAGCCCCTCCTCCCGCAGCAATGTCTGAATACGGGGGATGCGTTCAAACCGTTCAAACCGTTCCCCCTGCCGGACGATGCGGTAGAACAGCTCCTTCATCGGAATGGCGCTGTTGGCGTACAGCCGGGTAATATCCCACCCCCGGCCGTCCAGCAGACGGAGAATTTGATTTTCCACGCAGGAGAGACCGTACACCGGCTTTTCTCCCGCGGTATCCAACCTGTCAGGCATAGCGCACCCCTTGTTTTCTTTCTCTTCCGCCGTTGCCGGCTTTCTGTTCCCGCTTTTCCGCCAGAACATTCTCCACCGCCCCCCAGACCCGGCGGAAGGTCTCGTCTTCCGCCCTGTCGCTCGGCACCAGCACTCCGTTTCGTCCGGCGGCCAGTCCGCGATATTCCTGCCGCAGGCGGTGCTGCAATTCCACATCGATATACCGTTCCCTTTCCTCCTCCCGGCTGCGGACCCGCCGGATGGCGGTATCCACGTCCACATCGAGGAAAAAAGCCGCGTCCGGCTGGGGGATATCCCGGGCAATCTCATAAATCCACCGGTCCCGCAGATAGCCCCGGGCATGCAGGTTGGCCAGACAGGAATAGAAATACCGGTCGCTGATTACAATCTTCCCCGCGGCGAGGGCGGGAGCGATCACCCGGTTGGAATGCTGCACCCGATCGCTCGCCGCCAGCAGAGACAGACTGCGGTAGTCGTATTCCCCATGTTCGGGGGTATCCATATAGGTGCGGAAAATCGCGGATTTCCGGACAAAATCCGTGGGCTGTTTGGTCAGCATCACCGGCAGTCCCCGCTCCTCCAGCGCCTCCTTCAGGCGGCGGATCATGGTAGTTTTTCCGCAGCCGTCCAGACCGCAGAAGGTGAACAGCAGTCCGGAGGAGCGGTTGGGCTTCATTGTCAGTTCCATACGGTTGTCTCCTTTCCCCTGTTTTCCGGGGCTTTTCCGGTTTCTTCGCTTTCTTTGCTTTCCCTGTCCTCTCCGATCTCGCGCAGACGGTTCCGCCGGTCGCCGCAGAACAGCCAGTCCACCGGATCCATCGCATAGGCGAATACCTTTCCCTCCGACGGATAGACGATCCGGTTCATGAAGGAACGGTCCGCCGGGCATACGGCGTCGATCAGCCGGTCCACCGCGCCGCTGCGGATATCGAACAGGCGGCGGGTATAGGCAAAGCTGTAAGCGCATTCTTTTTCCAGTCCGCAAACGGCGGCGGCCTCCGCCAGCCGGTCTGCCTGCTCCTCGGTCATCTCCCGCAGAAAGAGATAGATATCGCAGAATTTATAAAGGGACAAATCCCGTCCCATCCGCACCCAATCGTACACCGTCGCCTCTTTATACAGATGGGCGCAGAGATGCAGAAGAAAATCCCCGTCCGCCAGAGTAAACAGCCGCCCCGAAGGGGTGACGACGGACGGTTCGGCCCGCCGCAGAAAAAGGGGCAGCGCGTCCGACTCCTGCCGCGGCTGGAAGTCGAGAGAAAAATTGATGTCCACCTCGGCGAACGGCATATGGGGCCGTCCCGTCTCCCGGAGAAAGGGGACGGTCTCGCCGCGGTTCATACGGGAAGCGACGATCTCCCGGCGGTCGGCGGGAACAAACACGCCGCTGCGGATATGCCCCTGCCGGAAACCCGCGGCTTTGAGACGGTCGGCGGCCCGGGTAACATCCTTCGGCTCCACCAGCACGTCGAAATCGTTCGAGGTACGCAGTCCCGCCGGATACCGCGACGCCAGATACGCCCCCTTGAGGAATGCGTAGCGGAAATCCGCGCCGGCGAATATCCGGCTCAGTTCGTCCAGCCCGGCGAGAAAATCCTCTGTCTTCCCCCGCCCGGCGGCATAGGCCGTCTGCAGGGCGTTCCGAAATTCCCGGTTCACCCGTCCGAGCAGCCCCTGCTCTCTCAGCACAAAAAAGGCGACTCCGCCCATCCGGTTGTACAGAAGCTGGCCCAGCACCCAGGGAAAGTCCAGAGCGTCGTCCAGCAGTCCTTCCAGCCGCTCCTTCCGGCAGTCGAGGAAGCGGCAAAGCTCCAGCACCAGCGCCTTTTCTTTTTCATAACCCGTTTCACAGGCTTTATAGATTACCGACATGGCGGCCTTCCTTTCTTTTCACACGTTTTCAGCAAGCGATGATTTCATCCGGATATGAAGATTTTCGGGCGAAACGGGGATCCGGCAAGGCTTTTTAACGCGGCAGGGCGCCCGCTTTTGCCGAAAAGATTTCCGGAGCCGATTTCATCATCGCTTTTTTAAGAACTGCGCACAATTTTCCGATAAAAGCTGCTGCTTTCCAGCAGTTCTTCCCGATCGCCGTATCCGGCTACCGTGCCGTCCTCGATTACGACCGTTTTTCCGGCGCGGAGAACCGCCGACGGCTTGTGGGAAATCACCAGCACCGTCCTGTCCCGGGAAATCCCGTCGATCGCGCGGTTTACTGCGTCCTCCGACTGCCGGTCCAAAGCGCTGGTCGCTTCGTCGAAGATCAGAATTTTCGGGCGGCGGAGCAGAGCCTGCGCAATGGCGAGACGCTGCCGCTGTCCGCCGGACAGCCGGACGCCCCGTTCCCCCACGAGGGTGTTGAAGCCGTCGGGAAGAGCGCGGATTACGGACAGGATATTCGCCTGACGGCAGACGGACTCCAGTTCCTCGTCGGATGCGTTCGGCGCGGCGAGCAGCAGATTGTCCCGAATGCTCATGTTGAACAGCACGCCGTCCTGCATCACTACCCCGATCTGCCGGTGAAGGCAGGCGCGGGTCAGCGTATTCGCCGGCACGCCGTCAAAGAGGACCGTTCCCTCCTGCGGCTCGTACAGGCCGAGAATCAGCTTCACCAGCGTTGTTTTTCCACAGCCGCTTCGGCCGACCACCGCGATGTAATCCCCCTTTGAAATCTCGAGATTCACGCTGCGAAGGGTCCGGCCTTCCCCCTGTTCATAAGAAAAGGAAACGTCCCGCAGGGAAAGCCCCCCCTGCAGCTCGATATCCCGGCGGTGTTCTTCCGGCTCTTCCGGGAAAGCGAGGGTTTCGAACACCCGGTTGTAATACGGGGCGTTCACCCGCAGCTGCACCCGTTTTCCGTTAAGGGTATCCAGCGCGGTGAGGAGCATCCCGAAATACTCTCCGAACATGACGAGCGTTCCCACGCTGATCCGGCCGTCCATCACGGCGAACGCCCCAATAACGTATACCAGCACCTTCGTCAGGTAGTTGGATTTGAAATCGGTGAACACCTCGCCGTAAAACCAGTACCGTATCCACCGCATCCCCAGCCGGGCGAGAACGGCGCGGTAGGCTTTGAACCGGCCGATGAAATCCTCCTCCACACACTGCGCTTTAATCTCCTTCCAAAACTGAAGGGCGTTGTGTTCAAAGGTATAATATTCCTCGTTGACCTGACGAATTTCCTCGTTCACCTTCTGCGAGCCCTTCCCGATACCGTGGTTGATAAGGAAAACCGGCGGCACGACAAGCAGACAGAGCAGGGTCATCCGCCTGTCCAGCCACAAAACCATTCCCAGCGAGAACGCCGCAGTAAACAGGGCGGCCAGCCAGTCCGCCGCCTGCTCCCGGATAAAATTGCCCAGACTGTCCACATCGTCCATCAGCCGCATTTTCAGATCGCCCGGGTCCTTTTTCTCATATTCCGGCCAGGGAAGGCGGAGGATTTTTCCCCAGACCTCCCCCCGAAGCGTCAGGGTGAAACGGTTCAGCAGCCGGTTGGAGCAAAAGAGGGAAATTGCCCCCAGCAGCGTCTGCGCCCCGAATACCAGCAGAAAACCGGCGGCCAGCGGGCCGAGAAGGGCGATGTTCCGCTCCCCCATCACTTCGTCGATCAGCGTCCGGGTCAGCTGGGGCGGAATCATCGCCAGCGGCACCCCCGCCGCACCGGCCAGAAGCAAAAGGGCTATCGAGCCTTTGGAGGCGGCAATGTAGGGGGCGATCCGCCGAAGGACGGCCAGCCTTCCCGTCCGCCGCCGGGTTTGTTCTTTATTTCGCATGGCTTTTGGTTTTCTCATCTCCTAACGCCCTCCGGCAACCGCCTGCTCCCGGGCGGCGCGTCCCGGCGGCGGTTCCGCGGTGTTCTCTCCGAAAAGGGAACGGTAAACCGCATTGTCCCTCAGCAGCTCTTGGTGGGTTCCTTCCCCGGCGATCCGCCCTTCGTGCAGAACCAGAATACGGCTGCACTCCCGGATGGTTTTCAGCCTGTGGGAAATCACCACCATGGTCCGTCCGATCTCCTGTTCAGTCAGCGCGTCCCACAGGGTTTCCTCGATCTCCACATCCAGCGCGGAAGTCGCTTCGTCCAGAATCAGAACGTCCGCGTCCTGCAGCAGCGCCCGGGCGATCATCACCCGCTGTTTCTGCCCGCCGGACAGCCCGTGAGCCGTCCCGCCCAGCCGGGTGTCCAGCCCCTCCGGGAGCGCCCGGACAAAATCCCCGAGTCCGACCCGCTCGCACACCGCGAGCAGGTCCCTGTCCGTCCGCCCGCCCGCGGCGTCCTCTTCGCAGCCGAGCAGCAGATTATACCGCAGCGTCTCGTCAAACAGCAGTACGTCCTGCCCGACAAATCCGAACCGCCGCCTGTAGGCTCCAAGACGGTACTGCCGCACGTCCGCACCGTTGACCAGCACCCGGCCGGATGTCGGATCGTAAAACCGAAGCATCATTTCCGCGATGGTGGATTTTCCCACGCCGCTCGCCCCGACGATCGCCACATGCTCCCCACGGCGGACAGTAAAGGACACATCCCGCAGCACCGGGGTTTCCCCATAGGAAAAGTCCACATGCTCGAAGACCAGCGTCTCCACCGATCCATCCGCCGGCAGAACGCCGGACGGTTCCTCCCCGCTCTCCAAAATCTCATTCACCCGGTCGAGGCTTACCTTTCGCCAGTACCAGTCCAGCCAAATGCGGAGCATCCAGTTCATCTTCCGATGCAGGAGGGCCATGTACTCGATCGCTGCCAGAAACTGTCCGACCGTCATCCGCCCCTGTACGATCAGATACGCCGACAGCGCGTAAACAGTCAAACTGGTCAGCAGATGAACCAGACTGATCTCCCGCTCCGCCAGGAAATCCACCCGACGGCTTCGGTTCCCCAGCCGAACCAGCGTTTTCAGCGGTCCGGTCACGCTGTTGGCCGCCCATTCTTCCGCGCCGAGCAGCCGGATGTCCCGCATCCCCTTCAAAATTTCAAACAACCGGCCGGAAAACCGGCCCGTCGTTTCCCGGGAGGCGCGGGCAACCCGCTCGGTTAACCGGCCGTTCAGCCGAGTGAGCAGGATTGGCAGCAGAGCCGCCGCCGTCAGCAGCAACGCCAGCCACAGGCTAATCCGCGCCACCATGAGGAGAATCCCGGCGCATAACAGCGCCGAGTTCACGAAATGAAACAGATTCCGCTGGATCACATGCAGAAACTGCTCGCTGTCCACATCGATGCGGCTCATCACATCGCCGGTGTTCCGGCCGGTCAGGATGGACGGCCGCGCCCGCACCGATTTTTCAAACAGGGCGTTTTTTACATCCACGAGATACCGGTTGTTCAGCGTCTGCCAGACCCAGGCGTACAGCAGATTGAAAGCCGCCGCCGTCAGGAACAGCACGGCATAGGCTCCGATCACCGGCCCCAGCAGTCCGTATTGACCGCCGGCCAGCACCTGATCGGTCAGGCGGGTCAGGTTCAGCGGCAGGAGAAGCGATACGCCGTAGGAAACCAGGAGGCAGAGCTCCGCCGTCAGGAACAGAGGCGTATACCGCTTTCCAAACCGCAGAACGCCGCGCAGCCGTCCCGTCCCGGTTTTCTCTTTCTTCAACATCCGTTTCCTCCTTTGCCGCGTACTTTTCTGAACGCCGTCCAATGGAAATAGTTTCCTCCGGACGTCTTTATTACAGTAGCACGTCCAAGGCGTGAACGCATTACACGGGATTTGCAACTTATATAATTATTCATGCAGAAACGAAGGAATTCGACATCCGTTGCGCTATAATTTGGTCGAATAACATCACAACGCAGCACTCCGTATCGGAGAGAACCGTCGCCCATTTTGAGTGCGCGCATTCCGCTGCCCGCGCTCTCCAAGCCGGTTGTCCGTCCCATTTTCTGCTTTTCCCGGCCCGCATGTTCTTCACGGCCGCGGAGCCGCCGAAGCATTCTCCGGCCGCCGGCTCTCCGCTGCGGAACACACATGTGGAAAGGGTTGTCATTATGAAAGAAAACTACACCGTCGATCACGCCTTCCTGATTGGCAGGCAGGTACCGCTTGCCTGCCATATCCCGGAAACGATGCGGGAACTCCCCCGTCAGTACATCCTCTGTTTTATCGAACGGGGCTGTCTGGACATTCTGCTGGACGGCGTGCGATACGTTTGCTCCGGCCCCGCCTTCCTCTGCCTGAATCCAAAGCAGTCTTTCCGCCTGCTCTCTTCCCGCGACCTGACCGCCGCCTCCCTCATCTTTCATCCCTCGTTTCTCAATAAAAATCTGACGGATGAATTTCTCAGCCGTTCCGAATTCGAGGACTTTTGCGACGTACACGACGTTTTCAAGCTTCGTCCCTTTTTTCGGGAAGATTTCCGCAGCAGTTTTATAACGGGCTTGTCCCCCTCTCTGGTCAGCCGGATCCGTGCCCTGTTCAACGCGGCGGCGGACGAACTGCAGGAACAGCCGGACTGGTACTGGACCTGCCGAACCCGTTCCTTCTTCATGGACATTCTGAGCATCCTTGAACGGCTGTATTACTCGCACAGCGATACGGAGGAGAAAACCGCCTATGACTTTTCCATACCCGACGGCTATGAGGACGTGGGCCGGATTCTTTTCGCCATCTGGTCCCAGTATTATGAGCCGGGGCTGACCACCCGGAGGCTGGCCGCCCTGGTTAACTGCGACCCTTCCACCGTATACCGGCGGTTTCGGAAGGTAACCGGCACCACGGCGGGAGAATACCTCATCAACTATCGTTTATATTCCGCCACCGTTAAGCTGCGTTTCACCGAACTTACTGTCAGCGAGATTGCTGTTCTTTCAGGGTTTTCCAGCGAGTCCTATTTCTGCCGTCTCTTCAAAGCCCGGCGCGGAATTACCCCCGGCGCTTTCCGGCGGCAGGCGGTTGAAGAAAGAAAGCGATCCGTCCTTCTTCTGGAATCCTCCTCCAACTAATCCAAGGGGCAGACGCGCGGCATACCGAAAAATTTTTTCAAAAAACGGGCTGTCAGCGGGCGGGGGCAATTGCCAACTTCCTAGTTCCGTGATATGATGAAATCGATTTGGATGGATTTCCTGAAAACCGGCGGCTGGTCCGGTCGCCGGGGATTCCTCTGTTTATTCCGATGGGCGCCGCTGTTTTTCCCGTCGTCCGGCGCAGGATAACGGGGATGGGGCCGTCTATGACTGACCGCTTTTCTGTACCGGGCTGAAAGTGCCCTGACAGGCTTTTCCCCTTCCGCCGCAGCGCCGCCCAACCGGATTCTCCGTTGGCCTTTCCCGGCGACGCCCTCGAAAACACCTGTCGGCATTTCCCCTGAAGACGTTATACTTCATATGAAAGGCGGTCACGGCCATGAACAGTCAGCCTCTCCGCGGACGGACGATCCGCCGCACACTGCTGGTGCCGGTTTTCTGCGCCATGCTGGTTCAGGCCGTGCTGTACCTGTTTGTTTTTCTGGAAGGAAGCGTACTGACGCAAACCGACGCCAACGCCTTCTATATTCTCAACGAACGCACCCTCAACCGGAAATTCTATCTGGAAAACGAGATGATTCATAGCTGGTCCAGCATCGAGGACTGGGAACACGCCGTTCTGGTCGAAATCCGGGAAACGCTTGACGAGGCCGGAGCCTTTCCCGCGGATATCCGGGAGGACGCGGCGCTGAATGAAAAAATCGTGAAGAATTCCGCCAAGGCGCTGATTCCCATGCTTCGCAAGACCGGCGCGACCGGCGCGTTTCTGGTTCTGGACGGCGCGGCGGCGGAAGAACCGGCGCGGGAATCCCTGCGGGCGGGACTGTATATCCGCGATCCCGATCCCGACAACTATTCCGTAAATAACGCCGACCTTCTGATCGAGCGCGGGCCGGCTTCCATTTCCGAGGAACATCTGATCCCTCTGGGTCCACACTGGAACGCTTCTTTCCGTTTTGGCAGCGGCACGGAGGAAAAGGACCAGTTCTTCTTCCAGCCCCGGAACGCCGCCCTGAACAGCGGCGACCGGGACGACGGCGATTTTGGTTATTGGAGCCGTGCTTTTTCTTTCAGCGAAGCGGAACCCAGGATCATCACCTATTCCCTGCCCCTGATCGCGGACGATGGAACCGTAATCGGTGTGCTGGGCGTGGACATTACCCAAAGTTACCTGACCTCCCTGCTGCCGTTTGAAGAGCTCAGCGCCGATCGGAGCGGCGGTTATCTGCTTGCTGTCACGGATCCGGAGAAAAGCACCGGCGAAACAACCGTCTATCAGCGGATATTTTCCAGCGATCCGGTCCTCAGCGATCATTTCGGCGAAGCGGATACTGTGGAGGGCCGGGCGGGCGACTACGACAGCATTATAAATCTGACCTCTCTGAAGCACCCGAACACCACCGTTTACGGCAGTGTGCAAAAATTGCAGCTGTATGGAGCCAACACTCCTTTTAAAAACCAGCAGTGGGTGCTGATCAGTGTGGTGGAAAGCAGCCGGCTTCTCCATTTTTCCCGGCAGATCCGTACCAACGCCTATTATTCCGTCGTCCTTTCTCTGGTGATCGGCGTGGTCGGTATATTGATCGCCGTCCGGTTTGTGACCAAGCCCATCTCCGAACTGGTGAAGGATCTGGAACAAAGCAATCCCAATGAGCCGATCCGCCTGCGTCGGGTGAAGATGGCGGAGATCGACGAGCTGACGGTTTCTATCGAAAGTCTCAGCAACGCGGTAGCGGAGTCCTCTTCCCGTATCTCTAAAATCATCACCATGGCCGGTATTCCCGTCGGCGTTTTCCAATATCAGAAAAACCGGGAGCTGGTTTTCTGCAGTCACAGCCTTTTTGATATCCTCGGATGGGACGATAAAGGAAATTCGGAAAGCCGATATCTGCCAAGCGACGAATTTAAGCGCCGTATGTTCGCCCTAAAGCCCTTTCTGTACGACCGATCGACTCACATCTATCGGCTTTCGGACCGATATGGGATTTCACGCTGGGTCCGTATCACCGTTCTTCAGGAAGACGGGCAGACCTTCGGCGCGGTGACCGACGTCACCCGGGATGTCATCGAAAAGCGAAAAATCGAACATGAACGGGATTACGACACCCTGACCAATCTTTATAACCGCCGCGCTTTCCAGAAGAAGCTCCATTCTCTTTTCACGGAACGGAGCCGTCTGAAAGTCGCCGCCCTGATTATGTACGACCTGGATAATCTGAAATACGTCAACGACACTTACGGACACGATTGCGGCGATTGGTATATTCAGACCTTCTCCCGGGTACTGGAAGAATTTCATGCCTACCGCAGCGTCGTCGCCCGCCGCTCGGGAGATGAATTTTACGTTCTGCTGTACGGCTATGAGTCCAAGGAGGAGATACGCCGAATCCTTCATACCGTCAGTGAAAAAGTGAATGCTTCCTCCCTCACCCTCCCGGACAACAACAAAATCAAAATCCGTGTATCCGGCGGCATCGCCTGGTATCCGGACGATACCGATTCTTTTGAAGAACTGATCCGATACGCTGATTTTGCGATGTACAGTGCCAAACATACCGAAAAGGGCGCTGTCGGGGAATTCAGCAGGGAAAAATACCTGACGGATTCTTTCCTGCTCAGCGGCCCGGAAGCGTTGAATCGTCTGATCGAAGATCAACGGGTTCGTTTTGCTTTTCAGCCGATATTGGCGGTGGAAACCGGAGAAATTTACGGTTATGAAATGCTGATGCGCCCGCTCTCCAAGGAGCTGCATTCCCCGCTGGAGGTTCTCCGGCTGGCAAGCATTCAGTCCAAGCTGTACCCGATTGAACGGCTCACCTGGTTTCAGGCGCTAAGCGCTTACGATGCTCTGATCCGGCGCGGTGCTTTGAACGGGACGGAGGCAATTTTCATCAATTCCATCGCAAATCAGCACCTGAATCAGGATGACCAAAAGGAGCTGGAAGCGCTTTACTCCCCTTATTTGGATCGAGTGGTGATTGAGATCACCGAAAGTGAGCCGATGTCTGAAAGCTCCGCACAGGAAAAAATGCAGATGGCCCGGCGCTGGAACGCGAAAATCGCCATGGATGACTTTGGCTCCGGCTACAGCGGCGAATCGGCGCTGATTTATCTTGCTCCCGATATCATCAAGGTCGATTATTCTATTGTGCACGGAATCAATGAAGATAAAAGCCGGCAGAATATACTGGGAAACCTTATTTCCTATGCCCGTAAGCAGAAGATCCGCGTGCTGGCTGAGGGCGTGGAAATCCGGGAAGAAGCGGAAATCCTGATCCGGTACGGCGTCGATTATCTGCAGGGATATTATATCGGCCGACCGGATCTCGAACCTCGTGCCATCGGTTCCGATATATTGCGGGAAATCCGCAATATACGCCAACAGCGGCCGAATTCTTCCCCCAAACCGGATGACGGAGAAGAGCTTTAGGCCGGGCTGCGGGTGTATCGGGTGCATACGGAATTTTGGGGGAATTCCAGTGGAAATTTTGAAAAATTCCAGTGGATTCTTTTCCTATCCTGTGCTATAATATAAAGACCGTCCATACGGGAACGGCATGGACGGTCTTTATATGGGGGCGTAAAGGTTTCGACGGGGATTATGAACCTGGGTAAGCGAGTAGCGGTGCGGGCCCGCTATAAAACCTGCAATTTTATAAATTAAACAACAACAACACTGTTGCTGTCGCGGCCTAATTAGGCTGCCGTCTTTACCCGTAGTACCGCGGACGGGATAAAGGCGTCGATGAGCGGTGAACGTGAACGGGAGGAGGCCGCGCTTCCCGTCATGACTTTGCGGCTACCGTAACCGGAAGCCTGCCGTTCGGCGTCCGGCGAGGGGAATCCTCAATGACCGGCTGCACTCGGAGAAAGCCCAGGCAAGTGATTTTCGGACAGGGGTTCGATTCCCCTCGCCTCCACCAGATTTGAAAGAGGTTGATTGCTGTAAAGTGGTCGACTTCTTTCGTTTTGTACGGTATAATTTTTAGAAAAAAGCAAAAGGGATAAGGAGAGATGCAATATGCAATGCAAAATGTGTGAAAAACAAAAGCAAATTAAGGATGACCCTTATTTTATTATGGAGCTTGAAACGGGATATGTGAATTTAGGCTGGTATCAGAGATTTGAAGGATACACTGTTTTTATCTGCAAACAACATGGCCCAGAACTACATAATTTGGAACATGGATTCAAAGTCAAACATCTTGAAGAAATGACTATCGTTGCAGAAGCTATCTGTAATCTTTTTATGCCTGACAAACTAAATTACGAGTTGCTCGGAAACGGTTGTTCGCATATTCATTGGCATTTATACCCGAGGAAAAAAGGAGATACACCTATTATAAGTTCTGTTTATCAGTTGCCGAATAGAGTCTTGTTTGACGAAAGTACAAGGCCCAGTGAAAAAAAGAGAGAAGAATTAAAAAATAACATTAAAATCGAGATTGAAAGATTACTCGCAAACCAAAATTAGTCTTCATGAAGATTTCTATATCTATGTTTGAAAATTAAGATGCGGCGTATCACCATTCCATTATTATTGGAATTACAGCCACCGTGTCACAGCAAAACCGCCGACGAAGTAGAAGATTTTTGTTTTTTGGTTTGTTCTGCACCGCCAAACCACTATATCTTGTATGATATAGTGGTTTATTATTTAAATCAAAGGATATATATTGTGTTGCATGTTTTAATAGAACAACAGAGCAACACGGTGCCGTGAATGTCTTTTGCGGCAGATTTCGACTATTATCAGGTTGTAAATAATATTTGTATATTATCATATAAAAAAATCTATAAAATGGTTACCGCTTTTCGCAAGTAAAATCAAGCATTAACATGATGATGGTTCTATAATGACAGTAGAGCGGTTGGAGTGAACAAAAAATGTATGAGTGGCACAAGCAAGTCCAAATAATCGTTGACGAAATCGACGAATGCATTAAGCTTCATAATGATGAAGACCTTACACTGCGGTTTCTTTCTCGCCGGCTGGGCTATTCCGAATTTTATACTACAAGGAAATTCAAAGAAATTTCGGATATGCCGCTTAGGGATTATCTGCGGCAAAGACGCTTGGCTTTTGCACTGAAAGAGTTGCGAGACAGCCAGAAAAGCATCTTGGACATTGCTTTTGACTATGGGTTTTCATCCCATGAAGCGTTTACAAGAGCCTTTAAAGCAACATATGGCATCACGCCAAGCATGTACCGTAAAAAGCCTGTACCTGTCGTTCTACGCACAAAAATTGTTCCTTTTGACCGCTACTTTTTAGGAATTGGAGAGATTGGCATGGAAAAATCTGCAGAGGAAGTCAAGACCTATTTCGTAACCATTCCTGCGCACAAATTTTTGCATATTAAAAATTATGAAAGCAATGGGTATTGGGATTTTTGGCAAAAGCAGAACGCCATTCCCGGACAGGACTGTGATACCATTTGCGGCCTGCTCGACAGTATCAAGGGCAAGCTGGATGACAAGGGAAGCAGCGAATCCAACGGCGGCAGCGGCCAGATCATGGCGTATATCCACGATCCAAAGGGTCAGCCCTTCTGTTATGGCATCCCCCGCGCCGAATGTTACGGCGTTCGGCTTGCCTCCGATTATGACGGCGAAGTGCCGCCACAAATGCTTTTGATGGATGTGCCCGAAGCCGAATACATTGTTTTTGAGCATGGGCCGTTCGATTATGAGCAGGAAAACCGCAGTGTGGAAAAAAAGGTCGATAAAGCAATCGCAAATTTCGATTTTTCAAATACCGGTTATTGCTATGACACTTCCCCCGGAAGAGTAGCTTACTTTTTTCACGACCCAGAGCGGTTCTGGAAATATATTCGACCGGTACGAAAGGTATAATTCAGGACTACAACCGCCGCGTCACAGCAAATCCGCCGATGAAGTAGAAGATTTTTGTTTTTAGTTTGTTCTGATCCACTAATAAAAAACCGCTATATCTTGCAGGATATAGCGGTTTTTGTTAAATTCTATATATTATATCGGTCAATATACTGTATGTCGAATAAAACTACCGTTTTGCTCAATATGCCGTGAATGTCTTTTGCGGCAGATTTTTACTATTATTCGGTGCAAGACGTAGCACCAAGGTAACCAGAATGCCGAAAACTGTACAGAAATATCCATGCTTTACTCTATTGCCTCATTCGGGGGTATCGTTGGTATTCACCGGAATTGCAGTTTTCATCCTTTCCGGAGCAGCGCCGGACTGCTCGAAAATTATTCAGGGCACCATAGCGGCTGCAGCCGTCATCAATGAAATCATTGCAGTGATTATGGTAAAGAAAGGCTTCGAATAGGCGGGCGAGTTCAAAAAGCACCGTACAACTTGAACTAATTTACACTATTCGTATTCCTATCTCAAAGCCCCAAGGAAAAAGTGAACCTCTTAAAAGTCAACAGGGGTGCCTTTGTATCACTATAAGGGCCTATCTCCACGTCGTCGCAATCCGCACATCGCCTGCGACGATTTTTTTATATAACAAAAAGCCTTGAAGAATCAAGGCTTTTTGTTATATTCAAAACCAAATTAATATTCCTGCATATCCGCTTCGGCTTTTGTTGCCTGAACGGTTCCCCGCGGATGATGTGGAGGCGCGTAAATCGTATAAATCTTAAGCGGCTTACAACCTGTATTGACAATATTATGCCATGTACCGGCCGGAACGAAAACAGCACATCCACTGCATACGGGACGCTGCAATTCAATTCGGTCTCGGGAAGGTCCCATCGTGACCATTCCATTTCCGGCTTCAATCCGGAGAAACTGATCCGTGTCTGGATGAACTTCCAGCCCGATCTCTCCGCCTGCCGGAATACACATTAGTGTGAGCTGCAAATAGCCTCCCGTCCACAATGCTGTCCGGTAATTTGTGTTTTGCATAGCGGCTCGAGCGATATTGGTAACAAACGGATTCGGTCCATAATCTTTTTGCGGTGTCAAAAAACAGTTGTTCCTGTTATCGCAATACATACAACCACTCCTTTCAATAAATAGTATATGAGCCGGCAAGTATTTTGTGAAAGAGTAATCCAAGTAAACGACGATCGGCCGTTTTTCGTTTGGAAAGGCGTTTCAACGGGACCGTTATTTCAATGGTCCCGTTGAAACGCCTTTCCGGACGCTCGAACATAAACGCCGGGAATCACCCTCTTGATGGGGGCGCTTTTTTATGGAGGCACGGCTGCGTTCTGCAAATTTTCAATAATCAGCTTTCCTTCATTTCATCATAAATGCGGTTAATCTCGTCTTCGATTTTTGATAATGGAAACTCAATAACGGAAACGTTGTCCGTATTTATCATAATTTCGGCTCCCTCCAAATCATGATAAACAAACATCTTCTCCCCGCTATCGTAATCTTCAAAAACATAGGCTGTCTCTATTTCACCGGCCAGCGAATCTGAATAATCAAAGTCGACACTGGTCGTCACGGCATCACCATGGACGTAGTGAATGGTCATGCTGTTGATGACATCGTAAACAATGTCTTCGTCCCAATTCATTTTTTCAGTAATTTGTTTCATCGCCGCCATAAACTTTGGTGAAATCTTTTCCGGATCCGGCTCGTTTTCAAAGTCTGAATAATAAAAGTAATCTTCCAGCGATTCATACACAACCTGCGGAATTTCGCCGCAATTAACGTTGCTGTCCCAATTGGTAAAACCGGGTTGATCGCAAGCTTCGTCCAACAATACGATACTGTTCACGTTCCGCATATTGAGATACAGAAGTTTGTTATCCATGCAAGGAACAATCATGCGCTCCTTATCCTGCATATGGTAGACCAAACTGCGTGTATTCGTCGATATGGGATACCAAAGATATTCTTTTGAGTGAACAGGCAGGATTCCGATATGTCCCCAAAATCCGCTGATCTGAGCCCCGCCCGCCCCTTTCGGAAGGTGAATGATATCCGCCAGCACGGCAACCTGCGGTTCAAAAATGCTTTCGCCCAGCAAACTGTTTACACCCACCCCCAAACAGAACGCAATATCGCGGAGTTCCGCCATCGAAGCTTCCGCACCGCTTTCGATTTCCAGAAACCGTTCTGAAGAAATCCCGGTGGCGCGGCATATTTCACTCATCTTGATACGCAAAGCGCTGCGAAGGGATTTCGCCTTAATGTAGGGATTTTGGATGTTTCCCATAAACATATCCGGCGTCATCGATAAGCAATGGAATACCTTCTCCATGTGATTGCTGAAATTCACCTTGTTTGTAATGTTGCCGGTCAGCAGTTTGTCCAGCGTGGGCCGTGAAATTCCTGCATCGGCACAAAATCTTGCTTTTGTGATTCCCTGTTTGTGCAATAGTTCTTCTAACCTGGAGCCTACAATCGATCGCTTTTCAAAGAGATCATCGATACCGTACATCCGACGCACCTTCCTTTCAAAGCGAGTATACCATGCTTTGTTTGATTTGTAAATATATTTTTTACTATTTTACAAAATATTTTTATCATCCGCTTATGCTGCTTCTGCCATACTCTTATTCAGGAAGGATATGGTCCCCTCCCGTCCAGTTTTATATTATAACCCTACGTTAAGCGATGAGGCTTTATCTTTCATCCTCCTGATTGATATCCAATATGGACTGTACTCTTAACATTTCTTTGAAATTCTTCAAAAAAAGAAAAATACCCCTTGATTTTTCCGGATGGATTCATTATAATAGTCTAGCGTCCTGAGAGCACGTTATGCGAACCAGCATAAACCAGCATAAATAAACATAGGGAGAAGTCGCCTAGTCCGGTCGAGGGCGCACGATTGGAAATCGTGTAGGCGTTAAACGCGCCTCGAGGGTTCGAATCCCTCCTTCTCCGCCAGATGAATGTCGAAAGAAGTCGATTGCCTTAACAACAATCGACTTCTTTCGATTTATGTGATATAGTAATAAATATTTTAATGAAAGGAAATCGGTATGAATATTATTTATAATGATACGAAAAAGGATTTACCCTCTGAACAGCTATATAAATTATTTGTGGCTGTAGGTTGGTCGGGAACCTCAGACACTCCAGATATGATAAAAAATTATAATATACCGTTTATTAACTCAACCCTTGTAATTTCAGCGTGGGAAAACGAGCTTTTAGTTGGAGCTATACGGGTATTAAGTGATAAAATGTTCAGGTCAGTTATTTATGATTTACTAGTAATGCCCGAATTTCAAAATATGGGGATTGGTAAGGAACTATTAAAACGCTGTATAGCGCATTTTCCAACATCAGAATGGTTGGTTCAAACAAAAGCAAACATATCTGGTTATTATGAAAAAAATGGATTTAAACCCATAAATGATGTTTTTTTGACCATTCCATGCAAACTGTTTTCAAACACCTAATAACAGTATATTTTGTGGGATTTCAAGTCTTATGGGTAAATTATTCTAACCGATCTTTTTTATGCCACCTTTACAACAAGAAATGGTAATTTATCGTAATATAAGTTGCCGTTTCTTGTTTTTTTGTTTTAATATATAATTTAATTTTGTAATATACTGAACCTTTCGATGCTGACACCCGTCTATATAAGTGAAACCGGTTTTAATCACTCATAGGGCACTGTAAATTAAAAATGAAAAAATAGGACCCGAAATCAGCGAATATTGCTAGGCAACAAGAAGGAGCTCGCGTTTGCGCTTTTTGGACAGATGAAGGCCGGCACACTGGGCCGGGGTAAGGTTGTTCAAAGCGGAATGAGGGCGGACGAAGTTGTAGAAAAAGATGA
>CAJJLZ010000037.1 GCA_905192745.1 uncultured Oscillospiraceae bacterium
TGGGGTGGAAGATGGGATTCGAACCCACGGTCTCCAGTGCCACAAACTGGCGCTTTAACCAACTAAGCTACATCCACCATACTGGCGCGCCTGAAGGGACTCGAACCCCTGACCCTCTGCTTAGAAGGCAGATGCTCTATCCAGCTGAGCTACAGGCGCATGGGAAGAAAACGTTCAATTGTGGTAAAGTGGAGCGGGTGATGGGAATCGAACCCACGCGACCAGCTTGGAAGGCTGGGGTTCTACCATTGAACTACACCCGCAGATACCATCGGAAGCAGTTCACGCCAATCCGCCGGAACGTCATTCCTCAAAGCCATCTGCGATCCCGCCGTCCCTTCGGAAGCCGGGGGTCATGCGCGATGCAGCGTTGATTATGATAGCATAATCCGCCCGCTCTGTCAAGCGAAAATGCGATTTTTTTCCTGCCTTTTGCTGCCTTTTCGTCCCCTGCGCAAGCCGTTCCCTGCGACCCAGAAAGGACGCTTCCGCCGTCTGTCTGCACAGCGTCCCTTCCGCAAAGACGCCGTTGCCGGAGCGCCGCCATTTTTATGGCAGCACTCCGGCACGCCCTCAATGAATCAACAGCGGAATACCGAACCAGAGGATCACCAAAACACCGAGAACAATCCGGTAATAACCGAACGGTTTGAAATCGTGCTTTTTGATGAAGTTCATCAGGAAACGTATTACTACAACCGATACCACGAAAGCCACGATAAAACCGGTGAGCAGAACGCCCCATTCCAGTCCGGTAAAACCGAAGCCCTCCTTCATCCCGAATTTCAACAGCTTATAGCCGCTGGCCCCCACCATCACGGGGATTGCCATAAAGAAAGAAAACTCCGCCGCGATATAGCGGGAACATCCAAGCAAAACTGCGCCGAGGATAGTCGAGCCGGAGCGGGATGTTCCCGGAATCAATGCCAGCATCTGAAACGCACCGATCAGCAGCGCGGTGCGGTAATCCATCTGCGAAAACTTCTCAATCTTCGCCGTCCGGTGCCGGTTTTCCATCCAGATAAACAGGATACCGTAAACGATCAGCGCCGCCGCGATCACATACCACTGGGACAGCGTCCCCTCAATAATATCGTCGAACAGCAGCCCCACCACCCCGGCCGGAATGCTGGCAACCAGCACCTTAAACCACAGCGACCAGGTATCTTTTTTCTGGATCGCGTTCTTTTTGGGAGAGAACGGGTTCAGCTTGTGAAAATACAGCACCAGCACCGCCAGAATAGACCCCAACTGGATCAGCACCTTAAACATCCCGAAAAAGGTCTCATTCCGCGCCGGGTCGGACGAAACGGTCATATGCAGGAACTGATCCAGCAGCAGCAGATGCCCCGTGCTGCTGATCGGCAGCCATTCCGTTACTCCTTGCACGATCCCCATCAGGATCGATTTCAGAATTTCCAGCAGCGATTCAAAAAAGTTCATGGGCGCTTTCCTCCAAAAAGAAGTCTCCGTCGTCCCACCGCCCGTTTCCGGGGAATTTCAGCCGATGTCGGAGCCTGGAATAACAAAATCCCGGCAGCATTATATAGCCAGTATATGGGGGTGAACAGGGGAATAGACCGCCGGCCGAATCAGGAAAAAGTCACCGAAACCGCCGGTTTTTCCTTTGATCCGGCATTGCCGGCCTCTCCGTTATCCCGCGGCGCGGTCACGGCGTCTACGGCGATGGCGTGGGGCGGATTATCGCAGTGATCCACCAGAATGGAGGCAACCCGATCCTCCACCTCCCGGCGGACGGCATTGCGCAGGTCGCGTGCCCCCCGTTTCCCTCCATAAGCCTTGTCCGCAAGGGCGGAAGCTGCCGCCGGCGTCCAGTTGAAGGAAATTCCCCGTTCATCCAGCGGACCGGTCAGTTCCTTCAGCATCAGGTCGGCGATCTTCGCAAAATCCGCCCGTGAGAGCGGCGCGAAATACACCACCTCGTCTACACGGGAGACAAACTCCGGCCGCAGGAACTCAGACAACGCCTTCATCGCACGATCCCTGGAGGCCTGCGCATCGGTTTTTCCAAAGCCCATCAGGCTTTCCTGATGCTGGCTTCCGGCGTTGGAGGTCATCACAATGACCGTATTCTCAAAATTCACCGTCCGGCCATGGGCGTCGGTTACCCGTCCCTCATCCAGAATCTGAAGAAGGATGTTCAGCACATCGGGATGGGCCTTTTCGATCTCATCGAACAGCAACACCGAATACGGCTTGCGCCGTACCTTTTCGGTCAGCTGCCCCGCCTCGTCGTAACCGACGTAGCCGGGAGGGGACCCGATAATCCGGGACACCGAATGCTTTTCCATAAATTCGGACATATCCAGCCGGATCAGCGTTTCCGGCGTGTCGAACAATTCCGTCGCCAGCACCTTGACCAGCTCGGTTTTTCCCACCCCGGTCGGCCCGACAAAGATAAACGAGGCCGGCCGGCGGCGGGGACTGATCTGTACGCGGGAACGACGGATCGCAGCAGACACCAGTTCCACCGCCTCGTCCTGCCCGATCACCTTTTCCTTCAGCCGATCCTCCATATGCGCCAGACGGGAAAGCTCGCTTTCCTTCACCTTGGATGCGGGGATACCGGTCCACAGTTCGATCACGGCGGCCAGATCATCCGCCGTTACCGGAGACTCGGTCGCCGCTTCGCGGATACTGTCGGCCTGCTGCTCGGTCTGGAGCAGCTCGGCCCGTGTCACGGCCAGCTTTTCGTAATCAATGGCCTCCTTGGCCATCTCCTCTTCTTCCTCTTTGCGGAGCGCCTCCGCCCGGCGGTTCAGCTCGGCATACTGGTCCGCCGTTTTGTTCCGCAGAGCCGCCGCCGTACAGGCTTCGTCCAGCAGATCGATCGCCTTGTCCGGCAGAAAACGATCGTTGATATACCGTTCGGAAAGGGTCACCGCCCGGCGAATCAGCGCGTCGCTGATCTTCACTCCATGAAAGCCCTCATAATATCCCTTGATGCCGCGGAGCATTTCCACCGCGTCGTCCACCGACGGCTCCTCCACCGTAACCGGCTGGAATCGACGTTCCAAAGCCGCGTCTTTCTCAATATGCTTGCGATATTCATTGAAGGTGGTCGCGCCGATCACCTGAATTTCCCCGCGGGAAAGAGCCGGCTTGAGAATATTGGCGGCAGACATACTGCCTTCCGCATCCCCCGTTCCCACAAGGTTGTGTACCTCGTCAATGAAGAGGACGATGTTCCCCTCGGCCTTCACCTCTTCCACCAGTCCCTTGATACGGCTCTCAAACTGGCCGCGGAACTGGGTGCCGGCGACCAGCGCCGTCAGGTCAAGCAGGTGGATTTCCTTATTCAACAGCCGCGGCGGAACGTTTCCTTCCGCAATACGAAGGGCGAGTCCCTCCGCGATGGCGGTTTTTCCCACGCCCGGCTCGCCAATCAGGCAGGGATTGTTCTTCGTACGGCGGGAAAGGATCTGTACCACGCGGTAAATCTCCCGATCCCGTCCGATGATGCGATCCATCTCCCCCCGGCGCGCCTTGGCAGTCAGGTCGGTGCAGTAGGTATCCAGAAACTTGCGCTTCTTTTCCTTTTTCTTCCCCGGCTTTTCAGGGGCAGCCGTTCCTGCGGACGCGCCTTCCGGCGCACCGCCCTGCCCGTTCGGCATGTTGCCGAACAGATTCTGCAAAAACGGGAAGGTCGCCGCGCCGCCGGGCGCAAAGCCATCCTCCCCGTCTTCCCCGGGATTCATCAGCTCGCCGAGCTGCTGGTCCATCTGTTCCACATCTTCGTCGGTAATTCCAAATTTATCCAGCAGGTCGTCCACCGGCTTGATCCCAAGCTCCTTGGCGCAGACCAGACAGAGTCCGTCGTTGATCGGCTTGTCCCCTTCCATCCGGGTGATAAAGACGACCGCCGTACGTTTTTTGCAGCGTGAACATAACATAGGGGAACCATGCCTTTCCGCCGCCGTTCCGTTTCTCCCACCGGGAAGACCCGGGCAAGCGGCCCTGTTTTCTCGTTATTTCTGATCGGAATCCGCCGCCTTATCCGCGGCAGGCTTCCGGGGCATTTCCTTTTTCAGATTGAAAAACACTTTCATATAATTAAAGAACGCAAACAGCATCAATACCGCAACCAGTCCGACCAGCGCGGCCATCAGAGGGAAGGGCATTCCCGGCCACAGTACGATCAGCGCCATTACCCCATAGAACACAAACGTGGAAACCTTGCCGTACCAGCGCGCGCCGTGAATCTTCATCCCCCGGCGGAGCAGGATCAGCCCGCCGATACCCTGACACAGCTCCTTGCCGAGACAAATCACCACCAGCCCGATGATCGCAGGATTCCGCACGGCCAGACAAATCACCACCGTGACCTGAGTGAGTTTATCCGCCACCGGGTCAAGGAGCTTTCCAAGATCGGTAATCTGGTTGAATTTCCGGGCGATAATCCCATCCAGCGAATCGGTCAGTCCGGACAGCACCAGCACGCCGAAGGACCAGTACAGCAGGGCCGGATTGGTGTCGCTCATCAGATACAGCACGGCAAAGACCGGCAGCAAAATCAACCGGAACAGTGACAGCGCGTTCGGGACGTTCATCTTCCATTCGATTTGCAGTAAGCTCATGTTCTTGTCGTTCCTTTCCGCAGGGTTCCTTCGCTCGCCGGACGGCGCCTCCCGGTCCTGTTGCGGAGAATCACACCGTGGGGCGTATCGGGCCGCTCCCGTCAGGGATTGACCGCTTTAACCTCCGCTACCAGCCGATCCAGCTCATCCGTTACCGGGCTGATCGTTTCAATCGCCCGGACGATGTGGGTGTCCTCGATGGTCTGACGGGAAATTGCTCCATCATTCTTCGACACCAGGGAAACCAGCGTCAGGACAGTCACCCCGACAAAAACCAGCAGCGCTCCCTGCAGCGCTCCCATAACGCCGCCGAGGACGCCGTTCACCTGCCGGAGGACCGGCAGACGGCACACCCGGTCAATAGCCGCCGCCGCAATGGCGGCCAGAATCATTACCACGATAAACAGCACCGCGAAAAGCAGCATCCGCAGCAGCGAAACCGCCACCGGACGCACAACGGCCGTGGAAATGGTTTCCGACAGCGCATCCGCCGAACCGCCGAGAGAACTTTGCAGCTTTTCTGTAATCTGCTCCGGCGACCCCAGTCCGGCCGATTCGAGCGCATTGGCCACCGGGCCGGGCAGCTGCTCCAGAATACCGCTCAGCGCTTCCCGCACCGATTGTTCATCGGTCTCCACAATTTTGGAGGAAATGGTCTCCTCCACCGTATTCGCCAGAAACAGATCGTATGCCCCGCCGGCGAGCGGCGTACTGAGGAGCGCCGCGGCCACAACCGCGACCACGCAGCCCGCCAGATGAATCACGGATTTCATAAACCCCCGACGAAAGCCGAGAAAAATCGCCAGAAGAAAAATTAGTATGGCCGCTCCGTCCAGAATATATGCCATGCTGACGCCTCCCATCCTTGTTCAGAAAAATCCGCGGTTTCCGCGGAACCGTAAAGTCGATGTCATATTATCAACTTCATCAATATAGCATATTTTACCGATAAGTACAACCGCCGGCGCACAGGCAAATCGGCGCATTTTCTCTTAATTTTTGATGAAAATGCGGAAATCGGAAAAGCCGCGCCCCCTTCTGCGGACCGCCTTCCGCCCTCTTGATTACGTGTTCAGACCACCGCGCTCCGCATGGCGAAACGCGGCTCTATTCCCCTTCCGACAGGGCGGTCAGGCCGAGTACAATCGTTTTGTGTCCCAATGTGCCGACCAGCCGTCCGTCCCGCGGAGCGTCGGAGGTCTTCTGAATACCGGTTACATTGGTCTGATACAGATGGTCGCTGGTCAAAAGAACCGCACCGTCGCTGCTGGGGGCGATACTGCGGTATGTCCCCTCAAACGATACGGTAAACGCAACGTCTCCGCTGGGGTTGACGGCCATCAGCTCGCCGCCGGAGGTACTGCCGTAGCTGCGCAGCACAAGGGAAGCCGCTTTTTCCCCAACGGCAAACCCGACCAGCTCCTTTTCCCCGTACCCCTGCTTCTGCCGGAGGGTGCCGGAAGCGTTCACCACCCATATGGCGCTGTCTCCGACCGCCGCTATCGTGCCGCCCGGAAAATATTCCACCGCACAGAGCATCTGATCGGCGTCGTCCACCTGAAGGGCCGGCTCCTCCTCATCAAAATTATACAGAAGGATGGAGGATTTCATCGCCCCCTGTTCGGCTGTCACCCCAACCGCCGCCACCGAATTTCCATCCGGGCTGAGCGCCACGTCCAGAATGGTCAGGTCGGAGATATACCGATGATACCGGACTTTTTTCTTCGAATCATACACCACGATTTCGGAGGTATAGCCCTGAGCGGAATCGGTGCATACGGCGAAATTCCCGCTCCTGCCCACCGACGCGCCGATAATGTGATTGGTCAGAGTCATCTCCGCTCCGGTTCCGGCGCAGGATTCCACCCGCAGCCGGTACCCGCCCGCCTCAGCGAGCAGGGACCACTTCCCCGAGGTTTTCAGAATGGGCGAGGAAAAGCCGTGCTGGCGGCGGAGAACCTCGCCCCCATTGCTGTTGTACACCAGAAAGGAGGTATCGGTCAGCAGCGCCAGCCCGTCCCGGGTCTCGGCCATGTCCAGCACCGCACTGCCGGTAATTTCCACCGGGAAACCGTCCCCCTTCTGCCCGCCGGCCAGTTTTTCATCCAGCCAGATTACCAGACTTTCCGGGGCGATTTTATCCCAGTTCATATAGGTGAAAAGGATACCGGCCACCAGCGCCGCGACCAGCATCAGCCGGAAAATCAAGCGGAAGATCGACCGGCCCTTCCGGCGCTTCTTCCGGGAAGGGAGGGCGCGTAAGCCGCTGTCCGCATTTCCTTCATCCGCGCCGGTTTCCGGCGGGTTTCCGTCCGTTTCGTCCGTCCGTCCGGCCGTCCGCTTATGCTGCCGGATCTTTAAATCCCGCTTGTCCGCCATGGCTGATCCTTCCTTTCCTCACCCGTCCGGTTCGTTTTTATCCGTCTAATCCAGCGCCTCCGGATCGTAAAACACCCGATCCAGAATCAGGCCGCGGGCGGGCGCCGTCGCCCCCGCCGCCATGCGGTCTCCTGCCGCGAAAACAGCGGGAATATCGTCGTATGAACGGCGGCCCGCCGCCATCTCCAGCAGGGTGCCAACCATGATCCGCACCATATTATAAAGAAAGCCGTCCGCCTCCACCGAAAACACGACCAGTCCCCCCTCGCGGGCCACACCGCAGTCCCGCACGGTTCGCACCGTATCCTCCACGCTGCTTCCCGCCGCGCAGAAGGGAGCGAAGTCATGCGTTCCGATGTAGTCCTTCGCCGCCCGGTCCAGCCGTTCCGCATCCAGCGGGGCGCGATGGTGGAGCGCCCGCCCCTCCCAGAAGGGGTTGCGCTCCGGTTCGTTCCAAATGCGGTAAAGATATCGCTTTCCCCGCGCATCATACCGGGGATGGAACTCCATCCCCACCTCCCGGCACCGATAAACGGCGATATCCCGGGGAAGATGGGCGTTCAGCGCCGCGCAGAGCTTCCCGTCCCGGAGGGGGGAGGCTGTGTCCAGCGTACAGCAAAACATATCCGCGTGTACTCCCGCGTCGGTGCGGCTGCATCCGGTGATCCCGGAGCGCACGCCGGTGACCGCTTCCACCGCGTCCTGCAGGGTTTGCTGCACGGTTACGCCGTTTGGCTGAACCTGCCAGCCATGATACCGCGTCCCATCGTACCGCAGAGTCAGCAGAAGCCGCTGCATCGCCGTTTCCTCCCTTTTCCCGATTCTGTGACTCCGCCGCTACAGCACCGGAGGAATTACGAAATTGAGCGCGAAGAGCCCGGCGACCACCAGCAGGGTCACCGCCAGACTAATCCCGTCCCTTGCCTGCATGTGGAGCTGCTTCATCCGGGTACGCCCCTCCCCGCCGCGGTAACAGCGGCACTCCATCGCGGTCGCCAGTTCGTACGCCCGGCGGAAGGAGGATACGAAGAGAGGAATCAAAATGGGGATGAGCGCTTTTGCCCGCTGCATCAGCCCGCCGCTTTCCATATCCGCGCCCCGCGCCTTCTGCGCCGACATGATCTTGTCGGTCTCCTCCACCAGAGTGGGAATAAACCGCAGGGCGATGGTCATCATCATCGCCAGCTCGTGCACGTTGAGATGGAGCGCCTTCAGCGGCTTCATCAGCCGTTCCAGCGCATCGGTCAGGGCGGTGGGGGTGGTGGTATAGGTCAGCAGAGAGCTTCCCGCGATCAGGCAGAGGATGCGCACCGCGATAAACGCCGCCGTAACCAGCCCCTGAGTGGTGATATGGATAAAGCCCCAGTCAAACAGGTGTACGCCCTTATCCACATAAAAAATATTCAGCGCCGAGGTGAAAATAATCAGCGGAATAATCGGCTTGACGCTTTTGAACACCAGCTTTCCCGGCAGACGGGAGATAATCACGCTGAACAGCAGAAAGCCGACCGCAATCGCCAGCCCAATCCAGTTCTGGGGAACAAACACCGCGACGATATATACAAAGGTAAGGATCAGCTTTACCCGCGGGTCCATCCGGTGAAGGAGCGAATCGCCGGGAAAATACTGGCCAATGGTGATTCCGTTAAGCATGGGCGTTCCCCTCCTTTCCCAGCGGGACCTTTCCCAGCGGGGCCTTTCCCTGCGGAATGTTCTCCATCAGCGGAAGGAGCCTTCCGGCCGCCTGCTCCACCGTATAGACGTTATCTCCCACAGGGCAGCCCTTTTCCCGCAGAAGCATAAACACCCGCGTCACCGCCGGAATGGAAAGGCCGATGGCCTCCAGCTCCTTCGCGCGGGAAAAGACGGCCGGGGTGTCGTCGAACATGGCGATCCGGCCGCCGTTCATCACCAGCACCCGCTTCGCCACCCGGGCGATATCCTCCATACTGTGGGATACCAGCAGCACGGTGGCGCCGGTCTCCTGCTGATAGGCCCTGATCTGTTCCAGAATCATATCCCGGCCCCTCGGGTCCAGTCCGGCGGTCGGCTCGTCCAGAATCAGCACCTCGGGCTGCATCGCCATCACCCCGGCGATGGCCACCCGGCGTTTTTCGCCCCCGGACAGCTCAAAGGGGGATTTTTCCAGCAGTTCCGTCTTCAGGCCGACGAATTCCGCCGCGCGGAGAACCCGCCGCTCGATCTCTTCCTCCGGCAAACCCATATTCTTTGGGCCGAAGGCGATATCCTTGCGGGCGGTCTCCTCGAAAAGCTGATGCTCCGGGTACTGGAACACCAGCCCTACCCGAAAACGGATTTCCCGGATCTTTTTCGGCTCGGCCCAGATATCCCGTCCGTTCAGCAGTACCTGTCCGGCCGTCGGGCGGAGCAGACCATTCAGGTGCTGCACCAGCGTGGATTTTCCCGAGCCGGTATGCCCGATAATGCCCACGAAATCCCCCTTCCGCACCGAAAGGGACACGCCGGTCATGGCGTCCATCTGGAACGGGGTGCCGGGGGAATAGGTATACGTCAGGTCTTTGGTCTCGATCACCGGAGGCTCGGCGCTTTGAATCGCCGGATTCCTCCGTCCGGCCGGTTCCGCCGCCGGGGCCGCCGGAACTTCCTTTTCGGAACGCCCAAACAGCAGTGCGAGGGCTTCGGCGCATTCTTCGGCGGTCAGCACCCCGTCCGGCAGGGGGACGCCCCGGCGGCGCAGCTCCCAGCACAGCTCGGTAGGCTGGGGAACGTCCAGTTCGATCGCCCGCAGCGCCTCCACCTGAGAGAATACCTCCCGAGGCGTACCCTGCATCCGGATTTTTCCGTCGTCCATCACCACCACACGGTCGGCCCGCGCGGCTTCCTCCATATAATGGGTGATGAGCACCACCGTCATTCCCCGCTCTTTATTCAGGCGGGAGACGGTATCCAGCACCTCGCGCCGTCCCTTCGGGTCGAGCATGGCGGTCGGTTCATCCAGCACCAGGCAATCGGGCTGCATGGCGAGGATGCCGGCGATGGCCACCCGCTGTTTCTGCCCGCCGGACAGCTTATGAGGCGCGTGAGCGCGGTAATCATACATTCCCACCGTCTTCAGCGCGTCGTCCACCCGGCGGCGGATCTCGGCCGGTTCGATCCCGAGATTCTCGGGACCGAAGGCCACGTCCTCCTCTACAATGGTGGAAACCAGCTGGTTGTCCGGATTCTGGAGAACCATGCCCACCGTCCGGCGGATCTCGTACTTTTTCTCCTCGTCCGCTGTGTTCATTTCCCGCACGAAAACCGTGCCGCCGGCAGGCAGGAGCATCGCGTTGAAATGCTTGGCGAGGGTGGATTTTCCCGAACCGTTATGTCCGAGCAGCGCGATAAATTCACCCTGCCGGATGGCCAGATCCACCCCGTCCAGCACCATGACCGGCTGGGCCGGGGCGTTTTCCCGCCCAGCCGGTCCGGCCTGTGCATCCCGCTCATTTGATTCCCCGGTTTCCCCGTTTTCATAGAGAAAGCGCACGTCCCGCGCGGTAATGATATCCATCTGGTAATTCCTCGCTTTATATTCGGTCAATTCGGCCGGCTTACGCCTTTGCCGGGATTATTTGTCCGCCTGCTGCCAGATCGCCGTAGCCCCGCAGGGGAGCGTAAGCCCCGCCGCCGGACCGCCGGTCACCGGCAGACCAATCTCGTCCGCCTGCGCCTTCCCGCCAAAGCGGGGAACGAGCAAAGCGGCCAGCATATACTGCATCACCGACGGAGATAACCCCGTGGTATAGGAGTTCACAATGAAAAAGAGCGGGTTTTTGGACAGGAGGGCGGCGCACTGCCCGATCAGCGGATAAATCTGTTCCTCCAGCTTCCACACCTCACCGCCCGGCCCCCGACCGTAGGACGGCGGGTCCATCAGGATCGCGTCGTAGGTGTTTCCCCGGCGAAGCTCCCGCGCCACGAATTTTCCGCAGTCGTCCACCAGCCAGCGGATCGGCTTGTCCGCCAGCCCCGAAACGGCCGCGTTCTCCCGTCCCCAGGCGACCATCCCCTTGGAGGCGTCCACATGGGTGACATGCGCGCCCGCCGCCGCGCAGGCAAGAGTGGCGCCCCCGGTATAACCAAACAGGTTCAGCACCCGGATCGGCCGGCCGGCGCGGCAGATCGTCTCCGCCATCCACTCCCAGTTAACGGCCTGCTCCGGGAAGAGGCCGGTATGCTTGAAGCCCATCGGTTTCAGGTTGAAGCGCAGCGCCTCATACCCGATCTGCCAGACGTCCGGGATGGACCGGTACCGCTCCCAGCTTCCGCCGCCGGTGGCGGAACGGTGATACCGGGCGTGCGCCTGCCGCCAGAGCGGACTTTTCTTCGGCGTATCCCACAGCACCTGCGGGTCGGGCCGGATAAGAAGGATTTTCCCCCACCGTTCCAGCCGTTCGCCCGCCGATGTGTCGATCAGCTCATAGTCTTTCCATCCGGTCGCCGCCCGCATATCGTTTCCCCCTCTTTTTCCGCCCTTGTCCCCATTTGCCTTTCGCGTTAAAGCAGCCCGCTGTCCAACCGCCGGACGGCGGGCTGCTTTTTTCCTTCGAATTGGCCGGCTTTACCGGCCCTCGTCCAGCTTTGTCTGGATGGTTTCCGCCAGCTCCACCGCGAGCTTGTTAATCACGTCGAAGTCGCGGCCCTCCACCATTACCCGGATAAGGGGCTCGGTGCCGGAAGGACGAACCAGAATCCGGCCGTCCCGGCCGAGACCCGCGCCCGCCTTTTCAACAGCCGCCGCCAGCTCCGCGTCGGCGTTGTATTTTGCCTTCTGCTCCGCGTCCGCCTTGACGTTAATCATCACCTGCGGATACCGTTCCATCATTCCGCCGACCGCCGACAGCTTCTGTCCCCGCTCCCGGCACATGGCCAACAGCTTGACGGCGGACATCTGCCCGTCGCCGGTGGTGGCGTGGTGACGGAAAATAATATGCCCGGACTGCTCTCCTCCGATGGCATAGCCGCTTTTCAGCATTTCCTCCAGCACATACCGATCCCCTACCTTGGTAGTCACCGGCGTGATGCCGTGCTCCTCGCAGAAGCGGAACAGCCCAAGATTGGACATCACGGTCGCCACCGCCGCGTTGCCGTCCAGTTCTCCCTTTTCCTTCATATCCAGCGCCAGAGCCGCGATGATCTTGTCCCCGTCCACCAGATTGCCCTGTTCGTCCACCGCAAGGCAGCGGTCCGCGTCCCCGTCGAAGGCAACGCCCGCGAAATATTTCAGCTTCTTCACAAATTCCGCAAGCTGTTCAATATGGGTGGAACCGCAGTCCGCGTTGATGTTCACCCCGTCCGGCTGGTCATTCAGGAACACACAGTCCGCGCCGAGGGCGGAGAACAGCTTCCGGGCCGTCGCGCTGGCGGAGCCGTTGGCGCAGTCCACCGCCAGCCGCATTCCCCGCAGGCTCACGTCGGTAATGGAGAGCAGATGGCGGACGTAATCGTCCACCGCCGTTTCACAGCGGGTAATCCGGCCAATTTCCCCGCCGGTCGGGCAGGGCGGAGTTTTCGCGCCGTCCAGCACAATGGCCTCGATCTCTTCCTCCAGCGCGTCGGAAAGCTTGTAGCCTTCGCCGTTGAAGATTTTGATCCCGTTGTATTCGCAGGGGTTATGGGAAGCGGAGATCATCACCCCCGCGTCCGCGCCGTATTCCTTCACCAGATAGGCCACCGCCGGGGTGGGCACCACCCCCAGAAGGACGGCGTCCGCCCCCACCGAGCACAGACCGGCGACAATCGCGGCCTCCAGCATATCAGAGGACACGCGGGTATCCTTGCCGATCACTACCCGAGGACGGCGGTGTTCCACCTCGATAAGCACCATCGCCGCGGCGCGGCCGATCGCCATCGCCAGCTCACACGTCAGTTCCGAATTGGCGACGCCCCGCGCGCCATCGGTGCCAAACAGTCTTCCCATGAAAATCCATCTCCATTTCTCCGGCGGCATCATTTCCGGAAAACAGGAAAGCCGCGCCGCCGCCGACGGACAAGACCGGCCCTTTCTTTCCCACAGCCTGTTTTCCATCCCACAAACCCCACGGCAGCCGTGGGAGCCGTCGGCTCCGGACGCGTTTTTCTCCGCATCCCAGCCGGCTATATCAGCGCGGAGAAACCCACATTCCCCGCGTTGACGACGGTTTTTCCGCTCTGAGACCGTTTCCCGGGTGCCAGACGGCGATAAGCGAACAGCTCGAAGGCGGCGGTCACGGTTAACTCCGTCAAAGCGGCGACCCGCTCCTGCTCCGTTCTCCCTGTTTTATAATAATATGGCGTCATCCGGAACAAATTCTCAATATCCCGGCTGTCGTCGGTATTTTTCAGCGTCATTGGGTAAGAAACCGCCCGCCGGGCGGTCAGCGCAAAGCCCTCCAGCGCCGGATCCTTCACCTCGTTGCGGTAGGGACGGTCGTAGGCCGCCTCTTTAAGCTCCCACAGATGCTCCACCCCCGGAACGGCCAGCAGCAGCGTCCCGTCCGGGCGGAGGACGCGGCAGGTTTCCTCCCCGCAGTAGGGAGCGAAAAGATTGAGAAGCACGTCGCAGCCTCCGTCCGGGACCGGCAAACGGAATACGCTCGCCGCCGCGTACCGGATTTCCTCCGGCGGAACGCCCGCCGCTTTCGCGCGCCGGGCCGCCTTATCCGCCGCCGTCTTGGAGATATCCACCCCCAGCAGGCGGAAGGGGCGACCGGCTTCGGTCAATGCCGCGCGGAACTGTTCGGTATAGTAGCCCTCCCCGCAGCCCGCGTCCAGCACGGTCAGGGAGGCTCCCTCCGGCAGCTGCTCACAGAGTAGCCCGCTCATCGCGCCGGCGAGGGGCCGATACCAGCCTTTTCCCAAAAACTCCCGCCGGGCGGTCACCATCAGCGGATTGTCGCCCGGGGATTTGGAGTGCTTTTGATCCGGCAGAAGCAGGTTGACATACCCGCTTTTGGCCCGGTCGAAGGAATGCCCGCCGGGACAGGCGTAAGCGCGCTCCGCCATGGCGAGGGGCGCGCCGCACACCGGACAGCGAAACCCGCTCACAGCGTAAGCTGCCCCGTGTAGTCGATGCCGAGATGCTCATATGCCGCGGGGAGCACCACCCGCCCGCGGGGAGTACGGCTGAGGAAACCGAGCTGCATCAGATACGGTTCGTATACATCCTCGATGGTAACCGATTCTTCTCCGATTACCGCCGCAACGGTGTCCAGTCCAACCGGGCCGCCGTTATAGTGCTTAATCATAGCCTCCAGCATCCGGCGGTCCACCATGTCCAGCCCCAGCTCGTCCACCTCCATCCGGTCGAGAGCCTGCCGGGCGGTATCCGCCGTAATCACGCCCCCGCTCATCACCTGAGCGAAATCCCGCACCCGCTTGAGAAGCCGGTTGGCGATCCGGGGGGTTCCCCGCGCCCGGGACGCAACCTCGAGCGCCCCGTCCCCGTCGCAGGGGATGTCGAGGATTTTGGCGCTGCGGGACACAATCAGCCCCAGCTCCTCCGGCGTATACAGCTCCAGCCGGAGGACCACCCCGAACCGGTCCCGCAGGGGAGCCGAAAGCTGGCCCGCCCGGGTGGTCGCGCCGATCAGGGTAAAGCGGGGAAGCGGCAGATGAATAGACGCCGCGCCCTGCCCCTTCCCGTTGATGATATCGATGGCAAAATCCTCCATCGCGGGGTATAGTATTTCCTCCACCGTCCGGGGAAGGCGGTGAATCTCGTCGATAAACAACACGTCCCCGGGGTCGAGATTGGTCAGCAGCGCCGCCAGATCGCCCGGCCGTTCCAGCGCCGGGCCGGAGGTGATGCGGATATTGACCCCCATCTCATTGGCGATAATCTGGGAAAGCGTGGTTTTGCCAAGACCGGGGGGGCCGTACAGCAGGACATGATCCAGCGCTTCCCCCCGGATTTTGGCCGCGTCGATAAAGACCTTCAGGTTTTCCTTCACCTTGGTCTGTCCGATATATTCCGTAAGCGTCCGGGGGCGCAGGGGGTTGTCCCCGTCGTCCTCCGGCAGGTATTCGGTGGAAACCACCCGGTTTTCATAATCCATTTCCAAGCTGTCCATCCCGTGCTTTCCGCCTTTCCATCCACGCGTTACTCTGGACTTTTACTTTCCAGAAGAAGCCGCCATATTCCCGCCTCATCGGACGGTGTATCGTAATCTCCAACCAACTCGTCGGGATAATGATACCGAAAGCCGGCGCGCTCTCCCGCCTCCAGACAATCGATCAGCCGTTCTTCTCCGTATTCCCCTGCAAAGGCGGCGAAGGCCCGTACCCGGAGCTTTTGAAGCATAGGACTATCGCAAGGAAAATCCCGGCATTCCCAGCAGCCGGAAAGTCCCTTTCCCACACAGCATCGCCGGTTTTTACACCATTCCCGATCCCGGCAGCCCTCATCCCGGCAACCGGCGCAGGAGTCGTTTTGCCCACAGGCGGCGCATACCAGCCCGCAATACGCCATGCCCTTTTCCCGGTTCATCCTCTCCGCCGCCTTTCTATCCCAATGACAGAACGGACGCTTATTTCCGCTTTGCCAGCTGTTTCAGCGCGTCCCGCACCAGCGTTTCTACCGGCAGGGAACTGTCCAGCCTTCCGACCGCGGCGGAGGCCTCGCCCGGTGTGAAGCCGAGCACCGACAGGGCGCTCACCGCCTCGGCGGCGTTCCCCGCGGCGGAAACCACGCCGGTTCCGCCCGGCATCTCCACACTGCCGGAAGCGGCCAGCGCCCCCACCTTGTCCTTGAGTTCCAAAACAATCCGCTGGGCGAGCTTGGGCCCCACCCCCTGCGCCCGGGTCAGCGCCTTATAGTCGCCGGAGGCGGCGGCCAGCGCCACCCGCTCGGGCGAAAGCTCGGAAAGAATCGCCAGCCCCGCCTTGGGCCCCACACCGGTCACCGAGGTCAGCTGCTTAAAGCATTCCAGTTCGGCCTGCTCGGCAAAGCCAAACAGCTCGATCGCGTCCTCCCGCACGTTCATGATGGTGTAAAGCGTCGCTTCCGCCCCCAGAGCGGGAAGGGCACGGGCCGTGGTCATGGTGATCTGACAGCGGAAGCCCACCCCGCCGCATTCGATTACGGCGACACGCGGCTCCGCGTGGATCAGCTTTCCCCGCAGGCTGTACAGCATGGTTCTCCATCCTTTCGGATCATGGCGGCGATTCCGGCCGCTTTTTCAGAATATCCGGACACCCGGATACCCGGTTTTCCTGTTCTTATTGCGGACCCTGGATGATCCGCCGCTTCAGCGCCGTCCCGCCGCTCTGCCCATGGCAGATGGCGATAGCCAGCGCGTCGGCCGTGTCGTCCGGCTTGGGTACGGCGGCCAGCCGGAGCAGACGGCGGGTCATCTCCATCACCTGCGGCTTCTCCGCCTTTCCGTAGCCGGTCACCGCCGACTTCACCTGCAGAGGCGTGTATTCGTACAGGGGAACGCCGCTCTGCTTCGCGGCAAGCAGGATCACCCCGCGGGCCTGGGCCACGTCGATGGCGGTTTTCTGGTTGTTTTTGAAATACAGCTTTTCCACCGCCAGCGCGTCCGGCTTATGCCGGGCGAAAAGAGCGGTCAGCTCGCTGTAAATAATCTCCAGCCGCCGGGAAAACTCCATGCCCGCCGGGGTCTCCACCGCGCCGAAGGCCAGCGGTGTGAACCGCCCCCGCTCATACCGCAGGACGCCCCAGCCCACAATTGCATAGCCGGGGTCGATTCCAAAGATAATCATGGAGAGGTTCCTTCCTTTCCGCCGCCGACCGCTTCACAGCGGCCCTATCTGATTGATTATAGCATACTCCCTGTTCCGGGGCAACAAAAACCTCCGCTGTCTATACGCTGTCTTTGCGTCCGCCGCGTATGCGGTCTCACCCGACAGCGGAAAAGGCTTTCCTGTCACTTTCCGGCCTTCTCCGCCGTTATCAGCCGCCGGACGGCGCCGATCGCGGCCAGCGCCGCCGCCGAGGTGTCGGCGTTCTTCCGGTCGGGAAGTCCGGCCGCCGACCGCTCCTGATTCCACAGCACATGAAGGACGCAGCCTGCCCGCAGCCCCCGCGCGGCCGCGACGGCATACAGGGCCGCCGACTCCATCTCGGAGGCGAGGCAGCCCGCCCGCAGCCAGGCCTGCCATTGGTTTTTGAGTTCATAGGAAACCGGGGAATCCTCCGGACTGTGCTGTCCGTAAAAGGAATCCTTGCACTGCACCACTCCAATATGCACCGTCCTGCCGTCCCCTGTCCCGCGGAGCGCCTCCTCCGCCGCGTCTGCCAGCGCCGCCGTTACCGCGAAATCCGATACCGCCGGGAAAGCAAGAGGCAGGTATTCCCGGCTGGTCCCCTCCTGCCGGATGGCGGCGTTGGCGACCACCAGATCGCCGCCCTTAACGGAGAGCGCCATCCCCCCGCAGGTTCCCACCCGGATCAGAGTTCTGACTCCGCAGCGAGCCAGTTCCTCCACACAAATGGCCGTGGAAGGTCCGCCGATTCCATGGGAAACGACCAACACCCGTTCTCCGTCCAGAGTCCCCGCCCAGGAGGTGTACTCCCGATTGCCGGCGACGAACGCCGCCCCATCCAGCCGTCGGGCAATGGACTCCACCCGTCCGGGGTCGCCGGTCAGGATGGCGTATTCCGCCCCCTGAGAAGGGGTCATCCCGATATGGTACATGGCTTCTTCGTTGAAATTCAGCATCGCGCGTTGCTCCTCTCTCCGCTTTCTTATCTGCCGCAGACAGCCCTTCGGATGCCGGGTTCCATACCGGCATCTCTCCCAAACGACAGTATACCATAGCGCCGCCCGGCCGGATTCTATACGAGCCTTTTCCGGCGGCGCAATGAAAAACGCT
>CAJJLZ010000038.1 GCA_905192745.1 uncultured Oscillospiraceae bacterium
CTCAATCTCTTTAATCGCTCTTTTCTTTCTGTCCGTTTTTTCTTGACCTTTCCACCAGGGGCTTTTTTATGCTGTCCGCACAATCTGGGGCTGTTCAATTACTCAGCGTCCGGTTGATTTTTTTATGTGGAGTAGTATATAAACGTTTTAACCCGATTTTTGCAGATTTTAATTCAAGTAAAATTATTAGGCGTTACTACGGGGTTACTACGGAATGTTCCGTAAACCCGGATGAATACTACGTTGTATCTTGAATGGCATTCAAGAGGTCAGCGGTTCGATCCCGCTTATCTCCACCAAAAATAAAAGGTACAGGTCTGATGACCTGTACCTTTTATTTTTGCTGCTTAAATGAAGGAAATAAACCACCGGCTTAGCCGGCGGAACCGGGAAGGGACTTTAGTCGGATAAAAAAGGGAAACTCCCTGCTAAAATAAAGAGGTAGGTCTGGCCAACCACACCAAAAAAATAGCAGGGAGGACTTTATCATGAAAGATAAAGACATAAAGAGTTTAGAGCATACAACATGGAGATGTCAATACCATATTGTCCTTTTGGAACAAATCCGGACAATAGACAAGCGGAGGCTGGACAACTATCTCGGACGGCTGAACAGCCAGCAGATAAAGGGGATCAATCATGCCCTTGCAGTCAGCGTTGGCCTGATTGAGAAAACGCCTGAAAATTTAATCATGTGCCTTTGCCCGGCCTGTGCCAATAACTTTTATGGCACAGGTTCTTATTATTTGCGGCGGCTTGACAGAAAAAAAGAAAAAGATGTTTGTACCTATTGCGGACAGCGTACCGGTTATGACTTTGAAGTTGTACATCGGAATAAATGACCGGAGGGGTTTATGGAAATTATATTTCATACCGGAAAAGAAAGCGATAAATCACTTCGGGAATTTGATGAAAAGCGCGCTGACTTTCTTATGCGTGAACTTCGGAATATGAATGTGCAGGAGTTAAAGGCGCTGCTTCGCACACTGGTGGAGGACAATCGCACCTTTGAGCCGAAATGAAAAGATTCCTATAATAGAAGTACGAAAGCAGGCGGACAAACAATCCTCGCCTGCTTCGTGAAGGAGGAAATTTTATAATGAAACGAAAGGCAAGAATCCAGTCCGGTGTTGATGACAGATTAGTTGCTATCTATGCAAGAAAATCCCGTATTACCAATAAAGGTGACAGTATCGGTGTCCAGTTTAAGCAAAGCGCGGATTATGCAATAAACCAGTTATCTTTGCCGGAAGATTATGACTTTACCCGATATGAGGATAAGGGATTAAGCGGGTACTATTCCGACCGCCCTGATTTTCAACGGCTTCTCCGTGATATTGAAATGGGAAAGATCAAAGCCGTGGCCTGTTACAAGTTAGACCGTATCAGCCGAAAAACTTCCGATCTAATGCGGCTTCTGGAATACTTTGAACGCCATGATGTGACGCTTTTGGTCTGCTCCAACAATATCAATACACAAATCAGCACGTCTAAAATCATCATCCAGGTGTTGGCAATTATCGCAGAGTTTGAGCGGGACATTCTTACCGAACGCATTCAGGACAATTTAATGGAACTAGCAAAAGACGGACGCTGGCTGGGTGGTAAAACACCGACCGGCTTTTCCTCAAAGCGTGTAACAACTGGAAGCGGAAAGAATAAGAGCGCTGTCAGTTTTCTTGTGCCTGTTCAGGAAGAACGGGAAATCATTTTGGAAATCTACCGCACCTTCTGGGAAACACGTTCTCTCCTGCAAACTGCAAATCTTATCAATGGGAAATACGAAACAAAACACGGTGCAAAATTTACCACCTCTACCATTCGGCTGATTTTACGGAACCCCATTTACTGTGTAGCGGATGAATATTCCTACAACTACTTTCTGGAGCATGATGGCAACCTGTTCGGAGAACCATCTGAATTTGACGGGCAGCATGGCCTTTCTGCGTACAATAAGACCGATCAGATAAAGGTTGAGGATGAAGATTCCACCTTTTTTAATCCGAAGTTTTCTCAACTCCTTACCCGGAAACCGATCAGCGAATGGATTGTTTCCGTGGGGAGGCATGAAGGTTTTATTAGTTCCCGCAAATGGGTAGAAACACAAAATATGCTGGACGAGATTGCCGAAAGGTACAATCAGCCACACAGAAAGACAAATGCCCTTTTATCTGGGTTAATGTTTTGTCCGATATGTGGGAAGCGGTTAAGGGTATTGCCGGAATCCAATCGCTGGACAAATGGAAAACCCCGTTTCAAATATGCCTGTCCCGGCGTGAGAGCAAAAGAATGTACCTTCAGGGGCGTTGAAGGCGTGTCACTGGATGAGTTCGTAGTGCAATCCCTTTCTGCGCTCCAGAAGCAGCGCCCTGATTATTACCAGCAGTTGTTGGAAAACCGTGTGGCAAATATGATCCGGACAGACCAGAGCGAAAAAGAGTATCAGGAAACGCAGAAGGCGATTAAACGGCTTAATGCAGATATTGCCGCACAGGTAAAGAACTTGCGGGAAGCGGATGACGCTTTGAAACGATTCATCCAAGAAGATATAAAAGAGCTGACAAATGAATTAGCGAAACAGGAAGCCGCTGTGCGCCGTATGGAAGATACGCAATCTGAAAATCAGTATTTGATTCACGAACTGAATGCCATGAAAAAACGGCTGCTATCCTTTGAAGAATTTGCAAAGGACGCACAGCCGGAGGTTCTATTCACTTTGCTCCACTCGATTGTGGAGCGGATTTATATTACTACCGATGGCAGTTCGCAGAAATGCCATGTATATATCAAAGGCTGCGCCACAGAGGATTATTCTGATGTCCTCGGCGCGGTCAGGTACATAAAACAAGAAGTTGCTTTACCGGTGGTGACGTGTATGCCACCGATGTGTGATTTAGATTACTATAGCATTTGCTACACTCATCTGTGTAGGAGTACAATAGATCTTTGACAATCCTACAAAAACGCGAAAAGCACAGACCGGCGCGCCAACGCATGATAAGAAAGGCGGTTTTGCTTATCCAAACCACGGGAAAACGCCTTATCCCCTTGAAATTCTTCCGGAAAATTCTTATTTTTTAGTAGGATGAAAACCTGATTCGTGGTATGCTGAATAGCGGAACGGCGGCCCCCTCTTCCCGGCGGCGGCGGGCCCCGTCCTCTGCTGTCCGCCGATCCACCCCGCCGCCGGAGTCAGGAGCAAATTATGCGCGCCATGCGGCGAATCCGGAAAAAGACCACCTATGACAAGGCCCGCGAAATTCTCAGCCGGGCGGAATGGGGCGTTCTTTCCACCACCTGCGACGACGGCCTTCCCTACGGCGTACCCCTTTCCTTCGTCCTTTCGGGAAACGCGGTGTATTTTCATTGTGCGGCCGAGGGACAGAAGCTGGACAACCTGATGCACGACCGCCGGGTTTGTCTCACCGCGGTGAACGCCCCGACGGTTCTTCCCGAAGCGCTGAGCATGGCGTATGAAAGCGCCATGGCGTTCGGGGAAGCCCGCATCGTCTACGGAGAAGCGGAGCGGCAGGCGGCTCTGCGGCTGCTTTGCGAGAAATACGATCCCGGCCGTTCCGCCGCAGAGGTGGACGCTTATCTGAAAGCCCACAGCAAAAACGCCGTCGTCGTCCGGATGGATGTGGAATACATCTCGGGCAAAGCCTCCCGCTGACGGGCTCCCGCGCCGCCGAGAAATGACTGTGAGGAGTGCCAACCATGACAACCAAACACAAAGTGCTGTATGTGCCGCTGGACGACCGTCCCTGCAATTACCAGTATCCGCTGCTGCTTGCCGGCATCACCGACGATGTGGAGCTGCTGGCTCCGCCCTTTTCCCTGATGGGGCGGCTGAAACGGGCCGCGGATACCGACGCGATCTGGGACTGGCTGTTCGAACAGGCGGCGGACGCCGAATACGCCGTGCTGTCGGTGGATACGCTGGTATACGGCAACATTATCCATTCCCGCATCCATCAGCGGACGATGGCGCAGATCGACGGCTATCTGGAAAATTTCCGCCGGCTGAAGAAACGCTTCCCCCGGCTGAGCATCCACGCTTTTAATCTGGTGGCCCGGGTGGCCGGTTATGACGGCAGCTTTGAAGATCCCGATTACTGGGCGGACTACGGCCGGCGGATCTGGCGGTACGGCTGGCTGACCGACCGGATCAGCCGCGGCGCGGCGGATGAAAAAGAGGCGGCGGAGCTCGCGGAAATCACCGCCGCGATCCCGGCCGACATTCTGGCGGATTTTCTCTCCCGCCGGGAAAAGGACGCGTATGTCAACGCCCGCAGCGTCGAGCTGGTAAAGGAAGGCGTGTTTGACCGGCTGGTAGTGCCGAAGGACGATACCGCCGAATACGGCTATGCCGCCATCGACCAGAAAAAGCTGTCCAAAAAGATTTTCGACGAGAGGGTAATGGACCGGGTTATGGTCTATCCCGGGGCGGACGAAGTGGGCAGCGTTCTGTTCGCCCGGGTATTCTGCCTGATAAAAGGCTATCGTCCCCGGATATACGTCCGTTTTTCCTCCACCCTCGGCCCCACGGTGATTCCGCGGTATGAGGACCGCCCCCTCGCGGAATCCATCAAGGCGCAGATTACCTCGCTGGGGGGGATACTGACCGGAAGCGCGGCGGAATCGGATTTCCTGTTTGCGGTTCACTCCCCCGGCCGGTTCCAGATTGAATGCGGGGAACAGGAAAACCGGGATCTTTCCTTCGTCACCCACACCAACCTGCATGAATTTTTCGCCTATATGCGCGATTACGCCGAAACCCGCCGCCGGCCGGTCGCCCTGTCCGATGTCGCCTACTGCAACGGGGCGGACATTGCCATGATGCGCCACGCGCAGCAGGCCGGAATATTGGAACTGATCGCCGCCTACGGCGGATGGAACACGGCGGAAAACACCAACGGCATGTGCCTCGCCCACGCCTGCATCCATTCGTATTACGCCGCCCGCGGCTTTGCCGGGGAGGGAGAGCGCCGGTCGCGGGAATTCTGCGCGCGCAAGGTGTTCGAGGACTACCTGTTCCAGGCGACCATCATCACGGAGGGCTGCGCTGAAATTGAAAAGCGGTATCCCGGACATTCTCCTTATTACTGCGCCGATATCGAGGACGAGGTGGCCGCCTTCACCGGGGGCCGCCTGCGGGAGAAGATCGAGGCGGAATTCAACGGAAGATTTCAGGGCCGCACGGTCACGATCGGGGACTTCACCCTTCCCTGGGACCGCGTACATGAACTGGGCTTCACCCTGACTCTGGCGTAAACCGGGGGAGCCGTTCGCTATAAACAAACCGGACCGGCGGGAGACGACCTCCCCTGCCGGTCCGGTTATTTTTTCATAATGCCGCCTTGACGGCCCTTACCCCTGCCAGTATTTCCGGTCCAGACTGCGGTACTGCACCGCCTCCGCCACATGGGCGGCGTCAATCACGTCCGCCCCGTCGAGGTCGGCCACGGTGCGGGCCACCTTCAGCAGCCTGTCATACGCCCGCGCGGACAGGCCAAGCCGATCGAACGCGCCCCGCAGCAGGGTTTCCGCCGCCGGAGTCATCCGGCAGACCTCCCGCAGAAGCCGGGGCGGGACCTGCGCATTGCAGGTCACCGGCGTTCCCTGATACCGGCGGAGCTGGCGGGCGCGGGCGGCGTTCACCCGCTCCCGGATAACGGCCGAGCTTTCGGCCCGCTCCCCCGCCGTCAGCTGATCGAACTCGACCGGCGGCACCTCGATATGCAGGTCCACCCGATCGAGCAGCGGGCCGGACACCCGGGCGAGATAAGCCCGCCGGGCGTTGGGGGAGCAATGGCAGGGACGGGTGGGGTGTCCCAGATACCCGCAGGGACAGGGATTCATCGCCGCCACCAGCATAAACGCGCAGGGATAGGTCAGGGACGCGTTCACCCGGGAGATGGTGACCTGCGCATCCTCCAACGGCTGGCGGAGGGCTTCCATCGCCGTGCGGCTGAATTCCGGCAGTTCGTCAAGGAACAGCACCCCCTGATGGGCGAGGGACACCTCCCCCGGCCGGGGAACCGTTCCGCCCCCGGCCAGCCCGGCGGCGGACACCCCGTGATGGGGAGACCGGAAGGGCCGTGCTTTCAGCAGCCCCGCCCCGCCGGGAAGGGTGCCGGCGATGGAATGAATCTTGGTCGCTTCCAGCGCCTCGGCGGGGGTCATATCCGGCAGGATGGAGGGAAGGCGGCGGGCCAGCATACTTTTACCCGAACCGGGCGGCCCGATCAGCAGGATATTGTGGGAACCGGCGGCCGCCACCTCCAGCGCGCGGCGGGCGGCAAGCTGCCCCTTTACGTCGGCAAAATCCGCCGTTTCGCCATCCCCGGCGCACAGGCCGGGAAAATCCTCCGGCCGGGCGGGCCGCAGGGGTGCTTCGCCCGAAAAATGGGTCAGGAGAGCCGCCACCGTTGTTACCGGATAAACCTCGATCCCGTCCACCACCGCGCCCTCCGCCGCGTTGCCGGCGGGGATAAAGACCCGGCGGAGCCCCGCCTCCCGCGCGGCGATCGCCATCGGTAGCACCCCCCGCACCGGACGAACCTCCCCGGTCAGGGACAGTTCCCCGACAAAGGCCGCGTCGTCCAGCGGCTCGCGGAGCTGTCCGCTCGCTTTCAGCAGGGCGAGAAGGAGCGGCAGGTCGTATACCGAGCCCTCCTTGCGAACGTCGGCGGGTGCAAGGTTTACCGTAATCCGGCTGACCGGATAGGTAAAGCCGCAGTTTTTCATGGACGCCCGCACCCGGTCCCGGGACTCCCGCACCGCCGCGCCGGGCAGGCCGACCACGTCAAAGCCGGGCAGGCCCTGAGAAAGATCGGCCTCCACATCGATGCAAAAGCCCTCCACCCCGAGCAGACCCAGACTTCGAATCCTCGCAAACATCCTGCCGCCCCCTCTTTTCCATTTCTTTCTAATAAGTATAGCCCGCCCCCGCTGTGGTGACAAGCGGGTTGGCGTGAACAAACCACACAGAGAGCGTGTTTCCCCCCCTGTTTCCACGGCCCCGGGCGATTGCAACCGGCGGTAAAATATGTTACACTGAAACCGCGCCGCGGAAAGCCGCGGACGGTATGGTCTATAAACGAACGGCGGAGGATGGACATGGACGATTTTTTCACCCCGACCCGGTATCTTGTTGAAAAGATAGACGGAGATTACGCCTGGCTTGCCCGCATCGACGGCAAAGGCGAAGCAACGCTGGTGGCCCGCGCCCTCCTGCCCGCCGAAATTGACGAAGGGTCCCGTCTGCTCTGGCAGGATCTTCAATATACGCTGGAAGCATGAGCGGGCGGCTGGAACGCGCCGAGCGGCTGACCCTGCTGGCCGAACGGCTTCAGGAAGAGGAACGCCGCCGAAAAACAGCCGGGGAACGGTCTTTGCCGGATGGACGGCGATCTTCTCCGTGCTCTGCTCGCCCAAATAGGGCAGGCGGCTCCGGAATCGCCTTCCCCCTCCCCTCAGACCGGAATCGCCGGAGAAAGGGAGCATACGGTGTTATGAAGTACAGGACGCACGCCAAAACAATCCATTTCCGGCGGGCGGCCGCCGCGCTGGCTTCCGCATTGCTTTTGTCCGTTTTCCCGCTCACCCTGTCCGGCTGTTCCCGCGTGCCGTCCTCTTCCTCATCGGGGGAAAGCCGGACGGCGGACGAGGCAGTCTCCTCCACCCCCGCGGCAGAAAAGATCCGGTTTCTGCTGATCGACACCGATATCGGGAACGATATTGACGATACGCTGGCCCTCGCTCTGGCGCTGAACACCCCGGAAGCGGCGATTGTCGGCATCACCACCGTTTATGTTCAGCCGGAAAAGCGGGCGGATATCGCCCGTGGGCTGACCGCCCTGTACGGCCGGCCGGACATCCCGGTGGCGGCCGGGGCGGGCGCGCCGCGGAAGGGGACGTGGCCCGCCTCCTATGGTCCGTCCTACGGTAAGGCCGCGGCGGGGAACGCCGGAAAGGCTTCCGAAACCGCGGTGGAACGGATCCTCCGGGCGGCGGACGAAACGGACGGCCTGACCATCGTCGCCATCGGTCCGCTGACCAATATTGCCGCCGCGCTGACCGAACGGCCCGCGCTGGCTTCTCAGGCAAAGCTTATCCTGATGGGCGGGCGGGCTGCGGACAACGGGGAAGCGGAATGGAATTTCGCCTGCGATCCGGAGGCGGCGCGGATCGTCCTGTCCTCCGGAATGGATATCACCCTGATTGGGCTGGACGTCACCGAGCGCTGCCCTATGACGCTGAAAATCACCACGGCGCTCGGCCGGGCCGAAAGCGCGCCGGCGAAGGAACTGACCCGCCTAGTTGCCCGCTTTACGGCGGAGAACGGAAAGCCGTTCCTGCACGATCCTCTCGCCATGGCGGAGGCGCTGAACCCCGGGTTGGTCAGGCTGGAGCCGATGGCGCTCACCGTAGCGGAGGACGGACGGCTCCTCCCCGCCGGGAAAGGGGCCGCGCCGAACGTCCGGGCGGCGGTTGACGGGGAGCTGACCGCCTTCCTGTCGTATTTTCAGGAAACTATCTGCCGGTAACCGCCCGGCAAAGGAGGAACCGTATGCCCTATCCCACCGCCGTCCTTTTTGATCTGGACGGCACGCTGACCGACCCGATGGAGGGAATCACCAAATCCGTTCAGCTCGCCCTGCGGCGGCAGGGAATCGAAGTAACCGACCGGCGGACGCTCTGCCCCTTCATCGGCCCGCCCCTGTTCGAATCCTTCCAGAAATTTTATGGAATGGACGACGGGCAGGCCGCCCGGGCGGTAGAGGACTACCGTTCCTATTTCGCCGAAACCGGCATTTTTGAGAATCGGGTATATCCCGGCGTTCCCGCCCTGCTGCGGGAACTGCGCGAAGCCGGGACCTTCACCGCCGTCGCTACCCTCAAGCCCGCGGTATTTGCCCGGCGGATTGCCGCGCATTTCGGCCTGCTCCCGTTTCTCGACCGGATCGCCGGAAGCGAGCTGGACGGCCGCCATACCACTAAAGGGGATATCATCCGGCAAGCGCTGGAGGAACTGCCTGACGCCGCCCGCCGGGACGCGGTTATGGTTGGGGACCGGGAAAACGACATAACCGGCGCCCGGGAGAACGGACTGCGGGGCGTCGGCGTGCTTTTCGGCTACGGCAGCCAGGAGGAATTGGCCGCGGCCGGGGCGGTCGGCCTGGCGGAGGACGTCGGGGCATTGGACCGCCTGCTCCGCACCCTGCCGCGCGCGGCGGAGCAGGAAGGCGGGGGGCTCTCCCGCAACACGGATAGTTTCCGGCGTTCCCGCCGGTGAAATGGGGTTTGATTCGGATGGATCTGAATAAAAACAACATGAAAAAGCTGCTGGCAATCGTGGCGTTCGCCATTCTGCTGCTGGTGGGGCTTCAGAATCTGCCGTCGGTAATGGCGTTTTTCGGCTTTTTGCTAAAGCTGATTTTTCCCTTTCTGCTGGGGCTGGGCATCGCCTTCGTCCTCAATGTGCCCCTGCGGTTTGTGGAACGAGTACTGTTTCGGGGCAAAGAAGCGGCCGGCTTCCGGAAAAAGCTCCGCCGCCCGCTCTGCCTCGCCATTACCATCCTGCTGGTGGGCGGCGTGGTGTTTATCGTGATGTTCCTGATTCTTCCGGAGGTTGGGCGGACGCTTCAGACCATGGCGGAGAGGATTCCTCCTTTCCTTACCGGCGTGCAGGCCTGGATCACCGACCTGATCGCCCGGCATCCCGAATGGGCCGACTGGCTGACCACTCTGGATATCGACTGGAACAAGCTCAGCACCGGGGCGGTGGAGCTGCTGAAAAACGGAACCGGCGTTCTGCTGAATTCCACCCTCAGCGTGGCGACCTCGGTATTCAGCGCACTGTTCAACTTTTTCCTCGGTTTTGTTTTCGCCGTCTATGTGCTGATGCAGAAGGAAAAGCTCGGCCGTCAATCCCGGAAGGTGCTGTACGCCTATCTGCCCGAGGCAAAAGCCGACCGGGTGATTTCGGTCTGCTCTCTGGCGAACAAGACTTTCTCCAGCTTTCTTTCCGGTCAGTGTCTGGAAGCCTGTATCCTCGGCGCGCTCTTTTTCATCGCGCTGACGATTTTCCGTTTCCCCTACGCCCTGCTCATCAGCGTCCTCACGGCGTTTACCGCGCTGATCCCGGTATTCGGCGCGATCATCGGCTGTGTGATCGGTGCGTTTTTCATCCTGATAGTCAACCCCATGCAGGCGCTGTGGTTCGTGATTCTTTTCCAAGTCATCCAGCAGATCGAAGGAAATCTGATCTATCCCCATGTGGTGGGGAATTCGGTGAATTTGCCTTCTATCTGGGTGCTGGTGGCGGTCACGATCGGCGGCAGTGTCATGGGCGTGGCCGGAATGCTGCTGTTTATCCCGCTGTGCTCGGTGCTGTACGCCCTGTTCCGGGAAACGGTGGGCAAGCGGCTGCAGCGGCGGCGCGTCCCGAAGGAAAAAACGGAAAACGCGGTTCCCGCCGTTGTGATCCCGAAAGAAACCGAATAATTCGACGGGATGGAACAACCGGATCATCTGTCCATCGGCGGCTCATTGATAAAAACGCCCGGCATAGGCCGGGCGTTTTTGGATAATAAAGGTCTCCGCCTGAATTTTCAGCAGGCTCCGGAATTTTCCTTTTATCAGGAAATGCCGCGGCCAGCCGCTCAATCCGCAAAAACGGTGGTGGTAATTTCTCCGCCGACGCAGTCGAACTGCACCGGATCGGAATAGGCGGTGTTTCCCATGGCGTCGGTCATTTCAAACACCATGCGGTAGGTTCCGTCAAACAGCGGGACTTCCGAAAACGCCGTATTTTCCGTCACGGTGAAAGTGTCTGCCTGATAGCTTTCAAAATCATCCTCTCCGCTGTAGGAGGCAAGCTGCCACAACGTTGTGATTTTATCGCCTTCGGATAGAGCGCGAAGCTCTTTGTCCGCCATGCCGTTTTCGTTAATGCCCTGCCACGCGCCGAGAATCGACCATTTTTCCGAAGAAAAGTCATAGGCGATCTGCAGGTTGTATTCCTCTTCGTTCAACAGCACCGGCACGGAGTAGAGGTTGTAATCTTCCCCTGCATAGTTCAGTTCCATATAGACGAGACGCCCGTCAAGCGCGCCCCATACGCCGCGGAAGTTGTCTTGGAATACGCCGTTATCCCAGTCGGCGGTCATGTCGTTATCGCTGCCGAGGAGCATCATCGCGTCGTTTTCTTCGTCCACATAGAAAAGCTGAAAACAAATGCCCGCCAGAATATTCTGCGCTTCCTTACCCAGCGTCATGACAGCCGTTCCGTCATCGGTTACGCTGAGAGGCGCGCCGTCCCAGTCCACTGTCGTCAGATTCTGAATTTGGGGAATCTCCGCAATATTCAGGTCGGCAGCATATTTCAAGCCCGCGTCGGCAAGCTCACCGGTTAAACCATACTCGTAGTAATATTTAAACGCTTTTCCGGTTCCAAGGTTTGCGTAACCGCTGTAAACATCCCTGTCGCCGTCATAGGAGTAATAGCAGGAAAGCCCCTGCGCCTGAGACCGATATTTACCGTTCACCTGATAAAGGATACAGTCGGACAGCGCGGAAGCAACCTCCTGAGAAGAGGAAAGAGAGGCCAGACGCGCCAGATCTCCCAAATCCACCATGTTGGAATATCCCTGCTCTTTGGTATTTCCCCCGTAGTTTTCGCTGGAACAGGCCGCACGGGCAAACCGTGAAAAGAACGACGGATCCTCGCAGGCGGCGGCAAGACATTCCTTTCCAAACGCTTCATAGGCTTCCAGAAGCGGTTTTATTTTCGACAGGTCGGTGACCGACAGCGTGGTGTTGTCCTGCGTTCCGACCGCCTCACAGCCGGCGTAATAGGTGTCGCAGATAATCTTTCCCAGCTCCCCGCCGTCCATGCCGGGCTTATCCGCCAGCGCCTTTACCCAATGGGAATAGTACCAGCCGTTTGCCGGCTCGGTTTCCTCGGACGCCACCAGATACCGGCCGATATCGGAAAACGTCGCCGCCACATCCACGGTCGCCATCAGGCAGGTGTCAAACCCGATGAGTTCCACCGGCGGCTTTTCCGCCGACAGATCCCATACGCTTCCAAAGGCCTCGCGCAATTCGCTGAGGTTCAGCGAATCGCCGCCGTAAAGCTCGTCAAAGGCGGCGCCCGCCACAGATCCGCCGCCGTGATTCCAGAACACAACGGCCGTTTTTTCGGCAGGATAGTTCTCTCTGGCAAAGGAGAGAAAATCCGCCAGCGTCTGTGCTTCTCCCATATTGGCGGACGGCTGTTCGTCTGCCAGCTCCAGCTCGTTTCCCGCATAAACAAACCGCTGCAATTTTTCCGCATCGACAAAATCATTGTTCCACTGTGCCGATCCGCCGGTTTCGATCACGACTTTCACATTGTCGGGAAGCGTGACCTCCATCAGTTCCTGCAGATCTCCGCTGGCAAAGCCGCCGCCCGACTCCAGATCGCTGCCGCAAAGATACCAGTAAACCGCCCAGTCGGATTTTTCCGCCGTTTCCGTATCCGAACATCCTGCAAACGAAAGAAGCAGTACTGCTGTCAGCAGAAAAGAAAGTATTTTTTTCATGGTATCTCCTCTCAGCATCAGTCGACGAAATAAGACGCGATAGAGAATCCGGTCGGCATGGGGATTGTCAGCATATATACGAGCGCCATATCCTCGGAAAGCTCCTGCGCCGCCTGATTCCAGCGGGCGTTGCCGTCCGCCGCAATGTTATTGCTTTTGGTATAGTTGGTCGCCTGATTCCCGCCATGCAGAGAACCAATCCATGTTGCCCAGGCGGTCAGAAGCGCGGTAATACCCAGCAGGACCACCACGATAATTTCCAGTATTTCGTCACGGCTTCGTTTGCTTTTCACTTTATCCGCCATTTCATTTCCTCCAAATCCGTCGATCCGGTTTCGCGCCGGACAAAAACAAAAACACCATCTGCCGATGATGTTTTTGTTTTACATCTCATTTTGCCAAAACATACATAGCCGGTCTATGCATATCATCTGCAGGGCTTTTTATCCCTCGGTGTTCATCGCATCCAATGCTGCCTGAATCTGATCCTTGGCCGTTTTGCAGTAATTGGTCAAATCATTATCCAGCCAGTTGATCATTTTGTCCATCTGCTCCTGAGACAGCTCCTCGTCGCTTTCGGCTTTCTCTCTGTATGTATCCAGTAAATCGGACATCTCATTGAAGGTATCAATCATACTGCTGTCAATTTTATCCGTATTGGCGTTCACAAGATCGGCCAGTTCGTTAAATGCCTCTGCCGCTTTATTGTAGGAATCCAGCAGCGGCTGTTTATCCGGCCCGCCGCAGGCGGTAAGCCCGAACACCATGGTCAGGCAAAGAAGCCCGGCGACGAACGCACTAAGTACTTTTTTCATCAGGAAAATCTCCTTCTTTTACAATAGTGTATGTATTCTTATTTGCCCCAGACGCTGCCGTCTTTGTCCGGAAATTTGCCGGTGCAGACCTTAATCAGATCCACAAGCCAACCGATGCCGAAGCAGCCGCCTGTGAGCAGCCACAGAACGCCCGTACCGGTCTTTCCGGTCATAAACCGATGCACGCCAAGTCCTCCAAGGAAAAAAGTGATGAGAATCGCCGCCGTTTTGCTCATAATCGTTTCCTCCTCAAATCATTATTTTTAATGTTCATCGATCATCGTAAAATAGAGTGCCGTTTCCGGGTCCTTCGTATTGGCGATGATCAGCACCGTCTGATCTCCTACCGTACTGAAAACGCCATAATATTCATAGCCCGTAAAGGCGGCGTGGATCGCATAATTATCCTGCACGATTTCATAAGTGCCGTCAAAGGACTGCTCGCCGTTTACCATCTGAACCGCCTTTTCCGGCAGGAAGATGAACTGGAAAACGCCGCCGCAGGCTTCCAGCACAGCATTAAGATCGGCTTCTTCCATCTCCACGCCTTTCACCATGCCGCCCGTAAGAGTCCACCCGGTCAGTTCTATGTCCGGGATTTCGTTTATCCGGACATCCTTCAGGGCGGCCGGGAAAACAGAATCATTGCCCTGCGTTGACGCCGTGCTTCCGCCAGCGCTTCCCGTACTGCTTGTCTGGGGTTTCGCGCTTTCCGTGCCGCTGCTGCTTTCTTCGCCGCAGCCGGCAAGGCCAAACACCAGCGTCAGAGACAGAGCCGCCATTAAAACAATGCTCCAACCTTTTTTCATCATCATACCCTCTCCCAAAAATTGTTATTGTTTTGCTTCCTTCGTATTTCCCGATTCATCTGCGGGATGAAACCGCATCAGAAACGCCGGAACACAGTTCATAGGCTTTTTCAGAAGCCGGTTATAGTTTCTGGCCGCTTCCCGATATACCCTTTGGTTTGTTTCCAGCATTCTGACGGCAACCTCCCTGTCCGGGCCGTCCCGGATTTGAGCGGACGCCTTTTCATGCATCAGGAGCTGTTCCCGCAGGCTTTCCAGATTTCGCCGTTTTTCGTCAAGCTCTTTATGAACGGTAACAAACCAAATCGTCGCAAAACCAACAGTACAGCTCACGGCTATTAAGCAGGCAATCACAGGCCGCCCCTCCTCCGCACCGCTTTTACGTTGGACATTTCACTGCGGCTCAGTATAGCAAAAAAGAGACCCTGTAACCGTTTTTTGCCTGAACGGTCATTTTTTCGCCCTGAACGGCAGGGGATGTTCAGTTGAAAAAACAGAGGAAATATGGTATTGATAGTATAGGGGTAGTATGTATGAGGGGGTGGTTTTCGTGAAAATTGCTGTCTGCGATGACGATTCGCAAGTCCTGCTCCGTGTGCTTTCGAAGTTGGCCGCCTATCGGGAACAGCGGCAGGCCGACCTTTCCTGTCAGGGCTTTGAGAATGCTGTGGATTTGCTTGCGTCCATGGAACGCGAAAATTATGACCTTCTGTTTTTGGATGTACTGATGCCGGGACTCAGCGGCATTCAGGCCGCCCGCGAAATCCGGCAGAAAAATGAAAACATAAAAATTGTCTTTTTAACTTCTTCTCCGGAATATGCGGTGGAAAGCTACAGCGTACAGGCCACCAATTATTTGTTGAAGCCCGCGACAGAGGAACGGTTATTCCCCGTATTGGATCAGCTTGCCGATTTGCTGCGAAAACCGGAAGAGGCGCTTACCATCCGGACACAGGGCAGCGTGTTCCGTTTGCCCTATGGGAAAATCGAATATATCGAAGTGATATCAAAGACTCTCTATTTCTATTTGGCAAACGGCAGTGTCAGGCAAATATGCGGCAGCCTGTCCGACTATGAACCCGCGCTGCTCGCCCATCCCGGCTTCTGTAAAATCCATCGTTCCTATCTGGTTAATCTGAACTGGGTGACCGAAGTGCGTCAGGGACAACTGCTGACTGCAACCGGCCGCCGGGTTCCCATTGCCCGGTCCGCTTATCAGCATGTACGGACAGCGTATACGGAGTTTTTGTTTGAAGACGCGGGCATTACAGGCCATACCGGAGGAAACGAATAATGATTCAGTTGCTTAGCTTGTTCTGTTACGGTCTGGTGCTGTTGTTCGGCATTGCCGTGTCCGTCTGCTTTTCAGGCGCCCCAAAAAAGCGGAAGAATCTTCTTTCCACCGGCGGCTTCTTTCTTTTGGCCTTATTCCTTCAAATTGTCTGTTGGCAGTTCTTTGGTCTGGAACAAACCAAAGAGCTATATCCACTCATTGTGCATCTGCCGCTGGTTATCTTTCTGCATACAATCCTGAAACGTTCCTGGCTGGTATCTTTATCCAGCGTTTTTGCCGCCTATCTATGTTGCCAGATTCCCAAATGGTTCGGCTCAACCGGCGAGATACTCTTTCATACGCAGCTTGCTTACTATCTCAGTTATATGCCGGCGATGGCGCTGTGTTTTTATCTTCTTTATAAATATGTAGCCGCCCCGGTCAGCCGAATCATGACCCAGTCAAGGAAATCCTGCCTGCTGTTCGGCACTGTGCCGCTCTTGTATTACCTGTTTGATTATGTTTCCACCATCTACACCGACTGGCTGTACAGCGGTTCCCGGATGGCGGTACAGTTTATTCCCTCCGTAGTTTCCATGTTCTACTTTGTGTTTGTTCTCATCTATTACGCCGAAGCGCAAAAGGAAAAAGCCACACAACGGGAACGGGATTTGATGGCGGCACAGCTGAAAGAGGCAAAGACGGAATTTGATACGCTCAGCCGGATGCAGGAGCAGACGCGCCGGTACCGCCACGATATGCGCCATCATTTCACATTGATTCAGGGGTTGGCGGCTCAAGGGGATATGGAAAAGATTATTCGCTATCTTCAAACCGCCGAATCGGATCTGGATGCCTTCACCCCCACGCGGTATTGCAAAAATGAAACCGTCAACCTGCTCCTGTCCTCCTTTGATACGATGGCAACGCAAGCCGGCGTTGTTCTTTCGGTTGAGGCCTGTGTCCCGGAGATACTTCCTGTCAGCGACACAGAACTGTGTTCTTTGCTCTCCAACGGTTTAGAAAACGCCATTACGGCCGCCTCCGCCGCACCGATACCGGAGAAAAAAATAGTGTCGGTACAGATTGCGGTGTATAAGGAAAAGCTGCTTCTGTCTGTAAAGAATCCCTATGAAGGGGATATTATCCTGCAGGCAGGGCTTCCGCAAACGAATCGGGAGGGTCACGGCTATGGCTCCCGCAGCATTTCCGCTATCGCGGAACTTCACGGCGGGCAGGCTTTGTTTTCTGCCAATGCGGGTGTGTTTTCCCTGAAAGTTATGATTCCTCTGAAATAAAACCACGCGTTGAACGCGTGGTTTGAACAGGCCCTATAAGGGCCTATATCCTGTGGTAGCCCCCTACTCGGGGGCTCCTTTTATGCCTTTTCCGCCCCGAATGGATCAATCAATTCTTTCATGCTCAATTGATCATTTGCTATATCTTCCTGCAACTGATTCCGTATGTACTCCTTGATTGACGTTTCATATTTCCCTACCGTATCCACAAAGTATCCTCTACACCAGAAGTGCCGATTACCATACTTGTATTTTAGATTTGCGTGTTTATCGAAGATCATCAAGCTGCTTTTACTCTTCAAATATCCCATAAACGAGGATACACCTATATGCGGTGGTATTGACACCAGCATATGTATATGATTTGGGCAACACTCCGCTTCTAAAATTTCCACTCCTTTTCGTTCACTTAATTCTCTTAGAATTTTTCCTACATCTGCTTTGATCTTTCCATATATCACTTGCCTGCGATACTTCGGCGCAAACACGATGTGTGTAGGATTGTCAAAGATATTGGACAATGAACTCGGCAGGAGAAAGCCAGTAA
>CAJJLZ010000039.1 GCA_905192745.1 uncultured Oscillospiraceae bacterium
GTTACCTTTCTCCTTAATCAAACTGTTTCCCTTGTTGACATATACACGCCGGGGGGTCCCCAATACGGCGCACAGCGCCGCATATAGTAGCCTCTTTTGTCCATTTTGCTATCCTTTAACGGTTTTTTCACTGTTACGGCGTTATGCTGTCATGCCGTTAGTTATTCGGATTCCTTTTCCTTATCTCTGTCCCGTTCGCGGCGGCGGTCGGACTTGTCGGCCCCGCCCTCCTTTTCCTCCTCGGAGGGAGCTTCCGCCCGGGGCTCCACCACAATGTGGACCCGCTCAATCCGGCGTTCGTCCATCTTCATCACGGTAAAAGTGACGTTTTCATAGGTCACGGAGGGCTGCTCGTCCTCTCCGGGAATCCGGCCGAGCACATCCATGATAAAGCCCGCAACCGTATCGTATTCCCCTTCCGGCAGAGTAACGCCGAGCAGGTCGCCCAGTTCCTCGATATTGATCGAGCCGTCCACGTCGAACACGTTTTCGTCCAGCCGGGTGACCTCTTCCTCCTCGTGGTCGAATTCGTCCTGAATATTGCCCACGATGGATTCCAGCAGATCCTCCATCGTCACAATCCCGGCAAAGCCACCGTATTCGTCCACCACAACGGCCATCTGGATATGTTTTTCGGTCATTTCGGAAAGCAGGTCGCCGCATTTTTTGGTACCCGGGATAAAATAGGTCTCCCGCACGATATGGCGGATGGTGATATCCTCCGGGATCGGCTGTCCCACATAAGGCAGCAGATCCTTCACATACAGCACGCCAATGATATTGTCGATATCTTCCTCATACACCGGCAGGCGGGAATACCCGCCGTCCACGCCGGCGCGCAGTGCTTCTTCGATCCCGTCCCCGGCCTCGACCGATTCCACATCGGTGCGGGGGGTCATGATATCCTCCGCCGTGATGTCGTCAAACTCGAAGATGTTGTCGATCATGGTTTTCTGAACGTCCTCGATCACGCCCTTTTCCCCGCCGACGTCCACCATCATCCGGATTTCTTCCTCGGTGACGTTTTCCTCATCGGCGTGGGGGTCGAGGCCGAACAGCCGCACCACAAGGTTGGTGGAAACCGACAGCAGCTTCACAAACGGCCGGGTTACAACCGCCACCGCCCGCAGCACGCCGATCACGCCGAAGGAGATAGCCTCCGCCTTCTGCATGGCGACCCGTTTGGGCACCAGTTCGCCGAACACCAGGGAAAAGTAAGACATAATCAGCGTAATCACCACGACGCTGACCGACTGGATCGCGCCGAGATATCCGCTCATCGAAGGGACCAGCCCGACAAACCAGCGGGCGAGCGGCTCTGCCAAAGACTGCGCCGCCGTTGCCGAGGTGAGGAATCCGGCCAGGGTGACGCCGATCTGAATCGTCGCCAGAAAGTTGGAGGAGTCGGCGGTCAGCTTGAGCACCAGTTTCGCTTTCTTGTGCCCCTCCTCGGCCATTTTGCGGATCTTGTTGTCGTTCAGGGAGATAATGGCGATTTCCGACGCGGCGAAAAACGCGTTGACGAAAATCAGCACGACCAGCAACAGGATCTGGAGCAATAAGTTGCCGGCAGGTTCAGGGTCGGAAGGCATGTGGAAGTATTTCCCCTTTCTTCATATGGGCGGCGTTTCCGTCAGACGGTACGTTTCCGCCCGGCGGCCGGGCCGCCGTGATAAATTCAACCGTTCCCGTCCGCCGCGGGCTTTGTTAAAACCCTGCCAAGCAAAAAACTCTGTAAAACGGGAAAAAATCGTTAGGATAATAATATCGGGTTTTGGGCTCCCTGTCAACCGTCCCCAAACGCGGACCGACGGGCTGAGAACCCGGAAAAGCGCGGTACGGCGCGATTTCCGGGGGCGGACGGTCCCGGAGGGCAAATACCGCCTTTTTTGGGATTACACGGCGTTTGCAAAAGTTCCCGGAAAAGAATTCGAAAAAACATTCCAAAAACCCGCCGTTTTATGGTTTACAGTCGGAGGGAAAAGTGGTAGTATAACAGATGGCTTCTTTATGTTGAACGCCTCCCGTTCCGCGGGTTTCTTTTTTTGCGGAAATGCCGGAGGTTTCTTCTCACAAACCAATCCCTGAAGGAGGAAGTTGTCAATGGCAAGAAAATTCAAAACCATGGATGGCAACAACGCCGCCGCGCATGTATCCTATGCGTTCACGGATGTCGCCGCCATCTACCCCATCACGCCCTCGTCCGTGATGGCGGAGGAAACCGACAAATGGGCCGCCGTCGGGCAGAAGAACCTGTTCGACCGTCCGGTTCAGGTGACCGAGATGCAGTCCGAAGCGGGCGCCGCGGGCGCTGTGCACGGCTCGCTGGCCGCCGGCGCGCTGACCACCACCTACACCGCTTCCCAAGGCCTGCTGCTGATGATCCCGAACATGTACAAGATCGCGGGCGAGCTGCTGCCCAACGTCATCCATGTGTCGGCCCGTGCGCTGGCCTCCCATGCGCTGTCTATTTTCGGCGACCATTCCGATGTCTATGCCTGCCGCCAGACCGGCTACGCGATGCTCTGCTCTTCCAGCGTGCAGGAGGTCATGGATCTCGGCGCGGTGGCGCACCTTGCCACCATCAAGGGCCGCGTTCCCTTCATCCACTTCTTCGACGGCTTCCGCACTTCTCATGAAATCCAGAAGATTCAGGTGTGGGATTATAAAGATCTGGCCGATATGCTCGACTGGGACGCGGTGGACCGCTTCCGTCAGCACGCGCTGAATCCGGAGCATCCGGTACAGCGCGGCACGGCCCAGAACCCCGATATCTTCTTTCAGGCTCGCGAAGCCTCCAACCCGTATTATGAAGCGATTCCGGAAGTCGTGGAATCCTACATGAACCGGGTGAACGAGAAGATCGGCTCCAACTACAAGCTGTTCAACTATTATGGCCCCCGCGATGCGAAGCGTGTGATTATCGCCATGGGTTCGGTCTGCGAAACCATTGAGGAGACCGTCGATCATCTGAACGCCGCCGGCGACAAGGTCGGTCTGATTAAGGTCCGCCTGTACCGCCCGTTCTCGGCCAAGCACCTGATCGCCGCCATCCCGAACAGCGTCGAATCCATTTCGGTTCTCGACCGCACGAAGGAGCCGGGCTCCATCGGCGAGCCGCTGTTCCTCGACGTCTGCGCCGCGCTGAAGGGTTCCAAGTTTGAATCCGTGCCGGTGTACACCGGCCGTTACGGCCTCGGCTCCAAGGACACCACCCCGGGCCAGATCATCGCCGTATACCGCAACATGGAGGCCGCCCGTCCGAAGAAGCGCTTCACCATCGGCATCGAAGACGATGTGACGAAGCTCTCCCTGAAAGTGAAGGAGAACCTCGACACCACCCCGAAGGGCACCCGATCCTGCAAGTTCTGGGGTCTGGGCTCCGACGGCACGGTCGGCGCGAACAAGAACTCCATCAAAATCATCGGCGACCATACCGATATGTACGCGCAGGGTTACTTCGCTTATGACTCCAAAAAGTCGGGCGGCGTGACGATCTCCCACCTGCGCTTCGGCAAAAAGCCGATCAAGTCCACCTACTTCGTCAGCAAGGCGGATTTCGTGGCCTGCCACAACCCGTCCTATGTCGATAAATACGACATGGTCAGCGACGTGAAGCCGGGCGGCATCTTCCTGCTCAACTGCAGCTGGACCGCCGAGGAGCTGGACGCTCACCTGCCCGCGGCGATGAAGCGCACCATCGCAAAGAACGACATCAAATTCTACACGATTGACGCCACCCATCTGGCCAAGGGCCTCGGGCTGGGCAACCGCACCAACACCATCCTGCAGGCCGCTTTCTTCAAGCTGGCGAAGGTCATCCCGGTGGAGGACGCCGTTCAGTTCATGAAGGACGCCGCCACCAAGTCCTACTCCAAGAAGGGCGAAGCCATTGTCAAGATGAACCACGACGCAATCGAGACCGGCGTGAAGGAAGTCCGCAAGGTCAAGGTTCCGAAGGAGTGGGCGAAGGCTGTCGACGGCGAAAAAGCCGCCTCGACGATCGCCGGCCGGCCGGAAATCCGGGATTATATCGACAACATTCTCATCCCCGTGAACGCGCAGCAGGGCGACAAGCTCCCCGTCTCCACCTTTGTGAAGGACGCGGACGGCACCGTGCCGCTGGGCTCCGCCGCCTATGAGAAGCGCGGCATCGCGGTGGACGTGCCCTGCTGGCTGCCGGAAAACTGCATTCAGTGCAACTTCTGCTCCTATGTCTGCCCGCACGCGGTCATCCGCCCCGTCATCCTCAATGAGGAAGAAGCGAAGAACGCGCCGGAAGGCATGAAGATGAAGAACGCGACCGGTCTGCCCGGCTATCAGTTCGCCATGACTGTTTCTGCCCTCGACTGCACGGGCTGCGGCTCCTGCGCGACGGTCTGCCCCGGCATGAAGGGCAACAAGGCTCTGGTGATGAAGCCGCTGGAGACCCAGACGAAGGAAGAGGACGCCTTCCTCTACGGCCAGAATCTGCCCAAGAAGGCGGAAGTTGCCGAGAAGTTCAAGTCCTCCACCGTGAAAGGCAGCCAGTTCCGTCAGCCGCTGCTCGAGTTCTCGGGCGCGTGCGCGGGCTGCGGCGAGACGCCGTACGCCAAGCTGATTACCCAGCTCTTCGGCGACCGGATGTATATCGCGAACGCCACCGGCTGCTCCTCCATCTGGGGCGGCTCCTCCCCCTCCACCCCGTATACCGTGAACGAGGACGGTCATGGTCCGGCGTGGGCGAACTCCCTGTTTGAGGACAACGCGGAATACGGCTACGGCATGTATCTGGGCGTAAAGGCCCGCCGGAACCGCCTGGCCGATATCATGCAGAAATTTGCCGACGCCGATCTGCCCGCGGCATGGGGCCTGAAGGAAGCCGCGCAGGAATGGCTGGCCGGCAAGGATGACGCGGAAGCCTCCAAGGCGGCGGCCGCCAAAGTGATCCCCGCGCTGGAAAAGGCCGTTCTGGAATGCGGCGAGTGCGGCTGCGAATTCGACGCGCTGTACAAGGAAGCCCTGAAAGCCTCCGATATGCTGGTCAAGAAGTCCTTCTGGATGTTCGGCGGCGACGGCTGGGCGTATGATATCGGCTTCGGCGGCGTGGACCACGTTCTCGCGTCGGGCGAAAACGTCAACGTCATGGTCTTTGACACCGAGGTGTATTCCAACACCGGCGGTCAGGCCTCCAAGGCCACCCCGACCGGCTCCGTCGCCCAGTTCGCGGCGGCCGGCAAGGTGGTCAAGAAGAAGGATCTCGGCGCGATCGCTATGAGCTACGGCTATGTGTACGTTGCGCAGATTGCCATGGGCGCCGACATGAACCAGACCCTGAAGGCTATTCAGGAAGCGGAAGCGTATCCGGGCCCGTCCCTGATTATCGCGTACGCTCCCTGCATCAACCACGGCATCAAGGGCGGCATGGGCATTTCTCAGCTGGAGGAAAAGAAGGCGGTAGAGGCCGGTTACTGGCACACCTACCGCTTCGATCCCCGCAAGGACGAATCCTTCACACTGGACAGCAAGGCTCCGTCGGCCTCCTACCGTGACTTCATCATGGGCGAGGTTCGCTACAACTCGCTGACCCGTTCCTTCCCGGAGCGCGCGGAGAAGCTGTTCTCCGAAGCCGAGAAGAACGCGGCGGCCCGGTACGACCATCTGGTCCGTCTCGGCCAGCTGTACGGCAGCAACAAGTAATTCCCCCCGCAAAGAATCTGTACGGACGGGGCCGGTATCGCAGGATACCGGCCCCGTCTTTTTATATCGTTATGACCACTCGTAAACGGGTGGTCATAACTTCGGGAAAGCGCCGGTCTCCGGCAAGATCATCTTGAATATTGATAAGTATTTATTGACAATCGATAAGCTCCGTGTTATCCTTGTAACCAACAAAGTCAGGAGGGATCGGTATGGCGGATCAAACGAACAGAACAGGCAAAGCGGCAAGGGCAACCGAACCCCGCGATGGTTTCTCCCCCGCCGGGGCGGAGGAGGAAGCCGACATCGCGGTCATCGGCGGCGGGCCGGCGGGCGCGACCCTTGCCCGGCTGGCGGGACGAAACCGCCGCGTCGTTCTGCTGGACTCCCGGCCGAAAGAAGCCGTCGGGCTCCGAGAGAAAGCCGGGGAACAGGAGAACGGCCTGCCGCCCAGAGGAAAATGCTGCGGCGGCCTTCTCGCCCCCGACGCGCAGGCGGAGCTGGCGGCGCAGGGGCTGACCCTGCCGCTGGACGTGCTGGTTGATCCGCAGATTTTCGCCGTACAGGTGCTGGATCTTCAGCATCCGGTGCTGCGGCGGCTGTACCCCCGGGCCTATGTCAACATGGACCGGGATCGGTTTGACCGCTGGCTGCTCTCTCTGGCGCCGGAGGGCGTGGTACGGCTGGGCGCGCGGGTGCGGTCGGCGGAACGGACGGCGGAAGGCGGCTTTCTTCTTCGATACCGGGAGGACGGGGAGGAGCGGACGCTCCGCGCCCGCCTTCTGGTCGGCGCGGACGGCGGCCAATCCCTGATACGGCGAACCTTTTTCCCCGGCCGTTCGATCCGGCAGTACGCGGCGGTTCAGGAATGGTACGCGGCGGAGGATGCGTCGCCTCTGTACGGCGCGTTGTTTGACCGGACGCTGACCGACTGCACCGGCTGGTTGATTGCGAAAAACGGCGCGCTGGTGCTGGGGGCGGCTCTCCCCTTCGACAATGCGTCGGCGCGGTTTGCCGAGCTGAAAGCACGGCTGGCCGGTCAGGGCTTCGCCTTCGGCCCCCGGCTCCGGCGGGAGGGCTGCGTGGTCAGCCGTCCCGCGGGGCTGCGAGAGCTCTGTCTCGGCGGGGACGGCGTGTTTCTGATCGGGGAAGCGGCCGGTTTCCTCTCCCCCAGCTCGCTGGAAGGGATCAGCTGGGCATTGAAAAGCGGAGCCGCCCTGGCCCGCGCCCTGACGGACGATCCGGCGCTGACCGCGCGGCGATACGCAGCAGAAACGGCCGGGCTGCGCCGGAAAATCGTAGGGAAACTGATAAAATGTCCGTTCATGTACGCCCCTCTCCTCCGGAAAGCCGTTTTGCGGAGCGGGGTCGCTTCCCTTCCGGGTCATACCGGCTTTTCCCCCGCCGCGTTCTTAAAATGTTAAGAATTCCTTTTTCTCCTTTTTCTTGCCGCCGCATGCAAAAGTTGATATAATACTTTCATTGGGCTTTTGCCGGACGACGCGGCATTCCCAAAAAAGCGGCGGGCAGACTCGATCACGGAGTGTTTTCAGGGAAGAGGAGCGGTGAAATGAAGGAACGCATCAAGAATCTGACGCATCTTCTTGGCTTTTTTGTCCTGGGCGTAGCGCTGATCGCCGTTTATAAAACGTTTGATAACTTTCAGATTATCTGGGATTTCATCTGGAAGCTGTTCGACATCCTCAGCCCCTTTGTGATTGGCTTCGGGCTGGCTTTTCTGCTGTTTGCCCCGGTGAATTTTCTGGAAAAGAAGTTTTCCAGAGTCAAGCCGCCGCTCGTCTCCCGGCACGCCCGCGCCTTTTCGGTGCTGCTGGTATATGTGGGGCTCTTCGCCCTGATCGCCCTTCTGCTCACGTTTGCCATTCCGGCGGTAATCAACGGGGTGAGGGGGCTGATTATCGCCCTGCCGGGATATTTTGACCAGCTGATGAAAACCCTTGAAGCCCTGACGGAAGAGGGCGGTCTGCTGGAGGGGCTGAACATCACGGACACCGTGAACAATCTCTACACCTCCTACGTCGTTCCTCTGCTGAAGCTGGAAAACGCCCCGGCCTATTTCAAGGGGCTGATGGATTTCACTTCTTCCCTGCTCAACATTTTTATGGCGCTGATTATTTCGGTGTATATGCTGCTCAGCCGGGAGTCGCTGGTTCGGGCCTGCAAGCTGATCTTTTCCCTGTTTATTCCCGAACGGCCCATGGCGGTGCTGGCGAAATACACCCACCGTTCCTGCGATATCCTGTACAATTACTTCTATTCGCAGGTGCTGGACGCGTTTCTGGTCAGCATCATCATGACGATCGGCTGTTTCATCTTCCGCGCGCCGGCGCCGGTAGCCCTTGGTTTTCTAATCGGCCTGATGAACCTGATCCCCTATTTCGGCGCGATTATCGGCGGGGTGGCCGCGGTGGCCATCACCCTTCTCTCCGGCAACCTGTATGGGGCGATCATCCTCGCGGTGTATATCGTGGGGATGCAGCAACTGGACGCCAATATCCTCCAGCCCCGGATCGTCGGGGACAAGGTGGGCATCAAGCCGATCTATGTCCTGCTGGCCATTACGCTGGGCGGCGGGCTGTTCGGCTTCTGGGGGATTTTCCTCGGGGTTCCGATGATTGCCATCCTCCAGATGCTGCTGATCGATATCATCCGGTACCGGCATCGGAAAAATAATCCCACCGACAGCGCCGCAGAAGCCGGCACCCCGGCCGGAGGAGAACCCACGGCGGTGGAAACGCCGGAAAACGCCGGGATTTCGGACAGTTCTTTAACGGGAGAGGAACCGGTGAAACCGGTGAAAAAGGAAAAACAGGAATATTTGGAAGGGAACTGACAAGGGAAACTGAAAATATTGAAGATAGTACAAGAATCATTGCAGATTGTGCATCGACAGGCGAAGAGAGATTCGGTATACTAAAGACAGTCGATATTTCCTCTTACCAAAACTATCTGAGAAAAGGGCCGTTGCTCCACAGCAACGGCCCTTTTCTCGTCCTTTTCAGGCAAGGGAGACCTCCCGGATCCGTTTTCCCGCAAAAAAGCCGCCGGAGGCAACTCTCCCGAGGGCTCCTCCAAGCGGCTTTTCTTTTCAGCAGGAAACCGGCATTTTCCTCCTTGGCCGGGCCATCCCGGGAACCGGACGGCAGGGACTCAGGCGTTACGCTCCTTCAGCGCACGGTCGGCGTCCCGCTTCATATCCCGCCGGGCGGCGTCCTCCCGCTTGTCATAGAGCTTTTTGCCCCGGCAGAGGCCGAGCTGAACCTTGACCAACGACCCCTTGAAGTAGAGAGAAAGGGGGATGAGCGCATACCCCTGCTGCTTCATCAGCCCGAACAGACGGGCGATTTCCTTTTTATGAAGCAGCAGCTTCCGCACCCGCATGGGGTCGCGGTTGAAGATATTCCCCTTCTCATACGCGCTGATATGCAGTCCGTTGACAAAAACCTCGCCCTCCCGGATCTGGCACCATGCATCCTTGAGATTCACCGCTCCCTGCCGGAGACTTTTGACCTCGGTACCCGAAAGCTCGATGCCCGCCTCCAGCGATTCTTCCACAAAATAGTCGTGGAACGCCTTGCGGTTGCTGGCGATGGTTTTGGTGTTTTCTTTTTTTGGGGCGGCCATGCCGTCGCCTCCTTTTCAGTCTGAATGCCGGCTGCGGTGGACATGGAGCCGACTAAAGCCGGTATCCACGCTGTGACAGCTTGCTTTCCCGTCCGGGCGGACGGCGGAAACCGGCAAAAGCAACGGCGAAACCGCCGCCGGAAGAAAGCGTCACAGCAGGCTGCGTCCCTCCAAAGAACGGCGGAGGGTCACTTCATCCGCATATTCCAGATCGCCGCCCACGGGGATGCCATAGGCCAGACGGGTGACCCGCAGCCCGAACGGCGCGAGCAGCTTGCTGATATACATGGCGGTCGCCTCCCCCTCCACGGTGGGATTGGTCGCCATAATGACCTCCTGCACGTCGCCGCCGGCCACCCGAGTCAGCAGTTCCTTTATCCGCAGCTGCTCCGGTCCCACCCCGTCCATGGGAGAAATGGTGCCGTGCAGGACGTGATACAGGCCCCTGTATTCCCGGGTGCGTTCGAAAGCCATCACGTCGCGGGGATCCTCCACCACGCAGATCACCGAGGCGTCGCGGTCCCCCGCCCGGCAGACGGGGCAAAGCTCCTGATCCGTCAGATTGCGGCAGAGCGCGCACTCGTGAATTTTTTCCCTGGCGTCGGTAATGGCGGCCACAAAATCGGCCGCGTTCTTCTCCGGCAGGTTCAGCAGGTAAAACGCCAGCCGCTGGGCCGATTTATGGCCGATGCCGGGCAGCCGTTCCAGCTGCTCGATCAGGCGGGCCAGCGGCGGCACCGTAAACGACGGCATATCAGAACAGGCCGGGCATATTCAGCCCGCCGGTGACCTTGCCCATTTCGGCCTCGCTGGTCTCGACCGCCTGGCGGATCGCTTCGTTCACCGCGGCGGTCACCAGATCCGCGAGCATCTCCACATCCTCGGGATCGACGACTTCCGGCTTGATTTCCAGCTTTGTGATCTGGTGCTTGCCGTTAACGGTGGCTGAAACCGCGCCGCCGCCCGCCGCCGCGGTATATTCCTGCTCGTCAAGCTGAGCCTGCAGAGCCTGCATATCCTCCTGCATTTTCTGGGCCTGCTTAATCATGCTCTGCATGTTGCCCGGGCCTTTGCTGCTGTATCCCTGCGGTAATCTTGCTTTCATCGTAACGTCTCCTTACATCCTGAAATTTATCCGAAACGCGGCCTTCGCGTTCTTTTCGATCCGGCTGCTTTTTATTTTACTTCCACATCCACCCCAAGCTCCCGGCTGTTGCGGATGAAATCCGAGAGCGGGTCGGCGGCGTTCCCCGCCGGGGCGGCGGGCTTCTTTTTGATCCCGATGCGGTGGGCGCGTCCGGTTATCCCCCGGATTGCCTCAACCAGAATCGCCTTGTTTCCATCCCGGCCGACCAGCGACTTGAACAGCTCGTTGTCCGTCTCGATCAGCACATAATCCCCCCGCAGCACCGCTGTGGAGCCGATCAGCACCCCATACATCGGCGGGCAGGCGGTGGAGAGAGCCTCCAGCACATCGTTCCAGCGGGAAAAGGGCGCTTCCCCCGCGCCGGCGGCGTCTGCCCCGGCATCGGACGGCTGAACGGGGCGGGAGGCGGATGAGAACGGCCCGGCCGGTGGTTCCTCAACGGTCCGTCCCCTTGCCGGGGTCTCCGGCGGCGGTTCGTCGGGCAGAGGGATTCCTCCCACCGAAACGGGGGATTTTGCCGCTGAAACGGGCGGTTCAAACGGAAGAGGCGCTTCCTCCGACGGCACCGGGGGACAGGGGGCGGCGGAGACCGGCGGAGCCGTCGCGGCGCTTGTTCCGGCGGAGGCCGGCTGCCATCCGCTCTTGACCCGATCCTCCAGCGCTTTTACCCGGCGAAGGAGGGCGGCGGTGCCGGAATCCAGATCGGGCGCGCAGAGCCGCAGCAGGGCCATCTCCATCTCTACCCGGCGGGATGCGCCCGAACGGAGCCGTTCCAGCGCGTCCTGCAGCCCCTCCATGCAATGGAGGACGGCGGGCAGCTCGTACAGCGCGGCTTCCTCCCGCAGACGGGCGAGCTCGGCGGGCGGGGCGACAATCAGCCCCGCCGGATCGGGTACGCTTTTAATAACCATCAAACTGCGGTAAAAATCGATCAGTTCGGTACACAGCCGTTCCATATCGCGGGAGGCGCCGTGCAGCCGGCCGATCAGGGTGAGAGCCGTACCGCCGTCCTGGGTCCGGACGGCCCCGGAAAGCTCGAACAAATACTCCCGGCCAGCCATGCCGGTCGCTTCCACCACCGTATCCTCGGTAACCTCCCGCGAACGGGAGACGCACTGATCGAGCAGCGAAAGCGCGTCCCGCATCCCGCCGTCCGCCAGCCGCGCGATCAGCAGGGCCGCGTCATCGGTGACGGTGAATTCTTCCTGATCCGCGATATAAGCGATGCGGGCGGCGATATCCTCCGGCGCAATGCGGCCGAAATCGAACCGCTGACAGCGGGAAAGGATGGTGGCGGGCAGCTTATGCACCTCGGTGGTCGCCAGAACGAAAATCACATGGGGGGGCGGTTCCTCCAGCGTTTTCAGCAGGGCGTTGAAGGCGCCGGTGGAAAGCATATGCACCTCGTCGATGATATACACCCGGTATTTGGCGACCGACGGGGTGAAATTCACTTCCTCCCGCAGGTCGCGGATGCTGTCCACTCCGTTGTTGGAGGCGGCGTCAATCTCCACCACGTCCATAATAACGCCGTCGTCGATTCCGCGGCAGATTTCGCATTCGTTGCAGGGATCGCCTTCCCGCGGGGAAAGGCAGTTAACCGCTTTGGACAGGATTTTGGCGCAGGAAGTTTTGCCCGTCCCCCGCGAACCGGTAAATAGATAGGCGTGGGCAAGCCGGCCCGTGCGGAGCTCGTTTTTCAGCGCCGTGGTGATCGCCGGCTGGCCGTATACGTCGGAAAATGTCTGAGGCCGCCATTTCCGGTAAAGGACCTGATACATCTCTCCGCTCCTTTCCGCACCATAACCGCGGTGCCTGCCTGTGTACAGAAATAAAAGCCGCATTCTCTCGGGCATACGGACGGACAGGTTGGCTGCGGCGCACGGCGGCAACCGCTTAATGCTGCTCGGTTCCCCGCCTGACATGGTTCACGGCGCACCGTCGCACAGAACCCGCCCGCCCGTATGCCCCAAAGCATGCGGCCCGGTATCTGTTTTCTCCCTATTCGCCGCGTTTTTCCGGCCGTTTCCGTCCGGCGCTGCGTGTTGTTTTATTATAAACGGTTTCCGCCGAAAATGCAAGGCATCCCGCGGATTTTCAATCCTGAGCTGAATTTTATTGACAGCCTTTCCTCCCTCACGATATAATAAATCCGGCAAAGCCGGATTTATCGAAGAACGGCCGCGGCTGTATTATGACTGATGCCGATTCCGTCGTTTTTCGGGTCCACAGGGCGGGGATCGCTCTCCGCGGGCCGGTTCCGGCGAAAAATTCAGCAGCATGGGCCAAACCGGGGGAACGACTTTTCTGTTTTTCCGGCTTATCCGTCCATGCGAAAGGATGGTCAACTTTATGGAACAACCGGTCGTCGTCCCCACGGGTTCACCCTCCCCGGCATATTCTCCTGCTCCTCCGCCCGTTACAGCGGGAAAGCCCACCGTCGGCTCCTACTTCCTCGGCCTGCTCGGCGCTCTGTTGGGTGCATTGGTCGGGGCCATCCCCTGGTTTATCGCCAGCACTTTCCTCAGCATTTTCGTCGGCTGGCTCGGCTTTATCGTCGGTCTTGCTTCCTTCTTCGGCTATAAGCTGTTCAAAGGCGCGCGCAGCGTCCCCTTTGCGATGGTGTCGGTGATCGTGCTGTCGGTCGCCGCAATCTGTCTGGCCGAATTTGCGGGGTATGTGTATGTCTACTGGCAGGCATGGACCGAACTTGCGGCTGAAGAAGGCGTTGTCCTGTCCGCCGGCGAACTGTTCCGGCTGTCGGCAGGAACGGTGTTTGAGGCGCTGGCCGATCCCGAATATACTGTCGAGATGGTCGGTAATCTTGCCATCGGTCTGGTGATCGCCGTGCTGGGTATCGTGACCGTCCGGCGGCATATTTTCGCCTATGCAAATGAAGGCCAGCCGCTGTATCCTTCGGCGGAGAGCTTTGTTCCAGCTTCCGTTCCCTATGATCCGGCGGCAGGTACATCTCTCCCCGACGGGGCAACCGGAAGCATTCCCGTACCGATAAGCGGCGTTTCCCAGCCGATGGAAAGCGTGCCAGCGGTTCCCGTCCCGGTAGAAGAGACAGTGTCGGCAGACGGCGGCATCCCCACTGTTCCTCCTATTCCGGCCGTCCCCGCGGCGGTCCCTGTCGGCGCACCGTCGGAAGAACCGAAAGCGGAATAAACAAACTATCGCCAAAAGAAACTCCCCGCGAATTAGACGGGTGTTCATAAAACAGTTAAACCGACCTATGATGCCCTCATAGGTCGGTTTTTTGTAGTATGTGTCGTTTCGGGAAAAGGCTCCCTTGTGTAAAGGGAGCTGTCAGCCGTCAGGCTGACTGAGGGATTGTTTGCAGGCAACATCAATATACGCACACACCCCACGAAAGTTCCTGCTGACTTCATTATTGGGAATCCGCAAAACCCGCAGTCCATAGCCTTCCAGAAATGCGGTACGTTCCGCATCATTGTCCATATGTTCTGATTTATAGTGCTGTGAACCATCCAACTCAATGACCAGCTTTGCTTCGGCGCTGTAAAAGTCAGCAATATACCTTCCTAATACCTTTTGCCGAGAAAAACGAACAGGATAGGAACGAAGAAAATCATACCACAAGTGTCGTTCTTCTTTTGTCATTTCTTTTCGCAGGTGCTTTGCAAATGGAACCAGCTGTTTGTTATGCTTCGACTGCATTGCAATCCCTCCGTCACGGCTTCGCCGTGCCACCTCCCTTTACACAAGGGAGGCTTTACCGCGGTGCAAAACCGCACACTGTACGATACGCCGAAAGGTGTATAGAAGTGCGCTTTTAGTCTATTCGATAAATTGAATTTGTATATTTAGTTGATTAAACATATTCGTTGATATGTTGTTCATAATTGAACTCTACAATTTCTCCGTTTTTCGGAAGACTTCCACCAGCAGTTGCCTGTATCATCATTCCATGACAAGCAATAATTACTTTCTTATAGTGCGAATATTTCTCTAATACCTTAAAAACTCTTTTACGAATTGTTTTTGCATCTTCCCAAACTTGCTCTTTATCAAATGGATATACTCCTTGATTCGCTTCGTACTCTCTATAACTGTTTTCAGCAATTTCATCTGAGTCATAAATATAATTTTTATTTGCCAACCACTCGTGCAAATCTGTTTCCACTACAATATCAATGTTTAATTCTTTCGAAAGTATCGCAGCTGTTTGTAATGCACGCGTATATGGGGAACTCAATATAATATCTGCGTTTTTTAATCTTTCGTCCTGTGCACTTTTTTTAATCTGCTCAATTCCTAATTCAGACATTGGTGATAAATTTACACCAAATCCCTGATATATCTTTGCGTTTCTTTTTGAATAATCTGTTTTCCCATGCTTCACAAAATAAAACACATTCTCCCTCCGCAGATTCTAATTTAATGTACTGTATATATTCTATTATAAGCACCTTGAAAATACAATAATCAGCACAACGAAATCAATCGTTGTGCCGATTAACTGTTTTACGAGCACCGCTCTTTTCGCGGAGAGTTTCTTTTAGTCCGCGTTACCGGCCTTTTAGGAATTCAGATAGGACTTCTTCTGATAAACCTCCAGAACTTTCTCCTTATTGATCGTAATTTTCAGTTCCGTCATTTCCCGGCGAAGGGTATTGTAAAACATCGGCCGCTGAAAATCCACATCGCGCTGATTCCGCATCACCTCGTCAAAGCCATTGTCATAATACGCTACTCCGTCAAACTCCATAACGAATCGGATGTGGTCGCTTTCTCTTTCCTTTATATAAAACCTCCCCTGCGCCACTCCCGGCTTGATATCCCTCAAGTCCCTGCAATCGACCTGCCAATCTGACGAAGGCCCTGTGCCAAGCGGGATACATTGGCTGACGACTTCCTCATACTTTGCCTGATCGTAGCCATATTTGCACAAATACTCGGCAAATTCGCACCCGATCCGCTCCGCTTTGGCATATGTCTCGCTGTCGGGGGCCTGTCCCCAATACATATTAAACGTCCTTCCAAACGTCAGGTTGTTTTCCCGAATATATTCGTGCCGCATGGAATCGGTCACCGGCAATTTCCCGGTCCGGCGGTAATGACTAAATACCCTCTCCATATCCGAATCCCACGAAAAGAGCGTCGTAGAAACGCCATTTGCGTATACGCGCTCATAATAGTCACGCTCAAAGCCCATAATACCGATCTGTTCCGTCAACCCTTCCTTATCATTTACGCGACCGACCCACCTAGCCATGATGAAATAATCCACGGCATAATTGGCCAGACACTTCGGATCGCCCGTACCAAGATAATCCGGCGGCGTAAACATAATTGGCGGTGTAAAGCCTTTCTCATATTCCTTTTTTCCCTCTTCCACCGCCGCGAACGCCGCGTACAAAGAAAAAGGCAGGCAGGGATATCCGTCGACCGAAACCAATACGTTGGGGTCCGTCGTATAGCTGATGTTTTTTATCCCGGAGGAAGAAGGCTTTGTTACCGCAACCGTAGTTTTCGGTGTGGTTTTTGGCGTGGTCTTTGCCACGGTTCCCGTCGTCGCAGCAGCCGTCAATACGGAAGGCTGACTGCTTTGCGATACCGTGCCTTCCGTATCGACGGCGGAGCTTTCCGTCAGAGTCGTCCCCATCTCCAACGATCCTGAAGTCGATTCAGCCGTGGATGAAGTCAATGCCGGATCGTGTTTTTCCAGATCAGGCGTTTTGAGAAAGTTCAGGGAAAGCGCCAATACGAGAATCACCGCAGCCGCACTCGCCGTTATGGAAATAACACGGCGGCGCAGGCAGCGCTTCGATGCCGATTCCGGCAGCGGATTATAGGGTACGTTCAGAGCATCCCGCTCGCCGGACGTATCCTGTTTCCCATCGTCTGCTTTGTTTTCCCTTTTTTTAAATATTCCGCGAAAAGAAATCATTTCTATTCCTCCCTCTACAAAATTTCGGACTGTAAAGTTAAATGAAAGTTGAGGACCCGTCAGCCCTTCTGGTACAA
>CAJJLZ010000040.1 GCA_905192745.1 uncultured Oscillospiraceae bacterium
TCCGCGTGCGGGAGGTGGACAGGTACAGCTCCTTCTTGGCGCGGGTGATAGCCATCTGTTATCCCACGTCGATCAGAGAAATAATCTCTTTAAAGGGCATAAGCTTTTTTTCCGCTTCGTAGGCCCGGTGATGCAGAAGGATTTCTTTGGCGGTGTCCTCCATCGCGGGGAAGGCGCTCCGGGTGAGCTGGTTGGCGTAAATCACGATATTGACGCCGTGCGCCGCCAATTCCGCTTCTCTGGCTTTGTTGAAGGAGGTGGGAACCACCACAATCGGCGTGGTGGGATCGAACGCCCGGAACCGATCGCAGAATTCATAGATTTCGTCCGGCTCCTTTTTGCGGGAATGGATCATGATGCCGTCCGCGCCGGCGGCTGCAAAGGCCCGGGCGCGGGTCAGCGCGTCCTGCATCCCCTTTTCCAGGATGAGGCTTTCGATCCGCGCGATAATCATGAATTCATCGGTGAGCTGGGCGTTTTTTCCCGCGCGGATCTTTTCACAGAAATTTTCGATGCTCTCCTGCGTCTGTTCGACCTCGGTGCCGAAGAGGGAGTTCTTTTTCAGCCCGGTTTTGTCTTCGATAATAACGGCGGAAACCCCCATGCGTTCCAGCGTCCGCACGTTGTATACGAAATGCTCGGTCAGCCCGCCGGTGTCGCCGTCCAGAATAATCGGCTTGGTGGTCACCTCCATCACGTCGTCGATGGTGCGCAGGCGGGAGGTCATATCCACCAGCTCGATATCCGGTTTCCCCTTTGCGGTGGAATCGCACAGGCTGGAAACCCACATGGCATCGAACTGATCCAGTTCGTTTTCCCCCCGGACGACGGTTTTTTCCGCAATCAGTCCGGTCAGACCGCTGTGCACCTCGATGGTTTTTACCACCGGGCATAGCCGGAGAAGCTGACGCAGCCGCTTCCGCCGGTATTCCGGCATGGCGAGACGTTCCCGTATCTGTTTTTCCGCCTCGGCGATATGGTTGGAAAAGGTATAGGGGATTTCGATCAGCTCCCCGCCGATTTCCTCCAGCGTGCGGATCACATCCTCCCGCAGAAGGGTCTGGGGACCGGTACGCCAGTTGTCCCCGTGGATAACGTAATCCGGACGAAGCGCGCGGAGCTTATTGCCGTATAACAGTTCCTCCTGTACCACCACGCGGGACACGCCCTCGATACTTTTGGCGTTTGCAAGCCGTTCTTCAAAAGAGACGGCGGGGAAGCGGCAGTAGCGGATCATGGAGGCGTCGTTCAGGACGCCGACGACAACCTCACCGTATTTCCGGGCCTCGTGAATGAGATTCCGATGGCCTTCATGGATGATATCGGTGCAAAAACAGGTATATACGGTTTTCATAACGGATTCTCCTTTCTGCGCCGTGCTGTCCGGCCGCTTTAACAGGACGGCGGGATATCCGCCGGAGCCTTCAGCGTATTCATGAACAGGCGTTTGTTTTCCCCCGCGCTTTCTCTGGGACGGCCCAGATCCGCCCGGGATTTCCGGTTAACCCGGACCTCAATGAAGGAGAGGACCTTCCGCCGCCGGGCGCAGGCGAGCGCTTCGCGCAGTTCCTCCGCGCTGCGGACGCAGGCGGTGTAGCGGTAACCGCAGAGCTGTGCAAACCGGCGGAAGCCGAAGGAGGGAGCGCCGGTTTCCATACCGCCCACCGATTCATGGGCGCGGTTGTTCAGGCAAATGTGGATCAGATTGTCCGCGGGATGTTCCCCCGCCACGGCGGCGCTGCCCAGATGCATCAGCGCCGCGCCGTCCCCGTCCAAACAGAGAACGGTGGTATCCGGCCGCGACCTCGCCAGCCCATAGGCGATCATGGAAGCGTGTCCCATGCCGCCGACCGTCAGAAAGGCGTTTTGATGGCCGCCGGTGAGCTGGTCGGACTGCTCATATACCTCCCGGGAGATTTTTCCCGTAGTGGAAACGATGCGGTCGTTTTCTCCGCAGCCTTTCAGGATTTCCGCGATGGCGTCCTCCCGGACAAAATCCGTTTCGGCGGGGGAGGGAGGGGTCTCCCGTCGATACGGCTCGAAAGCGCCTTTTTTTATCACAAACGCAAAGCAGCGGTTTTTCGTAAGGGCCTTTTCCGCCGCTCCGGCCGCGGCGGTCAGCGCTTCCGGCGGGGCGGCGCGGTCCAGCACCGCATGGTCGATTTCCAGCAGACGGAGGAGGTCCGGGGTGATTTTCCCCATAAACTGGTGCTGGGGCTCGTCCTTTTCTCCCGGTTCGCCCCGCCATCCGATCACAAACAGCATCGGAACGCCGTACACATCGGGGTGGACGAGAGAGGTGTAGGGGTTCACGATATTTCCCAGGCCGCTGTTCTGCATATAGACGCAGGCGGGGCGGCCGGTCCCGAGATACGCGCCCATCGCCATGCCGACCGCCGCGCCCTCATTAGCGGCGCAGCGGTGGTCGAAACCGGTCCCGTCCTCCAGATAGGCGCAGAATTCCTTCAGGGTGGAGTCGGGAACTCCGACCACGGTTTTTACCCGCAGGGATTTCAGGATCCGGCCGAATTCCTCGGTTTTCATTGGGACACCGCCTCCTTTTCCGGGTTATACCGCAGGGGAAGAGAAAGGCCGTTTTCAGTCAGCGCGTCCCGGAGGACGGCAAAAAAACGTTCGATGTCCTCCTGATCGATCGCGCCGAGGGCACAAAGCCGGAAGGTCTGTGCGGATGCGATTTTTCCGGGATAGATGGTGAAGCCCCGTTCATAGCAGTAATCGTGTATTTTCTCAAAATTCCAGCGGGGATCGTCGGGATACCGGACGCTGACAACCAGCGACGACTGAAATTCCAGCCGGATCGCTTCCCGGAAGCCGAGCGCCTCCAGCCCCTTGTGGATGGCGGCGCAAACCCGCCGATGCCGCTCCCACTTGCGGGATTCCCCCTCCTCAAAATATTCTCGGAGCGCCTGTGCGGCGGCATACACCACCTGAACGGGCGGGGTGAAGTGCATCTCTCCCGTGGTTTCGAAAAAGGAATACTGCAGATACAGGTTGCAGTAATAGGAGCGTTTGGGATAGGCTGCCGAGCGCTCGATCAGCGCCCGGTCCCCAATAACGTAGGACAGGCCCGTCATCCCCATGATCCCCTTTTGCGCCGAAGCCATGCAGAAGTCGATGTTGTCCCTTTCGATGTCTATCGGGATCATGGCGTAGCTGGAGGTGGTGTCCACGATAAAGACCCCGCCGTACCGGTGAACAAGCGCGCCGAGTTCCCGCACCGGGTTGAGCACGCCGGTGCCGGTTTCATGGTGGGTGGTGTATACCACGCCGATATCCGGATGGCTCCGCAGCGCGGCTTCCACAGCCTCCGGGTCGATCGGCCGGTCGATAGGAAGACGAAGCCGGATATGCGGCAGGCCGTAATATTCGCAGATTTCCGCCCCCCGGCTGCTGTAAGCGCCGTTATCCACGATCAGGATGGTTCTCCCCTCCGGCAGCAGGGAATTCAGGCAAACGTCCATACAGATGGTGCCGGAACCGCAGAAAAGCACACTGGTATATTTATCCTTCCGGCCGTGAACCACGTCCACAAGCTCCTCCCGCAGCCGCTTCATCTTGGCCGCGAACTCCCGTTCCCGGGGGCAGATATCCGGCACCACCTGCGCCCATTTCACCGTATCGGTCGTAGTCGCCGGCCCGGGATTCAGCAGGATGTTTCTTTTTAGAGAATCCAAACTGTTCACTTCCTTTGAAAAGCGACATTTATAGAACACTATAATGCGAAAATTTCAAGTATATTTGTTTATAAATGGATTATATCCGAATATTATGAACAAGTCAACAACAAAAAGAAAAGAGAGGGAAACCTTTCCAACTCTTGTTTTTGCCCCACCCGGCAGGTTTTTTCTTTTGTTTGCAGAAACGCGCCGGGAACGGACCAAGTCGTGGTTCGTTCCCGGCGCGTATTTTGTGTTTCTTTCGGTCAGGCCACCGGACAGAAATCCAGGAGAAGGATTTCGTATCCCTGACAGGACAGATGCCCTGTCGCCTGTTCCAAAAGCGGGTTTCCCCCGCTCTGCATCTCACGGTATTCCGTGGCCGTCAGCAGCAGGAAATAGGTCTCCTGCCCGTCCTGCGGCGTATACCAGTTGGCGTTGGTCTGGTACAGATCGGGCTCGCAGCCGGAGCTGGTGATCTTCACGCTTCGCACCGTCACCTCGGAATCCGATAAGACAGTCACACTGCCGGCGTTCCAGAAGGTGCCGTAGCCGTAGGTCAGCCCCTGCTCCTCCAGATAATCCGCCACCGCGTTGAGACCGGTGTCCCGTCCGTAATCCGCGGGCATTTCACCGATGGCGGAGGCGGTCATCAGACAGAATATTGCCGCCGGAATCAGCGGCAGCACAACGAACCGCCGCCCTTCCTGCCGCGTCCACATCCAGCGGGCGAAAGCCGTCAGAAGCAGCATGCCGGAGCACACCAGAGGGGAAAGCCGCCAATCCGCGCTGGACAGCAGGCCAAACACAAACGCCGCAAGGATCAGCGCGGTCATGGTCCAGTGAGCCAGCAGCAGGATTTTCAGGGGTTTGTCGAGCTTTCGGTAAAAGAACAGCATGACAACCGGCACGACGGCAAGCACGATGCCGAACAGCAGCCGGAGCAGGTTGAGAAACCCTTCCTCGGTCATAAAGGCGTCTCCGTTGCGGACCGAAACGCCGAGCAGGGTCATCCAGTGGGGAATCAGACGGCCGAGATTATCCCACCAGGCGGTGGAATCGTCGAAGCTGGAATAGGCGGTGGCATACCCCGCGGACATTCCCTGACCGATCAGCTTCCCAAGGAGGATGCCCAGCACCGTGCCGACCGTCATCGACCCGATCAGCCAGTAGGCCCGCCGGTTTTCCGCCGCTTTGCCATCCTGCTTTGTGTCGAGGAACCGTTCCCCCGCCACCCCGGCAATCGCCGGCAGAGCAAAAATGGTGAGCGCCTGCAGCCCGTTCATGGAGCAGAGCAGGAACCACAGCCCGGTCGCACCGAGCAGGAGAAACTGCCGCCGGCCGGGAATGTTGTCTTCGGCCATGCCGTCCAGAGAGCGAAGGGTGAGGAAAGCCAGCGCCAGTCCGGCAAAGAGAAACAGCATTCCCAGACTGTAATAAATAATATGTCCCCAGAAAATTTCCCGCAGTTTGTCGCTGGAAGAAACGGTCAGAAGGATCAGGGCGATGGAAGCCATGGTCCAGCCGGCGGGCCAGCGCATCGTGCGGAAAAGGGCGGCAAGCGCCCCGATAAACAGCAGCAGAAACAGGGTCATACCGATCGCCTGAGCGGTGGTCGATACCCCGAACAGGCCGATAAAAGGGGCCATCAGCAGCTGGCCGCCGAAGGGCAGCAGACAGGCGTAGGCAAAATCCGGATTCAGCAGGCTTCCCGCGTCCCAGGTCGCTTCCGCCCACAGAATGGTGTCGGCGCAGTCGGCGTGGAAATATCCCCAGGAGGGAAACCAGATATAATAGACGATCAGCCCGGCCGCAAAGAGGAGAGCCAGCGCCGCGACGCCGGTATTCGCGCGCCGGGACCATTTTCCCCAGTCAATTACTCGCTTCATGATATTCCCTTTCCGTGTTGACGTTCCAGATCCGTTTCCGGGAGGAATCCCCCTCCCGAATGGCGCGTACCGCCTCGAAGGCCGTCATCATGGAATGATCCATATTGTTGTACCGGTGCTGACCGTTCCGGCCGATGCAGTAAAGGTTGCCGACGGTATCCAGCCAGTCGATCAGCCGGTCCATCTCCGCGTAGGTGTCAAAGTAGGCGGGGTAGGCTTTTTTCACCTGTTCGCGGTGAAAGCCGCGCACCGCCCGGCTGTCCGAAAGCACCCCCATGGCGGTCAGTTCGCCGGCGGCATAACGGGCGCATTCTTCCTCCCCGAGATTCCAGAAATCATCCCCCTCGGCGCAGAAGTATTCCAGCCCGATCCAGACGGTGTGTTCCGGATCCTCCACCATGTAGGGGGACCAGTTGTTGAAAATCTGAATACGGCCCAGCTTCACCCCGGTATCCTGCACATAGATCCAGCAATCGGGCACGATATCGCCAAGGGTGGGGATGCCGGTCTCGTTTTTCAGGTTCAGCCGGTCTACCAGCAGGCCGACGGTGACAAAATCCCGATAGGGCAGACCGGCCGCGATCCGTTTCACATCGGCGGGGGGAACGTCTCCCATCCCGGCCACGAGGTCCTTCACCGGCATGGAGGAAAGGAAAAGCACTCCCTCCAGCTCGTGGGTTTCCCCGTCCTTTTCGTAGCACACGCCGCGGATTACGCCGTCGGACAATTCAAGACGGCTGACCCGGCAGCCCCGGAGCAGCGTGCCGCCCCGCGCCTCCACCTCGGCGGCCACCGTCTCCCAAAGCTGGCCGGGGCCGTGTTTAGGATAGAAAAATTCCTCGATCAGAGAGGTCTCGACCTCCCGCTTTTTCTTTCGTTTTCCGGGCAGGAGTTTGCCGAACATATCCTTCAGCACCGCCCGGATGGACAGCCCTTTTACCCGCTGTGCCCCCCAGTCGGCCGATATTTCCCGGGGATGCCGCCCCCACAGCTTTTCGGTGTAGCCTTCGAAAAACATGGAATACAGCACCCGGCCGAAGCGGTTGATGTAGAAGTTTTCCAGCGAGGTTTCCGGCAGCTTATGAACACAGGCGGCAAGGTAGCTGAAGCCCGCCCGCAGGGTGGTAAAGAACCCCATGTTCCGGATAGTCTGCCATTTCATGCTGATGGGGTAATCAAAAAAATGCCGGGCATAGTAAATGCGGGATACCCGCCGGCGGACCAGCATCACGCGGTCCTCTGTCTCCGGGTCGGGGCCTCCCGGCTCCAGCGGCTTTTCACGCCCGAGCAGCCGGTCGTCAAAGGAAGGAGCGCCCTGCGTGGGCATCAATGCGTGCCACCAGTCGGTGACTTCCCGGCTCTTGGAGAAAAAGCGATGGCCGCCGATATCCATCCGGTTCCCGCCGTGCCGCACCGTGCGGGAAATGCCCCCCACGTCATCGCTTTCCTCCAGCAGAATGACCTCGTACTTTTCCTGATCCTCCGGCCGGCGGAGAAGCTCGTAAGCCGCTGTCAGCCCCGCGGGGCCCGCGCCGATAATAACAACCCGTTTTCTGTCCATCTGCTTTCCCGTCCTATCCATCGCCCAAACGGCAGTGTCCTGTAAAATTATATAGGTAAATTATACAGGCAGTCCCGTTTTCCGCTTAAAAGCCGATAAAAGGACTGCCTGTTTCCATTATATACGATTTGCTATTCTCCTTCAACAAAAAAACGGTTAAGTTTTCCTGATGATTCCGAAACGAAGAGGAGGGCGGCGCGGTCAGTCGTCCAGCTTGCCGGCGTACCGGAAGTCGTAGGGCGCGCCGAACGCCCCGCCGCCGAAGGGACGGACAATGATGCCGCTGTCGTTCGCGGGAATGCCGATATATCGTTTTTCGACGCTCAGCGGCACCGAGGGGCATTTTTCCCAGAGAAGGGTTTCCAGCGCCTCCATTTCCTCCCGATTCGTTCCGCCCAGCAGAGCGTCGTCCACCGCCTGATCCACGGCGCTGTCGGAGAAACGGGCGTAATTCCCCGTTCCTTCCGAAGAGAAAGCGCCGAATGCGTCCAGCGCCGTGGGGCCCGGCGCCGAGCAGGCGTACAGGGCGAGCTGGTAATTTCCCACCTTCACCCGTGTTTCCAGCTCCGAAGCGGAGACCGCTTCGATATCAAAATAAAGGGAAAGGTTTTTCTGCCAGGACTGCACGACGTACCGCGCGAGATTCATACTGTATTCGTCCTCGGCGCAGAGCAGGGTCAGACGGGGCATTTTGGACAGGCCCGCTTCCCGCAGACCGGCCTTCAGCCCCAAGGCCGCCCCCTCCCTGTCGGATTCCGGAGACAGGGCGTTCTCTCCGGTGCGATAGCGTTCCGCGCCGGAGAGAACGGCAGCCGGAGCGGCATAGCCTTCGGCCGGGGCGGCCGCTTCATCCAACTGGGCGGCGATGGTTTCCCATTCCAGCGCGTCCCGCAGGGCGCGGCGGATGCGGACGTTTTTCAGCGCTTCGTTGCCGTTGTTCATCCAGAGCGTCCGGATGGTGTCCTCCAGCGGGGTCAGGGTCAGCCCTGCTTCCCGGGCGGCGTCCAGTGAACCGGCGGGGATGGGGGCGGCGTCCAGCAGACCGTTCTTCAACTGCGTCACGGGGTCGTCGGCCTCCCCGATCATGTACCGTACTGCGGCCGGAAGAATGGAATCAGCGTCCGCATACCCCTCGTTCTTATTCAGCAGCAGATTTTCGTTGTGGTTCCACCGCTTGAGGAAAAACGGGCCGTTGGAAAGAATGTATTCCACCTCCAGCCCGTACCGGCCGTTGGTTTTTTCAAAAAACGCCTCGTTGCAGGGCATATAAGGGGTGGAAGCGGTTTTTGCCGGAAAAGCGGCGTCGGGTTCCGTCAGGGTAATCACCAGCGTCTTTTCATCCGGCGCCGTTACGCCAAGGGAGGAAAGCTCCGCCGTTCCCTCGTTGACGGCCTTTGCCCCCTTAATGACGAAAAGCTGTTCAGCCAGAGCGGATTTGGTGCTGGGAAGCACCGCCCGCTGTATGCCAAACAGGAAGTCCTGTGCGGTTACAGGGGTGCCGTCGTTCCACTTCGATTCCCTCAGGGTGAAGGTGTAGGTCAGCCCGTCGTCCGACACGGCCCAGTTTGCTGCGGCGGGAACCGCCTCTCCGGCTTCATCCAGACGGGCCAGCCCCTCAAACAGCGCCGCCACCATGGTGACCGACGCCGCGTCGGTGGAAACCTGCGGATCGATCTGCCGCGGTTCGGCGGACAGGGGAAAACGGAAGTTTTTCCCTTCCGGCGTATCTTTCTTACAGCCCGAAAGGGGAAGGATCAGCACGGACAGCAGCACGGACAGCAGCGCGGCGGACGCCTTTTTCCACCGGAGGCCGACGGAACGCGCCGTCATCGGTGTCCTCCGCAGCAGCAGCCGCAGCCCGCGCCGTGCGGACAGCCGCCTTCCGGCCGTCCGCCGGAGGGCTTTTTTACAGCGGCGCTGCCGGCGGAATAATCGGGATCCAGCTCCGTCCCGCCGCAGGCGGGGCAGACGATCGTTTTTTCGCTTCGTTCGGAGATGGAAGCCTGTTTTTCAAACGAATGGCCGCAGCGGCGGCAGACCAGCGAATAAAAAGGCACGGAAATCCAATCCTTTCAAAATGGTAGCGTTGAGGGGTTCACCGAAACGGCGGGAAGGAGAAAAGGTTTGCGCATTTCTCCTGAATGTCATTATACCATAGCGCCCCCCGGCCGGGTTCTGTGCGAGCCTTTTCCGGCGGCGCAATCGAAAATGCCTGTCGGCATTTTCCCAAAGAACATTATATCATAGCGCTGTCGGCTGTCCAATTGTAAATTCCTTAAGAATATGGTAGTATTTATTTTAGTTTAACAGCCGAAGGACGGAAATCACCGCGCAGGTTCCCGCGCGGACACATTTTTCACCGAATTTGTCAGCATTTATTTTTCTCTATGAAAGGCGGCCCGCCGTATGCGACCTCTCGGAATATTTGTCTGGTTTGGTTACGATCTGCCTCCGGCGGAATCGCTGCGCCGTATCCGGGCGGCGGGCTTTGACGGCGTAATGCTCTGGTGGGGGGCGTTCGACGGGGATGATGTGCCGTTGTTCCGCCAGCCTTCTCTGGCGCGGGAATGCGGACTGCGAGTGGAGAACGCCCATGCCCCTTTTGACGGATGCAATACCCTTTGGCTGTCCGGGCCGAAGGGGGACGGTTACGCCAGCGGCCTGATCCGCTGTGCGGAGGAGTGCGCCGCCTGCGGGGTGGATACGCTGGTGGTGCATATTACCGACGGCCCGAATCCGCCGCCCTGGCATCCCCGGGGGCTGACCCGGCTCCGCCGGGCGGTGCAGGAAGCCGGAAAGGCCGGAGTGACGCTGGCCTTCGAGAATCTCCGCCATCCCGATTATGTGCGGCGAACGCTGGATGCGCTGGAGGATGCCGCTTTTTGCTATGACAGCGGGCATGCGCGGGTGGAGTTTCCTCCCGCGCAGGGCTTTCCCGCGGGAAACGGCCTGCCCGCCCGGTATCCGGGCCGGGTAAAGGCCCTCCATCTGCATGATAACGATGGGAAATGGGACCGGCATATTCTGCCCTACGACGGGGTGATCGACTGGGAAAAAGTCGCTGACCGGCTTCGTGCCGCCGCTTACGACGGCCCGCTGACGCTGGAGGTGCAGGCGGGGGAATGGTATGAAAGCCGGATGGATGCGGACGCGTTCCTCCGCCGGGCTTATGCCGCGGCGGCCCGGCTGCGGGAAAGGCTGGATTTTTAACCGGGAAAAAAGCGGCGGTTATACGGGGACAGTCCGCCGGTGGTTTTGTCGACAGTGTCCGCCGCTTGCCGGCGGGGAAGGGAGGCCGTCATGGCCGGATACGCCAATCTGCAGTTGATTCTCGGAAGTCGGACAGAGGCGGCGCGGGAGAGGATTATGTATGTAATCACCGCGTATATGGACGCGCAGGGGTTGATGCCCTGCGGGAGAGACAGCGCGGAACGCACCGTTCGGTTTGCCCGGGGAGAGGACGGCGTATGGGCGGTGTTCGACGATGAAGCCGATCGGATGGACATCCGTGCGCTGGATGGGCTGGGACGCTGCCTGACCGGAAAGCTCCATGCGAAGGCAGTCGGGATGATGGGGACGGAGAGGGGCCGGATGCTCCGCCTGTATGTGGACGGACGGCTCAGGGATACCTATCTTCCGTTTCCCGGGGAAAATCCTTCGGGGAAAGGCGGCTTCGGCCGCTTTTGCTGCCGGGGCCGCGCCGTCCGCTGGCGGCCGGTTCTGCGGGAAGGCCGCACGGTGCGGGAGCTGGCTGATGTTTTTGCGCGGGGAGACAGGAATCTGGCGGAGCTGCGGGAGCTCCTTGTGATCGGCTCTTCCGCCGGATACGGGTTTTCCTCGCTGGAGGAGGAGGCGCCGCCCGGACTGGTGACGCTGTACTTCTGCACGGCTAACCGTGTGCGCCAGCGGCTGATTGACCGGCTTATTCACCCGGCGGCAAGGACCGCCGCCAACGCGGGGGCGTTGATTCGCCCGCCCCGCTGTCGTCTATGGCAATAGGCGGGGAAGATGCCTCCTGTGGTCAATGAACGGAAAACCGACCGGCTCGGATTATAAAACACACGCCGGCGGACCGTCCAAACGGTCCGCCGACGTATGTTCAGGAGGAGCGGAAGCTCCCATTCATTCTTTTTTCAGGATTTCCAGCGTGCCGCTGGTCACCTTGCCGGTATAGGACGGGCCGCCGGAGCCGTACGAATACTGATTTTTGTCCCCGTTCACCGAACTCATCAGATCGAAGTTGCTCCGCAGACTGCCGGAGGTTTTTTTACAGTAGAGGGAAAAGCCGTCGTTATCCGGAATGGTGAAAGACACCTTGCCGGAGGTGACGTTCCCGTCCAGCGTATCGGGCAGTACATCAGTGGCAATCCGGACCGTTCCGCTGGTGGCTTCTCCGCTTATATTCCGGAAGGCGCCGCCAAAAGCCGCGCTGCCGGAGGTGACCTCCACCGTCAGCGCATCGGCCCGGGAGCTTTCAACGGTCATTTTTCCGCTGGTCACGTCGGCCTCCATCCGGGAAGAGGTCAGGTTGGCGCCGGTGAGACGGCCGGAGGTCATTTTCAGCCGCAGGGTATCCGCCGTGACTCCCTTCAGGGCAGTGCTGCCGCTGGTCATACCGACCAGAACTTCCCCATATTGTTTCGTGGGAAGCTGCAGTTCCAGATCGGAGGAACGGGAACCAATCCCGAAAAAGACAAGCCCCCAGCCCGACCGGTCACGCAGGATCAGCCGGCCGTTTTCCACCGTGCACTCCAGCTCCTGCACATCGTAGCGGGAACGCTGGGTCAGGCGCATTTTTTCGTCGGCGGAGGGGGTGATAGTGACATCGCCTGCCTTCCAGCGGATCTCTACGCTGTCGAATTCATCCGCGTCCTTTTCCATGGCGGCGATGACGCGGGATTCCACGAAGGGCAGACGGAAATGCAGCTCGCCGTTGACGTTCAGGGCGATCACCAGAATCACCAGCAGTGCTGTCAGAACTACGGCAACCACCGACCAGATCACGATCATTCGAACCGCTCCTTTTTTATCCATGGACATATCCTTCCTTTCCGGTTTTGCGCGCGGCCGCCTTTCCTAAAAAATGGGAGTATCTGCTTATTACGTTGTATATTATATTTATATATACCTCGCCTGTAAAGGTAATTGCATAAAAAATTTTTTCGCAGATTGCAACTTGCTATTGCAATCTGCGCTTTTCTTAATACTAAACTTGTAAGATTCTTGGTGCTTGTAAATGTAAGTAAACTTACAATACTGGACAATTATACTTTCCGTTTCGTCCCCGCCCCTCCCAACGGCAAGTTTGACCACATATTCACAGATGAGGAACTATATGACCACTTCAATCTACCCCAAAAATATCGTGACATAATCAACGCCATCATCAAAGAACGCAAATAAAAGACAAGGCTCAGAGGTCAACCAACCTCTGAGCCTTTGTTATTATTCAATAACAGAATTGAGTACTTCGGGCCACCGATCAAAAACCTCTCGTCCGACAATAACTTCATCAACAAGGCCAGAGTTAAGAATATCAACAATCCTGCAAAGATAGGACTTTCCGTCCTCCCACCATGTTTTATAGGCATCAATAAAGAACACGTGCATGATAGGTTTTCTGGAACGCCTTGCAATATCTCTAAACTCATATCCATCAAGTTGGGTTTCATATACACCATCAGCAACCCGACTGCCAAATGTTGTGGCGTAATAATACTCTTTGATTTCCCAAACCATTTTAGGATTGATTATGCTTGGATATGCTCCATCAAAGCGACGAGATGATGCCCCGATGATATAATTATCATCATCGAAAACATACACCAAGCCTCTGGGATCATCATCAAAAGCAAGTTCTCCAGTGTCCACATAAGATGCAGATTCTCTAATCGTTCTCTCAGCAATAATATTGACCATGGCAGTAAAGTAATTAACTTTCTTCATGGTGCCACTTTGTTTATTCATCGGACATTTGCATAAGTATCCTTGATCTCGATGAAGATCATAGAGTTCCTCAAAATAGTGTCTGGCTATTTCTGCATCCATGAGCATATCTCTGACATACTCATTGAGAATTTCAGCACGCATACAGCAGTAATCATGGACAGCATTGACCGTATCTTCATCGGCAGGGATACCGTGATCCTCGAGCAAATCATATATTTCTTCATAGGAGTATGCACGGACGAGGTTTTGTTTTCTCAAGGTATATCCAAGGGTCTCAGACACAAACTTAACCAACGCCCAAAATGAGGTGGGCATGTGCGCAAATTCTGGAAAGGCTTGCATAGTTACTCAACCTCCTTAAACATAGCAGACAATGAAATAGCTAATGATGCAGCAATACGTTCAATGTTCTCTAAGGAAACATTTCGTTTGCCCAGTTCAATATCACTGATATATGTACGATGCAGTCCACATAGTTCGGCAAGTTCTTCTTGTGAGATATTCTTTTCAAGGCGTAGCCTACGAACAACTTTTCCATAACGGACAAGGATATTATCTATCATTACTTGACACCTCCGAACATTTCTATTATAATGTCGATGTAGACTTTGAGTCTACAGACTATAAGTTACGAATGGCGGTAGGTACAGTGGTTCCAGCTTTGCTAAAATGGATCGGAAACAAGCAACGCTTTGCAGATACGATAGTTTCATATATGCCAGACAGGTTCAACAACTACTATGAGCCATTTTTGGGAAGCGGGGCTGTACTTGCTGAATTGCTGTCAAAAGACCAAGGCAGTTTATTTCCTCACTTTAATCATGCTTACGCAAGCGATGTCCTTCCGTTTTTGATTGATATTTTTGGTATGGTTAAGGATGATCCTAACAAGATAGTTGAGTACTACTCAGATGAAATAGAGAAATACTATACTAACCCCGAAAAGCAGTATGAAACTATTAGAGATCGTTTTAACCAGAATCATAACGCATTAGACTTTTGCTTGCTTTCAAGAACTTGTTATTCTGGAGTTATTCGCTTTAGAAAAGCGGATGGCTACATGAGCACACCACGAGGGCCACATAGACCTATCAACCCATACACTTTCAAACGGCGAGTAGAGAAATGGTCTGACTTAATACAAAAGGCAGATTTTAACACAGAAAGTTTTGAACTTGCAATGTCAAAACCAACAGCAGGAGATGTGGTATACTGTGATCCTCCGTATACGCACAGCCAAGGGATAATATATGGGGCACAGTCTTTCAATATTGAAACTCTATGGGACAAGATAGCAGAGTGCAAATCCAGAGGTGCCCATGTGATGTTGTCTATCAATGGAACCAGAGAGTCTAAGAAAAAGGATATTTCTGTTGAGGCTCCGGCAGGGTTGTTTGAGAGGGAGATACTTGTAAATTGTGGGACTTCCATGATTGATAGACTTCAAAACTCCGGAAAAGAGATGGAAAATGCCGTTGTGCATGATAAGTTACTTTTAACTTGGTAAATTACATAGACAGAACGAAAGAGGCTCCACCATTCCTACGGTGGAGCCTCTTATTATGTCCCCTAATGAATAAATCTACATTAGCGTTCCCTAACCATTCATCGGGAACACAACAGGGAATTGGGAGTTTACTATTGCAACTTCATTTTACAACGCGCCTAAAAAATTTTTTCATGAAAAGCCATGGAATCGGCGGTTTCCCGACGGGTTATCCGGGTTCTTCCTCTTGCGAAAAAAGACAAAATATGCTACTGTACTGTTATTGGCGAAGGGGCGGAAGTGCTGAAAAAAGCGAATGAAAGGTTTTGTGGAGGAGGAAATCAGGCATATGCTTTGTGAACGTATCCGCGATTTGCGGGAGGCGCGTCGGCTGCGGCAGACCGAACTGGCGGAGCTGCTGGGGGTCAATCAGCGCACCTATTCCCGCTATGAGTTGGGAGAGGTCGCCGTTTCTCTGGATGTGATCGACCGGATTGCCGATTTTTACGGTACCAGCGTCGATTTTTTAATGGGCCGCACCAACCGGATGCAGCCATATCCCCGCCCGGCGGCGGTTCGTTCCGAGCCGGAGTCCGCCGGAGCGATGCTGGAACTGCCGGAGATGGGGGAAAAGCCGGCGGAAAAGCGCCGGGCATAATCGGTGACAGAACGGGAAAAGCCGGAGAAGGAAAAGGCGGGGCGGAGACGGGATTTTCCGGAAACGTAAGATTTCCGGGATTCCTTGGTTTTTCAATGCGTTTATGCGGTGCGGACGTTAAAGACCGCTATCCCGGGCGCGAAACGACGGAGTGATCCGCCAAAAGCGGACAAAAAACGGCGTATGGCCGGCGGATGGGGAGGACTGCGAGATGGATGATACAAAAAAGCGCAACGGTTGCCGATGGCTGACCGTTGTGTTTTTTATTACGCTGTTGGCCGCCGCCGCGATGGTGCTGTACGGGGGAAAAGCGTTTTCTTCCGGAGATGTCCGGGTGGTCCGGGAATCTGCGGAAGAGCTTTCTGGCGGCTGGTATTATATGAGCGGTAACGACCGGGTGGAGATTTCCGCCCTTCCGGCTGTGATTCGGGAGGAGGGAACGGCCAGCCTCACGCTTTACCGCGCCCTTCCCGACTCGCTTCCCAGGGACGCTGCA
>CAJJLZ010000041.1 GCA_905192745.1 uncultured Oscillospiraceae bacterium
TTGTACCAGAAGGGCTGACGGGTCCTCAACTTTCATTTAACTTTACAGTCCGAAAGAGGAGAAGAGGAGAAAACAAAATGAAAAAGCTGAAACGAACCCAGCGCAAATACAGATGTTTTAGACACAGGCAAAAAAACTTCATCAGTACGTTTCTTTTGCTTACCATGCTGTTATCGCTTGTGGCGTGCGGTAGCGAAGCGGCACCATTCCAGAAAACATCAGGTCGCAGTACTTATTATGGTACTTGGGAAGCTGTAAGCTATGAGAAGGATGGCGTAGCTGCAACGGTTGAAGCGTTAGAAAAAAGCGGAAATTATACTTTAAGCCATACTGGCCTTATTCTTCGTGATGATGGAAGGTATTATTTTTATACGCCATTCAATGATGAAATAGCTGAATGGAAAGTAACCACGGATGGAATAAATGCTGATGGTGATAATATTCGATTTAGCAACAACAAACTCGCACTGAATGTTGGTACTAATGAAGTGTACTATTTTTTTAAAACCTCTGCCGATATGACATTCCCTGAAGATAGAAATATTAGCAATGATTACTTTTACGGAACTTGGAGTGTCGTAGGTGGATATGTAAAATCCACAAAATTAGCTCTAACTCTCGCGCAAATTAAGAGTTCGTATGATTCTTATATCCAATCTATTATTTTTTCAAATACAGGAAAAGCGTGTGTTCAGTCTGAAAATAAAATACTTACCGGAGATTGGAAATACAGCAGCGGTAAAATTCAATTTCAATTCGGTAGTGAATCAGCAGCATTGACATTAAAGGATAACCTGATTTATTTGCCATTTGGCAGTGATAATATTCTATTTTTTGAAAAGAGTTCCGCTGACCAAACAATCCCAGAAACATCCACCGAAACAGGACTACGCCCTAAATTCAAGGAAGCTATGGACAGCTACGAAGCGTTCTATGATGAATATTGCGAGTTTATGAAAAAATATAAGGCTAATCCGACAGACCTTACATTGCTTACTCAATACACAACTATGCTAACCAAACTGTCCGATATGAATGCTAAATTTAAGGCTTGGAAAAGCGAGGATTTGAATGCTGAAGAATTAAAATATTATTTAGAGGTTTCAAATCGCGTTATGCAGAAGATGCTTGAAGTGGCGCAGTAAAAGAAAGCAGTTGTTATAAAACGGCTGATATCTATGCTAAGGCGCTTCGCTTTGATGATATAATATAGACATCTTTTATAAAAGGGGGACGGTTAGTGGTAAGGCCACTAACCGTCCCCCTTTCACCTACACCCAATTATCAAATTACGCTATGATAATTTGCATCATTGCCGTTATCTCAATCCGCAACCTTGTCCACTGTCAATATGGAAAGTCCCGCGCTTTCCCCGGAGGGCTTTTCCCATACCGCTACAGCGGCATGGGAAAAGCGTTGCGGACCACCCAGTATATGGCGGCCAGCACGCCGAACGGCACCCAGAATTTCGCCGTGCGGGGCAAAAGCTTCCGCGGCCGCCCGAAGAGCGCCGCCGCCCCTTCCGCATAGAGAAGCAGCAGCCCGAGCAGAACAAGGAGCGGCGCCGCATTGTACCGCAGAGACAGGAGAAGATCCCCATTCAGCAGGGCGCGGACGCTTCGGGTATTCCCGCATCCGGGACAATACCAGCCGGTCAGCGTATGAAACGGGCAGGGAGGACTCCATTGGGACAGCGCCAACAGCGGCTTTCTCAGAAAAAAGGCCAGACCAGCCAGAAAAAACGGAGCGGACAGATACAGCGTCTTCGTTCCCCAGCCGTAATCCCGCCGCTTCCTCCGCGGTTCCGTCCCGGGCGAAGCGGTGGATTGCGGGCGGTTCCCCGGTTCCGGCGTCATCGGCGTCTCCTCCTTTTTCAGACCGTGTGGATTCAGTATACGGCGGCGGGAACGGCTTGTCAAATTCCCCCGGATTCCTTAAGGTTTTATGACCATTTCGGAACTGCCGGGGGGAACCCATTGACCTTTCCGCCGGGATAGGTTAAAATGAATCCGGCAAAAGCCGGATTCATTGAAAAACGATTGTCGGGCCGAAAGGCCCTTCCTGCCGCTTCGCGGCATCATCGTTTTTCTCCCCGGCATCTATTCCTCACGGAAAAATGAATCCGGTATTGTGGTTTTGCTGAAGTATGGGAAAATGCCGACAGGCGTTTCTCCGTTTCGGCGGCGGGGCATCCCGCATGGAAAGGTTGAGTGATACGGCGTGAAAATTTCCCCTTCGATTCTTACCTGTGATTTTGCGCGGCTTTCCGAGGAAATCGCGTTTGTGGAACGCGCGGGAGCCGATATGGTCCATCTGGACGTAATGGACGGCGTATTCGTCCCAAACCTGTCGTTCGGCCCGCCGGTAATTGAACGGCTTCGCCCCCTGACGAAGCTACCCTTTGACGTTCATCTGATGATGCAGTTCCCCGGCCGTCTGGCGGAGGCTTTCGCCAAGGCCGGCGCGGATATTCTGAATATTCATCTGGAATGCGATTCCCCGATCGGGGAGACGCTGGACCGGATCCGCGCGCTTTCGATGACCCCTGCGCTCACCCTGAAGCCGGCCACGCCGGCGGAGGCGGTGTTCCCTTATCTGGATAAGGTGGGGCTGGTGCTGGTCATGACGGTGGAGCCGGGATTCGGCGGTCAGAAATTCATGGCGGATATGCTGCCCAAAATCGCGGCGATCCGCGCCGAGATCGACCGGCGGGGTCTGGACGTGGAAATTGAGGTGGACGGGGGAATCAACCCGGAAACCGCAAAGCTGACTGCGGAAGCCGGGGCGACCGTCGCCGTGGTGGGAAGCGCCCTGTTCAACGCGCCGGACCCCCGTGCCCTGGCGCAGGCCGTCCAGTCCTGCGGGCAAAAAAGCAAATAACCAAGCCGGGCGAAGAAAGCTCGCCCGGCTGTCTGCTTATATTCTTCTATTTTTCCTATAATAAAGGTATCCGCCGCTTCACGCCCCGCCTCAGCGCCGGGAATGAAGCGCGCCGCACAACCGTCCAAGCGCATCCCCCACGGCAATGGAAACGCCGTGCTCGGCGGTAAAGGCGGCGGCCGCGTCTCCTTCTCCCGCCGCGCGGGCGAATTCATGCAGCAGATGCCCCATCCGTTTGGAAAGGGGCGCGCCGGGATAGAGCACCAGCCGATACTTTTCCCCAAAGGCGTAAAGCGAGCTGCCCCAGGGCAGCGATTCCTCCTCCACGCTCTGTGCAAGCTGAAGGACGGCGTCCGCCGAATCCAGCTCGTACACATACGGCCCGGCAGCCCGTCGGATGCGCACAGGCCGTTTTCCCCCTGTCGGGGTGAGGAGAAGCAGGCATCCCCCGTCCACCGGCAGCGCCTCGACCATCAGGCTTCCCGCAGAATCAAACCCTGTGCGGCGCTTCGCTTCCTCCAGAAGCCGGTGCAGAGCGCTGCGGGTGTTCTCGTTTTCGTAATCCAGATTGTCAAAAGTCAGACCATACGTCCGGAGATCTTCCTCCGTCAGCAATATTTTCAGACAGCCGTTTTCCAGCATATCCATCTTCACGGCCGCACCCCCTGCGCTGAATTGAGAGCGCCCGGGCGCGGCGGCGGCCGTCCGGGCGTACACCCTCTCTCTCCATCATATTATGGGGATAAGCTCTTTGCAAGAGGTGAAAAACAGGATGTCGAAATTTACTAAAAGAGGGGTATTTCTTCCTTCGCTGAAGGAGCCGGCCGCCTCTCGTCCCATTGTGGATATGCCGATCCCCGCGCAGGTTTTCGTGCCGTTGACCGCGGGGGACGGAACCCCCTGCCGTCCCGCGGTGGGAACCTATGAAACCGTGATGAAGGGGGAACCCCTCGGCCTGACCGACGGGGAGGGGGCTCCCGCCGTTTTCGCCCCGGTCACCGGCGTACTGTCCGACCTGCGGGAGATGACCCATCCCCTGCTGGGGGACGTCACCTGCGCCGTGCTTGACTGCATGGCGGGCGGGAACGCCGAACCCCGCTCCCGGGATACGGCGGCGATGACGCCGGAGGAAATCCGGGACGCGGCCCGCCGGGCGGGAATCGTGGATGAGCTGGACGGCGCGCCGCTGGCCGACAAGCTGGAAAGCTTTGTGGATACCGACCCCTATCTGCTGGGGGCGGACGGCACCGAACAGGAACCGTACAGCTCCAGCGCCTGGGCGGTACTGGGCGAATCGGCGGGACTGGTATCGGAAGGGCTGGGACTGGCCGCCCGCGCCGCCGGCGCGATCGGCTGCCATATCGCTATTCGGCAGACCGGCAAACAGCGCCGAGCTCTCGCGCAGCGGGCCCCCGGCCGCCTGATCTGCTCCGTGCGGCGGAAATACCCGGCGGAGCCGGCGCCCCGTTCCGCCGTGCTGCCCGTGCGGGCGATCGGGGTGCAGGCCTGTATGGCGCTTTACCGCGCCTGCGCCTTCGGCGAACCGCAATGCGACTGTGTAGTAACGGTGGCCGGGGACGCGGTGGCCAATCCGCAGAACGTCCGGGTGCCGGCCGGCGCCACCGTGGAGCAGCTGCTCCGTTTCTGCGGACTGGCGGCCGACCCGTCCTATGTCATTCTGGGGGACGCGATGACCGGCCTGACCATTCCGCAGACCGATATTTCCATTGTGCCCGGCGTTGCCTGTGTGCTCGCGCTTACCGCCCGCCCCCAGCCCCGGACCCGCGCCTGCATCGGCTGCGGGCGCTGTGTGCGCGCCTGCCACGCCGACCTGCTGCCGTATGAGATCATGCGGCGGCTGGACAACATGCAGTACGAGCGGCTCGCTTCTCTTCTGCCGGAGGAATGCGACGGCTGCGGTGCCTGCTCCCACGTCTGCCCCGCCGGGCTGGATGTGACCGCCAAGGTGCTGGAGGCGCGGGACGCCCACGGAAACATCTTTTTGAACTGGGGGGACGGAGATGACCTATAAGCTCGCGCATGCTCCGCATCTGCGGCGCACCGAACGCGCCTCCCTGATGAGCCTCGACGTGCTGATCGCTCTCGTACCGCTGTGCATTTTTTCCGCCGTATATTATGGCTTCCGCCCGGTTGTCATCGTCCTGACGGGGATGGTAACCGCCGTCCTCTGCGAAACGGTCGGCTGTCTGATGATGAAACGGGTCCCCACCGTCACCGACGGCACGGCCGCCGTGACCGGGGGAATTATCGGGGCGCTGCTTCCTCCCGCCGCGCCCTACTGGATGCCGGTGGTGGGCGCCGCTTTCGCCATTCTGGTGGTGAAAATGCCGATGGGCGGCAGCGGGCGGAACCTGTTCAATCCCGCGGCGGCCGCGCTGGCGATTCTGACCCTGTGCTTCCCCGGCTTCCTGTTCCGTTATCCCGACCCGGGGCAGAACATACCGCTCCCGCTGACCGGACCGCTGGACGGGGTGATTACCGAAAGCTCCCCCGCCGCCCAGATGATGAGCGGCGGCCAGACCCTGTTCACCCGCACCATGCTGCTGCTCGGGGATTTCCCCGGACCGATCGGCGCGACGGCCATCGCCGTGCTGGCGGCCTGCGCGCTGTACCTTTTTACCCGCCGGTCGGCTTCCCCGCTGATTACCTTCGCCTATCTGGCGGTCTGCGCCGGGATGGCGGTCTGCTTCCCCCGCCTTTCGGGCGGGGCGGCGACCAGCGTGCCGATGGAGCTTTGCTCCGGCTATCTTCTGTTCGCCGGTATTTTTCTGCTGAACGACCCGGTTACCGCCCCGCGCCACTGGCTCGGACGGCTGGTATACGGCGCGCTTGCCGGGGTACTGGTGATGCTGCTGCGGTATTACGGCCGGTTTGAAGAAGGCGCCTGCTTCGCTGTGCTGCTGGTGAACGCTTTCGCCCCGGTGATCGACCGGATGTGCTGGTATCTGCTCAACCTCCGCCGGATCCGAAAGGGGGCGCATGCCGGATGAAACAGCCGTTTTCCAAAAGCCTGCGGGAGCTTTGGGACGTGTTTTTCGGCGCGTTCCTTTCTCAGAATATCGTGCTGGTTCAGGCGATCGGCCTCTGCCCGATCATCGCAATCGGGGTGAACCTGAAATACGGCGTGACACTCGCGGTCTGCACCGCGCTGGTTCTTCTCCCGGCGAGCCTGTTCATGTCCCTGCTGGGGGACCGCCTTCCGCCCTGGTCCCGCGCGCCGCTGTATACGGTGGGCGCGGCGGCCATCCTGCTCGGGGCGGCGGTGGTGATCGACCGGTTCATCTCTCACGAGCTGTACGCCGCGCTGTATCTTTTTCTTCCCCTGATGGCGGTGAACACGCTGGTTTCCTACCGGGCGGGCGGCTTCTCCGTCAGCCATGAGCCGGCGGTCGCCCTAACCGACGCGCTGGCCTCCTCCCTCGGGTTCGGACTGGTGATCTGCCTGGTATCCGCCCTGCGGGAAATCGCGTCGAGCGGCACGCTGTGGGATATTCCGCTGGATATCGACCTGCGGCTTCCGGAGGCGGCGCTGCCCTATGCCGCCTTTATTATGCTGGGCTTCATGGCCGCCTTCCTCCAGTGGCTCAAAAGCCTGCTGGCCCGGCAGGCGGAAAAATACCGCGCCTCCCGCCGCTGACGACCGCGCGGCGCGTCCGGCGCACAGACTTCCCGGTTTTCGAAAAACTATCAGGAAAGGACGGTCGCATTCATGGTTCAGCTGATCGTTTTCCTTCTGGCGGCCGCTTTTATTCAGAATATGGTGCTGTCCACCGGCTTCGGCGTTTCCGTTATGCTGCGGATGTCCCGCAAGCGGCGGAACATTCTGCCGTTCAGCGCGCTGCTCTGCTGCTTTTCGGTGCTGACGACGGCGCTGTGCTATCCGCTGGATATGCTGATCGGCACCAGCGTGACGGCGAAATATCTCCGGCCGCTGATGATCGTCGCGGTGACGGCGCTGCTTTATATGGCGGTCGTTGTTCTGCTGAAAAAGAAATTTACGGCGCTGTACGCCCGGGTGAGCCGGATGCTGCCGATGGCGGCGTTCAACAATCTGGTGATCGGGATCGCGCTGATTGTGAATCACCAGTTCGCCCTGAGCTTCCCCGGCGCGGTCGGGCTGTCCCTCGGCGCGTGCGGGGGGTATCTCCTGCTTTCCTGGATGACCGCAGAGGGGATGGAGCGGCTGGACAATCCCGACGTACCCAAGGCTTTCCGGGGACTGCCCGCCACCCTGATTTACCTCGGGATTATCGCTCTGGCCCTGATGGGCTTCTCCGGCAGCGTATCCATGATCTGACCGGCCGCCGCCGGGCGCCGTTTTCCCATAGCCGGACTTTTCTGAAAAAATGATCGAAGGGAAGGAATCCGTGATGCCGAAAAAAATTCGCCGCCGGGGCCCCAGCGTATTCCACAAGAAGCAGCACCGCGCCCTGAAAGCCGTGGGATGGGCGGTATTGGCCGTGCTGGTGATATCGGTCGGCTTTTTCACCGCCAAATATATGCTGGAAGAGTTCCAGCCGCCGATTGCCGACAACGGCTCCACCGCACCGACGGGGACGGCCTCTTCCGGAAACGCTTCCGGCGGAACAGCGCCGGCTCCCGAGACGACCACTACCCGCCGGAATACGGACGGCGTTTCGGTGGACGGCACGCTGCGGGCGTTTTTTCTGCCGGTCTCCCGGCTGAGCGACACGGCCGCGCTGGAGGCCCAGCTGGACGCCGCCGCCGAAGCCGGCTTCAACGCCGTGCTGTTTGACCTGAAGGATGAAAACGGCGCGCTGCATTACCAGTCCGCCGCCCCGCTGGCGGCGGAGGCGGAGACCATCGCCGCCGACGCGCTCACGCTGGAACAGCTCAAAGCCGCGCTGGGCACGATGAAAGCGAAGGACTTTGCGGCCATCCCGCGGCTGTATGCCTTCAAGGACCCGACCGCGCCCTTCGAGCTTCCATCGGCCAAAATCACGCTGGAAAGCGCGCCGGGGCTGACGTGGCTGGACAACAGCAAGGACAAGGGCGGCAAGCCGTGGCTGAATCCTTACGCGCCGGACGCGCATCAATACATCATCGATCTGGCGAAGGAGCTGGCCGTGGCCGGTTTTCCGGCGGTCATGCTGGACGGGGTGCAGTTCCCCAACCAGACCTCCTCGGCCTACTACGGCTCGTCGGAGCTGACCTCCCTGTCCCATCAGGCGGTGCTGCAGAAATTCATCGCTGACCTCACCGACGCGGTGGGGGAGAGCTGCCGGGTGATGCAGACCATGCCGGGACTGTCCGCCTTTGGAGAGGGGACAGAGCCTTTCGGCGGGAACCCGGTCACCTTTGGGGCCGCGACCGTTGCGCCGGTGCTGATGCCCTCCACTCTCGGCAATCGGCTGAGCGCGGGGGAAACCTCCCTGTCCGACCCGGCCTCCAGCCCCTACGACGCGGTGAAGCTGGCCGCCCGGCAGGTTCAGCTCCGGCTGGAACTGATGTCCGAAGCCGACCGTCCCGCCATGATGCCCTGGCTGCAGGGGGACGGCTATTCCACGGAACAGATAAAGCGGCAGATCGCGGCGGCGACCGAGATTCTCGGAAACGACGCGTCCTATATCCTGTACAAAGCCGACGGAAGCTATGATTTCGCCGCCCTGAAATAACCCGCGCCGCGTCCGGACCCGGCACGACCCGAAAAGAGGCGTTTCCTTCATGCTCATCGATTTCCACACCCATCTTTTCCCCGACGCGATCGCCGGAAAGGCGCTCGCCCGGCTGGTGGAAAACACCCGGCCGTATGTTTCGGTTTACGGAGAGACACGGCCGCACACCGACGCCACGGCGGCGGGGCTGGCCGCTTCCTCCCGCGCGGCGGGACTGGATGTCAGCGTTGTGATGCCGATCGCGACTTCCCCCCGCCCCTCCGAAACCATCAACAATTTCGCCGCGCAGGTGGACGCCATGCCCGGCCTGCGGTCCTTCGGCAGCGTGCATCCCGATAACCCGGACGCGATGAAGGAGCTGGAACGGGCCGCCGCCCTCGGGCTGAAGGGGATTAAGCTGCATCCGGAATATCAGGGCTTCTTCGCCGACTCCCCCGCCTGCGCCGCCGTGGTCAAAAAGGCGGCGGAGCTGGGGCTCTGGGTGCTGTTCCACGCGGGGGAGGACATTGGAATGCCGCCCCCCGTCCACTGCGCCCCGGCGCATGTCGCCCGGCTCTGCGATCAGGCGCCCGGGGCGAAAATCATCCTCGCCCACATGGGCGGCTACCGCCGCTGGGCGGAGGCGGAGGCTCTGCTTCCCTCCATGGACGTGTATCTGGACACCAGCTTCTGCCTGCCGAACGAACGGGGCGAATGGGACCGCTTCGCCCGGATTATCCGGACGGCCGGCTGCGGACGGGTGCTGTTCGGCACCGATTCTCCCTGGGCCGACCAGACGGAAGCGCTGGCCGCCGCGCGGGAATTCCTCGCCGCGTACCGCTTTACCGGGGCCGAACAGGCCGCCATCCTCGGCGGAAACGCCGCCCGTATTCTCGGCTGACGGCAGACCGTCCGCTGTCCATTCCAAAATCCGGAGGACCAGCCCATGCGGAAACATGCAGTTTTTCTCGATCTGGACGGCACCATCGCCCAATACGACCGGCCGCCTTCCGAAGCCGTGACGGCGGCTGTCCGCCGGGCACGGCAGGCCGGACACGCCGTGTTCCTCTGCACCGGCCGCGCACCGGGGTATATTTACGCCTCGGTGAAGGCCGTCGGCTTCGACGGGATTGTCGCCGCGGCGGGCGGACATATCCGGCTCGGCGAAACCCTTCTGTACCGCCGTCCGCTGCCGCCCGCCCTTCTGGAAAGGATTCTGACGCTGTATCTGGGAAACGGAAGGACCTGTTTTCTGGAGGGGGAGGAATCCATGTACGCGGTGAACCCGTCCCAGCCATCCGGCTGGCCGGAGGTAACCGGCGCGCGGGATTTTGAACCCGGAAGCGGACGGTTTGCCGGACAGGCGGTTATGAAATTCTCCATCTACCACCCGCTGACGGCGGAGGAAAAGCGGATGCTTTCCCCGGAGCTTGCCTTTATCGAACAGGGCAGCTATACCGAAGTGCTTCCCGCCGGCGTCTGCAAATCGGACGGGATGCGGCGGGTTCTTGAACGGCTCGGCATCCCGCGGGAGGACAGCATCGCCATCGGAGACAGCCGGAACGATCTGGATATGCTCCGGTACGCGGGGGTCGGGGTGGCGATGGGCGGCTCGCCGGAAGAAGTGATCCGCGCGGCCGACCGGGTAACCGGGTCCCTCGCCGCGGATGGGGCCGCCGCCGCGCTGGAAGAGCTGCTTCGGCCAAGATGAAACGGCGGAACCGGCCGGCGCCGGATATCCATACCGAAATATAAAACAGCAGGCGTTCTCCGCCCGCAAAGGAATGTGACATGAACAGACTTGTTTCGGACCGGAAAAGGAATACAATACTGGCGGGCGCGGGCGCCGTTCTCTGGGCGCTCGGCCTGTTTATCCTCTCCAGCCTGCCCCTCGCCCCGGCGGAGGCCATGCAGGCCGGGGTGGCGCGGGGGCTGGAAAGCCTGATCCGGCTGCTTTTCAATACGGATTTTTCTCCCGCCCTGCGGGAAACGCTGGCGGCGGGAACCCGGGTCGTTCTTCAGATGGGCGGCTTCGCCGTTCTCTCCCTTCTGATCTGGAACGCGCTGCGGGTCGCCGGCGCGTCCGACCGGCGGGCGATGGTGCTGGGCTTTTCCGGCGCCCTGTTTTACGCCGTGACCGACGAATTGCACCAGCTTTTTGTTCCCGGCCGCCTGCCCCGGGTGGCGGACTGGGCATGGGATACGCTGGGCGCGTTCCTGGCCATGGCGGTGGTGCTCCTCTGGCGGTGGGCCTGGCGGAAATTCCCCCGGCTGCTCAACCGGGAAACAGTGAGTTATGTGGTGTTCGGCGTGCTGACCACCCTTGTCAACATGGCGGTCTATGGGTTAAGCTACAACACGCTGGGCATTCACAACCTGATAAGCAACGCCATCGCGTGGACGGCCGCCGTCCTGTTCGCCTACGCGGTGAACAAGCTGTTCGTATTTCACAGCCATGTCCGCGGCGCCCGGGCGCTCCTGCGGGAGTTCGGCCTGTTCATCGGCGCCCGGCTGCTCTCCTTCGCTGTGGACGAGCTGTGCATGGGCCTGCTGGTGAACGTGCTGGCGGTGAACGGCGGGGTATCCAAGATTCTGGTGAACATCATCGTTATGGTGATGAACTACTTCTTCAGCAAATGGTTTATTTTCCGAAAGGAAAGGGCGGCGGACGGCACGGCCGATTCCCCCGCGCCTCCGGCCGACTAAACGGATAAACGCCCCCCGCGGAAACAAGCGGGGATTCGAAAGCGACGGAAAGGAACGCGGCCTATGAATACTTACTACGGATGGACGCCCCCTCCCGCCGGAGGGTTTATTCCGCCGCAGCAAAACGCTCTGCGGCGGGACGCCGGCTTTATCGGCGCCGCTTTTTTGCTGATGCTGGGGATGCTTCAGACGATATTTTCCCTGATTCTGACCGCTCTGGCGATGGCGGGCGCGGCCAACCTGCAGGCGGCGGACGGACGGTATGGACTGGGGAACGTCGGCTTTCTGGCCGCGTACGGGATTGCCTACGCGCTGATTATGGGACTGCCCGGTCCGCTGACAGCGGCGTTCAGCCGGCGGCGGGTCAACCCGTTCGCGAATCTGGAGGACGCGGAAAAACGGCCGCTTGGGTTTCTCTCGATTCTGCTGGCCCTGCTCGGCGGGATGGCGGTCTGTGTGCTGGCGAATTTCGCTACGTCTTACCTTCTGGCATTTCTCGGCCAGTTCGGCATCCGCCAGCCGGAACTGCCCAGCTATATGGATAATACGGCCGCCGGGCTTTGTCTGAACATTCTGATTTTCGCCGTTCTGCCCGGCATTCTGGAGGAAATGCTGTTCCGCGGCTATTTTCTCCGTCTGCTCCGCCCGTATGGGACGTGGTTTGCCGTGATCGTCACCGCTATCCTGTTCGCGCTGATGCACGGAAACATCCTGCAGATCCCCTTTGCCTTTCTGGTGGGGCTGGCCTGCGGCTGGCTGACCGTCCGGAGCGGCCGGGTCTGGCCCGCGATGATGCTGCATTTTCTGAACAATTTCATGGCGGAGATTCTGGAATTCGCCAGTCTGGGACAGACGGAGGCCCAATCGCAGAAAACCCTTCTTATCGTTTTCAGCGTGGTGGGAATTCTGGGCCTGGTCTGTCTGATGATCCTTTTCGCCCGGAACGATCCTCTGGTTCGGAAAGAACCGGAACCTTCCCCCGCCCTTCCCCTTGGCGTGCGGGTAAAAACCCTGCTGACCACCCCGGCTTTTCTGATCGGGGGAATTCTCTCGATCCTCCTGACCGTCCTTTCGGTTATCACCACCCAACTGGGGGCTGCCTCATGAACGCGGGGGGACTTTCCGGCGGAAGTGCGGCGTCCCTGTCCCCCGAAGAACTGATGCGGGAGGCGCTCCGGCTGGCGGAGGAAGCCTCCCGGGAAGGGGAGGTGCCGGTGGGCGCGGTGGTGGCCAGAGACGGCGTGATCGTCGGCCGCGGCCGCAACCGGCGGGAGACCGGCCGGAACGCGCTCGCCCACGCCGAGCTGGAAGCGATCGATCAGGCCTGCCGTACTCTGGGGGGATGGCGGCTCTTCGGCTGCGCGCTGTATGTGACGCTGGAGCCCTGCCCCATGTGCGCCGGGGCGATTATCAACGCGCGGCTGGACCGGGTGGTGTACGGCGCCGCCGATCCCAAGGCCGGTTCCTGCGGCTCGGTAGTGAACCTGTTCACCCTCCCGTACAACCATCGTCCGCTTTGGGAGGGCGGGCTGCTCCGCGAGGAATGCGCCGCCCAACTGACCGGGTTTTTTCGCTCTTTACGCGCCTCGCGCACGGCGGGCGATAAGCGGGGCGACAACTAAAAATGCCGCTTCCCCGAAAAAACGCTTGCGGACCATGGTCGATGGCCCGCAAGCGTTTTTTATTCTTCTATAACATATAAATATATAGAGTAAAGGCTGTTCCGATCTCCTCAGCTGCAAAAAACATGCTTGCCGATCCGGGCGATGACCGGACGGGAACGAATCCACTGGTTGGTAGCGGTGGACGGATTGTAATAATAAATCGCCCCGCCCGAGGGGTCCCAGCCGTTCATGGCGTCCTGCGCCGCGCGGTAAGCGCTCTCGGCCACCGGCTGATTGAACTGTCCGTCATACAGACAGGAAAACGCACCGTTCTGGTAAATCACCCCGGAAAGCGTATCCGGAAAGGAGGGATGTTCCATCCGGTTGAGGACCACTGCGCCGACCGCCACCTGACCGGTATAGCTCTCACCCCGCGCCTCCGCGGAAATCAGACGCGCGAGCAGGTTCAGATCGCTCTGCCCTCCCGCCTGCGAAGAGCCGCCCGAGGCGGTGAAAATCCCCATTGCCCGCAGCGTCGCCGGCCCGGCGATCCCGTCGGCGGTCAATCCGTTCTTTTTCTGGAACGCAATGACCGCATTTCGTGTTTTCGCTCCATAGATACCGTCCACTTTGTCGTTCAGATAGCCCCAGTTGACCAGCTTGGTCTGGATCTGCCGCACCTCGCTGCCCGTGGAACCCAGTTTGGACAGCGCATCCACTGCCGAATGAGACGGAAACAGCGCGATAATCAGCAGGTTCAGTATAATAATCGCGGTCACCTGCAGAATCCGGCGCGGATTGCGGACAGGCGGCGCATTCAAATAAATCTTTCCCATGATATCGACATCCTTTCACAGACAAAAATCCCTTCCGGGATAGTATTTCACATACGCTGGGTATAAACCGCCCTACAAATTACCAGAAAAACAGGAAACAAAAAGAAAAAGCAAGAAAATGTCCGAAAAACGAAAAAAAGGATTGACAAAGGAGGTGGGGAGGTGATATTATAGTCAAGC
>CAJJLZ010000042.1 GCA_905192745.1 uncultured Oscillospiraceae bacterium
CTTATCCTTCATCCTTTTTATGCCCACCTGTCCAATATCTATTGTACTCCTACACGGCTTTTTGCATGGCGGGAGAAGCCGCTTGCAAGCCGGCAGGCGCTGTGATAGAATAAACAGCAGCCGCTGATGCGGTATTACTGCTGCAGCCAAATACCGGGAAGCATCGCCGCGAACGGCGCGGCGAATTTATCGATAAGGAATGGTTAAAATGGCGGAAAACAAGCAACTGGCAAAAACCTACGAGCCCGGAGAGGTGGAGGACCGCATCTACCGCTTCTGGACGGAGGGCGGATATTTCCATGCTGAAGTGAATCCGGAAAAAAAGCCCTATACCATCGTCATCCCGCCTCCGAATATTACGGGACAGCTCCACATGGGACACGCGCTGGACGAAACGATGCAGGATATCCTGATCCGCTGGCGGCGGATGCAGGGGTATGAGGCGCTGTGGATGCCCGGCACCGACCACGCCTCCATCGCCACCGAGGCGAAGATCGTGGAGGCCATGGCCAAAGAGGGCCTGACCAAGGAGCAGATCGGCCGGGAGGAATTCCTCAAGCGCGCCTGGGCGTGGAAGGAAACCTACGGCAGCCGGATTGTCGAGCAGCTTAAAAAGCTCGGCTCCTCCTGCGATTGGGAGCGGGAGCGCTTCACGCTGGACGAGGGCTGTTCCAAAGCGGTGCGGGAGGTGTTTGTCCGCCTGTATGAAAAGGGCCTGATCTATCGCGGGGAGCGGATCATCAACTGGTGCCCCCACTGCCATACCTCCATTTCGGATGCCGAGGTGGAGTTTGAGGAGAAGGACGCCTTCTTCTGGCATCTGCGGTATCCCATCGCGGACGGGGCGGGCAGCCCCACCGGCGAATATCTGGAGCTCGCCACCACCCGGCCGGAGACCCTGCTGGGCGACACCGCCGTGGCGGTTCATCCCGATGACGAGCGGTATCGTCATCTGGTGGGCAAAAACGTCGTCCTGCCGCTGGTCGGCAAATGCATCCCCGTGGTGGCCGACACCTATGTGGAGATGGACTTCGGCACCGGCGTGGTGAAGATCACCCCCGCCCACGACCCGAACGATTTCGAGGTCGGCCTGCGCCACGATCTGCCGGTTATCACCGTGACCGATGAAAACGGCGTGATGAACGAGCTGGCCGGCCGGTATCAGGGTATGACCATCATGGAATGCCGGAAGGCCATTGTGAAGGATCTCGAGGAACAGGGCTATCTGGTGAAGATCGAGCCGATGAAGCACAATGTCGGCTCCTGCTACCGCTGTCACACCGTGATCGAGCCGCGGGTGTCTCTCCAGTGGTTCGTGAAGATGAAGGAGCTGGCCGGCCCCGCGATCGACGCGGTGAAGAGCGGCGAAACCAAATTCGTGCCGGAACGCTTCGATAAGGTGTATTTCCACTGGCTGGAAAATATCCGCGACTGGTGCATTTCCCGCCAGCTCTGGTGGGGCCACCGCATCCCGGCGTGGTACTGCGCCGACTGCGGTGAGATTGTGGTGAGCCGGGAAACGCCCGCCGTCTGCCCGAAGTGCGGCGGTACGCATCTCCGTCAGGACGAGGACACCCTCGACACCTGGTTCTCCTCCGCGCTCTGGCCCTTCTCCACCCTCGGATGGCCGGACAAAACGCCGGAGCTGGAGTATTTCTATCCGACCGACACTCTGGTCACCGGTTACGACATCATCTTCTTCTGGGTGGTGCGGATGATGTTCTCCGGCATCGAGCATATGGGGAAGGCGCCGTTCAATACGGTGTTCATCCACGGACTGGTGCGGGACGCCAAGGGCCGGAAAATGTCCAAATCCCTCGGCAACGGTATCGATCCGCTGGAGGTGATCGGCCAGTACGGCGCGGACGCGCTCCGCTTCATGCTGGCGACCGGCAACAGCCCCGGAAACGATATGCGGTTCATGGATGAAAAGGTGGAGGCCTCCCGCAACTTTGCGAACAAGCTGTGGAACGCCGCCCGCTTCATCCTAATGAATATCGGGGATAACGACGTGGCCCTGACTCTGCCGGATGCCTTGACGCTGGAGGACAAGTGGATCGTCTCCCGCTTCAATACGCTGGCGCAGGCCGTCACCGACAATCTGGAAAAATTCGAACTCGGCATCGCGGTGCAGAAGCTGTATGACTTTATTTGGGACAATTTCTGCGACTGGACGATCGAGCTGTGCAAATCCCGCCTGCAGGCAGGCGGCGAAACGGCGGATAACGCCCGCCGGGTGCTGGTCTGGGTGATGACCGGGATGCTCAAGCTGCTGCATCCCTTCATGCCCTTCATCACGGAGGAAATCTGGCAGACTCTGCCCCACGAGGGGGAGGCGCTGATGGTCTCCGCCTGGCCGGTATACGACGACGCGCTCTCCTTCCCCGCGGAGGAGAAGGAGATGGAACGGCTGATGGCCGCCATCCGCGCCATCCGTAACCGCCGCGCCGAAATGAACGTTCCTCCTTCCCGGAAAGCGCAGGTGTATGTGGAAACGGCGTTTGCCGCCACCTTTACCGACGGCGCCCCTTTCATTGAGCGGCTGGCCTCCGCCTCCGAAGTGATCGTGGGTGAGCGCTTTGAGCTGGACGGTGCGGTGAGCATCGTCACCGCCGACGCCACCATCAAAATCCCGATGGATGAGCTGGTGGATAAGGAGGCCGAGCGCGCCCGCCTGTCTAAAGAGAAGGAAAACGTCCAAAAGCAGTTGAACGGCGTGCTGGCCAAGCTGTCCAATGAGGCGTTCACCTCCAAGGCCCCCGCCAACGTGGTGAAAACTGCGCGCGAAAACGCGGCCCGGCTGAAGGAGAAGTTCGCTCTGCTGGAGCAGAGCCTCGCCGCGCTGTCATAAAACCCAATTATCCGCCAAAAACGCCCCGCCGGTTCAAAACCGGCGGGGCGTTTTCTCTAGTGCAGGTTTACTGCTGCGGCGGCTTCTCCGCCGGCGGCGCCGGCTGGACGGGCGGCGCGGAGACAAGGGGCTGCGGCGGATAGTTCGGGTACGGGGGCTGCGGGGGAACGCCGTAAGGCGGCTGTGCCCCATAGGGCGGGGGCGTGTACTTCGGCTTCACTATGCCGAAAATGCGGTCGGTAAGGGCGTTCAGCAGCGGAATGTCCGCCTCCTTTTCCTTCACCACCCGGGTCAGGGCGATGATGCAGAAAATGAGGATCAGCAGGGAAACGATCCCGCTGACAAAGCTGAAAACGCCCGAAAACAGCGTGCCCGCGAAGGGGATGGCCTTCAACACGCTGAAGATGTTCAGCACTCCGCTGATGAACGAGCCGAGCAGGCACAGGAAGGTTGCCTGCATCACCTGACGGGAAGTCCACTCGTCCCGTTCGGCAACGATGACGAAGCCGAGCAGCAGGATACAGAGCATACTCTGCTGAAGAAAGGCCAGAACAAAGGCCAGCGCGGCATAAAACCACAGACAGATTCCGAATTTTCCTTTCCGCATAAACCCAATTCCTCCATCATGGATTATCTTCTTTTTCCGCTTCCGCTGGTTAAAAGCCGAAAAAAGAAGATAACGTTCTGTTTTTCAGCTTAACGGAAAATACCGGCTTTGTCAATTCGGCTGCTCCATTCTTTACAGAGCTTTTACAAACCTCTCGCCGATCCGCCGCAATCAACGTGGGTTCCTCTGATTTCCGGCAAAGAGGCGGCGCGGAGGGATTGACGATGCAGAGGGAGACGCTTATAATAAAAAAGTACCCAAAAGGAGCGATCGGCGCGGAATTTATGTAAAAAGAATGGAGATTACTATGACCAAGCATCTGAATTCCATTCGCGAATATTGCGATTCACAAAACTGGAATTACTCGCTGGACGAGGAAAAGGGCTATCTCACCATGCGGATGTCCTTAAAAGCGGTTGATGCCTGCACCATCCATGTGCAGACGCGGGACGAGGACGGCTTCACGGTTTATACGGTTTTCCCCGTTAAGGCGCCGGAGGAAAAACGAGGCGCGGTCGCGGCCTTTCTGACCCGCGCCAATTACGGCCTGATTCTCGGCAGCTTCGAACTGGATTTCGACGACGGGGAAATCCGTTTCAAGGTCACGGCTATCTGTGGGGAGCAGGTGCTGTCCCCCGCCGTGATGGAGCGGAACTTCGATATGGGCTTCTGTATGTTCGACCGCTATGGCGAGGGCCTTCTCAAGGTCCTGTACGGTGACGCCGATCCGATCAAAATGGTGGACGCCATCGAGCGGGGAGACAGAGACGAGGACGGGGAAAGCGAAGCACCGGTGATCCCGACCGCCCCCGGCGGTACGATGCTGTCCTGACTTGGGATTGTCCCCGCTTGACTTTTCGGCGGCGGAGTGCTACAGTAACTATCAACGACAGGAGAATCCGTCGATGGGGAAGGCTCTCCCTCCGCCCGCCAGAGAAGGCCGCCGCGTGCTGAAAGCGGCTTCGGGAAGGGAAGGAACCAGCTACCGCCCCGGAGGAGCGCGCCGCTCAATGCCCGTGGGGCAGCAAGGCGCGCCGGCAGGCACCGTTACCGCCGCAGAAAGGCCGTTTTTTCCCTTTCGGAGGGGGTAAGAGCTTCTCCTTTGGAAAACCGGCGAATCAGGGTGGAACCGCGTGGCTTTTGGCCCCGTCCCTTTGTGGGACGGGGCTTTTTGTATTTCCGCGGTCAATCCACGCACAAACAAGCCCGTGTCCGCGCTCCCCGGCTCAAACGGGAGCGCGGCTGCGATAGAGATGATCCGGCCGGAACCGGCCGGCAAGGAAAGGATGAATGGGCATGGTAAACATTACGCTGAAAGACGGCGACAAACGGGAGGTGATGGAGAACACCACCGTGGACGCGCTTTGCCGCGAACTGTCCATGGGCCTGTACCGCGCGGCCTGCGCCGCGAAGATAGACGGCAGGGTAGTGGATCTCCGCACCCCTCTGACCGGGGACTGCACGCTGGAGATTCTGACCTTCGATTCGGACGAAGGGAAAAAGGCGTTCTGGCACACGGCCTCCCACGTCATGGCGCAGGCGGTGAAACGCCTGTATCCGGATGTGAAGCTGGCTATCGGCCCGGCGATTGATTCCGGCTTTTACTACGATTTCGACGCGGCGGAAACCTTCACGATGGAGGATCTCGGCAAGATCGAGGCCGAGATGAAGAAAATTGTGAAAGAGTCCCTCCCCCTCGAACGGTTCACCCTCTCCCGGGCCGAAGCGCTCGACAAAATGCGGGATGAGCCGTACAAGGCGGAGCTGATTAACGACCTGCCGGAGGATGCGGAGCTTTCCTTTTATCAGCAAGGGGATTTCACCGACCTGTGCGCCGGCCCCCATCTGCCCGATACCGGCCGGATCAAGGCGGTGAAGCTGCTCAGCGTGACCGGCGCCTACTGGCGCGGGGACTCCAAAAAGAAGATGCTTCAGCGGATCTACGGCGTGGCCTTCCCGAAGGCGTCCGAACTGGAGGCCCACCTCGAAAAGCTGGAGGAAGCCAAAAAGCGGGATCATAATAAGCTCGGCCGGGAGCTGGAGCTGTTCACCACCGTGGATGTGATCGGGCAGGGCCTGCCGGTTATGCTGCCGAAGGGCGCGCGGGTGATCCAGCTCCTCCAGCGGTTTGTGGAGGACGAGGAACAGAAGCGCGGCTATCTGCTGACCAAGACCCCTCTGATGGCCAAGAGCGACCTGTACAAAATCTCCGGCCACTGGGATCATTATAAGGACGGCATGTTTGTTCTGGGGGACGAGGAAAAGGATAAGGAAGTCTACGCCCTGCGGCCGATGACCTGCCCCTTCCAGTATCAGGTGTTCCTGAACCGGATGCGTTCCTACCGTGACCTGCCGATGCGGCTGGGCGAAACCTCCACCCTGTTCCGCAACGAGGACAGCGGCGAAATGCACGGCCTGATCCGGGTGCGGCAGTTCACCATTTCAGAGGGCCACCTCATCCTCCGCCCGGAACAGTTGGAGGAGGAGTTCAAGGGCTGCCTGGAGCTCGCGACGTTTATGCTGAAAACCCTTGGGCTGTATGAGGACGTGTCCTTCCGCTTTTCCCAGTGGGATCCGAACAATAAGGAGAAATACATCGGCACCCCTGAGCAGTGGGACGAGGCGCAGGGCACGATGAAAAAGATTCTCGAGCATCTGAACGTGCCCTACACCGTCGGCATCGACGAGGCCGCGTTCTATGGCCCGAAACTGGATATCCAGATCCGCAACGTCCACGGCAAGGAGGATACCCTCATTACCATCCAGATTGACCAGATGCTGGCCGAACAGTTTGGGATGGAATATGTGGACGAGGACGGCAGCAAACGCCGCCCGTATATCATCCACCGTACCTCTCTGGGCTGCTACGAACGCACTCTGGCCCTGCTGATCGAAAAATACGCCGGCGCGTTCCCGCTCTGGCTCGCGCCGGAACAGGTGCGGGTGCTGCCGATTTCCGAGCGGCAGGCCGAAGCGGTGAAAGCGGTGGCCGAACGGCTGAAGGCCGCCGGCCTCCGGACGGAGGTGGATCTGCGCAGCGAAAAGATCGGGTATAAGATCCGGGAAGCGCAGGTGCAGAAGGTGCCGTATATGCTGGTGATCGGCGATAAGGAAGCCGAAAGCGGCACGGTGTCGGTTCGTTCCCGCAGGGAAGGGGACGTCGGCGTGCAGTCGGTGGACGATTTCCTTGCCCGCGCCCTGCGCGAGGTGGCGGAGAAGGTCATCTGGTAAAGTATTCTGTAAAAAAGGAGAGACGGCGCGGACGCGCCGTCTCTCATCGTCTTATTGGCGCTGCTGTTACAGGCCTATATTCCTGTTGCGAACCCGTTGATTAACCAGGTATTTTCCGCCGTTTTATTTAACAGAACAAAGAAACAGGTTTCCGTTTCGCCATACAGGGCGGAACTTTTTGCCGTTACCATTTCAACGCTGACAAACACGGCGCATTCGTTCTCGCTCAAACTTTTTGGCTCTTCTTCGATGTTGGTTGATTTGGCTGTTATCATACCGAAAACGTCGCCCTTGTGAAAATAGGTGTCCACGCATTCTTCCGTGCAGTAAGCTTTCATGGTTTCATAATCAGGCTTGCTGAAATAATCGAAGAAAACTTCCACAACGTTTCTGGGTTCGGCAATAGCGGCTTTCGAAACCGTTTTGCTTTTATTGCCGCAGGCGGTCAGGCTCAGGAAAATGCAGAGAGCAGAGAAAAAAGCCAGACAACGCGTCATTCTATTCCCTCCTTGATTTATATAAAATTTCACTACAATCTTAGCACATATAATTGCAAAGTGCAATTTCTTTTATAAAAACTACAGATAACACGAGAGGCGTTTTCCAGTGGAAATCCCCCTCTATCCCTTCCTGTCAGTCCAGAGGACTGTGGCGCTTTTGCGGAAAATAAGGGGTTGATTTTTTCCCTTTGTTATGGTATCATGCTAATGCTGTCGGCGGAGGGTTCTCCCCACGGCGAAACAAAACAGGCAGGCGTAGTTTAGTGGTAAAACATCAGCTTCCCAAGCTGAGGTTGTGGGTTCGATTCCCATCGCCTGCTCCAGACCTGCGGTCGGCAATTCACAAATGAGTTGCCGGCTGATTTTTTATTGTTCCATTCGACCGAAGGCGGATACTCTTCTGGCTTTCAACGCAACGCAGAAAAAGCGTTTGTCGACTTTTCCTGCTTGCAAAACCCGGGCGCTTATATTAATATAATGGTATATTCCGGATTCCGGCGGGGCGTATGGCCTTCCGTCGGCGGGTGACGGGCGGCCGCGGACGCGCCGCACCCGATAACGCACCGGCGTCTGCGGAGAAATGGAGCCTGTATGCCGCTGAATACGATGGTATGGTTTGCCCTCCGGGGGGCGGCGACGCCGCCGGTCGGTTCGAAAACCCCGGCCGGGATGCTTTTCGCCTGCTGGGCGATCGTGATCGTCCTGTCGCTGATGGTGCTTGTTTTTCTGCGTGCGCGGAAAAAGGAATACGCGGTGGCGATTCTGCCTCTGCTGATCGCGCCGTTTGTCCATATTTTCAGCGGCCTTCTCGCCAAGGGGATGGATACGTTCCTTTCTCTGTCCACCGGACAAATCCGGATTATGATCGATTTGACGGCGGGGCTGATTTCCTGCCTGCTGCTGGGGCTGGCCTCCCGGGGGATTCCGGATCGGCGAACCCGCAACGGCCTGTTCTGGTGCTGCGCGGGGTTTGTGGTGATCCTCACTCTGGTGCTGGTGACCAATACCCTGACCGCGATTGTCCACGGCTGAAAGAATACCGGCCGAAACAGCCGGTGTATAACAAAAAGGACGCCGCCCCCTGTGGGCGGCGTCTTTTTTGACGTCTTGACGTCCTGTCCATTTTCGCTTACGCGCAGTCGCTGTCATAGGCGGCGTACATGATATTGGTCGCGTGGTCGGAGACTCGTTCCAGATCGGTGAGGATATCGATAAACAGCATTCCGGTTTCCGGGGTGCACTGCAGGGCGTTCAGCCGTTCCACATGGTGGGAGCGGAGCGCTACCACCAGCTGGTCGATTTCTTCTTCTTCCTCCATGATCTGCGTGGATAAGGTCTTATCTCTCTGCTGGCCGAGGAAGAAAGCCAGCGCCTCGTCCACGATTTTCAGCACCCGGCCGCTCATGTCCCGCATCTCGGTAACGGCGTCTCCGGAAAAGGGGACGCCGTTTTCGAAATTCTGGGAATATTCAAGGATGTTTTCCGCATGGTCGCCGATACGCTCCAGATCGTTCACCACATGGAACATGGAGCCGATCATCCGGTTATCCTCCTCCAACAGCTCCATGGCGTGGATTTTCACCAGATAGCTTGTGATGCTGTGATTGAGAAAATTGAGCACCTGCTCGTTCTGTTTGATCTGTTGCATGGTTTCCCTGTTTGGCTTGAAAAACACCTCCATAGCCAGCCCGAAGTTATTCCGGGCGATGGCGGCCATCCGCTCCACCTCCTTGGTGACCTGCGCGACGGCAATGGCCGGGGTGTTCAGAATCCGCTCGTCCAGGAACTGCAGCCGCAGCTCCTCATAGGCCGCGTCCTTGCCGGGAATGAGCTTTTGGGCGAGCTTCACCAGCAGCTGGGCGAAGGGGAGAAGCACGGCGGTGGAAACGATATTGAAGATAATGTGCGCGACCGAAATCTGCATTTTGGGGTCGGCGACAAATCCTTCGATGAGTTCGACATAGGGGAAAAACAGGCAGATCGGAATAAAAAGCAGGGTGCCGATAACGTTGAACATCAGATGAATCAGGGCGGCCCTCTTTCCCGACCGGTTGGTGCCGATGGAGGCAAGCAGCGCGGTGGCGCAGGTGCCGATATTCTGGCCGAAAAGGATATAGATCACGCCGCCGAGATTCACCGCGCCGCTGGCGGCCAGCGCCTGAATGATGCCGACCGACGCGGAGGAGGACTGGATAACAGCGGTAAGCACCGCGCCGGCAAGGATGCCGAGAACCGGATTGGAGAATTTGGTCATCAGCGAAGCGAATTCCGGCATCTGGGCCAGCGGCTTCATGGCGCCGGACATGGATTCCATGCCGGTGAACAGAATGCCGAAGCCGATGATGACCATACCGATATGCTGGAACAGCTTCTTTTTGGTAATCATCAGCAGCATAATGCCGGCAAAAACGGCGATAGGGGCGAGATAGCTGATTTTCAGACCGATCAGAAAGCTGGTCACCGTGGTGCCGATGTTGGCTCCCATGATGACGTAAACCGCCTGCTCCAGCTTGAGCAAACCGGCGTTCAGAAAGCCGACCACCATAACTGTGGTGGCGGAGGAGGACTGGATCGCCCCTGTGACCACTACGCCCACCAGAACGCCGAGCAGCGGATTGCTGGTCAGCTTCTCCAGAAGGGAGCGAAGCTTGGAACCGGCAACCAGCTCCAGCCCGTCCCCCATCAGTTTCATCCCGAACAGAAACAGGCCGAGCCCGCCCAGAAGCTGCAATATATGCGTCAGATCCATTGCCGCACCTCTCCATTTTCTATTTCATCTTATTTTGATTAAAAGCGTATCATGGCAATGTTAAGAGAAGGTTAAAAGCGACGGCTTTTTCTCCGATTCGTTTCTTTTTGTCATAATCGGCATAATCGGCGGGAATCCGTACCGAAAACAATCGAAACGGCCCAAAAGCGGGGAATCCGCGCCGCCTTTTGGACGGCAGGCGGTGTTTTATACCGCGAAGATGTATAAAAATTCAATTATTCCGTATAGGCCTGCATGGGGAGCGGGACACAAACAAGCGCTTGCACAGAAAACAGGGGGGATAAACCCGGCGTTTGTACAGGTTGACAAAAATCCATCATAGAGCATAATTATACGCAAAATATGGTTGCAAATCCGGAAACAGGCGGGTATAATAGGGTCATTGACAGCAACGTCATGCAAAAATATGCGAAAACCGGCGGAGCATTAACGCCGCCGTCAGACGAAAGGGAGCGTTTTGAATGGATCAGCAGATCAAAAAAGTCGTTCTTGCCTATTCGGGCGGGCTGGACACCTCGATTATTATTCCGTGGCTGAAGGAGAATTATAACAACTGCGAGGTAATTGCGGTTGCGGCCGACGTGGGGCAGGGTAAGGAACTCTCCGGGCTGGAAGAAAAGGCCAAGAAGACCGGCGCTTCCAAGCTGTACATAGAGGACCTGCGCAAGGAGTTTGTGGAGGATTTCATTTTCCCGACCGTGAAGGCCGGCGCGGTGTATGAAAACCAGTATCTGCTGGGCACCTCTTTCGCCCGGCCGATCATCGCCAAACGGCTGGTGGAAATCGCCAAGGCCGAGGGCGCGGACGCGATCGTCCACGGCTGCACCAGCAAGGGGAACGATCAGGTTCGGTTTGAACTGGCCATCAAGGCGTTCGCCCCGAAAATGAAGATCATCGCCCCCTGGCGGATTTGGGATATCAAATCCCGCGATGAGGAAATCGACTACGCCGAGGCGCACAACATTCCGCTGGCGATCACCCGTGAGACCAACTATTCCAAGGATAAAAACCTCTGGCACCTCTCCCACGAGGGGCTGGATCTCGAGGACCCGGCGAACGAGCCGAAGTATGACGAGATCCTTGAAATGGGCGTGTCCCCCGAGCAGGCGCCGGACAAGGCGACCTATGTAACCCTGTCGTTTGAAAAGGGCATCCCGGTCGCGCTGGACGGCGTGAAGATGGACGGCGTGACCATGATCGAAAAGCTGAACGCGCTGGGCGGCGCGAACGGCATCGGTCTGGTGGATATGGTGGAGAACCGGCTGGTCGGCATGAAGAGCCGCGGCGTGTACGAGACTCCCGGCGGTTCCATCCTGTACAAGGCGCACGAAGCGCTGGAGACGATCTGCCTCGACCGGGACACCCAGCACTACAAACAGCAGATGGTGGCCGGCAAGTTCAGCGAGCTGGTATACTACGGCCAGTGGTTCACCCCCCTGCGGGAGGCGCTCTCCGCGTTTGTGGACAGCACGCAGGAGTATGTGACCGGCGACGTGAAGCTGAAGCTGTACAAGGGCAATATGATTCTCGCCTCCCTGACCTCGCCCTACTCCCTGTATGACGAGGAGATCGCGACCTTCGACGAGGACGAGGTATACGACCAGATGGATTCTCAGGGCTTCATCAACCTGTTCGGCCTGCCGATCAAGGTGCAGGCGCTCAAGGGCCGGTAAAGCTCTTGCAGACCGGAAAAAACCGGAATATGGACGCATCATGTATGCTTGGCAGGGGCACGGCTGGCCGTACCCCTGCCCGCCTCTTTTCCACGGCGCTGTGCCGGATGATATGATTAAGGAGACAGCCGATGAAACTGTGGACCGGACGGTTCCAAAAGGAACTCGATCAGAAAACGAACGACTTCAATTCCTCCATTTCCTTCGATTCCCGCATGGCGCGGGAGGATATCCTCGGCAGCATGGCGCACGCCGCCATGCTCGCAAAGCAGGGGATCATCTCCGCCGCCGACGGGGAGGCGATCCGGGACGGGCTGGCGGGCATCCTCGCGGATCTGGAATCCGGCGCGCTTTCCATCGATATGGGGGCGGAGGATATCCACACCTTTGTGGAGGGCGAACTGACCGCCCGCATCGGGGACGCGGGCAAGCGCCTGCACACGGGGCGGAGCCGGAACGATCAGGTGGCGCTGGACGACCGGCTGTACCTGCGGTCGCTGGCCCAGCCGCTGCGGGCGCAGCTGACCGGGCTGATCGGGGTGCTGTGCGGGAAGGCGGAGGAATACGCCGGCGCGGTGATGCCGGGGTACACCCACCTTCAGCGGGCGCAGCCGATCACCTTCGGCCATCATCTGATGGCCTACGCCGAGATGTTCCTGCGGGATATCGGCCGGCTGGACGACGCGGTGAAGCGGATGAACGTTTCCCCTCTCGGAAGCGGGGCGCTGGCCTCCACCACCTATCCTCTCGACCGGGCGGCGGCGGCGGAAGCCCTGTCCATGGACGGGGTGACCAACAACTCGCTGGACGGGGTGTCCGACCGGGATTTCTGCATTGAGCTGGCGGCGGCGCTCTCCCTTGTGATGGTGCATCTTTCCCGCTTTTCGGAGGAAATCATCCTCTGGTGCTCATGGGAGTTCAGGTTCGTTGAGCTGGACGACGCCTTTTCCACCGGCTCCTCCATCATGCCGCAGAAGAAGAACCCCGATATCGCCGAGCTGGTGCGGGGCAAGGCCGGACGGGTGTTCGGCGACCTGACCGCCCTGCTCACCGTGATGAAGGGCCTGCCTCTTGCCTACAATAAGGACATGCAGGAGGATAAGGAGGCGATGTTCGACGCGTTCGACACCGTGCGGATGTGTCTGACCGCCTTTATCCCGATGGTGGAGACCATGCGGGTGCTTACTGACAATATGCGGAAGGCCGCGGCCGGCGGCTTCATCAACGCGACCGACTGCGCGGATTATCTGGTGGGGAAGGGCCTCCCCTTCCGGGACGCCTACAAGGCGACCGGTTCCCTCGTGGCTCTCTGCATCGAAAAGGGGCTGACGCTGGAGACTCTGCCGCTGGAACAGTACCGTGCGGTCTGCGATTTGTTTGACGAGGGCGTGTACGACGCGATCAATCTCGACCGGTGCGTGGCGCTCCGCCGGGTATACGGCGGCCCCGCGCCGGAGAATGTGCTGGCTCAGGTGAAGAGGGTCCGGAGTCTGCTGTAAGCCTGTGTTAGGAAAGGGAAGAAATACAATGAAAATTAAAGCGGGAATTCTCGGGGCGACCGGCTACGCCGGGGTGGAGCTGGCGCGGCTGCTGCTCCGCCATCCGGGGGCGGAGCTGG
>CAJJLZ010000043.1 GCA_905192745.1 uncultured Oscillospiraceae bacterium
TTACTGGCTTTCTCCTGCCGAGTTCATTGTCCAATATCTTTGACAATCCTACAATCCGGATTGTGATCTGCTCAAAATTTTGAACCGGAACCGCCTTTTCCCTCTTTCCGTTATCCCGCATGGCTCCCGTGCAAAAGCCGGCCCCAACGGAGTTGACTTTTTAGGATGGTTGTTCCTGTGTGGTCGTACCATCTGCGCCCATATCCTCGTGCAAATCCGCGATCAGATCGCCTTTGACGCCGATGTAATTGGCATTCCAGGGTTCGGCGGAAGCGGCCATCGGCCATACGCCGGCGGTATGATCCACGAAATAGGTATCGAAACCGGATCGGACGATTTCATCGTTGGACATTTCGCGGGTCAGTTGATGCACCATCGCGGCGATCATCTCGAAATGCGCCAGCTCTTCCGTGCCGATGTCGGTGAGCAGGCCTTTCAGTTCGGGATAGGGCATGGAGTAGCGCTGGCTGAGGTAACGCATGGATGCGCCGAGTTCCCCATCCGGACCTCCGTACTGGCTAATGATGATCTTGGCGTATTTGGGGTTTGGGTTTTTGATTTTTATTGGGTATTGCAGTTTCTTCTCGTATTGCCACATGGACAGAACCTTCCTTTCGGGTTGTAATGGGGGACCGGTTCAGTCGGCCTGATAGTCCCACGGCCACGGGTTATCGATCCAGGACCAGCGGGTGCCGGTCACGTCGTTGCTGGTGACGACGTAAGGGCCGAAACGCATTTCGTATTCACCGATCAGTTCGGCGCGGCGGTTTCGGAGTTGCTCCAGCGTTTTCATTGCACGGGTATCTTCCGCGTGCGTGTCGAGATAGAGGGTCATTTCCCAGATGGCGAAATCCACGGCGGCGATCCGGCGGCGCATTCTGCTTTTTTCATTTATCGTGTTATTCACCATAACGACCTCCTATCCAGGGTTTGTCAAGCTCGGGAAACAGGGTTCCTCTTTCCAATGCCTTGTCCGGTTCGTATACGGCGGTCAGCTGCTGCTGCGGCGGGACGAACGCCATAACCGGCAGATACAGAACGTTATCCGGCTGAGGCCGGGAAGGGGAGGCGGACGATGACCTGCGTTGCATATTCTCCAAAGTAATGACTCCTTTCCGGAAAAATAGGGATGGGCTGTCCCCATCTGTTACAGATTATGAGACAGCCGATGGAATGGTTCCCGTTTTTCCGCCTTTTCCCGTATTTCCGAACAGGGCCTGTCCTCGGAAAGTGCAAATTTATCGGCCGTTTGGATATAGGGTTTTCCGCAGGAAAGCAGGATAATAATACTGTACATAAGATCGTGTATAATCAGAAAGGATATGAGGGTATGAACGTCCGCGTTTACAAGGATGCCGAGACGATCGGTACGGCGGCGGCGACGCTGTTTGCCGCCTGTGTGATTGAAAAACCGCATTGTGTGCTGGGAATGGCGACCGGTTCGTCTCCGATTCCCACCTATAAAAAAATGGCCGAGTTGTATCGCGCCGGTGTGGTGGATTATTCCGGCGTAACCACCTACAATTTGGACGAGTATGTGGGGCTTGACCATGACCACGAACAGAGTTATTATTACTTTATGATGGATAATCTTTTTCAGCATATCAATGTGAAGAAAGAAAACATCCATGTCCTTTCCGGCGTTGCCTCCGATCCGGACAAGGAATGCAGCGATTATGAAAAGGCCATTGCCGCCGCCGGCGGAATCGATCTTCAGGTGCTTGGAATCGGCCGCAACGGTCATATCGCGTTCAACGAGCCGGCCGACAGCTTTCCGCAGGCGACCCATATCGTCGATCTGACCGAAAGCACGATCGACGCGAACAAGCGCTTCTTTGCGAGCGCGGACGATGTGCCGCGCAAGGCGCTGACCACCGGCATCGGTTCGATTATGAAGGCGCGGGCAATTATGCTGATTGCTACCGGGGCGGACAAGGCCGAAGCGGTGAAGGCGATGGTGAAGGGGCCGGTTACGCCGCAGTGCCCGGCATCCATCCTGCAGTTCCACCCGAACGTGACAATTCTGGTGGACGAAGCCGCGGCGGCGCTGCTTTAAAGGATAAAAAAGGATACACAGCAGAAAAACGGAGGAATGGCGAGAGACGCCATTCCTCCGTTTTTTGATGATGAGGATGATAAGACGAAGGGGAGATGACAACCATGAAGCACAGGGAGCAGACGGCGTCCACAGAAGGCCGGAAAAATTCCTTTCAGAAAATTTACGCCGTGGTATCCCGTATTCCGCGGGGCCGGGTATGCACCTATGGAGAGGTGGCCTGTCTGGCGGGGAATCCGCGCTGGGCGCGGGTGGTAGGGTACGCGCTGCACGTCAATCCTGATCCCGAAGGGATCCCCTGCTACCGGGTGGTTAACCGGCTGGGAGAGGTATCCTCCGCTTTTGCCTTCGGCGGCGGCAACCGGCAGCGGGAGCTGCTGATGGAGGACGGCGTTCCCTTCCTGCCGGACGGTCGGGTGGATCTCGCGCAGAGCATGTGGTGGGGGGACGATGCGCAGAGCTGATTTTATCCATAAGGAATTCTTCCGCTTCGACATATCCGGGCGCCTTCCGGCATAGGCATATAGAAACAAGGCTGGAAGAGGGAGGGGTACGGATGACATGCCGGGTAACCGATATGCATAATAAGGAAGTGATTAACGTCTGCGACGGCAGCCGGCTTGGCTGTGTGGATGACGTGGAGATTGACACCTGTACCGCGCAGCTTTTGGCGATCGTGATTTTCGGGCGGCCCAAATGTCTGGGCCTGATGGGCCGGGAGGACGACATTGTGATCGGCTGGAGAAACATTGATGTGATCGGGGAGGATACCATTCTGGTGAATTTTGAATGCCCCTGCAAGCCGCCGCCCCGCCGGGGACGGAGCATCCTGAGCGGGATATTTGGAAACGGCTGAAAGGGAAAATCCCCCAAAAAAGCACAACCGGAGGGTCATGCAGAATGGCCCTCCGGTTGTGCTTTTTGATTTCAGCGATCAAGGCTCCACAACACGATCTGACCCTGTTTCCGGGTGCGCTTCATGTCGATCAGTCGTTGGTTGGCGGAGCCGCGAAACAACAGAGAAATATCCTTTTGCGCTTCTATAAACCGGCCGTCTACCAGCACATCCACCATGGCCAGTATGGATTCAGTGACTTCACAGCATGGATAACTGCCCGGAGTCCGCAGCTCTTCCAGCGTGAAGCCGGAATAGGCCCATACGGTTTTGCCGGGATACAGGGCCTTTACGCGGCGGAGGAAGGGGAGCAGCTCCCGCTGATTGCCGGGCTCAAAGGGCTCGCCGCCCAGCAAGGACAGGCCGTTGATATAGGCGGGAGCGAGAAGCTGCAGCAGCGTTTCCTGCGTTTCCGCCGTAAACGGCTGGCCGTAATGAAAGTCCCAGGTTTCCGGCTGGAAGCAATGCTCGCAGTGATTGGTGCAGCCGGACACAAACAGGGAGACCCGGACGCCGATTCCGTTGGCGATATCGCAGTTTTTGATTTCTCCGTAGTACATGGCATTTTCTCCTTCCAGAGACAGCCGGCCTTCCGGCGTTTACAGATGCAGCACGCGTTCCTTGATTTCCTGCGTCCGGCCCTGATTCCAGAACTGGGTGCCGATATAGCCGCAGGTCCGGCGCGCCACGTTCATTTTATCCTGATCCTGATTGCCGCACCGCGGGCAGGTCCAGACCAGCTTGCCGTCCTGCTCCCGGATTTCGATTTCCCCATCCCATCCGCATACCTGACAGTAATCGCTCTTAGTGTTGAGTTCAGCGTACATAATGTTATCGTAAATGAATTTGATGACCTGAACCACGGCTTCCAGATTGTTCTGCATATTGGGAACCTCGACATAGCTGATGGCGCCGCCGGTGGAAAGGGCCTGAAACTGCGCCTCAAACTTCAGCTTATCGAACGCGTTGATGTCCTCAGTCACATGGACATGATAGCTGTTGGTGATGTATCCCTTGTCCGTAACGTCTTTGATGATGCCGAACCGGCGCTGCAGGCACTTGGCGAACTTGTAGGTGGTGGATTCCAGCGGCGTGCCGTAAATGCCGAAACCGATGGTCGTTTCCTTCTTCCAGCGTTCGCAGGCGGCGTTCATATATTTCATGACGTCCAGCGCAAACGGCGTGGCGGAAGGGTCGGTATGGGATTTGCCCGTCATATAGCGGACACATTCGCACAGGCCGGCGTATCCCAGAGAAATGGTGGAGTAGCCGCCCACCAGCAGCTTATCGATAGGCTCGCCCTTTTTCAAACGGGCGCAGGCTCCGTACTGCCACAGGATCGGTGCTGCGTCCGACAGGGTGCCCTTCAGCCGGTTATGGCGGCACATCAGGGCACGGTAGCACAGATCCAGCCGTTCGTCGAAAATTTTCCAGAACTTCTCCATGTTTCCGCCGGAGGACAGGGCGATATCCACCAGATTCAGGGTGACGACGCCCTGATTGAAACGGCCGTAGAACTGATAGTTCCCGTTTTCGTCCTTCCAGGGGGAGAGCGCGCTGCGGCAGCCCATCACCGGGAAGCAGTTTCCCTCCTTGAGCTCCTTCATTTTCTTCTCGGAGATGTAATCCGGCACCAGCCGCTTCGCGGTGCATTTTGCAGCCAGTTCCGTCAGGTAATAGTAGGGGGAATCGGCGTGGATGTTGTCCTCCTCCAGCACATAGATCAGCTTCGGGAAGGCCGGCGTCACCCAAACGCCCTGTTCGTTCTTCACGCCCTGATAACGCTGCTCCAGAACTTCCTCGATAATCATGGCGAGGTCTTTTTTCTCCTGTTCGTTCTTGGCCTCGTTCAGGTACATGAAGACCGTGACGAAGGGGGCTTGTCCGTTGGTGGTCAGCAGCGTCACCACCTGATACTGGATGGTCTGCACGCCGCGGCGGATTTCTTCCCGCAGCCGTTCCTCCACCAGCTGGTGGACTTTATCCAAAGACGCCTCGGCCCCAAGAGCCTGAATTTCGTGCGCCACCTGATGCCGGATTTTTTCGCGGCTCACCTGCACGAAGGGGGCCAGATGGGCCAGAGAGATGGATTGACCGCCATATTGGTTGGAGGCCACCTGAGCGATGATCTGGGTGGCGATATTGCAGGCTGTGGAAAAGCTGTGCGGACGCTCGATCATGGTGCCGGTAATTACGGTGCCGTTTTGCAGCATGTCTTCCAGATTCACCAGATCGCAGTTGTGCATATGCTGTGCAAAATAATCCGAATCATGAAAGTGGATGATGCCTTCGTTGTGAGCGTCCACGATCTCCTTGGGAAGCAGGATTCGGTTGGTGATATCCCGGGAGACCTCCCCGGCCATATAGTCGCGCTGGGTGGAGTTGACCACGGGGTTTTTATTGGAGTTTTCCTGCTTGGCCTCCTCGTTGTTGCACTCGATCAGGCTCAGGATTTTGTCGTCCGTCGTGTTGGACTGGCGAACCAGCGCGCGGGTATACCGGTAGGTAATGTACGCCTTCGCCGCTTCAAACGCACCGTGGGCCATAATCTGGTGCTCCACCATGTCCTGTACCTCTTCCACGCTGGGGGAGCGGCCCAGTTTCTCGCAGGACAGCACCACGCTTTCGGCAATCCGCTGAATCTGCATGGGCGTCATGCGGGCCTTTTCATCCACCGCCTCGTTCGCCTTGCTGATCGCGACAATAATTTTCGTGATGTCAAAAACGGCTTCCGAACCGTTGCGCTTAATAATTTTCATAGGAGCACCTTCCATATTCTATCATATTTACCGGCATGGCCTATGTCAACTACATATAGTTGACCAGCGGGTATCATGATAGCATATATAGTACTTTTTGTCAATCCGGCAGAATGGCAGAATAGCAGAATAAAAGAATGCAATAAACCGCGACGGTTCATATGGACGGGAGAGGAGCGGCGGGCCGGGAAAACGCGAAGAGTGCGAAGAATCAAAAAGGGACTGCCGGATGGGAGTTGACGCCGCAGTCCCTTTGGGCGGAAATATACGGTATGGCGCTGATATGGAATAGTCGGGAAAAGTGGGCTTGAAATACAGAAAAGGGATCGAAGTGAATCACTTTCACTTCGATCCCTTTTTCTCTTTATCTTCTGCCTGATTGACGCCGGACAGAACTTTGGGGGTGAAACAGGCGCCAAACGGCATCGGGTACGGGCGATCGTCCCTGTTATTTCGCCTCGGACACCGCCACGGCGCAGGCGACCGTCGCGCCGACCATGGGGTTGTTGCCCATGCCGATGAGGCCCATCATTTCCACATGAGCGGGGACGGAGGAGGAGCCGGCAAACTGCGCGTCGCCGTGCATACGGCCCATCGAGTCGGTCAGGCCGTAGGAAGCCGGGCCGGCCGCCACGTTATCGGGGTGCAGGGTACGGCCCGTGCCGCCGCCCGACGCAACGGAGAAATATTTCTTGTTGTTCTCAATCGCCCACTTTTTGTAGGTGCCGGCCACCAGATGCTGGAAGCGGGTGGGATTGGTGGAGTTACCGGTGATCGAAACTTCCACGCTCTCATGCTGCATGATCGCCACGCCTTCGAGCACGTCGTTCGCACCGTAGCACTTGACCGCCGCGCGCTCGCCGTCCGAGAACGCCTTCTCGCGCACGATTTTCAGCTCGCCGGTGTAGAAATCGTAATCGGTCTCCACATAGGTGAAGCCGTTGATACGGCTGATGATATAGGCCGCGTCTTTGCCGAGGCCGTTCAGGATCACGCGCAGGGGCTGCTTGCGGACCTTGTTCGCGGTACGGGCGATGCCGATCGCGCCTTCCGCGGCGGCGAAGGATTCATGGCCGGCGAGAAACGCGAAGCACTGGGTGTCCTCCGACAGGAGCATTTTGCCGAGGTTGCCGTGGCCTAGACCGACCTTGCGCTGCTCGGCGACCGAACCGGGTACGCAGAACGCCTGCAGGCCCTCGCCGATCACGGCGGAAGCTTCGGCGGCGTCGGTGACGCCGCGCTTCAGAGCGAGCGCCACGCCCAGGGTGTAGGCCCAGACGGCGTTTTCAAACGCGATGGGCTGCACGCCCTTCACAATGGCGTCCACGTCGATCCCCTTGGAAAGGCAGAGGTCGCGGGCCGCTTCCATACTGCCGAGATCGTTGTCCGCCAGAAACTTTTCGATCTTGGCCATTCTTCTCTCTTTGCCTTCAAATTTGACATCGTTAGCCATTAGTCCGTCCTCCTCTTATTCCTCACGGGGGTCAATGTACTTGGCGGCTCCGTCGAAGCGGCCGTACTGCCCGATGTTCTTTTTATACGCCTCGTTCGGCTCCATGCCATGGCGGATATCCTCCAGCATCTTGCCCAGACGGACGAACTGATAGCCGGTTACTTCGCCCTCTTCATCCAGAGCGAGCTTGGTCACATAGCCTTCGGCCATTTCCAGATAGCGGACGCCTTTCGCCTTGGTGGAGTACATGGTGCCGACCTGCGAACGCAGACCCTTTCCCAGATCCTCCAGTCCGGCGCCGACCGGCAGGCCGTCCTCGGAGAAAGCGGACTGGGTGCGGCCGTAGACCAGCTGCTGGAAGATTTCCCGCATCGCCACATTGATGGCGTCGCAGACCAGATCGGTATTCAGGCATTCCAGCAGGGTTTTTCCCGGCAGGATTTCCGCGGCCATAGCGGCGGAGTGGGTCATGCCGGAGCAGCCGACGGTTTCTACCAGCGCCTCCTCGACAATGCCGTCCTTTACGTTCAGGGTCAGCTTGCAGGTGCCCTGCTGCGGAGCGCACCAGCCCACGCCGTGGGACAGGCCGGAGATATCGGTGATCTGGGTGGATTTGACCCATTTGCCCTCCTCCGGGATCGGGGCGGGACCGTGGTGCGGACCCTTTTTGACGACGCACATGGATTCCACTTCATGGGAATAATTGATGTTGGCCATATTTGTACTCCTTTCGGCTTTTGTTTGCCTGCAGTCCCGATTGCAGGCAAACAAAATTGTCCGCAACCAGAAATGCCTTTACAGAAACGGTGCTTTATCACACGAAGATTATTATATCGAATTTTCCCTTCGCGCGCAAGAGCGGGAAGGGGGAATTGACGGAAAATTAACAAATAAATCGAACCGTATTCCTTTGCGAAAAGTTGGTGAGTTTGGATAAATCAAAAGCGGAAGGGCATTGCCTTCCGCTCTTCTATCCTTCCATGTTCTTTTTCGGGGGATTTTCCGTTTCATTTTCGGTTTCGTCGTCTTCCTCCTCCGCATATTCCAGCAGATCGCCGGGCTGGCAGTCCAGCGCCCGGCAGATCGCGTCCAGCGTGGAGAAGCGGACGGCGCGGGCGCGGTTGTTTTTCAGGATGGAGAGATTGGCGAGCGATATCCCCACCTTATCGGAAAGCTCGGTCAGCCCGATTTTTCGTTTCGCCATCATGACGTCGAGGTTAATGAGAATTGCCATCCGGGTCTGTCCCTCTTTCCCGGCGGAGAGCCGCCGTAATGAAACCTGATGAAAGCAGCGGAAAACGACGCGTGGAAAACAATCCAATCGGCCTCAGATCGTCATGTCGTTTTCTTCCTTAAAAGCAATAGCCTGCCGGAAAATCTGGGCAAAAACGAAAAGAATCAACCCCACCACTGAAAAGGTCACAAACACTACCACCATAAAAAAACGGGTGACCACGAAAACCGAGAGGAAATAGAAGGCGGCGAGCACAAGGCACTCCACCCCGATCACCCGTAGGCGGCGGACCATCTCCGGGACGAAGGGATCCCCCTTATTGATAATGTGCATAATCCCCCGCGCCTGCCACAGAATGAGCATCGCCATGATACCGGACAGGAGCAGAACCACGAAATATTTTTCAAACCACAGGCCCTCTTCGCCGGGAGAGTGACGGGTGACGGCCGGAATACTCCACCGCAGGGTCAGGGTCAGGACGAGAGCCAGTCCCATCAGAAAATTCAGCGCGTATTCGATCCAGCGGCTCAGCCCGTTTTCCCCCAAAATCGTCATGGCTATCTCCATTCCTCTGCAGAAATCTGGGATTCGGCGGTTCCCGTTCAACCGGAATCACGGCGGATCGTCCCTGATTATAACGCAAAAAACCGGACAGGTCAAATGCAACCGGCGGAATTTGCAGGGAAAAGCGGAATTCCGGCACAGGATTTTGCTTGTCACGACGGCGAGGATGTGCTATAGTAAATAAGATATTGTGAAAGAACCGGGCCGTTTTTTCGGCTTCCGTCTATTTTCTGCAAATGAGGTGTCTGTGGAATGGGACTGCTTAAAGCGATTTTTGGCGATTACAGTAAAAAAGAGATCAAGCGGATCCGCCCCCTGTGCGACAAGGTGCTCGCGCTGGAGGAAAAGTATAAGGCGATGAGCGAGGAGGAGCTTCAGGGGCAGACTGCCGTGCTGAAGGATCGGCTGGCGATGGGAGAATCGCTGGACGACATCCTTCCCGACGCGTTCGCGGTCTGCCGCGAAGCGACCGACCGGGTGCTTGGCCAGCCCCACTATCCTGTGCAGATCCTCGGCGCCATTATCCTGCATCAGGGCCGGATCGCCGAGATGAAGACCGGTGAAGGCAAAACCCAGACCGTCATCCTGCCCGCTTACCTGAACGCCCTGACCGGCGAGGGCGTGCATGTCGTTACCGTCAATGACTATCTGGCCCGCCGCGACAGCGAATGGATGGGGAAGGTGTACCGTTATCTCGGCATGACGGTCGGCCTGATTACCCACGATATGGAACCGAAGGACCGCAAGGCGGCCTATGCGGCGGATATTACTTACGGCACCAACAATGAGCTGGGCTTCGATTACCTGCGGGATAACATGGTGATTTATAAGCAGAACAAGGTGCAGCGCGGCCATCACTATGCCATCGTGGACGAGGTGGACTCCATCCTCATCGACGAGGCCCGGACCCCGCTGATTATTTCGGGACAGGGGGACAAATCCACCGAGCTGTACGAGCAGGCCGACCGCTTTGCCAAAACCCTGAAAATGGTCAAGGTGAAGGAGCAGGATGCCAAAGAGGAACAGGACAACGTGGACGGCGACTACATTGTGGACGAAAAGGCCCGCACCGCCACGCTCACTCAGGCCGGCGTCCGGAAGGCGGAATCGCATTTCCGGGTCGAGAACCTGATGGATCCGGACAACATGACCCTGCTGCATCACATCAATCAGGCCGTCAAAGCCAACGGCGTCATGACCCGGGACGTGGATTACGTCGTCAAGGACGGCGAGGTGCTGATTGTCGATGAGTTCACCGGCCGTCTGATGTTCGGCCGCCGGTATAACGAGGGCCTCCATCAGGCCATCGAGGCCAAGGAGGGCGTGAAGGTCGAGCGGGAAAGTAAGACCCTCGCCACCATCACCTTCCAGAACTTCTTCCGTTTGTACAAAAAGCTTTCCGGCATGACCGGTACGGCGATGACCGAATCCACCGAATTCGAGCAGATTTACAAGCTCGACGTGGTGGAGGTGCCGACCAACCGGCCGATGATCCGTATCGACCGGCCGGACAGCATTTATAAAACCGAAAAGGGCAAGTTCCACGCCGTGATCGATCAGATTGAGGCCTGTCATGAAAAGGGGCAGCCGGTGCTGGTCGGCACCATCTCCATCGAAAAGTCGGAGGAGCTTTCCAAGCTGCTGAACAAGCGGGGCATCAAGCATGTCGTGCTGAATGCCAAGTATCACGACAAGGAGGCCGAAATCGTCGCTCAGGCCGGCCGGAAGGGTGCGGTCACTATTGCCACCAATATGGCCGGGCGCGGCACCGACATCAAGCTCGGCGGCAACGCGGAATATCTTGCCAAGGCCGAGATGCGCCGGATGGGCATCCCGGAGGAGATCATCACCGAATCCACCGACTTCACCGGCACCGACAATGAGGAGGTCGTCGCGGCCCGGCAGACCTTCCAGGAGCTGGAGACAAAATACAAAGAGCAGATTAAACCCGAGGCGGAAGAGGTCTGTCAGGCCGGCGGTCTGTTCATCCTTGGCACTGAGCGGCATGAGTCCCGCCGGATCGACAATCAGCTCCGCGGCCGTTCCGCCCGGCAGGGCGATCCCGGCGAATCCCGCTTCTTCCTCTCGCTGGAGGACGACCTGATGCGTCTGTTCGGCGGGGAGAGGATCAACGCCCTGATGGAGACTCTCGGCATTGACGAGGATACCCCGATTGAAAACAAGATGCTGTCCAATTCCATCGAAAGCGCCCAGCGCAAGGTGGAGGAACGCAACTTCGGCATCCGGCGCAACGTGCTGCAGTTTGACGACGTGATGAACCGCCAGCGCGAGCTCATCTACTCCCAGCGGGACAAGGTGCTGGACGGGGAAAGCGTGAAGGACAGCATCATTGGCATGATTAAGGAAGCGATCGAGGCCAACTGCAAGACCTATCTGGCCAGCGACGATCAGCACGATACCTGGAACCTTGAGGGACTGCGGGATTATTACGCAGGCTGGCTCGCCAAGCCGGACGATTTTCAGTACACCCCGCAGGAGCTGGAGGACATCAGCCGCGAGGAGATTGCCCAGACCCTGATCGATCGTGCGATGACCATTTATGAGGGCAAGGAAAAGCAGTACGGCGAGGGGATCATGCGGGAGATTGAGCGGGTTATCCTGCTCAAGACCGTGGACCGGTACTGGATGGATCACATCGACAATATGGACGAACTGCGCAAGGGTATCCATCTGCGCGCCTATGGACAGAAGGATCCGGTCGTGATGTACCGGCTGGAAGGCTTCGATATGTTCGACCAGATGATCGCTTCTATCCGGGAGGATACCGCCCGGCTGATGCTGACCGTCCAGCTCCGCACGCAGGAGGAGCCGAAGCGGGAACAGGTTGCCAAGCCGACCGCAACCTCCTCCGACGGCACCGATGTAAAGCGGCCGGTACGCAAGACGGTGGCCCAGAAGGTCGGGCGAAACGACCCCTGTCCCTGCGGAAGCGGGAAGAAATATAAGAAGTGCTGCGGCGCGAAGGACGAGGAATAACCACCGGCATCGTTCCTGAAGGCGGCGATGCAATGGCTGATGGCTTTAACGCCGCCTGCGGCTCCCGCCCGGCGGCTTGTTGCTGGCGGCCGTCCTTGTCGGCGTGACGGGCGTACAGGCGTATAAGACATTCAGAAAAGGAAGATTAAACAGTGAAACTCGGAATCGTAATAAATTAGCCTTTTTTCATAAATCCATGTACCTCCATAAAAGTCCGTAAAACCGCATGGTTGCAAGGTTTCTTAAAAAAGCAAAAGCATAAAGCTCCATGTAAAATCACATAATTTAATGCCATTTGGGCGTAGAAATGGGCGTAGATTGATAGTTCAAAATCGGAGTCCAATGCAATTTTTACTGATAAATAGTACGCTTATAAGTTTCTACGGATAAGACCATACGGCATAACAGAACAAACCGAAAATTTTATATTGCACCGCACAAGCGGCGTTTCCCACTTCCACACGGAAGAACAGGAACGCCGCTTTTTTCATGCCCTTTGTTACGCAGTAGGGGCAGAAAAAGCCTTGCTACAAGCGGCTTTGCGG
>CAJJLZ010000044.1 GCA_905192745.1 uncultured Oscillospiraceae bacterium
CTTTACTGGCTTTCTCCTGCCGAGTTCTCTGTCCAATATCTTTGACAATCCTACACCGGCGGAATAAACACCGGCGGAATAAACAAACGGGAAAAACCGTCCGTCAAAGAACCGCTTTTCCCGTCTGTGCGTTTTGAATCCGTTTTTATTCCGATCCATGATAACCGTACGGCAGGATCAGCCGTTTCTGTTCTCCACAAAGCAATGGACAAAATCCCGAAGAATCCGGATTTCCTCGGAGGACAGGTTATGCACATCAATGGACACCGTATCATTCAGACCCGCCAGATAGTCGATGGAGGTATTGTAGCAGAGTGCAAAGCGCGTCAATATCTTTCGGGTCGGTTCCTGTAAGTTGTTTTCGCAGCGATACAGGGAATTCTTGCTGATGTTCATCTTTCTGGCAGCCTCGGCCTGCGACAGCCCCAGCCCTTCCCGCAGTTTCCGAAGCCTTTCTCCGAAATCATACGCCTCAAGTTCATCTTCAGGCATAGCTTGTATCACTTCCTTTGTGTTCCTGTTTCACCGGGCCGCAATAACCGCGTAAGAATAGGCTGTGCAGGGAATACACGGTATATTCGGGGAATGACGAAATGCAAAGAAAATTTATTCCGACCGATCCCGTAAATGTGAAGTTATATTTACGCTGTCATTACTTCTCTGCGGCAGCGACAAAAGGACCGCTTCGGCAGATGCCGAAGCGGTCCTTTTGTCGCATGGAATAAAAGCGCGCCGTAAACGCCTTAAGCGCGGTGCGCATAAGGCTTCCCACGAGACAGCCCGGGATTACTTTCTCGTCAGCAGCGCCGTAAACGCCTTATGCGCCATAAAGACGTCCAGCTTGGAGACGATTTCGTAGGGGGCGTGCATGGAGAGCACCGGAACGCCGAGATCCACCGTATCGACATTGAGGTTCGCAATATACATCGCAACCGTTCCGCCGCCGCCGGCGTCCACCTTGCCCAGTTCCCCAATCTGCCAGAGCACGTCCCCGTCGTCCATCAGGCGGCGGATATGGGACATCAGCTCGGCCGACGCATCGGACGTGCCGGATTTGCCGCGGGAGCCGGTATATTTGGTCAGCACCACGCCCCGGTTAATCATGGCGGCGTTCTTTTTCTCGAATACCTCGGGATAAATCGGATCGAACGCGGCGTTCACGTCGGCGGAAAGGCAGACCGACGCCGACAGTACATGCCGCGCCTCCTCTCCAAAAGCGGCGGCAATATCCGCAATGAAGTATTTCAGGAAAGCGGACTGCATCCCGGTCGCGCCCTCCGAGCCGATTTCCTCCTTGTCCGCCAGGATGGTAACGGCGGTGTAGGCGGGATTCTCGGTCCCGAAAATGGCGGTCAGGGCGGGATAGGCGCACACCCGGTCGTCATGGCCGTACGCGCCGATCAGACTGCGGTCAAAGCCCACGTCCCGCGCCGGGAAGGCCGGAACAGCCTCCAGCTCGGCGGAGAAGAAGTCCTTTTCCACAATGCCGTATTTCTCGTGCAGGATGTTCATGATGTTCAGCTTGACCAGCTCGCTGCCCTCGTCGTCCCGGAAAGCGCGGGAACCAATCAGGATGTTCAGATCCTCGCCTTTCACGATCTGCGCCGCCGGGCGCTTCATCTGCTCTTCCGCCAAATGGGGCAGCAGGTCGGTCACGCAGAACACGGGATCCCCCGGATCCTCGCCGATCCGCACCGTGACGGTGGAGCCGTCCTTCTTCGCCACTACGCCATGCAGGGAAAGCGGAATCGCCGTCCACTGATACTTTTTGATACCGCCGTAATAGTGCGTATCAAAATAGGCAAGATCGCCGTCCTCATACAGCGGGTTAGGCTTGAGATCAAGACGAGGAGAATCGATATGGGCGGCGGCGATGGACACGCCGTCCGTGATCGGCCGGGATCCGATTACCGCCAGCATCAGCGCCTTTCCCCGGTTGTTATAATACACCTTGTCCCCCGCTTTCAGGGACATTTTCCGGTCAAAGGGGACAAAGCCCTTCGACTCGGCGGCCCTCACCGCCCATTCCACGGCCTCCCGCTCGGTTTTCGCGGCGTTCATAAACCCGATATAGTCCTCGCAGTACCGGTCGGCCGCCTCAATCTCAGACGGCTCCAGCGTGCGGGACGCCTCCTTCGAGACATAGAACAGCTCTTCTTTTTTCATTTCGGACGGTGTTTTTTCAGACATTTGAAACCTCTCCATTCTTTTGTATATCCGCCAGGGGCAGATATCTGGTTTTTTTATTGCAGACGATACAGCTCCCGGTACATTTCCTGCGCGGCGGGGATTTTCTCCACATAAGCGGCTGTTTCGGGAAACGGGATGGCCTTCAGGGTGCTTCCGTCGTCGGAGCAGGCGGGGTCGGCCAGCCATTTTCGAACGTTTCCGATCCCGGCGTTATACGCCGCGAGCAGAGTGGCAGGTTCCGGGAACTGCTCCCGCAGCAGGGAAAGCACCATCACCCCGTACCGGATATTGGTTTCCGGATCGAACAATTCTTCCGCCGGGAGGCTTTCCGTCTCCGGCGAGCGGCTCTGCGCCCACTGGAAGGTGTCGGCGGTGAGCTGCATCAGCCCCATCGCGTGAGCGCTGGAGATCGCGTCCGGATCAAATTCGCTTTCCGTACGGATCAGCGCGTAAATCAGCGACGGCTCGAATTCATAGACTTTCGCGTATTTTTCCACATAGTCGCTGTACGCGAGCGGGTACGCCGCCCGCATGTACTGCCGGTATCCCACGCGGAGCAGCGCCCCGGCCAGCAGGAGAAGGACAAACAAAGCGGCAAGTTCAACCCGCCGCTCCGCCGCCCGGCGGGGCTGTTTCCCATCGGCGGAACCGTTTCGTTCCAGTACAAAGCTCACCATGCGGGGGGATGTTTCCGCCGGATTCCGACGCTTATCGGCCATTCGCCCACTCCCGTATCCGCGCGGCGAGCGCGTCCGCCCGCTTTTGCAGCAATTTCAGATCACCGTCGTTTTGCAGCACCACCGCCGCCCGGGAAGTATAATAAGTCTCCGGCTGCTGGGCGGCCATCCGGGAGCGGGCCTGCGCTTCCGTCAGACCGTCCCGTTCCATGATCCGGGCAAGGCGGCGTTCAGCGGGCGAAATCACCGCAACCGTCATATCACAGACCGCGTCCATCCCGCTTTCAAACAGCAGGGGAGCGTCGATCACGGCGGCCAGTTCATGGGTCTGCTCCATCCGCATTAGTATTTGGTTGGTAAGGCCGATAATATACGGATGGGTCAGGGAATTCAGCAGCGCGGTATCCTCCGGCGTGGCAAAAGCCCGTCTGGCGAGCTGCCGCCGGTTGAGCGACCCGTCGTCGTTTAGGATATCCTCCGAGAACGTCTCGGCCAGCCGTTTCAGGCACTCGGTACCCGGCTCCACTACCCGCCGGGCGAGCACATCCGCGTCGATCACCGGGAGTTGCGCCTCGGTCAGGCGGCGGGAAACCTCACTTTTTCCCGATCCGGTCGGCCCCGTCAGACCGACCACATACACTTTATCCATCAACGTCGATCACCTCAAAAGCGGCGGCTCGGAGCAGGCGGTTATATACGGCCAGCCCCATTCCCTCCTCGGACGGACAGGCGCAGTACACCGTCCCGGCGCCGATATCATCCAGACGGCGAAGGGCATCGAACACCCGGTGCGCCTGTTCGGCAGGATCGTCCCTCCGTCCGTATGTGATATAGGGAACCCGCAGATTCCCTTCCTCCCCATCAAAGCACATGGCGGTCACCGGATCGTTCCGCCGGGAGTTGACAAACGCGGCATAGGCGGCGGGCGTGCCCCGTATCAGCACGACGTGGGCCTTCGGGGCGTAATGCTTATACTTCATCCCGGGCGAAGCGGCCGCCGCCCCCTTGGGGAGCGGGCTGGTGACCGCCGGGTTGACGGACACCCCTCCGGCCACCGCCGCCAGCATCGCCGGGGTGATTCCGCCCGGCCGAAGCAGACAGGGAACCGGGCCGGTCACGTCCACCACGGTGGATTCCACCCCAACGGCGGACATGCCGCCGTCCAGCACGGCGGGGATGCGCCCCGCCATATCCGCCAGCACATGGGCGGCGGTGGTGGGGCTGGGGCTGCCGGACAGGTTAGCGGAGGGCGCGGCAAGCGGCACCCCCGCCGCCCGAATCACCGCCCGGGCCAGCGGATGGAAGGGCATCCGCACCGCCACGGTGGAAAGCCCCGCGCTCACTTCGTCCGGAATCCGCGCCGATTTGCGAAAAATCATAGTCAGCGGTCCCGGCCAGTAGGCCTTCGCCAGCTTTTCCGCCAGTTCCGGCACCTCCGCCACCAGTGGAGGCAGTTCCTCCATATCCGCGATATGCACGATCAGCGGATTATCCTGCGGGCGTCCCTTGGCGGCGAATATCCGCCGGACCGCCCCGCCGTCCAGCGCGTTGGCGGCCAGCCCGTATACCGTTTCGGTTGGGATCGCTACCAATTCGCCCGAGCGCAAAAGCTTCGCGGCTTTCTGAAGATCGGCGGGCGTATCGGTCAGTCGTTTCGTTTCCATTTTTCCTTACCCTTATCCATAACAATACCAGTCGGGGGAAGGCCCATACGCCTCCGCCAGACCGGCGGTCAGTTCCTGTTCCGCATACAGCGCCATTTGACGCAGGCACCGTATATATTTTTCCATATCTGCCACCGTCAGGGCCGTGTAAGAGGGGAAAAACAGTGGATGTTCAAAATTATAGCCCCGTATACACATATTGGAATCCATCCGTTTAAAGGAAGGGCCTCTGTCGATATGCAGTTCCATGCAATGGCGGTTCCCGTTAATCTTCCGCATCGTATACTGCGCGCCGGCGCCCGACACATACCGGTATCCCGTCCCGCGGAAGACGGCCCGCAGGATATCCTTCAGGGACATGGGCTCAGCGGCCAGGATATCGTCCAAAGCAGGGACATACTTTTCCGGATCACGGGGACAAAGAAAAAGCTCGATGGTATCCCAAACATAAGCGTATTGTTTCCGAAACCGGTTCGCCTGTTCTGTCAGCTCTGCCTTTTCCTGTTCAGTCCGGAGGCACCGCGTCCCACTGGACACAATTTTTCCGAAATATTCCCCGATTCTCCTTATCCACCCGGCGTCATCCTGTACACCGCCGGGTATCGCCTCATCGGTAATATCCAATAAAAAATCAAGGGTATTCCATCGCGGGCGGTCACCTGCAAGGCGGCCCATTCCAATACTGCTTTCGGCAGGAGAACCGGCATCGCCGCCAAACCAGTTGACGCCCATCAGGCGAACGTTCGCACTATCTATGTGAAGAGAGCGGGGAATTCTGGACAGCACCTGCCGAATCAGCGCCGGTTCCACATCCACCGCTTTGTTCCCCCAGTTGGTGAAATAAGAACTGCCCCAGCTTTCCGTAATATGCGGAAGCCCGCCGATTGCCGGATACCGTTTGAGGAGATTCGCGTCGGTATCCGCCAGCCGGCACTCTATGCGGGAATACGATAAGCCGTTCTCCTGCAAAAAACGTTCGACAAACGGCATGGTCTGACAAAACGGTACTTTATCCCCCGCCTGAACCCGCAGAGCCCGCTGGATCCTCATCCCCTATTCCCCTCCCTGCGCCTGCAGCTTCTCCGTCCGGTCGGCGGTATTCAGCGCGTCGATCAGCTCATCGAGGTCGCCGTCCATGATACTGTCGATCCGGTAGAGGGTCAGCCCGATCCGGTGGTCGGTCACCCGCCCCTGCGGGAAATTGTAGGTCCGGATGCGTTCGCTCCGGTCCCCCGTCCCGACCTGAGCGCGGCGGTCGGCCGCGACGGCGCTGCGCTGCTGCTCCTGCTCCCGCTCATACAGGCGGGCGCGGAGCACCTTCATCGCTTTGTCCTTGTTTTTGTATTGACTCCGTTCATCCTGACACTCCACCACCAGCCCGGTGGGCAGGTGGGTGATACGGATGGCGGATTCGGTCTTGTTGACGTGCTGGCCGCCCGCGCCGCCCGAACGGTAGGTGTCGATCTGCAGGTCGGCGGGGTTGATCTCCACCTCCACGTCGTCCGCTTCGGGAAGCACCGCGACGGTGGCGGTGGAGGTGTGGATGCGGCCGCCGGCCTCGGTCTCCGGCACCCGCTGAACGCGGTGAACGCCGCTTTCAAACTTGAACCGGCTGTACGCGCCGTTCCCGGTCACCATAAAGCTGATCTCCTTATACCCGCCGAGCTCGGTCTCGTTAACGCCGACCACCTCGGTTTTAAAGCCCTTGGAGGCGGCATACATGGAATACATCCGGTAAAGGGAACCGGCGAACAGGGCGGATTCCTCTCCGCCCGCCCCGCCCCGGATTTCGATAATCACGTTGCGCTCGTCGTTCGGGTCGCGGGGGAGGAGCAGGGTCTTGAGTTCTTCCGCGCAGCGTTCCTCCGCCGCCTTTCCGTCCGTCAGCTCCTGTTCGGCAAGCTCCCGCAGTTCGGGATCCGTGCCGCCGTCCAGCAGCGCAAGGGCTTCTTCCTGCCGCGCCTTCGCCTGCTGATATTCCCGATATTTTTCCACGATGGGGGCAAGCTCGGCGCTCTCCTTCATCAGGGAGCGATACCGCTCCACATCCGACGTCACGGCGGGATCATACAGCCGGGCGGTAATTTCGTCGTATCGTTTTTCCACTTCATACAGCTTATCAAACATCGGTTGGTTCCAGCCTTTCGTTTTCCGTAATGGTCGGGGAGCGTTTTCACCGCCGCTACGGCTGTCCCTGCGGCCGGACCACTTTTTTGATATGGCGCTCGATTTTCACTCGGGGAACCATCACCTCATGCCCGCAGCCGTCGCATTTCAGGCGGAAATCCATCCCGACGCGCAGCACGGTAAACCGGCGGCTTCCGCAGGGATGCGGCTTCTTCATTTCCAGTATATCGTCCACACGGATATCCATCGTCGGTCTCCTTTCCCGTTTCTCCTGTCCGCTCTCCCTTGGGAAGGGAAAGTCATAAAGTCATCCGGGTCAGTACAGTTCATTATAGTTTGAGCCTATCTGATATATTATAATACCACAGCGCCGCCCATACAACTGCTTTTTTCAACTTTCCGGCGGCGCTGTGCAAAGGAAACAGCCGCCCTTTCAAAGGCGGCTGTTTAGGAAAATGCCGGTATCTCTAATTACATACTTATTGTACCTTATCATTGGAAACGGTGTAAGTATAAGTATATTCCCTGTTTCTGGTAATGTCAACAATACGCAAAGGAAACCGCCGCCACTTTTGTCAATGGCGGCGGTGATCGCTAAAACGTCGTAGGACGAAATTGCATATTCTCTCACCTGTTAGTAAGTTGTTCTAACCTATTACTAAACTCTTTCAGATCATATTCCGAAAAAGGGGAATCAGGGTGCCCGTTAAAGGTACAAGTAATCCACTGCAATACATTAATATTATCCGGAGAAATCTCCAAAGCGCGTTTTAGATGCCAGCCAATTACGGGATATATATCAAAAAAGAATGTATCAGTAAACATTAGGAACTCACAAACCAAGATATGTAATTCTATTTTTTCATCCCGCGAAATAACATACTGCAAGTATGCAAATTTCATTGCACTACCAGCCCTTGAAAAGTCCTTTGAAAACTTATCTATGGTGTAGCAATATTGTTTTTCCATCAATTCATCAAATAATTTTTGAAATTCGCCATTGGTTAACCACTTTTCCCATTTATTCATTTTTTCACCCACGCGTCGCTTATTCGTAAAACCTTATCAATAACTTTACCTGTCACTTCAATGATTTGTCCCTTATATTTGTAGAGAATCTGGACCGTGCCATTTGACAATAAGTTCCAAGTTCCATTTTTGATAGCCTGATTCACTAAATTTTTTATTGTCGAATCCGTTACTTTGCCTAAAACTCTACTCCACAGATGCTTACTAACATTGATATGACGCATAGTTTGATTGGTAATGTTTATACTCCGATAAGTACCTCGTATTAATCCAGCAAACTTGGCACTCCAAGCAGACCATGCTTTAGCAACATATGGACCAACAAAGTAGCCTATTGCTGCAGCTGTTGCTCCAATAAGAGCACTCAACCCCCAGACAAAAACATTTCGTTTCCATCCACGCAGACCAATACGATCTGCAAGCCAATTGGTCAAAAAATAACCGCCAACCGCGCCAATAACTCCTCCAATAATTGCTCCTATCACATTTGCAGCAATATATCCGCTGGCATCAACCAAACAGATTGGATTATTGTTACAATAGAAAAAGATATTATGGAGAGCTCGTTCCTCGGAAGCAACGGCATATACCGCCTCATCCGCATTGACAAATCGGCCAACCGCCGGGTCATAATACCGGCTCTGGAGATAATACATCCCAATCTCCGCATCGAAGTAATAGCCCCGATAGCGGAAGGGGTTGACACTGGCAATGCCGGCTGTACTGGTATCCTGCTCAACGGTGCACACGCCCCACGCGTCGTAGGAATACTTCGCCACAACCTGTGCGTTCTTGTCGGCAATGGCAAGGATATCGCCCTGCAGGTTCTTGAAGAAGTAGAACGGCTCGCCGTTGTAGATCACGCCGCACACGCTGTCCTCGTTGTCATACAGCGGAACCAGCGTATTGCCGCCCCATGCTTCTTTCAGAATTTTCGTCCCGTCCAGCGTGTAGGTATGGGTCACGCCGTTCACCGTCTTGCTGGCGCGGATGCCGCTGGCGTTGTAGGTGTACTGGATACCGTCAAAGCTCTTGAGCTGTCTGCCTTTTTCCCACGTCAGCGTATGACCGAGATACGAGGTCGGGTTGCCCTGCGCGTCGTACTCATAGGCGAGCGTTCGCCCGTCGGAAGCACGATCTAATTAATAAGCTGTGTTATCACCGTAGACTTAAGCTTACCGCTTTTAATCGTCAAAGAAAAAATAGAGCATTTGCTTACTATTCTTTGCATAAATAACCGTACCTGTATATTCCCCGTAAGGAGTTTTTTCTTCGCCCCCTTCAATAAATTTTAATTTGATAGAATAACCCTCGGGAAACGTAATAATAATTCTATGATTGTTCAATCCTGATCTATATAAAGAGGAATATTCCCGCAGATATTTTACATTTTCAACTGTAAGAATCGACTGTTGATTAACATCAATAATCATAGGGATTATTTCGAAAGCTGTCAGTATTGTAACAGCCGCCATTAGCACAAGAATTAGAAATTTCGCCTTAAATCTCTTTAATATTTTTACTTTAGAAAAAACGAGAAATAAAAGAGCCAAAAAAGCCAAAAGCAACAGATTTACAAAGACAACCGCCACCATATGCGATTCTAATTCCGCTATATATTTATCCATCAACACACATACTCCTTTTTACAAAATGACGGAGCAAGGCACAGCCAACTAATAGTACCTTGCCCCGTCATTTTCAATCATATATTGAGGACAATTATACAATAACTCGATACACCCAACACGGCTTCCAATTAATATCACCATTATTGTCGGACTGTACAACAGCATCCGCATCACTTATATTCTCGAATAATCCAAACTGGTTTAGCCGTTTTTTTGTTGCATCATCGAGATTATTAAAATCCTCAAGCAGTGACTCCACCATATCATGTACAATATCAATTCCTAATAATTTAATTCTCCTTCCGAAAGCATCTTTAAGAGGAGCAGAATCATATACAATCATTTCACAATTAACGTCATATTTCTTGAACAGGAAAAAATATTCTGTTAGACTATCGAAATTGTTCTTGTTATATGGCCTGTCCAATAATTCTATACACTTGAAATAATATGGCAATAATTCATCAAAATATTTTTTTGATTTTTTTGACAACAAGTCATCATGTGTTAATGTGCGTTCTACTCCTCCATAAGAAGAATTTAAAGAAACAATATCATATCTCATTTATTGTCTTCTCCTCAAACATTGAATTATTTCGAGGAGCCAAGCATACATGCTTGGCTCCTCTTTGACTCCTCTTTTTCTTAGATTACTTTATGATTTTCTTCAAATAATCCCAAGCGGATTTAACAATCTGAATATGGAGATTGTTAAATTTACCATTTCCCCCATTCAAGTGGATATGCCATCCATATCCATTGTGAGGGCTATCCAAGGTAATTCTATATCCAAATCTCTTGGCTATATCATATAACTTAACTGCCCAATCATATGCCAATGTAACAGTTTTAGTGTTGAACAATCTTGCGATTGCAATAAATTTAGATCCATCAATTGCTAAAGTAAATGGGTTAATTCCCAAAAACTCCATAGCAGATTTAAATCCCGAAGCACCAAGTCTATTACAGATTTTAAATACTGTTGCAGGGTTATTTTTTAAATAAGTCGCAATTAATTTTGAAATGAGTGTTCCCGCGAACCAGCCGATTACTATGCCACCAACCACAACACCTGCACGAATGGCCCAGTATTTCCATCCACTAGAATACCCAAGTTTTTTAGCAACCCAATCGCCAAAGAACCATCCTACCACAGCTCCTATAGCAGCACAAATAACATTAATTGCTGCATATCCAATTTCATCAGCCATGCTGATAGGATTGTTCTCAACGTAAGCGAATAGATTAAAACTCTGAATTGTACCGCCCATTCCTAAATTAACAGGGACATCCGCATTGACAAATCGGCCAACCGCCGGGTCATAATACCGGCTCTGGAGATAATACATCCCAATCTCCGCATCGAAGTAATAGCCCCGATAGCGGAAGGGGTTGACACTGGCAATGCCGGCTGTACTGGTATCCTGCTCAACGGTGCACACGCCCCACGCGTCGTAGGAATACTTCGCCACAACCTGTGCGTTCTTGTCGGCAATGGCAAGGATATCGCCCTGCAGGTTCTTGAAGAAGTAGAACGGCTCGCCGTTGTAGATCACGCCGCACACGCTGTCCTCGTTGTCATACAGCGGAACCAGCGTATTGCCGCCCCATGCTTCTTTCAGAATTTTCGTCCCGTCCAGCGTGTAGGTATGGGTCACGCCGTTCACCGTCTTGCTGGCGCGGATGCCGCTGGCGTTGTAGGTGTACTGGATACCGTCAAAGCTCTTGAGCTGTCTGCCTTTTTCCCACGTCAGCGTATGACCGAGATACGAGGTCGGGTTGCCCTGCGCGTCGTAGACAATGGTCTGCCCGTCGTAGGAGGTGAGCAGATCTTTCCACACGTCGTTGTAGGAATACACCTTACCGTTCTTCGAGGTGATATTGCCATAGTTGTTGTAAGTCATGGCGTTGACCGTGACAGCATTGCCATCGGCGTTTACCTTATGCTTTTCCGTCACAAGCTGTCCAAGCTCGTCGTAGACATACTCCGTCACACCGTCCACGCTGTCGGTGACCTTGGTGATGCGTTCCTCCGCGTCGTACTCATAGGCGAGCGTTCGCCCGTCCGACATCGTGATCTGCCTCACAAGGTTGGTCGTCGGGCTGGATTTCAGCTTTTCGCCCGCCACATGCTCGTCTGTGACCTGTCCCGCGTGGTAGCTGAACTGTCTGGAGACAAATCCCGTGCCAAGCTGCAGTTCGTCGAACACCTTCCGGCCGAAGCTGTCCGCCTTGGAATGGCTGGTCACCGTCCGGCCGCCCGCGCTGAACTTCACAACCGGGTTCTCGTTTTCCGGGTTCTCGTAATAGATAACCTGCTCGTCCCCGGCCGCCGGAACGACGCGCTTCCTCGTCAGCTTCCCCTCGGAGTCGTAGCTGTAGAGGACGGAATTCACCAGCGTTTTCCCTGTGACGATCCCATTCGAAACGGTGATGTCAAACTCCGCCGCCCGCATGAGCTTTTCATCCTCATAGGTATAAGTATATTCCCTGTTTCTGGTAATGTCAATCGATCGGACGATATTTCCCTTACCGTCGTAGACATACTGGTAGTGGGCGGTCGGCGTGGCCGAAGCGGCGTTTTCATACCATTTTTCCGAGACCATCTGACCGTATCCGTTGTAGGCCGCCTTCATGGTATGGCCGTTGGCGTAGGCGATCTCCTTCAGCCGGCCGTTCCCGCTTCTGTGGGTATAGGCCACCAGCTTGTCCGTCTTTCCATCGATTCCGATGCTTTCGAGGTTGTGGAACGCGTTATACGCCAGCACATATTTCAGACCGTCTCCCCGCGCGATTTCCGTCAGGTTGTCGAATCCGTCATAGGTGTAAGCGACATGCGCGATTGCCGTCCCGTCCGCCTTTTTGCTGGTGACCTTCGTCGTCTTTCCTCCCGCGTCGTACTCGTATGCCGTTTTGTTCCCGCAGCGGTCGGTCACTTCCTCATTCCGGGACGTGTCCTCGTCCACGGTATACGCGGCGGCGTTTCCTCTCGCGTCGGTCTCCCGCACCAGATTGTTCCCCGCGTCCGCCACGCCGCTGTATCCGGCGCTGTACCCGAACGAACGGTAGATCGT
>CAJJLZ010000045.1 GCA_905192745.1 uncultured Oscillospiraceae bacterium
GTTACCTTTCTCCTTAATCAAACTGTTTCCCTTGTTGACATATACACGCCGGGGGTTCCCCTATGCGGCGCACAGCGCCGCATATAGTAGCCTCTTTTGTCCATTTGCTATCCTTTAACGGCCTTTTTGACAGACTGCGAAAAACGCGGCAGCGTTTTTCCCTGACGACATTACAGCATAAAGTCCCTGCCAAAAATACAGACATCCCGGCATTTTCAGGAAAGCTTCATGTTTTTATCCAACGGAATTTCTCTTATTTCCCATCCGATACCGTAACCGTACCGTCGGCGGCGACCTCTATCGTCATGCCGTCCTGCACATAGGCGAGGAATTCCTCCCCCAGCCCGTCTACGGTGGGGATGCTGTGGGGGGTCCATACGTCGGCGAGGATCGCGCCCGCGGCGGCGAGGGAATCAATCGGCCCGGAGAACAGGAGCGCGGCCGGAGCCGCTCCCATCGCGGCGGCGGTGTGGATCACCAGCCCGCCGGTGGTGGAGCCGATGGTCTGGGGCAGACAGAGCGCCCGGCCGGACAGCACCTTGTTGTACAGGTCGGGGTTGTTCTGATCGCTGCAGACCGCTTCGGTCTTTTTGGCGAGCAGGCTTTTCTGAAAGCTGGCGAGGGTGTTGAACCCGCCGTGGGAGACCACCGCCTCCGCCTTGACGGCGCCCGGCACGACCACCCGGCCCTGAAATACCTTGTTCATGTTCTTACCTCGCTTCCTTTCCGCCGCTGATGATTGCCGCGATTTCGTCCTCGGTGTAATACCGCGCGGAGGTGTAGGTCCGCAGTTTGTTGGAGCAGGTAATCACCGGCATGGTTTTGCACATCGGGTTGTTCATGTACATCAGCGGACAGATATAGGACAGCCGCACGCCGGTAGCCAGCAGACGGGCGTATTCCGGCATCCCCCGGAATTTTTCCAGCACGTCGGGCGCGGCGGTCAGCACCGTTTTGATCGTCACCTTTTGGGAACCGGCGGCCTTCAGCGCGTTTTCCAGCCGTACCGTCCACGCTTTCAGCTGGCTGATGGAAAGATGCGGACAGCCGATAAAGCAGAGCTTCGGCTTGGCGGCCGGATCCTTCCAGATCACGGGATAGCTTGCCTTCACCCGTTCCAGCTCGGCGTCGTCGATCATATAAACCTGCGCGTCCTCCCGGATCAGGGAATCACCCAGCTCCACGGCTTCGGGGGTCAGCCCCTCGACATGGTACAGCCCCACCGCGCCGTTGCTGGCGCTGGCCGCGCCCATATCCTTGCAGAAAGCCTTCGCTTCGTCGTTCAGCTCGCTCCCGAGGAAGGGGGTCAGCCCGCGGATATACGGCACGTCCTCCATCACCTTGAGGCCGATAGCTGAGCCGAGCACCTGCGCCTCCGGCCTGCGGGAGGTTTTCACTTCGATCACCCATTTGGCCTTCCGGCCCTCGTCGGTGGTCAGGTCGAAATTCGGCACCTTGCCGAGGATGGCGCCGAAGATGTCCATAAACGCGGAGTTGCGGTTGCACCGCGCCCCCAGCACCGAGTTGGCGTACACCACGGCGGAGGATTCCGACCAGCTGAGGATATCCCCTTTCTTCGGGGTGTTCCCCACTTCGTCCATATAGCAGGCGCAGGTAAAGGCGTTGTCGTTTTTCAGGCCCAGCTTTTTCAGCTGCTCCTCATAGGAGTCCTGCCGGGAGTACATCACGCCGAACACGATTTTCTGCAGCAGATTGCAGGGGACGTTCGCATGATCGATCGGGCGGGGGTCCACCGTGAAGGGTTCCTTGGTGTGTACCCCGGCGGCGATCAGCTCATCCATCAGGTCGAAGGTCGCCGACATCACCGAGATGCCGAAGGAGGTCACCAGATGGGCGGGTCCGCTGATCGGGATGAATTGATCCGCCCCGAAGGTGTCGCCGTACATGGCGAGGGTTTTCATGATTTTCGCCATGACCTCGCCCTGACTGCCGTTCAGGATAGCCTGTTCCTCCGGTGTCAGGGTCATGGCGGGAATGTAATCGCACATGATTCCGGTCCTTTCCGGGCTTTCCGGCCGGACCGGCCGGAAAGCCGCTTTTCGATATGTTCAGAATGGTCGAAACGGGGAACGCGGGGGATTACAGGCTGAGGGCGAGGGCATACGCCGAACGCACCGCCTCGTGTACCTTCCCGACATGGAAGCTGTCGCCGATGTTATAGATTTCATCCGCCGCGTGCAGCCGCTGCGCTTCGAAGTACAGCGTATCGTCCGGACGGCCGCCGGCCGCGATCACCACCAGATCGGCGGGCAGGATTTCTTCCCGTTCCTCCACCCGGAGCTTCGGGGCGAGGGGATTTTCTACGTTTTCGGGAAGGATGGGATGCCAAGTCACATAAGGGTCGGGCACGGTCGGGGAGACGTTGCGCATCACCTTTACCCCGCCTTTTTCAAAACCGGTCACCCGGGTGCAGTTGAGCAGCTTTACCCCAGCGGCGTGCAGATGATGGATCAGGTATCCCCGGTTGGCGGTGCAGACCTTGTTCATGATGAAGGGAGTCATCTCCACCACCGTGGCCTCGCGGCCCTGCTCATATTTCAGCCAGTGGGCGGTTTCGCAGCCGACCACGCCCGCGCCGACCACCACGACGTTCTTCGCGTCGCCCAGCAGCTCCGGCTTCACCAGCAGCTCGGTCGCCTGAACAATCTTCGCGGTTTCCGCGCCGGGAAGGGACAGACGGCTTTCGGCGGAGCCGACCGCAAATATGATCGCGTCGTATTCCTCCGCTTTCAGCGCTTCCGCGTCGGCGGCGGTGTGGGGGCGGAATACCAGCCCGTAATCCCGTGCCGCCCGGTCCACCTGATTTTCCAGCCAGCGGCGGTAATTCTGGATTTCGTATTTGATCTTCGGCTTCCCGCCGGGAATCAGCCGTCCGCCGATCTCTCCGCTCTTTTCAAACAGGGTGACGGCGTGGCCGCGTTCGGCGGCAGTGACGGCCAGCATCACGCCGGCCGGACCGGCGCCAACCACGGCGATCTTTTTCCGCGTCTCCGCCTTGGGCGGCACGGCGGGATAAATCTCCTCAAAGGCGGTGCGGGGATTGACCGCGCACTGGGGATGGCCGCCCTCCACAAATTCGTTGAGACAGCCTTCCTGGCAGCCGATGCAGGGCAGGATGTCCGCCACCTTCCCCGCGAACGCCTTGTTCGGCCATTGGGGATCGGCGAGCAGCGGGCGGCCGAGCATTACCATATCGCATTGCCCGGCCCGCAGGGCGGATTCCGCCAGATCGGGATACCCGAGTTTGCCCACCGCCGCCACCGGAATTTCCATCCCGGCGTTGCTTTTGATGTTGTTTTTCCGGAAATAATCCCTGACGGTTTTTGCCACGTCGAGGAAACAGCCGGGAGGCATCGAGCCGGGCGGATGGGGCAGCCACCAGTTGTCATAGCAGCCGAGGTCCACGTCGAACATATCCACGCCCGCCTTGACCAGCGCCCGCATATAGCCGAGGGTCATCTCCACCGTCCGGCCGTTTTTAAACTTCCGCAGGGATTTGTTGTCCATCCGGTCGCCGTAGGTCTCGTTCAGCGCGAGGGAAAGATCGATCCGGTACATGATGGGGAAGCGGTCCCCCACCCGGCGGCGGATCTCCTTCACCATATCCACGCCGAAAGCCTGCCAGTCGGCGAAATGCCCCAGCTTCCGGCGGTTGAAGGCCGGGTTGGTCATCTGCTCGAGCAGGTAGCCCTCATGTCCGTGGAGATATACGCCGTCGATGTTGGCGGCGTGCGCGTCGGCGGCCGCCTGTCCGGCATTTTTGATGATCTTTTTCAGCCTGTGCCCCGAAAGCGGCATACAGGGGACCTGCGCCATGTAAAAATTCGGGTTCATGGAGGCGGAGACCGGAAATTTCAGGGAATTCACCAGACATTGCGGGTTTCCCACCCGCCCAAGGCCGGGAGTGAGCTGGATAAAGAATTTCGCGCCATAGGAATGCACCCCCGCCGCCAGATCCCGCCACGCGGCAAACACAGTCCGGGAGCGGTCGATACGGGGAAAATAGCTCAGCTTATCCAGCTCGATAATGGAGTGGTCGATACCGAAGCTGACCGGGATCAGGCCGGAGGTAATCAGCCCTACGCCGCCTTTTGCCCGTTCAATGAAATACTGAATCATTTTTTCATTGGGGCGGCCGGTTTCCTCGCACATGCTGATATTGCCCATCGGCGCCATCACCAGACGGTTTTTCACGGTGGTGCGGTTGATCTGGATGGGGGAAAACATCGCCGTGTACGGATACAGATCGGCCGTCATTTTCCCTTTTTGCAGCGCGCCGTCGTCGTCGAACCAGCGGGCGTAGCTGTCCACCCATTGCTTAACCAGGGAATCGGTTTGCAGGTTCGCCATTTTCGATTCATCCCCTTATTATTTGTTCGGCTGTTCGTCCGTCCTGCCGCCGCCATCCGATGCTTCCGGCGCTTTTTCAGCGTCTTTCCGCTCCCGCATCCTATCGGTATACGCAGGCGGTCGCTTCTCCGGCGAGGAGGGGAACAGCCGGCAAAACCATGTCCATTATAGCGCGTTCTGTCGGAAAAAGGAAGAGGGCGCCATCAAAAAGTTTGATAGTCAAAGCAAAAAGAGAAAAGGAAAAACGCGGACCCATTGTCCGCGCGCCACATATTATGGGATAGAGTGCGTCCCCCTGCGGATGTCTCCCTTCGCCGCGGCGGGCGATCTTACGTCGCTTCCAGTCTATGCAAACAGGGCTTCCGCAGACGCGCCTCCCGCCGTATCCGGCAAAACGGCGGCGTATGGCCCACCAACGCCGCTTTTCGCGCAAATAAGGCGAAATTTACCTAAACAAAAAGTATATTATCGGAATAATAATCCAATTAGTCGATATAAGCGGCCATCCCGCGCACCGAAACCTCTCCGGCGTTGACGGCCGTGACCGTTCCGCCGTGGTCAATGAGCAGATTCCCATCCTCCGCAATTCCGACAGCGCGGCCTTCCAGCCGAACGGCGCCGTCCGGAAATAATACCCGGACCTCCCGTCCGACGGTAAGGCAGGCCGCTTCGTATTCCTCCCGCAGGGCGGCAAAGCCCTCCCTCTCCAGACGGAGCCAGAGCGGTTCCAGCTCGTTCAGTATCGCGGCGGCGGTCTCCTCCAGACCCGGCGCGCTCCCGGTCAGGCTTCGCAGGGAGGCGGCGTGGGGAAGCCCGGCCTCCCGCAGCTCCTCCCCGGTCTGAAGCAGGTTCACCCCGATCCCCGCCACGGCGAATCCTTCGCCGTCCGGCCAGCAGGCTTCGCAAAGGATGCCGCACACCTTCCGCCCGCCGCATACAATGTCATTGGGCCACTTGATTCCGCATTTCTTCCCGCAGAGCGCGGTGAGCGCACGGGAAACCGCCAGTCCGCAGACGGGGGCCAGCAGAGCGGTCCGGGCCGCCGGCCGGAGAAGCAGGGACATGGCCAGGGTTTCCCCATCCGGCGCGTCCCATCCCCGTCCGAGCCGTCCCCGTCCGGCCGTCTGGCGGCCGGTGAAGCACACCGTCCCATGGGGAAGAAGCGGACCGTGCTCCTTCAGGTACCGGTTGGTGGAGTCCACCTCCGGCAGGTACAGCGCGTTTTTTCCCAGCGTCCGCGCGGTCAGGCCGCGAAGCTCCCTCCTCATGAGCGCAGAGATACGGTCTGCGGGACGATCCCCGTATCCGTAACGTCCAGCAGTCCATAGGTAGAACGGCCGTAGGCCAGACTGCCCGGGTTCAGGATGGTCAGCCCGTCGTCATAATCGGTCAGCGGCTGGTGGGTATGCCCGAAAAGCAGCACGTCCGCCTTCCGTTCCCGCGCCGCGCAGACCGCGCGATACAGCCCCATTTTCACGTTGTAGCGATGACCGTGGGTGTAGAATATCCGATGGCCGGCGACAATTTCCAGCCCCGCCTCCGGAAGGAGCCCCGCCTGTCCCCAGTCTCCGTTCCCCCGGACGAGGAAGAAGGTTCGGTCCGGGTAACCGGCGGCGACGGCCTCGGCCTCCCGCGCCCCGTCTCCCAGATGAAATATCATCCGGGCGGTCGGCTGTTCCTCCAGCGCCTGCCGCAGCGCCTGCTCGTCGCCATGTGTATCGGATACCACCAATATTCTCGTCATTGCTCCCGTTCCTTTCGCCGCGCGGGTTCCGCCGTGCGTTTTTGCCCCGTAAACATCTGTGAACACACATTTTCGCCCCGTCCGGTTTTGGTTTCATAATCGCCGGTTCCGCGGCATAAAAATAAGGTAGAGCCGGTAGCGCCGCCCGGCCGGCTTCTATGCCGGCGTTTGCTTGCGGCGCAATCGAGAAATGCTTTCGCATTTCTCCTAAACGACAGCATACCATAGCGCCGCCCAGCCGAATTCTATGCGAACCTTTTCCTGGCGGCGCAATGAAAAACGCTGTCGCGTTTTTCCCAAACGACATTATACCATAGCGCCGCCCGGCAGGCTTCTATGCCGGCGTTTGCTTGCGGCGCAATCGAAAATGCCTGTCGGCATTTTCCCAAACAACATTATACCATAAACGGCCGGAGAGAAACATTCCTGTCCGGCGAATTTATCCATATCCATAATTCCCCCCGACATAAGAAAGGTTGATTGTTATGAGCGATTCCCCCAAGGATTTTTCTTCCGCGCCGAAGGGCGCCCACTCCGCCCCCACGCCGGACCAGCTCAACGTCCTTCTTCAGTTTGCCAGCCAGCGGCTGGGCACCACCCCGGAACAGTTGGCCAAAACCGTCCAGACCGGAGGAACCGACGCCCTTTCCTCCAAGCTTCCCCCGGATAAGGCGGCAAAGCTGCAGGCGATTGCCGGCGATCAGGCAAAGCTGCAGGAACTTTTGAATTCCCCGCAGGCGCAGATGCTCATCCAGAAGCTGATAAACCAGAAGGATAAGTAGACGGACTCAGCGGATTTTCCCTCGGAAAGGCTGGTGAAATCAATGGACGACCTGGCGAAAAAGCTGAGCGAACTGCTGAATTCTCCGGACGGAATGCAGAAATTGCAGCAGGCCGCGGCTTCCTTGGGCCAAATGATGGGAAATTCCGGGGAAGAGGAGGCCGCCGTTCCGACGGAGACGCCTCCCCCTCCGGCGGCGGATCCGGTTCCCGCCCCGTCGTCCCCAACTCCGGACATAGCGGAAGGCCTTGGCGGGCTGGGCGATATGGCGGCGGTCGCCCGCCTTCTGCCGCTGCTGTCCGGGGTAAAGAAGGACGACGAAAATACGGTTCTGCTGAAAGCCCTGCGGCCGTATCTGCAAAACGAGCGGCAGCAGCGGCTGGATGAAACCATCAAGATTATGCATATGCTTCAGATACTTCCCATGCTGGGCGGCGGCCTCTTTGGAGGGGGCGGCCCACCCGGCGGCGACCCCGGTTCCGCAGAATAAACGCGTCCGACTCGATGACGGAAAGGAGGAATTTCCATGGATGAGAATATGCTGCGTATGCAGCAGGAGGCGGCCGAACGCGTGCGGCAGATGCAGCAGCGTGCCCGGCGGTTTGTCAGCGAGGAACCGCCCTCGGCGGCTTCCATGGATATCCCCGCGCCGCCGGGTCCCGCCTGTGAACCGGAACGGTCCTGCGGGCCGCAGAAACCGGATCGGCTGGCCGTTCCGTCCCGTTCCGGCTCGTTTCTGTCCCGCTTCGGACAGGATCAGGAACAGCTTTTCCTTCTGATGATTGCCGTGCTGCTGGTAAAAAACAACGCGCCCATTGAGCTGGTGCTCGCGCTGTTGTACTTGGCTATGTAAGCGTGGGATGATGGGTGAAACAAATAGAAAAAGGAAAGGAAGACCTGCGTGGTATTCCTTTCCTTTTTTATTTAGTGTTTTGCTCAAACGCCCGCTTTGCGCCGAATCCGGCTTATCGCCAGCGCCAGCGCGGCGGCGGCGGTGAGCAGTACATACGGCAGAACGGATTCTTCACCGGTCTCCACGTTGTCCGCTTTCCCGGTGGAGGTGGTCCCCTGCGGGTTGGCAGCGGTCGTGGACCGCTCGGCGGAAACGGTGGCCGTTGTCGCGGCAGTGGCGGCCGTGCTCCCCTCCGATTCGCTGGTGGACGGTTCGCTGATCGGCCCGAAAAGTCCGGCGGCGGAAACGTTGCGGTAAGCGTTCAGCGAATCATCGTTCGAATAGTTCGCGTAATCGGTCGTAACACAGTCCACGCCGATCCGGTGCTGTGCCCGGATGTCCCGCAGCGCATTTACCGTCCATGTCTGGAAGATGATGCCGCGGTGACGGCCCGCTTCGATTAACTGGCGGGTAATGTCCCCGCTGCCATAGTCCGGGGAAGAGGCGGTAAGGCCAATGGTTTTCATTATTGTGAAAAGGTTCCCATTTACGCTCGCAGCGCTGTTGTAAACTCCTGATGCCAAACGCGCCGTTGCCGCATAGGGAGCATACTTTTTGGCGCTTATCAGACCGCTGTCGCCAAAACAGATAAACACGACCTGATCCTGAACGCCCATGGATTCCATCAGCTCCACGGTTTTCTTGACCACATTGTCGTTGTAGTCCTTCAGCTCCACAAAGCCTACAGCCTTGGGATTGTCCTTCAGGATCTGGAAATACCACTCCATTTTGCAGAACTGTGAGGTAGTATATTTGCCGACAGGATTCAGGGTGAATTTGCTCAGTTGATCCCAAGTGAAGCTGGAAATCGCCCCGGAAGCGCCAGCCGTTGTGTAGCCGTCCACGGAGCCATTGTGGTTCGAGACCAAAACGCCGTCGGAGGTAATCTGCGTGTCGCACTCGATCGCGTCGGCGCCGGCCTTCAGCGCTTCTTCATACCCCTCTTTCGAGTTTTCCGGAGCGGCGGTCGGCAGACCGCGGTGACCCACGATAAATGTTTTGCGGATATTGGTGGGTTTGGTTACTTTTTCATACAGGCGGTAAGCGGTGGTAAAGTCATCCACCGTTACCCCGTTCGCCCCGCAGTCCACCGCGGCGTAAACGCCCTGTTCGTCCGTCCCCTGCATGGAATCCATCCACACGGACAGCGCGCGAAGCTGCAGGTATTCCGCAGCCTCCCGGTTCATCTGACCGTTCGGCTCGACCACCGCAATGGTTGCGCAGGCGGTATGCGCGTCCCGGGAAATTTTGGCCACGGTATTCGTTTCAGAGACAGCGCCGGCCAGATAGGCGTACCGGACGCCGCCCTTGTTGATCGCCCAGGCGGCTTTCAGCGCTTCCACATTGTCCGACGCCAGAATCACATCGAGCGTATTGCTGAGAAGAACGTGATCAGAAAAAGCGGCCGCGGTTTCCTGATCGGAGGTAACAAACATCGGAAGGACGGCAGTTCCGCACTTCGCCAGAATCTCATCCAGCGTATAGGATTTTTCTCCTACCCGGACGTTCAGGTTTTTGTCGGCAAGCGCGAACCGGGCCACCTGTGTACGCTCGCCCGCAGCATTCAGAGCATTCAGCCGCGCATCCGAATCGATCGTCTGAATTACCGTGGGAGCCGAGATAATTCCCGTTTCCGGCTCGTATACGTTTTTCACATCGGTCGACTGATCCGGAATCTCGGAGGGAACCTCTTCCGCCTCCGAGACAGATACGCCATATACCCGAACAACGCTGCCGTTCGATTGAACGCCAAAACGGCCGTTGCATTTCAGCGGGGTTTTGGAGATCACACAGATGGTTCCGTTCAGGGAGAGTGCAATATCCGTACCTTTTACGACGATTTTGGCGGTATATACCTTATTGGGGTCGATCGACTGGAGGTAAGAGCCCTTCGCGTTTGCAGGATATTCCCATCTCCCGCTGTTGTTGTACGCACAGTCAATACCGCCGGCGGCATCCGCGCTTTGACGGCAGCACATCTGCATATACTGCCGGGAACTCATATAACGGAACATAAAGCCGGCCCACCGGCTCGGCTCATTAGCGCTGACGATTGTGAATTTCACTTCGTAGGTAAAGTCCTCGCTGGTAACATCGGACGGAAGAAGCAGCGCCGATCCCGCCGACAACTCCAGATAACCATCCCCGGATTTTACCGTTCCATTCTGCACCTCAAATCCGTTCGGCAGGGGATCGTCCGCTTTTACCGAGGAAAAATCCTGAGAAAAGATAGTTCCCGAAGCCGACACAATCACTCCGCCGGCGCTGATCAGAGAAACGATTAAGGCAACAGCAAGAAACAGAACAATAACTTTTTTGGATCTCTTGGTCATTTTCACAAATTCACACTCTCCTTTTCCATAGTAGATTAACCGCTCATCCTGTCGGTAAAATAGTCGGCCGGCGTGACCGTACAATCAGAAATACGCACAATTTGCGTATTCAGGCACGCTGTACCTCATCTGACCGGAAAGCCATCACAATTTCACACAAATGGTCTTGAACGGAATCGTCTTTCTATATTATAATTAAACAGGAACACGAAAACAACAACGGCATGAATGTTGAGAAACGTTCGTTGAATTCGCGGAAAACACGCAACAGTGCGCAAAAAGGGAGCGATAGAATGCAAAAAAATGAGCGGCTCAACGAGATCCTGCTGATCCTGAATTCCTGCCAGTATGTAACGGTGGAGTTCCTGTCCAGAGAACTGCATATCAGTGCGTCCAGCATCCGGAGGGACCTGGCGCTCCTTGAAAACCGGGGGCTTGTGAAGCGGAGCTACGGCGGAGTGGAATTGATGACATCCGGGAATCGGGTAATTCCGTTTTCCATGCGAAGCCATGAGAATCCGCTGGAGAAAAAGCGAATCGCCCGCCGCGCCGCATCGCTGGTTAACGAAGGCGACGTTCTTTATCTGGACGGCTCCACGTCGTCTTACTATATGATCGATTATCTGGCGGCGATCAAGAATATTACGGTGGCTACCAACAGCATCGACAGTATCTGTCAGTTGGCGCAGTACGATATTCGCGCGTTCTGTACAGGGGGCCATGTCTCCAGAGAAAACAAGGCGGTTCTTACCGGCGGCTTTGCCGAACACCTGATCGGGAATCTTCATGCCGATTATGCGTTCTTTTCCGCTCAGGCAATAGGGACGGACGGAAATATCTATGACTGCTATGAATCGGAAGTCCCCCTGCGCAAATCCATGCTGAAGAACGCGGGGAAAAGGGTACTGCTGTCCGACGGCAGTAAGTTTAATAACACCTCGGTCTTTTTGATCGAGAACATATGCCATATCGATTATGTGATTACCAATATCCCGCTGGACAGAGAATTTACGGATAAGTTTCCAAACGCACAATTTGTTATTGCCTAGCAGGGATGAAGAGGCAGGCGGGCCGATGTCCGCCAACGATGCAGACGCGGTTCAGGCGGAAAATGTCCCGCCTGAACCTTTACAATTTAAGCGGTATGGACGCTTTCTGATTTGGCGCCTCCCCCGTACCGCCCCGACTCGTTCCGGATTTATATAAGGACACAAAAAAGGAGAAATGCTTTTGCATTTCTCCAAAAGAAGCATATAAAGGGAT
>CAJJLZ010000046.1 GCA_905192745.1 uncultured Oscillospiraceae bacterium
AGAATTCCACATTGGTGCATATTGCTATTTGCTTGCTGGTTTTTCGACAAGCTGAAGCCCGCCGGGATGTATCCCGGCGGGCTTCTTCGTAAATATTCCCGTGTCCTGCTTACTCTCTGGGGGGCAGGCATTCCAGCAAGGTGAGTTCCCCGTCGGTGCGGACGGCGCATTTGCCGGCCGCCGCGAAGGGCAGGAGGAAATAATCCCCTTTGCGAAGCTCGCGGCTCCAGCCGTCCTGCGCGATCACGCCGCCGCCTTCCCCAACCAGAAAGACCGCCGGGCCGGCCGCAGGGCAAAATTCCCCGCCGTTCTTCAGCGTGTGGCGGCGAAGGGCGAAGCAGGGAGTGTCGTCGTACCCGATCAGCTGCTCGGACCGGACGGCATCGGTTTCGGACAGCACGACGGGGATCATCTTCCCCCGCCGCACCGCCTTCTCCCCCACCATCGAGTAGTCGAAGCAGGAAAGCGCGGTATCCTCGTCCAGTCCGATGAAGCGCTCGTTTTCATCCAGATGGTAGTCCCCGAACCATTCCTCCGGCTGGATGGTGAAGTCGGTCGGCTCCTGTACCTCCAGCATCAGGCAGCCCGCACCGATCGCATGGACCATCCCCGCCGGGATCAGGTACACATCCCCCTTCTGCACCGGGATAAAGTTGAGCAGGGAGGCTACCGCGTCCTTATCCGTTTCGCTGGCGTGAACCGCCGTCTTGAATTCCTCCTGCGTGACCGGACGCTTGAAGCCATAGCCGATGGTCGCGCCCGGACGGGTATCCAGCACCAGCCAGGATTCGGTCTTGCCGTAATTCACATGAAAATGTTCCCGGGAAAACGCCTTGGTGGGGTGAGTTTGGATGGGGAGGGTGACGGCGCTGTCCAGCGCTTTGACGAGGATCCCCACATCCTTCCGGTCCCCCAGAACCAGCGCCGGTTCCGCCTCGATCAGCTCGTCGAGATATACGTCGGTGCCCGCCACCCGGGAAACGCCCTCGTGTTCCCCTTCCGGGATTTTGTTCAGCGCCTTCACGCTGGAGGCGATCCATTCCTCGGGGTGATTGTTGTCCGCCGCCGGGTCTCCAAAAAGGGGATGGAACAGCGCGCCGCCCTGATAAATGCGGAAAACACGGTTCCGTTCAAAAAAAATCGGGCGGGACGCCAGCTCTTCATATGATTTACTCATTGTATATACACTTTCCTTTCTACTAAAAGTTCATTTATTTTCTACGTTTTCCACCATTTCGCCGGGCCGGTAACGGATAACCGCCTGCGCCTCGGCAATATTTCCGGCCGCTCCCGCGCCGACCAGCGCGGTAAGAGCCGCGCCGTAGGCGGCCTCCTCCTGATGAACCGGGATAGACAGGGGGAGGCCGAAGCGCTCGGCAAACAGGGTTTGGAGCAGACGGGTTTTCCGCAGTCCATTCCCCGCGCCGACCAAACGGGTCGGCTTTTTGGGCAGATGCGGCTCCATCTCCCGATAGAAGCCGTACAGCTCCTCCACGATCCCCTCCAGCACGCCGAGGGTGAAAAAGCCGGGATGAAAATTATCCAGCTCCAGCCCCGCGACTCCGCCCCGCAGCCCGGGATTCTGCCGGGTGCCGGAAAAGCGGGTGTCCACCGTCAGCCGGCCCGGCGCGTGCAGGCAGGCCTCCGCCTGCCGCTCCATCCCGTCGTAAAGGGAACCGACCGGCCCGCCGGCCAGTTCCGCGGCCTCTCGGTAAAACTTCTCCAGCGCGGCGAACGCCCGCCCGCCGCAGAGGGAGGACCCCACCAGCAGGAACGCGCCGTCCATGCAGGGGCGGGCCTCCGCGGACGGAAGGACCACCGGCCGAGGCGTCCAGACCGAAATCTGGCTGCCGGTGCCGACGTTCACCAGAATGCTGTCCTCCATCTCCCGCACGGTGCCGAGGAAGCTGGCCTGATTGTCTCCGATGGCGGGAGAGACCGGGATGCCGTCCGCTGTTTTTCCCAGCAGCTCCCCGTCCGGTACCACACCGGGGAAAAAGGCCGGGTCCAGCCCCGCGCGTTCCATCGCCGTCCGGTCGAAATCCCCCCGCGCGGCGTCCGCCATCCCCCAGCTCGCCGCGTCGGAAAGGTGGAGGAGCGGGGTGCGCCGTCCGGCCAGCCGCATCCCCAGATAGGCGTGGATGGTGCTGCCGGTGACGGCGTTTGCCGGCACCAGCCCGTTTTGCCTGTTATAGAAGTGCGTGACCGTGCCGTAGCCGGTCGCCAGCGGATAGCCGCTGCGCTCCGACAGCGCCTGTGCATAGCTCCGTCCGTCGGCCATCCGCAGATCGCCCCGCCCGTCCTGCCAGATGGTCAGGGGGGAGACCGGCTCCCCCTCCCGGTCGAGGTACAGGATGCCGTGCATCTGGCCGGTCAGGCCGATTCCGCCGACAGGGGAAAACCGCGCCTTAAGGGCTTCGGCCAGTCCCATCGCCAGCGTTTCAATCCGGCGGGGGTCCTGGAGCTTTTCCCACGGATGGGGGGAGGGCAGGAAGGAATCGTTTTTGACGGTTTCACTGTGCAGAACCTCGCCGGTGCCGCCGTCCAGCACCAGCGCGCAGAGGGTGGTGGTGCCGATATCCAGACCGATTACGCGCATAACCGATTTCTCCTTTTCCGGATATTGTCAAAGGGCGGTGGAGCAGGGATCCAGCCGACGGATGATGTCGTTCTGAATCGCCGGGGACAGGTCGAGAAAATTGACGAAGGTGCCGTGGATGCGCATGATATAAACCCCGCTCGGCGCGTATTTTTTCGGGTTGGCCAGCACCTTGCGGAGCATCTCCGGCGTGGTGACGTTGACATAGAGGTAGAAGGGAGACAGCCCCTCCTGCTCCTCGTTGAAAAACAGGGGCCGGATCACCCGATCGCGGAATTCCACGCCCTTTTCCTCATAGGAGGCGCCCCGGAAATAGTGCGGATCGATCCCGAAATGGGAGGCGTATCCGCCGTTCATCTTCCGGAAGGGAAGCTTCTGGGTGGAGAGGGTGCGGAAGCCCAGCCCGGACTGCGCGTCTCCATAGAAGGGGTCTACGCCGTAGTTCAGCATCTCCCGCGCCGGGCGGCCGTCGGGGGTGGCCCCTACCCAGTAACCGTACAGCAGGTGGGTGGAAGGGGTGCTCCAGTCGGCGCGGAAGGGGTTGCCCAGATAATTTTTCTTGGAACGGACGATATCGGAAATCCGGACGGCGACCTCCCGTGCCTCCCCGTCCGCCGTCGGGTCATTGTTGCCGAACTTCGGACAGGAAAGCAGGAACTGCCGCAGTTCCTCATCCCCCTCAAAATCGTTCCGCAGCGCGTCCAGCAAGCGGCCCGCGTCCTCCGGCCGCTGCTCCAGCAGGCAGTCGATGGCGACAAAGGAATCCGCAACCACCGACAGGCCATGGATCAGGCAGCCGGACGCGTTGTATTTCGTCCCCTGATGGCGCGTGTCCCGCATATCGTAGCCGGTTTCGGTTCCCCCCATAAAGGCGCTGAGGAAGGGAACGGGCAGCAGGGAAACCGCCCTTGATGCGCTGTTGGCGGCCTCCGCCATTTTATCCGCGAACCAGTCGGCCCGCTCATAGAAGCGTTCCCTCACGGTTTTCAGCAGGGCGAGCGGGTCGTCCTCCCCCACCGCCGGGCCGATCCGCCTGCCCGTCAGGGTGGAGCGGCCGTCGTTCAGGGTCAGCTCCAGAATTTTCGGCAGGTTGAACCAACTGTTGGTGGTGTTGCCGTTATCCTTGCCCATGATAAGCGGCTCCTGACAGCCCGCGACCGAGTAATCCTCCCAGTCCGCCGGATCAAAGCCGTTTTCCTCCAGAATGGCGAACACCGATTCGTCGTTGAAGAGGGAGGGGGTCAGGCAGCCGGGGGTGAAGAAGAAACGGCCGAGGCTGGCGTAAAGCGGCTCCGGCGTATTCCGGTGGAGCTTCACCGACAGGATGGGCTGGGGCAGGTTCATGTCGTAATATGCGTCCAGAATGGCGTAGGTCATTTCGTTGGTGAGGTCGCGGCCCTCCCGGTCCTTCCCGCCGAGCAGCACGTTCTGGGAGATGGCCCAGCTCCGGTCGCCCACGTTGAAGAACACCAGAAAATGCTTGAACAGCGCGGAGGCGGTCGCCCGATCCATCCCCTCCTTCGCGCGGTAGGGTTCAAAAATCCGGTCGGCGTTCCCGACCGACAGGGCGAAGGGATTGGGGGTCTGTTCCAGACACATCACCTGCCACAGCAGAAGGAAGGACTGGATTGCCTCATACAGGGTATCCGCGCCCTTCGCCGGCACCTTGCGCAGAGTCTGCTCCATCAGCCGAAGCTCAGCCCGGCGGCTTTCGTCCGCCGTCGTCTGCCGCTCCCCCGCCAGATCGGCATACCGGGCGGCAAGCACCTTCACGCCGTCCAGCGCAATCGCCATGGCTTTCAGGTTTTCCCGCTTTTCCGGATCGGTCTCCGCCGCGATCCGTTCGTCCAGCCGGGCGATCACCGCGTCCACCCCGTTGGCCACCGCGAAACGGAAGTCCGGGATGACGTGGCCGGTCACCTGCTCAACGAAAAAGGCCACTTCGGCGGTGTATTCCTCCGCCGCCTGATAGGTCGCATCCAGCGCCCGGACGTAGGGGCTGTTCTTATTGTATTCCCGCAGAGACGCAATCCGCTCGCGGGGAATTTCCGCATTCGGCTCGATATCCCCGAACACGCCGGTCGGATCGCAGTAGCCGGAAAACTCCTCCACCTTGAAGGCAGGATTAATCAGGGCGTAGGTACGGGCGAAGGCGTCTCGCTGGGTGCCGGCAAAAACCGCGCTGTCGCTCAGGGAAAGGGGGAAACGCCGCAGCGTATCCCGCAGGGTCTCTGCCGCGCGGAGCCCGGAGGACAGGGCGGCGTATTTTTCCTCGCCCTCCCGCATCAGCTCCCTGACAAAGAACCACCCGTCCATCCGTTTCATGGCGCGCTCCTCCCGGAACAGCGATCTGGCCTTCTCCGTAATGGCTTCCGCCGTATAGACGCCGGCAACGCTCATGCTTTTCATACGATTCCTTCCTTTCAGGTCAATAATCCTGTCTGCGTCTTTCTCCGATTTCAATCGGCCCGGGCCGTCCGGTCACGTCCGGACGACGCGGAAACCGCTTTCCCGGAACGCATCTTCGTACCGTTTCACCCATTCCGGGGACACCGCGCCGTTCTCCATCCGGTACTCCCAGCCGCACTGCGCCCATTTTTCCTTTCCGTATTCGTGGTAGCGGAGAAATTCCATGGTGACGTTTTCCATCGGCGTTCCGCTGTCCCGCAGCTGTCGGAAAAAGGCCAGAAAACCGTCCAGCTCCTTCTCCCCCACATTGAAGCCGCCGATCAGCGGCGTCCGGAGCTGTAACCGCGGATGGCGTTCGGCGGCGGCCCGGATATTCGCCCGGATCGTCTCGTTCCCCGCGCCGGTGAACTCCCGGTGTTTCCCGCTGTCCGGATGCTTGAAATCCATCATCAGGGTATCGATCAGGGGAAACAGCGCCGGCAGGTCGGGATGGGAGCCGTTGGTCTCCATCGCGGTGGAGATTCCTTCCGCCTTCATCATGGCGAGGAACGCCTTCACCGCGCCGAACTGCCGGGTCGGTTCCCCGCCGGTCAGGGTAATCCCTCCGCCGTCAAAAAACATCCCCCGGCTGCGGAGTGCCTCGTCCCGCAGCGCCGTCAGCGGCACAGTATGGCCGCGGCAGACCAGCCCGTCGTTCCGGTGGACGGTTACGCATTCCCGTCCCGCGCAGTTCCGGCAGACCGACCGGTCCAGCACGCCGCCCCGTACCCCGCCGTGAGGACAAACCGCGTCCAGAAGCGGCGCCTTCACCGCCATCAACGGCGGTTCGGCGGGAATGCCCTCCGGATTCGAGCACCAGCGGCAGGCCAGATTGCATCCCTGCAGATGATAAACCAGCCGGTTCCCCGGGCCGTCCTGGGAGTAGTTAAAGCCCTTTTGAAATATGGTCAGCGCATCGGCCGTCATCCGGGCTTCCTCCTTATTTTTCAATTTGTTCAACTCTTGAACTATCGACTTGATTGTATCGCATTATTCCCCGGATTGCAAGTTCTTTCTTTACATTCATGAAAAAAAATAATACAATAAGAAAAGAACGCGGCCGGGGCCAGTCTCCCGCCGGAAAGGGAGGAAATCCGCCATGAAAGCCAACGGCTCCAACACGAACACGCTGCGCAGCGACAACCGGGCGCTGATTCTGGGCCGCATCCGCCGGCAGCCGGTGTCCCGCGTTCAGCTGGCCAAGGAAACCGGGATGTCCAAATCCGCCGTTACCATGATTACAAACGATCTGATCGCGGAAGGACAACTGCGGGAAATCGGGACCACCGACACCCAAAAGGGGCGGAAGCCCATCCTGCTGGACATTGTGCCGGACTTCCGCTATGCCGTGGGGGTCAGCCTGCACCGCCGCCGCCTGCAGGTGCTTCTCACCAATCTGAAGGCGGAGCTGGTGGACTGTGTGGAAGATCCGGCCGACCGCTTTTCCAACGCGGAAGAGGCCGTTGTCTGGATTGGGGAAACCGTCCGCGCCCTGTTGTCCCGCCGGCGAATCCCCGCCGAACGGGTGGCGGGGATCGGCGTCAGCAGCCCCGGCCCGCTGGACTATCGGGAGGGGGTAATCCTCACCCCCCCGAACTTTGAGCTGTTCCACCATCTGCCGATCGCCGCCCGCCTTCGGGAGATGTTCGGCCTGCCGGTTTTTCTGGAAAACAACGCCGTTCTTCTGGCAATGACCGAAATCCAGTCCGGCGCGGTCGCGGCTTACCGCAGCCCGCTCTTCGTCCTGATCTCCCACGGCATCGGCTCCTGCCTGATCCGGGACGGGCGGGTATTCCGGGGCTGCGCGGGATACGCGGGGGAACTGGGCCACACCAGCATCGATCCGGACGGCCTCGCCTGCCCCTGCGGCAATACCGGCTGTCTGGAACAATACGCCACCCTCTCCGCCCTGAAGCGGCGGTTCGGATTCGACCGGTATGAAACGGTCGTGGACAGCGCCTGCCGCGGCGAGCCGGAGGCGCTGTCGATTCTGGATTATCTGGCAGGCTGTCTCGCCGCCGGATTGGTCACCGCCGTCAATCTTTTTGATCCGGACTGCGTGGTGCTGTACGGGGAGTTTGGTTACCGCCCGGAGCTGCTGCTCTCCCGGATCGCGGAACAGATCCGCCGCAAGGCGATCATCACCCGCGTTCATCCGGTGGACGTGCTCTCTTCCCGCCTCGGGCCTTACGCGGAGGCGGTCGCCTCTACCGCCGTGGTTCTGGACCGCCATTTTGAACAGAAGCTGTAGCCGGCCGAAAAAATATACAGAACGGAAGAAGCCGCCGCATTTCGTATGCGGCGGCTTCTTCCGTTCTGCTCCTTCAGGCAGACCTGCTGTATTATCCGGACGGCCGTTTTATAATTTGTTCAGGAGATACGCCAACCGATCCATATCCACCGGCTTGGATACATGGGCGTTCATCCCGGCGTCCAGCGCGGCCTGAACATCCTCAACAAACGCATTGGCGGTCATGGCGATGATCCGGATGGCGGCGGCGTCCCCGCGCGGCAGCTTCCGAATCGCGGCGGTCGCTTCGTACCCGTTCATCCGCGGCATCATAACGTCCATGAAAATCGCATCGTAATACCCCGGCGGATGATTTTGAAACTTCTGCACCGCCTCTTCGCCGTTGACCGCCCATTCCACGTCCGCTCCCTGCATCTTCAGCAATTCGATCAGGATTTCCGCGTTCAGTTCATTATCCTCCGCCAGAAGGAAGCGCCTGCCGCGGTAATCGTATCGTTCGCCGGTTTCCGGCTTTTCGGCGGGGAACGGTTCTTCCATTGATTCCCTGCGAAATTCCAGAATCACGCAGAAGGAGGTGCCCTCATTTTCCCGACTGGCGACCGTAATCGTTCCTCCCATTGCATCAACCACCGCTCTGGTGATGGACATTCCGAGGCCCGTACCTTGGATCTGGGCGGCGATTGCCTGCTCGCTGCGCGAAAACGGCTCAAAAATCCGTTCCATAAAGGTGGGAGACATGCCCATTCCGTTATCCGCCACGGTAAACCGGAGCACGGCGTAGTTGGGATTGTCCGACTCCAGTTCGTCAACGCCAAAACGGATCCATCCCCCTTCCCCGGTGTATTTCACTGCGTTGGAAAGCAGGTTGAGCAGGATCTTGTTGAGCCGCAGCCTGTCCCCCGCAAACGACCGGTGAACGACTCCGGCGGTATCGACGGTCAGCGTCTGCGACCGGGCGGCCGCCTGCGGCCCGACGATGGCCACGATCCCTTCCACGATCTCATCCAGCCGGCAGGCGTCCTCCTGCAGGGATATCTGGCCGCCTTCAATTTTGGACATATCCAGCACATCGTTGATGAGACTCAGCAGATGCCGGGATGAAATCCGGATCTTATCCAGACAGTCGCCGACCTGCTGCGTCTCCTTTCCCGGTTCATCCATCGCCAGACGGTCCTTTGCGATCTGCGTCATGCCGATGATCGCGTTGATCGGGGTCCGGATATCGTGGGACATGTTGGCGAGAAAACGGCTTTTGGCCTTGTTGGCGGATTTGGCGATATCCAGCGCCTGCTGCAGACGGTTATGGTTCTGCCGCTCGCTGGTTCTGTCGGACAGAACCAGAATAAATTTGTCCGTGTTTTCGATGGAAACGCGGTACAGTGTCTCCTGATACCATCGCCGCTCACCCGTTTGCTGGTGGAGACGTTCACGATCCTTTTTCCAGAATTCCCCCAGGGCCATGGCGCCCAGATCGCCGGACAGAAGGTCGTCCTCCGACCCGATAGCAGAGGATTTGAGCACCCGTATATCGCTTTTCACCGCCTCCGCTGGAATACCGAGAACCCGCTCCACATTGGAACTGACGTATTCCACCGCGTAATTTCCCGTAGAAAACATCACAAAAATATCATCCACGTTGCTGGCCAGCATTCCAAACAACTGCTCGCGATACCGGATTTCCAGTTCCTTATGATGGATATCCCGGCGGCTTTGCTGCCGGAAGTAGGCCAGCCCGACCACCGCGATCAGGGAAAACGTCAGGGACATCACCAGCACCGTGACCTGCTGAATCTGGCTCATGTTGGCGTTGACCACATCCTTCGGCACGATCCCCAGCATCATCCAACCCTGAAAACCAACGGGCTGATAAATCAGATAATATTCATCCGCCCCGATCCGAAACTGTGCGGTGCCCGTGCTCCCCGTTTCCAGTTCCCGGCCGATCCGCTCCGCGTCGCCGTCTTCAAGCGCCGCATTCTCTGACAAATACGCCATATAGTTATACGGCTGAGCGTCCTTCACACGGGTGGACAGCAGAACGCGCCCGTCGGGATACACCACATAACAGTCCGACTGGCCGGAAAAGGCTTCCACATTCAGCGCCCGTTCCATATCCTCGTTATTATATCCGATGCCGATGGCGGTATACTCAAAGCCCTTGTATCGCCCTTCCTCCACCGGGACAGCGAAAATGGTCAGCGATTTGCCGTTGGGAAGCGTACCGTCCACCACCACGTTTTCCCCTTCCAGCATCAACTGAAGAAGCTGCGGACCCAGATCCAGATAACCGGTCATCCCGCTGAAGGTAAAAAAATTGCCGCTGCGGTCCAGAAAATAAAAATAGGTGATGTTCCACTGATCCTTTGCCTGTTGGATGAAATCCGTCAGCGCGGGCTCCTCGTTTTTCACCGCGTCATGGATGTAATATTCCCAGTCTTTGAGGAGATTCCAGTTTTTTGATACCAGCGAGGTGAAGGACGTGTTCACCTGAGTATAAATTTCCTCAAGATGGCTGGTGCTTTCCTCATAAATTTTCTTTTCTATAAAACGCGTATAACCGATGCAGCAGGCTACGGCCAGCACAACCCCCAGCGTGAGCAGGAGCCCGACTTTTTTCCGGCGCATCCGGTTTTCTCCCCTTCCCCTCCATCTTTTTCAATACAGTCGAATATACGCTGTAGGAGCAGACGGCTGATTCCCCGCCTTGAGATAGCTCACCCACCGATCGCGCGCCCCTTCGTCGGCGGAGGCGAATCCCGCCGCACTGCTTTCCGGAAAAATCCGGCCGAGGAAATCCGCGGTGAACGTTGCGTTATCCAGATAAATAAAAAAATATACCGCTTCATCCTCCATCGGCCGGCCGCCCGCCAAGGTTGAGGGTTACGTTTTTATTATAGGGAATCGCGTTGTGCGACCGTGCCAGAATGTTCGGTTCCCCGTCGGAAAGAGAAAACCGACGGTTGGTAAGTATATCGGGTAGTCCGCCCCCTGCAAAAATCGGTATCATTGGCAACGAAGTTCCTCCAGCTATTGAAAATTCCGGATTTTTCTTTTGACGCCCAGACCGGTTCCGCATCGACGTTACGGAGCGGCGTAACTCTATGAATCCGGCTTTACTGGATTTATTATATCAGAATATTCCGGTTTGGAAAGATTTTATTTGAAAATTTTTCCATTTTTTATTGATTATATAGACGAGAATCATCTTATAAGTCTTTGTAGGTGTAGCAGAAAAATGCTTTCAGCCAAATCCCCCCGTAAAGAACTGGTTTAGTCCAAGACGAGAGCCTTTATCCATTCACAAGTTCACAAATTCACAAGAAAAAACCTGTCGAGAAACCTCGACAGGTTTTTGGATGTTGGCGTCTGCTTATCTTCCCGGGCCGCTTCCAGCCAAGTATTTTCAGCGCAAGTGAGCTTAACTGCCGTGTTCGGGATGGGAACGGGTGTACCCTCACCGCCATCGACACCAACTATGCAGGATGTTTTATCGCATCCTGATTTGGCTCCCCCTGTTGGGCTCGAACCAACGACCCTGCGGTTAACAGCCGCATGCTCTACCGACTGAGCTAAGGAGGAATATTTGTGTCGGCATCTGCTTATCTTCCCGGGCCGCTTCCAGCCAAGTATTTTCAGCGCAAGTGAGCTTAACTGCCGTGTTCGGGATGGGAACGGGTGTACCCTCACCGCCATCGACACCGACTTATATCAAAACCCCGAAAGGGATTTTGCCTTGGAATCCGCAGAAGAAACCAAATCCTCCTGCGGATGCTCTTGGTATGGTGACCCGTACGAGATTCGAACTCGTGTTGCCGGCGTGAGAGGCCGGAGTCTTAGGCCACTTGACCAACGGGCCATATGGTGCACCATCAGGGACTCGAACCCGGGACACCCTGATTAAGAGTCAGGTGCTC
>CAJJLZ010000047.1 GCA_905192745.1 uncultured Oscillospiraceae bacterium
GCAGTCGAAAATGCTTTCGCATTTTCCCAAACGACATTATACCACAGCGCCGCCCAGCCGGATTCTATGCGAGCCTTTGTTGGCGGCGCAGTCGAAAATGCTTTCGCATTTCTCCTAAACAGTATTATACCATATGTCTGCAAATTGGGGAATACATAAAACGCGCCCCCTGCGGCAGAAGCCGGTCAGGGGGCGCGCATACAGGCATACAGCCCGTCTTTTCTTTTACAGCTTGCCGACAAAGGCGGAGCCGAATTCCCGCAGTTTGGCAAGCACATCCTCGTCCGGAGCCCAGGTGGTGCGGAAACCGTCGTCCACCACTTCAAAACCGGCCTTGGTCAATTCCTCGTTCATCAGCTTGACCGCTTCACCGCTCCAGCCATAGCTGCCGAAGGCCGCGGCCTTCTTCTTTTTGAGTTTCGCGCCGCGAATCAGCTCCAGAATACCGGCGATAGCGTAAAGGTAGCCGTTGTTCACCGTTGGCGAGCCCATCAATACCGCGCGGGAGCGGAACACCTCGGTGATAATGTCCGTCTTATCGGTTTTGGACGCACTGAACAGCTTCACCGTAATAGAGGGATCGGCGTCCCGGATGCCGTCCGCGATCGCCTCTGCCATCCGGCGGGTGGCGTTCCACATCGTGTCGTACACAATGCTGATCTGGTTTTCCTGATAATCCGCCGCCCATTCCAGATATTTTTCGACGATCTGGGTGGGGTTGTCTTTCCAGATGACGCCATGGCTCGGACAGATCATGGTGATCGGCAGGTTCATGCCGAGGATTTCCTTCACCTTGCGGGTAACCATTGGATTGAAGGGGGAAAGGATATTGGCGTAATACTTGATCGCTTCCGCCATCAGTTCGCTGTGATCCACCGTGTCGTTATACAGGGATTCGGAGGCGAAATGCTGACCGAAACCGTCGTTGCTGAACAGAATGTTCTCGCCGCTCATGTAGGTAAACATGGTATCCGGCCAGTGAAGCATCGGCGCTTCAATGAAAGTCAGGGTGGTATCCCCCAGTTCCAGCGTATCGCCGGTCTTTACCGTGACAAAATTCCAGTCCTCATGATACTGCCCTTTGATGGACTTGACCGCGTTGGCGGTGCAGTAGATCGGGGTGCCGGGAATTTCCCGCATCAGGGCGGACAGCGCACCGCTGTGATCGACCTCGCCATGATTGGCGATGACATAATCGATGGCGGATAAATCGATCTCCTCCTTCAGGCGGCTGACGAACTCCTTATCATAGGGCAGCCAAACCGTGTCGATCAGCGCCGTTTTTTTATCCCGAATCAAATAAGAGTTGTAGGAAGAGCCGCGGTGGGTGGAAAACTCGTCTCCGTGGAACTTTTTCAGCTCCCAGTCCACCTTCCCGACCCAGGTCACTTTATCCGTGATGCGCTTTCCCATAAAATCGACCTCATTTCTTTTAATAACATAAACAACCGGAGCCGCACCCCGCGTTCAGCATCAATAAACACGCCCGAAACGCTGCGGTCGTCCCATCGGATTCCCTGCCGATCTTTTCCGACGGCGGGTCTTCCCGCCAAGCGGAGGAAACCATAAATAGTATATCACGAAAACCCCTAAAAAAACAGAGGGATTTTGAATGTTATACTAAATTGGTATGATTTCAACAAAATTGTTTTTTCTTCCCGATCTCCCTTTATCTCCCTGCTGGATTTTCCTCCGGTGGCAGACTCGTCCTGCCGTTTTCTGTCCTTTTTGGTATTCCCGCAAAAGAAAGAATCCCGACACCACCGATGCGTTTGACAAGCCCTAAAAAGTAGTTTATAATTAATACTTACTGGGTAAAGCCGCTTTGCGGCTGCATTTTTTCATTGTGCCATTGTTCAGCAACCATTCATTGAAAATCCTGTTGTTTTTTGAGCCCTTTGGTCTGGGACGCCGGCTCTTCTGCGTTTTCACCGGTGAAAATACGGAATCATCCGGGGGGTGAACGCCGTGAAACTGCAGAAGTCGGGAGAGAACTGTCCCGAAACCAGTTTGCTTCTGAAACAGAAAAAGGGAATCGAATGCATGAGAAAAAGATAAGCGCCGAACAGAAGAACCGTCTTCCGAAGGAATCCTGTCCCTGTCCGCGCAAAAAGTGTCCCCGAAGGGGTCGCTGCGTGGAATGCCGGGCGTATCATGCGGCTCCCGGAACAAAATATGCGGTATACTGTGACAGACAGAAAAAATCAGACAACAGATAAGCGGGTATGGCGGAATTGGCAGACGCGCAGGATTTAGGTTCCTGTGAAGTGATTCATGTGGGTTCGACCCCCACTACCCGTACCACGAAAGAACCCTCTTTTGTCTACCAAGACAAGAGAGGGTTCTTCATGCTTTTAGGGGTAAAAAACAGCTCAAAACACAGGCAAATAGCGATAAAGCAGGGGTTGGAACAGTCCATCGGGCTGGTCTCACCCCTGCTTTTTGCATTTCGGAGGCTAAAAAAGCAAGCTGCTTTTGGGCGTTCTTTTCACAGCAAAGGAATCGGCAATCAAGGAACAGGATGGATTTGAACCTAAATGCAATAAAAAATCACAAAAACACGGCACCATTGCCTTGAAATCCGTACCGTTTTACATTATAATCTACAATAAATTGTTGTAACAATTTGCAGAAATGTAGATTCAATCAATAGGAAAAGAGGGTTTTGATGAAGAAAAATGTGATAGCAAACATCCCGGACATTCACTGCGACGGCAACGAGGTGGAATATGTGTTCCATCTGCTTACAGCTGTTTTGCAATCGGCAGGGGATCAAATTTCGCTTTCCGAACTTGCCGTATACAGCGGTATGGCAAACCGGTTTGTTTGGATTCCCGGGAGCTGGAGCCGGGGCTGCGAATGCTTAGGGAGTATTGACGAAACACCACATGAAGAGATTATGCGACTGCTCAAGTGGTTCGGTTGGAAAGCAGAGTGTGTAAAAGTGCTTCGCGATAATCAGGGAACCCCTTTACATACAGATCACGAACGCATAAGAAGCGACTTTATGTGTGCGATCGATAATGGTTTTCCGGTGATGTCGCTCCGTACAAAAAATCACCGATTCAACGCGGTGGTCGGCTATGACAACGACGGCGGTACCATCCTTTACAAAGAAGGAGTCGGCGGGGCGAATAATGAACACGTATGCAAAACCGTTTCACTGGATCAGTGGGAGGAGACGATTTCAGATTATATTTTGCTGAAAGAAAAACAGCAGGCGGATTCCGAACGCGTTCGTTTTCTTGCGTTGCTGAAACTGATCGTTTCCCGTGCAAAAAGGATCGACAAAATTAACGGGAAAATGCTTGTCGGGTTCGCCGCCTGGGACGCATATCTGGATATGCTGGAGAATGAAGATTTGAGCAGGCTGTCGAACGACGAAGTAGGCGATATATTGGGGCAATACTGCGACGGGTTGTGCCAGATTTGGGGACGCAACAGTGGACTTGCTTATTATCGTTCGGTTTCCGGTCGTTTCCCCGAATGGAAAACTGAGCTGGAGACAGCGGCGGCAGCGCTCGATGCATGCGCGAACTACGGCGGCTTTTTATGGTCGCAGGGCATCGGCTGGGTAGGAGATGGGCTTGAGAAGTTCCGTTCAAAAGACGGGCGGAAAATCCTTGCCGACGAAGGCCGACGGGCGATGCAGAAAGACAGGGAAGCCGTGGAACAGTTTGAGAAGATACTGGAAAAGGAAAACTGGTGAAGTCGAAACAGTGATCGTACGGTGCATCTACGCGGAACAGATACAAAAATGCAGTCAGAAGGTGAAGGAATGGGAAACCAATGCTTTTGAAGAACTTCATATAAAAGCCTAAAGCATACTGCTGAAAATAACACTATTAATAGGCAGAACTAATTAGCAGATCATCGAAAAATCGACATAACCCGTATACTTTTACGCGGTTTTACCTTGTTCCTGCTCCGTTTACGCGGTCTTTCGCACGAAAGAACCCTCTTTTGTCTACCAAGACAAGAGAGGGTTCTTCATGCTTTTAGGGGTAAAAAACAGCTCAAAACACAGGCAAATAGCGATAAAGCAGGGGTTGGAACAGTCCATCGGGCTGGTCTCACCCCTGCTTTTTGCATTTCGGAGGCTAAAAAAGCAAGCTGCTTTTGGGCGTTCTTTTCACAGCAAAGGAATCGGCAATCAAGAAACAGGATTGATTTGAACCTAAATGCATAAAAAATCGCAAAAACACAGCACCATTGTCTTGAAATTTGTACTGTTTTACATTATTATATACAATAATATGTGTTATCAAAAAATAATGATTATGGAGGTGTCAGTATGTCGGGAAACAGTATATCTACTAGCTTTATCCGTCCGTTAATCAGTATGGAACAAGGTCAAAATTATTGGCTGAACGGCTGTATGGCGTTTTTAATGGAGTGCATGGGAGAGAACGCTGAATACAACTATTGGTTTTTTTCTGGTATAACCGGTGACAGTTTCCTTCAGGTATACAGCAAGCAGCCCGAAAACGTGGCGTTGTGTTATTCACATATTATGACAGATTCCGCAGTCAAAAAAGCATTTGACGCATGTGGATACGATTATGATTATTGCAAGGCCACTGCAGAGAATCGGCAGGAATTGGATCAGAGAATACGAGAGTACATTGATAGAAATATCCCCGTAATCGCGTGTTTAGATGACGCATTTCATTCTTTTGCCATTATTTGCGGATACGATACAACGAATTTTTATTTCATCTTGGGAGAGGAAACGACACCGAAACCATATCGTTACGAGCAGTTGATTTTCATAAAGGATAAAAAAGAGAAACCCACCTTAGCCGAAGCCTACAAAAACGCTGTTATGACTATACCGTCCCTCCTGAATACACCGGAGACGGAGAAGTATTCGTTTGGTAAAAAAGCGTTTATGGACTGGGCGCATAGCTTTCAGAGCAATATATTCAAGCAATATCCACTGAATCACAAAGTATGGCATACTCATGAAAGCCCTGAATTTTCGTGTTGGAATATGCATGGAACATATCTTTGCATGCTCGGCACAAACGTCTGTGCCATCGGTTTTCTGCAAAAAGCGTGGGATTTGAATCCGGAGTTGACATTTATCGAACAACTGATTCCCTTATATGATTTACAGAATGGCAAAGGATTCTCCACGCTGATTAATATGGAAGGCGGTTTTAGTTTACCTCCTGAAGTGATTAAAGATAGAGAAAAAATGAAGCCTATCTGCGATGAAATCATAGCCGTGGGCAATTATTGCGACGATATGCTTGCGGTATTCGAAAATATATAACAAGTTTTCAATGTGAACGTTGTGAACGTTCAAGTTCCTGCTATAATTTTCGTAGCAGATCTTTTTTGTACCACCTTTACACATCGGAGCAAGCTATGTATCGCTCGCTCCGATTTTTTTGAAAAATCAGAGTACGCTCGCGCCGCTGTTCCTCCTTTCCACGGAAGGTTCCTTTTCACAATGGCTTTCCTGACAATAACAGGCTCTGCGGCGGGTTGAAATCCATCGCCGCAAAGCCTGTTCTGTTTTCTCCCCCATAAGCCTTTTGACGATGGGCCGGCGCTACCGGTTCCGGGAGGGCTTGTGTGGAGCGCCTGTCTTTTTTCTCCGCCGGAGAGGAGGCTGGACGGACTTTTCCGCCGTCCAGTGCAACGCCTGATTCCAAAGGGCCAACAGCCGCTCCTGCCGGCGGGGACACCAATCCCCGGGCCAGAGACAGCGGCCGTCGGAGGAATGGATCCATTCGCAGTGGTTCAGCGGACAACGTTTCTGGTTCATGGGTTTTACAGGGTTCATAAACACTTCCTCCTATAATCTTATTTTCATAATTCACTAAATAAAATTATAATTAATTATATTTAGTGAATTATGAAGACGCCTGTACGTTGTCAAAGGCGACGACCGTCGTTCGCCCTTAACCGAAAAATCATGGCGCCGTTCTGTTGGACAGGTATAATTATAGCCCGCCATCCTCCCGTATTCAACACGATAAAACCGGAGAGAATTTTCAATTCTGCGAATTCTCTTGCGTGTTTTCTTTTGCGGGGGTCAAAGCCCGGCGCTGGCTTCGAGGAAAAAGACGGCGCGCCGTTCTTCGCGGCGCGCCGTCTTTTTCCTCGGTCTTATTTGTCTCCGGCCAGAAGATTTTCCGCATACCGGCGGAGGGTGTCCTCCGAATCAATGCGGTCGGTACGTTGTTGGATCATACCCTGCACATAATCGGGCAGGGAGAGAAAATACGCTTTGGCTTGGGAATTCTGGCTGAGCAAAGCGTTCAGCCCCGAATATTTCTCCATTTTCATGGCTTCGGCTCCTTTCCCGCAGATTATCCGCGTGGTTCTTCCCGATGCAGAGAGGCGACATATTCCTGCATTTCCTCGAACGAACCGATGTCCCGGCGTTCGATTCTTTCCTGAATATTCCGCGGCAGACCGTGGAAATATTCATAACAGGACAGGTTTTGATCCAGAAGGTCGGACAGGCCGAGCTGATAGCTTCCTTCAAGCATAATTGATCCTGCCTTTGTGCTTTTTTGGATGCCTTTTTACACCCTTGAAAACAGCATCCGGCAATAGTATTTGCGGTTTATGCGGCGCTACGGCTGGGAAAGGATAACAGCCGCCGTTCTTGAGCGGAATCGGCAACAGCTCCGGCATCATGGATCTTTATTATTATGTATTTTCGGTTCTGTACTTTTCGTCGGTTATCCCGCGGAATGGTCCGAAGCGCTGTGCACCGACAGCCGTCCGGGTGCCGAGCAGTTGGTAAAAAATTCCATAATCCACCAGAAAATACAGCACCTCGCCCGCAAGGCCGGTGAAAAACGCCTTCCGCCGCCGGAGCGGAATTTTGTGTGGAATGCTTCCGTTTAGACGCCCGTCAGGTCGAACGCGGGGATATACACGGCTTTCGCGCTGCCGGGACTCTGGACATAGCCGTCGGTCAGCTCCCGTTCCAACAGCGCGTCCCATGCCTTGCGGCATTCGCGCGGGGTAGCCCGACGGTTCAGCTCGGGACAGGGAAGGCCGGGAACCACCGGCGTATACTGGAACATCAGGCTGACCCAGACGCCGCGGGGAAGGTTGTCCCGCATCCAGTCCAGCACCGCAAGGGTGTTCCGGGTATGGCCGGGGAGAAGAAGATGCCGCACCATGGTACCCCGCCGGGCGATTCCCTCCCCGTCCAGCGTCATCGGCCCGGTTTGCCGGGCCATTTCCAGAATGGCGGGAGCCGCGTACTCGAAATAATCCGATGCGTGGGAAAACCGGGCGGAAAGCGCTCCGTCCACATATTTCAGGTCGGGAAGGTATATGTCCACCGCGTTTTCCAACAAGCGGAGGGTTTCAACCCGTTCATAGCCGCTGGAATTGTACACGATCGGAACAGCGGGACGGTAACGCTCCAGCGCCGCCAGAATGGCGGGGACGAAATGGGTGGGATTGACCAGATTGATGTTGTGGGCGCCCTGCGCTTCCAATTCCCGGAAGATTTCCGCCAACCGTTCCGGCGTAACCGGACGGCCGTATCGCTCATGGCTGATCGGCCGGTTTTGACAATATATACAGTGGAGGGAGCAGCCGGAAAAGAATACCGTGCCGGAACCCCGCGTCCCGCTGATACAGGGTTCCTCCCCCGTGTGGAGGGCGGCGCGGGCGAGAACGGGGAAAGCGGGCATTCCGCAGACGCCGCTTCCCTCCGTTTCGGTGCGCCGCGCACCACAGCGGCGGGGACAGAGGGTACAAACCGACTCCGGAGGGAAAGCGGCCGGGAGGGAGTGGGAGAGAACGGAGGACGGCATAAGCAAGTTCCTTTCCAAACGAAATAGAGGACGAAAGCATTCCGGGCATAACCCGCCGCGCCCTTACCGTGGATATTTTATCACGGTTCCCCGGTCCCCGGCAAGGCCGGCATTCAGAATTCCGTCGGTTCGCGGCGAATCAGGCCGGATTCGGTCAACTCGTATACGGCGGAGCAGACCTCCCGAAGGTATTTTCGGCCGTGGGTAACGCTGAGAATGGTACCCCGTATTCCGCCAGCGCCCGGCGGATAACCGGGTTGGAGAGCGGGCTGAGATTGCGGGTAGGTTCGTCCAGCAGCAGCACGTCCGGCTGTTCCGCCAGCAGGCGAAGAAGCCGCAGCTTCACCTTTTCGCCGCCCGAAAGAGAGCCCATTGTCTGCCCGCTTTCCAGAAGCGCAGCGTTGAAATCCAGTTCTCACATCCGGAGAGAAAGGTTCTGATAGATATCCGCGTCTTGGAAATAATCCGCGACCGATTGTTGGGCCAGAGAGGGCTCCAGCTCCTGCGTCAGGTAACCGATCCGAAGCCCGTTTCGGCGGATGGTTCCCGTACATTCGCAGTAAGGCTCCACCATCTCCGGACGGGCTACAGCCTGCAGAAGGGTGCTCTTTCCGTTTCCCTCCTCGCCGATTACGGCGGCTTTATCGCCCGGAGAAAGGGTCAGGGAAAAATCCCGGAGCAGCGTCCGGCGCGATTCCCGCAGGGTCAGGGTAAGATTTTGTATTTCCAGCATGAGCAGTCTCCTGTTCTCCGCCGTGATTGGATCGGAAAAAGAGCGCCCGCCGCGGACGGAACCGGGAACGGCTTACCGATCCTTTCGGACAGACGGAAAGCCCGCTCTTTTCCATATACAAAAAGACGCTTCCGAACAGCTCGGAAGCGTCTCTGCACACCAAAAGACCGGGCGAAAACCGCCGGACGGATAACCGGATGGGCGGCGCGCTTATATCGCCGGATTCGGGCAGCCGGAAAGACAACAACCGAGTGTCGCAAGCATCGTTCTCAATCCGTCCGCCCCGCTTTCCTTTGATCTCTCAGGGGACCGCTCCCCTGACTCACCGAGAACAGCATATTTTCGACCGGGTGTCAAGAGAAACAAAAGAAACAGCCAGTCCTACAAACAAAAGAAACGGCCGGCCCTACATTCTGCCGTCAACCGGTGTCAAGCGCCACATGGCGGAAAAGGAAATGGCGTACTTTCTACAAAATATCCCTTTGCATCAACGCAACTGTCTCCACATGCGGAGTACGGGGGAACATATCCACGGGCGTAATCCGCCGGGTCGTGTATCCCCTTTCAGAGAAACGGGCAAGATCCCGCGCAAGGGTGGCGGGATCGCAGGAGACATAGACAATCCGGGAAGGTTCCATCTCCGAAACCGTATCAATCAGCCGTTCATCGCAGCCCTTACGGGGCGGATCGAGCACAACGACATCCGGACGGATTCCCTCCGTCTTCAGTTGGGCCGCCGCCTCCGCCGCATCGGCGCAGAGGAAGCGGGCGTTGGAAATTCCGTTTTCCTCCGCATTGCGGCGGGCGTCCTCCACCGCCGGCGCCACGGCCTCCACGCCAATCACCTCCGCCGCACGGGAAGCCATGGACAGACCAATCGTCCCTGTGCCGCAGTACAGATCAAGCAGAGTCTCCGTTCCGGTCAGCGAGGCTTCCCGGGCGGCGAGCTGGTACAGCCGCTCCGCCTGCCGGCGGTTGACCTGATAGAAAGAGCGGGGGGACAGACGGAACCGCAGCCCGCACAGCACGTCGGTGATATAATCCTTTCCCCAAAGCACAAACTCGTTGCCGCCCAGAATGACATTGGTGTCCTCCCGGTTGATGTTCACCATCACCGAAGCCAGGCCGGGTACCCCTTCCCTCAGCGCATCCACCAACAGATCCGCATCCGGCACCTTCCCGGAGGTGCACACGAGGCAGACCATCACTTCTCCGGTCGCCTCCGCCTGCCGGATATACAGATGCCGCAGCAGGCCGGTACGGGCGGCCTCGTCATACCCCGCCGCGCCGCTCTTTTTTGCCCAGCGCAGGACGATCTTCACGATGTCGCGGAACAGCGGAGGCTGTAAACGGCACGAATGCTCCTCCACAATCCGATGACTGCGGGGGGCGTAAAAACCAACCAGAAGACGGTACGGCCCCGGCGCAACCGGATACTGCGCTTTGTTGCGGTAACCATCCGGCTGCTCCGCGCCGACCAGCGGCTCCGGTACAACATCCATCCCGCCGATTCGCTTCACCGCGTCGGCCACCCGCTGCCATTTATATCGTTTTTCCGCTTCATAGCTTACATGGCGGAACGCACAGCCGCCGCATTTGCCGAATGCGGCGCAATCCTCCTCTTCCGACGCGGGAAGCCGGTCAGGCGAGGGCGACACAATTTCTTCCACCCGTCCATAGGCATAGGAGGGGAAAACCTTGACAATATGGCACTCAATAACATCCCCCACGGCGGTAAACGGGACGAATACCGCCGGGCCCGGGCCATCCTCGGACGGAGCGCGGCCAACGCCGTTTCCCTCCGCCGTCATCCCGGTGATTTCCAGTCGGATACGCTGATTTTTTTCAAGCGGCATAATCTGTCCCCGTTTCTCCGCAGAATTCGTTTCGAGCAAAAAGAAAGCAGGGACGGACTTCTGCGGAAAACGTTCCTGCTGGTTTCTCTATTCTACACCACCCCGATGGGAAGTGCAAGAACCCGGCGGAATAAACACCGGCGGAATTGTAGGAGTACAATAGATATTGGACAGGTGGGCATAAAAAGGATGAAGGATAAG
>CAJJLZ010000048.1 GCA_905192745.1 uncultured Oscillospiraceae bacterium
GTCTTTGCTCTATCTGTTACCTTTGTCATTGTACTATACACGCCGGGGGTTCCCCGATGCGGCGCAACGTGCCGCATCAGAATTTCCCATTTGTACGTTTTGCTATTTGGCATCTAGTTTTTCGGCAAGCTGAACGCGCCTCAATTTGAGGCGCGTTTTTTGCCCCTAAATTGGTAATCGTCAGTTTCCCCCGCCCCTCCCGCGCTCCGGCCTTCTCCAACGTCTTGAAGGCCCCTCCCCAGGAGTGGACAACATAAGCAATTATACAATCTGCCCTTTGCACCATGAGGCGGTTGAGTCTGGAGACAGCAAACCGTCTGGGCCCTTCCTCCATGCCCTCCGGGTAGATAAAACCGTCAAAGCCGTCCATATCCGGCAGGGGCCGTCCCTGTTCCGGGAGATAGGGTAAAACCAGATACAGGGTCACGCCGGGGTGCCGCTGTTTTGCCTCCTTTACCGCTCTGGCAGCCATACGGTCAAAGCCGCCGTAATTGCCCACCCGGAACTCGGCCACGCCGTACCCGGTAATGTGCCGCTCCACAGCTTCGGCAAGGGCCGGATATACGCTTTCCGGGGCGTCCGAGTGACCCGCGAAAAAACAGATTTTTCCATCCATACATATTCCACCTCACCTCCCAGTATAGAATATTGTACATATATGTGCAATATTCAAAATCTTTTGTCCACCCTATAATGAAATTACTTTTTCTGGGGTGGTGGGAAGATGGTGGATTATGGCCCGCTATGGGACACAATGAAGGCAAAGGGCATTACGCAGTATGCTCTCATTCAGGCCGGAGTTGACCGCCGCACCTTGGACTGGCTGAAGAAAAACAAAAACATCACCATGCTGACATTAGAAAAACTCTGTAATATATTAGACTGCTCCCCAAATGATATTGTACGATTTACAAAATAAGCTCCATGCTTCTATTCTTCATAGAGCACGGGGCGTTGTTTTATCTGTTTTCTTTCCGGCGGGCGGGGGAAATCAATACCGCTCTGGCAGCCATACGGTCAAAGCCGCCGTAATTGCCCACCCGGAACTCGGCCACGCCGTACCCGGTAATGTGCCGCTCCACAGCTTCGGCAAGGGCCGGATATACGCTTTCCGGGGCGTCCGAGTGACCCGCGAAAAAACAGATTTTTCCATTCCCCATCAATACCTACCCCTCGGGTATGGCTAAATAATAGCCATATTATATGGCCATTATATCAGCCATAATAGATCCTGTAAAGGGGGGCTGTATGGTGATATGTTATGCTCCATTGTGGAGGACAATGGCAGAGAAAAAGGCAACGACCTACACCCTGCGGGTCAAATACGGCATGAGCCACGCGACTGTCCAGCGGCTTCAAAAGGATATGCCGGTATCGACTCATACGTTAAATACCTTATGTGAGATTTTTGATTGCCGTTTGGAAGATATAGCCGAATATGTCCCGGACAAAAAGTAACGCCCCATGCTTCTATTCTTCGTAGAGCATGGGGCGTTGTTTTATCTGTTTCTTTTCCGGCGGGCGGGGAAAATCAATACAGCGTCCGGCTGGCGATTTCCCTCTGCACATCGGGCGCCAGAGTGACGAAACGGGCGCTGAAGCCGCCGACCCGGACCATGATATGCCCGTATTTCTCCGGATGGATCATGGCCTGCTCGAGATCGTCCCTGCTGACCACGGTAATCATCGCCTGCGCGCCGCCGTTGTCGAAGTAGGTATTCAGAAGGCTTTCCAGAATGTCCCGATGGTTGTTGAACAGGTCCTTGCTGAATTTCATATTCTGCACCGCGCCGGCGTGATGGTTCACATCCAGCTTGACCAGAGAGTTCAGCATCGCGGTCACGCCGTTTTTGTCGGTGCCGCCATAGGGGTTGTTTCCATTGGCCATCGGCTCTCTGGCCAGCCGGCCGTCCGGGGATGCGCCGGTGAACCGGCCGAGAACGGTGTTTGCCTCGTTATTGATAATGACGATCAGATAGGAATGCAGGCTGGTGCGCTCCCGCTGGTTCCGCACGGTATCGCAAAGCCAGTTGTGGAATTCCTGAGAAAAGCGATCGACGCCGGGCAGATCGTTGCCGTATTTTTCCGCGTCCAGCAGGAGCTTCCGCTCCCTTTCGTACCCCTCAAAATTGGCCTTCATCGCCTTCAGCAGGGTTGCGCGGTCGATCAGCCCCTGCTCATACACCACCGTCTTGATCGCATAAAGGCTGTTGGCGGTGTTGACGTTGCCGTAGGTTTCCAGCGTGCCGCCGAGGTATTTTGCCCCGCCGTTCAGAAGGGCCTTGCCCCGCTCCATGCAGTCGTCGAACAGCATGCTCATGTACAGATACGGGCCGGCGGCCGCCACCATTTCGTATTCGAGCTGCTCCTGCTGGGCGAGAATCTCGATATAATAGGTCAGCTGCTTTTTGTACGCGGCATACAGCTCGCCGAAGGTTTCAAAATCCTCCAGCCCGCCGAGCTTCAGGCCCATGTCCTTGTCATACAGCATATCGCGGCCGTTGTACAGGGTGGCCTCCAGCGCCTTGAGGAGGTTGATGATGCCGTTCGGGGAACCGATGCTCCTGTGGTTGAGCACATACTCCCCGCAGCCGAACATCATGTAATCCTCGGCCTCTTCCCGGGAAACCTCGAACGCCTTCTCCACAGCGGGGATGTTCACGTCGTCGTTATACAGCATGGGGAAGGTGCGCCCTTCGCCGATGCAGGTCAGCGCCTTATCCATCAGTTCGGGATTCTGTCCCTTATAAAAGCGCAGGGAAAGCTGGGGTTCGATCTCGATCACGGTGCGGGAGGCTTCGATCGCCAGCAGGGCGAATCGATCCGCGTTCGCCTCGTTCCGGCGGCCGCGGCCGCCGATCACCACGCGGGAATGGAATACCGTGACCCGGGAAGCCATCAGCCGCCAGAGAGACTGGGTATAGGACAGCGCTTCCTCCTCCGTAATCCGCCCGGCGGCCAGGTCGTTTGCATAGAAATCGCCCAGATACACGTCCATCCGGCCGTAGTTCAGCACCCCGCTGATGAGGGAATACAGCCAAGCGAGCTGCATTGCCTCGACAAAAGTGGAAGGCGCCTTATGGGCGACGGCTTCGAGCGCCCCGGCAATTTTCAGCCGCTGCTCCCGCCGCGCGGGGGACGCGCCAAAGGTCCGGGCGGCGGCGCGGGCTTCCTCCGCATACCGCAGGCAGACGGCGGACAGAGTATCGACGGCCATGGCCATCCCCTCGTACAGGGAAACGTCGCCGCCCTCCTTCTCCGCCTTTGCCTGATACCGCAGCGCTTCCGCCTTCAGCCCGTCCAGACCAAGCCGCATCAGCTTATCGTAATCCATATAGGCGTCCACAATCCGGTAGAGGGGGAAGGCCACCTCGCTGTGCTCCCAATAGATATCCTCCGGCAGGGCCTGTTTCATGTATTCGGGGAAGCGGGCGCGGGTCTTGCGGCGGGTTTCCTCCCCTTTCCAAAATTCCAGCGCGTCCCGGATATCCTGCTTCTGCGCATCGGTATACGCGTCGCTGTGAAGCAGCGCGTCGATCCGCTGCGGGTCGTAGAAGTAGCTCACACTCCGGCCGAGCAGCGGCTCGGAGCAGTAGCCGACCTCCGCAATTAGGAACCGGCCGGCGAGCAGATCGTCCTCCCGCATCGGCTGGAACCAGTAGCGGGTCTGCACCTCCACGCATTTGGCCTCCCGGATCGCGGTGGGCGCATCCTTATATTTTTTATAGGTATCGGTGAATTCCATGATGTATTCGTAGGCATTCAAGCGGTTGTTCGCCATAACAAAAGCCCCTTTCCGCCGGCCATGGCGGCCGGATGAATCGTTCGATGAGAAAACGATTTCTCACTCACCCTCATTATACGCAGGCGGGATGGAAAAATCAAGAGGGTTTTCGCCACGGAAAACACGAAATTGATAACGCATACAGGAAAAGGAGGGAACCGCGGCATACGACGACCGCGGTTCCCTCCGGGGCCGCCGCCTGCGGCCCGTCGTATTTTCGTCTGGTTCGTTCGTTTTCCGGGACGCCTATCCGGCCGGCCACAGCATGGACGCGGCCCCGGGATCGCTCCCTCTGTTTCCCCAGTCCAGCAGAAGCAGCGCCAGAACGGCCAGAAGGAAAAGCGCCGGGATGACCAAAAACGGCCGGATAATTTTTTTATACCTTTTCCAATACCCCAGCAGACCGATCAGCGAAAGCAAAGCCAACAGGAACGCGGGGATCACCGGCAGAAGCGGGAAGACCCGGAGCCAACAGGGAATACTGACCAGCGAGGCGGCGCCGGCGATCAGCGAGATGACAAAAGCCACACGGGACGCGTTCCGGGAAAACCGTCCGCACAGGCTGTGCATCTCAATGACATAGCGAAGCAGGAACCCCGACAGCCCCGTCAATAATGGGAAGCCGACCCAGAGAAGGACGACAAAGGCGGTGAAAAAAGGGTTGGGTTCAAGAGAAGTAATCGCCATAGCGTTCTCTCCCTTTGATGATAATCCATTCTATCAACCAAATGGAATCCGGTCGGGAATGGGCGGGCGTCCCCTCCGTCCGGAAACGCTCCTCCCAGCCGAAGGGGCGCGGTACTCTGGGCAATAGGGATTCCCTGCATCACTGAAAAGAAAGACAATGGGTTACGAGAACCGCGGTCAACGCCCCCAGTAAAAAAAGGCCGAGAAAAAGCAATAAAACCGTTTTGCCGAGTCTGTTGATCTTAACATGACAGACATTTGCAATCCATAGAACGGCGAGCAATAGCAAGGAATACGAGAAAAAACAGCAGCAGAGGGACCAACACGGCGCCGAAAATGAGGACGCATTTTTTCATAAAGCCCTATTCCTCCTTTTTTAAACAACCCCCTCTTTCTTTGGTTATACAATAACTTTAATCGGGATAAATGTCAATATATTTTGTGACAAAAGCACATGGCAAAACCGCCCGCGGGCAAAATGTCCGCGGGCGGTTTCCGGTTTTCTTCTACAGTTTTCCCAACTGGGCAAAGGACGCCTTCATCGCCGGATACAGCTCGGTATACAGCCGATAATACGGCGCGTATTTCGCGGTATTTTCCGGGATAGGAGACTGAATGCGGTCGGTTTTAATCACCGCGTCGCAGGCCTCCGGCACGCTGGTGTACAGCCCCGCGCCCACACCGGCGAGCAGAGCCACGCCGAGGGCGGGACCTTCTCGGGAGGCGAGGGTTTTTACGTCGCAGGCGTACAGGTCGGCCAGCATCTGCCGCCAGAGCGGGCTGGTTCCGCCCCCGCCGCAGGCCATCATGTCGTTGATGGTAATCCCCATCTCGTGGAAAACCGACAGGCAGTCGTTCAGGGAATAGGCCACGCCCTCCATCACGGCGCGGAGCATATCCTTTCTGGTATGGATGGCGGACAGGCCGAAGAACACGCCCCGCGCGTCGGGATCGAGGTGGGGGGTGCGCTCGCCCATCAGATAGGGCAGATAGAGCAGCTTATTCGCGCCCACCGGCACGGTCTCCGCTTCCTTATCCATGAGATAATAGGGGTCGACGCCCATCTGCGCCGCCGTTTCCTTCTCCGCCCCGCAGAAATTGTCCCGGAACCATTTCAGGGACAGGCCCGCGCCCTGGGTCACGCCCATCACATGCCAGGCCCCCGGCACCGCACAGCAGAAGGTATGCACCCGGCCCTTCTGATCGATCGCCATATGGTCGGTATGGGCAAACACCACGCCGGAGGTGCCGATGGTGGTAAAAGCGCGGCCGTCCCGCACCACGCCGGTGCCGACGGCGGCCGCCGCGTTGTCCCCCGCGCCGCCGACCACAATCGTACCCTCCCTGAGTCCAGTCAGCTCCGCCGCCCGGCGGGTAATCCGGCCGGTGACTTCGGGGGATTCGTATACCCTGCCGAGCAGGGCGCGGTCGATCTCCAGCTTCTCCAGCACCTCGTCCGACCACTGCCGGTTGGGGATATCCAGAAGCTGCATCCCCGACGCGTCCGACACCTCGGTGGCGTACTCGCCGGTGAGGCGGAAGCGGACATAATCCTTCGGAAGCAGGATATGCCGGCATCTCTCGTAATTCTCCGGTTCATGATTCCGCACCCAGAGGATTTTGGAGGCGGTAAAGCCGGTCAGCGCCGGGTTGGCGGTGACCGCGATCAGCCGGTCATAGCCCAGCTTGGCGGTCATCTCTTCGCATTCGGCGGCGGTGCGCTGATCGCACCAGATGATGGAACGGCGGATCACCTCGTCCTTTTCATCCAGCATCACCAGACCGTGCATCTGGCCCGAGAGGCCCACCCCCGCGATTTCCCCGGCGGGGACCCCGCTTTTGGCCAGCACGGCGCGGAGGCTTTCGACCGTGGCGTTCCACCAGTCGTCCGGCTCCTGCTCCGCATAGCCGTTCTGCGGCTGATACAGCGGATATTCCACCGTATGGGACGCGATGACCGTCCCCTTTTCATCAAACAGCACCGTTTTGGTGCCGGACGTGCCGATGTCGATTCCCACTAAATACGCCATTGGTTTTTCCGTCCTTTCTTCCCCGGCAAGCGTCTGCCGTTTGCCGCGGCCTCTTTTGGCGGTCCGCCGGGCGAAATCCCACACGCTTCGCCGGAATACGCCGGATTTTGCAATTATGCCGTTATGCCGTTATGCTATTATTGGATAACTGCTTTGGATGAAAATAATTATATCGCGGCGGGGGGGATTGTCAAGGAAGCTGGGCGGATTCCTCTCGATTCGTCTGGATTTCCTATAGACGGGCGGAATATTTCTGCTTTTTGACGATACCTTTTTATGCCTTTTATGCCCTTTTCCCTTTTCGGCGGCTCCGCCCGGAGGCTTTCTTCCGCCGCGGGCTTGCCTTTTTCCCATTTCGCTGTATAATAAAAGAAACCGCTGGGAAAACGTTTAATCATTGAAAAGAGGGTGGACTCCATGCAGAAACGGCGGATCCTTTCCGCGGCGGCCCGCATCGGCCTGATCGCCCTGACCGCTTTCCTTCTTCTGGCTTCGGCCGGCTGCGCCCCCAGTGGAAGCGGCGCGTTCCCGGCCGATTCATCGGCGGGCAGCGCCGCCGGCGAGGTGAACGATATGAACGAAATGAGCGGGACAAACACAACCACGGAAACAAGCAGCTCCGGCAAGGAATCTTTCCGGAATCCTCTGATCCCTCCGGAAGGTGCGGATCCATGGGTTATTTTTCACGACGGTTATTATTACTACTGCTTTTCGGAAAATGACGGGCTGTTCGTTACGAAGGCGCGGAACCTGTATGAAATCGGCACCGAAACGCCGGTTCGGGTGTATACCCCTCCGGCAGAGGGAGAATTCACCGCCGATTACTGGGCGCCGGAGCTCCATTACCTCGAGGGGAAATGGGTGATCTATGTCGCGGCGGACGACGGACAGAATGAAAATCACCGTATGATCGCGCTGGAATCCTCCACCGGCGATCCGCAGGGGACGTATGTTTTCCGCGGCAAGGTGAGCGACCCTTCCGACAAATGGGCGATCGACGGTACGGCGATGACCATCGGCGGAAAGCTGTATTTTGTCTGGTCGGGCTGGGAAGGGGACGTGAACGTCGCGCAGAATCTGTATATCGCTCCGATGAGCGATCCGTTCACTATTTCCGGCAGCCGGGTGCGGATTTCCCGACCGGAATACGACTGGGAAACGGTCGGCGACCCGCAGGTGAACGAAGGCCCGGAAGCGCTGACCGCCCCTTCCGGCGCAATCCACATCGTCTATTCCGCGAGTGGAAGCTGGACCGACGATTACTGTCTCGGCCTGCTGACCCTCGCGGGGGAGGACCCGCTTGATCCCGCGTCCTGGGTCAAGGCGGACAAGCCGGTCTTTTCCAAGGCGAAATCGGCCTATGGACCGGGGCACGCCTCCTTTACCGTCGCGCCGGACGGCGAAAACTGGATCGTATACCACGCCTGTAAAACGCCCGGGGGCGGCTGGGCCGCGCGGAGCGTCCGCGCCCAGTCCTTTTTCTGGGACGGCGATACGCCGGTGTTCGGGAAGCCCGCCCCTTTGACGGAAAAGCAGGAAATCGCGCGGAACCCCGGCTGACGATATGGAAAAAGCGGGGGAACTCCTGCGGGAACGGAACCCAAAAAGAAAGACACGACGAAAATCGTGTCTTTCTTTTTGGGTTGACGAAGAAGATTCCCGCTAAAACATAAACGCCAATATAGGATCGAGGGGTTCCGATGTTCAGGCTGCCTCACTTGACAACAGCGTGAACTATCAAAAGAACAGATGTAAGAACTACACCCATCATCACAAACAGGATACCTAAGACTCTGGATAATACAACCACACCGTTCACAGCTTTTAACGCCGCTTTATCCACTTTATCCGCCATTCCCATCGAAACTACTTGGGAATCCGGCTGGGTGTTATCCGAATTTTTGTTACACGCTATTTGATCCCGAAGGAATAGCTCATCACCTGTTTTATATCAACGGAATCCCTGTTTTGAGCTTTTTGATCGTTATAAACGGCCATGGAAATATTGACTGTGGCGCAAAAAATCGTATGAATATTGTGGATCATCCGCTTTAATGCGCTGCCTATGCTAAAGGCTCCCACAGCAAAAATGAAAATTGGTGAAAGACAAAGAAACAGCAGAATACCAAAAAGGCATGTACTCTGGAAGCAGACGAATATAGCCAGCGCCGTTAAAGCCGCCCCGGAAAAGCATATGGATAGTTTCGCTGAATGGCGGGGCTTGAGCAGTTCTTCAAATGCATCCATCACTTCGCTTACCTTTTCGTCCGATAGATACTGATGTATATCCTGCATATGAACACCCTCTTAATCATATCTATACTCCCGCACTCCCGCTTGGGGACGAGCGGCAAATAAAAAGGTGAGCAACTCATTACGAATTGCCCACCTTATCATGGAGCTACTGATCCGATTCGAACGGACGACCTGCTCATTACGAGTGAGCTGCTCTACCAGCTGAGCCACAGTAGCATAAGCACCTTGGTGCATCGCTTATTATAACAAGCGGGACGGAAACCGTCAAGAGTTTTTCAAAAAAGTCCCGCGCTTTGAATGTAGGAGTACAATAGATATTGGACAGGTGGGCATAAAAAGGATGAAGGATAAGG
>CAJJLZ010000049.1 GCA_905192745.1 uncultured Oscillospiraceae bacterium
GGCGGCGCAATCGAGAAATGCTCTCGCATTTCTCCTGAACGGCATTATACCATGATTTTAGCCGCCGGACAATCCTGCAATTCTTCGCCGCGGGGCTTGACAGGCCGGGGCGCTTCCTTTATAATACCTGTACAATTCCCCTGCGGGTCAATAATAAGTGAGAAGTCACCACTTTGAAAAATTCTTCAGGGTGGTTTTTATTTTATGTCTGCTGAACAATGAAACAATGAAAAATACAACCGCAAACGGCTTTATTCCGCAAGCATTATTTTGCGTTATTCTGCGCCGCCCCGCATCCGTCAGGCGCCGCTATGGAGGGATCTTTTTTGTCCGGCAATGAAAAAACCATCCGCGGCCGGATCACCGCCTTTTTCCGTGATCCGGCCTTTTTCCGCACTCTGTTCGTGCTGTCCCTGCCTATTGTGATTCAGAATCTTTTAGTTTCCTCCCTGAACATGATCGACACGGTAATGATCGGCCGGGTGGGGGAAAACGAAGTGGCCGCCGTCGGGGTGGCTAACCAGTATTTTTTTCTGCTGCAAATGGGAATGAACGGCATCGCGTCGGGCTGCAGCGTATTTATCTCCCAGTATTGGGGAAGCGGCAACCGCTCCGGGATTTATCGGGTGCTGGGGATCGGCTTCCTGAGCATGCTGGCGGTTGGGGCGGCCTTCACCCTTCCGGCGCTGCTGATTCCCGCGCCGATCATCCGTCTGTTCTCCCGTGACGCGGCTGTGCAGGCGCTGGGCCGGGATTACCTGCTGATCGTCTGTCTGAGCTATCTGCCCACCGCGGTCAGCTTCCTGCTGGCCAACGCTCACCGGAGTATCGGAAACGCAGTCTCCCCCATGCTGATCAGCCTTGGCGCGGTGGGGATCAACACCCTGTTCAATTACCTGCTGATTTTTGGAAAGCTCGGCCTGCCCGTGCTGGGGGTAAAGGGAGCGGCTATCGCTACTCTGATCGCCCGGGTGGCGGAATGCGCGCTGCTTCTCCTGTTCAGCCTGCGGAAACAATGTCCGCTGCGGGGAAAAGGGCGGGAATATCTGGGCTTTTCCGCCGCCTTCTTCCGGAAGGCCTATGCCACCATCCTCCCCATTGTGCTCAACGAAGGATGCTGGGGTCTCGGTTTTGTCCTGTATACCGTAGCCTATGGCTTCATCGGCACCCACGCCATCGCCGCGACCAACATCACCAACACCGTGCAGAATCTGTTCCTGGTGCTCTGTCTGGGGATCGCCAGCGCGTCCCTCGTGATGATCGGCAATCAGATCGGGATGGGCCGTCCCGAAACCGCCCGGCGGTACGCCCATAAATTCGCGCTCATCGCCGCAGCGCTGGGAATCGTGCTTGGAGCGATTCTGTTCGCCTGCGCCCCGCTGATCCTGTCCTTTTTCGAGGTTTCCTCCGAAGCCTCCCGCGCGGCCGTTGCCATCCTGCGGATTTTCGGTGTGGTTTTCACCGCCCGGCTGCTGAATACGCTGGTAATCATCGGGGTATTCCGCGGCGGCGGGGACGCGGCTTATGCTCTGAAACTGGAGGCGGGAACCATGTGGGGGATCGGGGTCCCCCTCGCCTTTCTCGGCGCCTGCGTGTTCCGCCTTCCGGTGGAACGGGTCGCGCTGCTGATTTGCGTTGAGGAGCTTGTCAAATGCACCTTTGTGCTCCTCCGGCTGAAAAGCGGGAAATGGCTCCATCCTATGGAAGGATATCCCCCGGCGGAAAGCCCGGACGCCGACCCCGAAGAAGGAGGCTGTCCTACGGTATGATAACAATCGCCAGCTGGAATGCCGGCTGTAACGCGGAATTCTTATCGTCAACGTAAAAGGGAGGGGATGCACACGCATCCCCTCCCTTTTACACATAGGCGGGATAAGACTTTACAGTCGGTCCTTGATGGAGTTGAGCAGACCGCCTTTTTCAATGATATTCTGGATAAAGGGCGGGAACGGCTCGGCCTGATAGGTCTTGCCGGTGGTGAGATTCTCGATCACGCCGGTGCCGAAATCCACCTTCACCTGATCGCCGTTCCTGATATCCTTCGCCGCCTCGTCGCACTCCAGAATCGCCAGCCCGATATTGATGGCGTTTCGGTAGAAGATGCGGGCGAAGGTGGAGGCGATGACGCAGGAAATCCCGCTCGCCTTGATGGCGATGGGGGCGTGTTCGCGGGAGGAGCCGCAGCCGAAGTTTTTCTCCGCGACCATAATATCGCCGGTCTGCACGTTGTTCACGAACTCCTTGTCGATATCTTCCATGCAGTGCGCGGCCAGCTCCTCATGCTTGGAGGTGTTGAGGTACCGCGCGGGGATGATAACGTCGGTATCGACGTTGTCGCCGTATTTATGTACTCTGCCCTGTGCAATCATAATCTGATCCCTGTCCTTTCCTCTTGATTAGTCCAGCGCCGCCGGATCGGAGATAGTACCGGTAACGGCGGACGCCGCCGCGACGTACGGGTTGGCAAGGTAAACCTCGCTGTCCACATGGCCCATCCGGCCGACAAAGTTGCGGTTGGTGGTGGACACGGCCCGCTCGCCGGCGGCAAGAATGCCCATATGTCCGCCGAGGCAGGGGCCGCAGGTCGGGGTGGAGACCACCGCGCCGGCGCCGACGAAGATGTCGAACAGCCCTTCGTGCATGGCGTCCAGCCAGATCTGCTGGGTGGCGGGGATGACGATGCAGCGCACGCCCTTCGCAACCTTACGGCCCTTCAGGATCTCGGCTGCGGCGCGCAGATCCTCCAGCCGTCCGTTGGTGCAGGAGCCGATGACCGCCTGATCGATTTTGACCTGACCGTTGCATTCATCGATGGTTTTGGTGTTTTCCGGCAGATGGGGGAACGCGACGGTGGGACGCAGCGCGGCGAGATCGATCTCGATCACCTCGTCGTATTCGGCGTCCGGGTCGGCCTCGTACACCACGGGGGTGCGCTGGAAGCGGCCCTCCACATATTTCATGGTCACGTCGTCCACCGGGAAGATGCCGTTCTTCGCGCCGGCTTCGATCGCCATGTTCGCGATGCAGAGACGGTCGTCAATGGAAAGGCTGGCAACGCCCGGGCCGGTGAATTCCAGCGAGCGGTAAAGCGCGCCGTCCACCCCGATCATGCCGATTAGGTGGAGGATGACGTCCTTGCCGCCGACATACTGCGAGGGTTTGCCGGTCAGCACGATTTTCAGGGCCGAAGGCACCTTGAACCACGCGGTGCCGGTCGCCATACCGGCCGCAAGGTCGGTGGAGCCCACGCCGGTGGAGAACGCGCCCAGCGCGCCGTAGGTACAGGTGTGGCTGTCCGCGCCGATGATGCAGTCGCCCGGGCCAACCAGTCCCTGCTCCGGCAGGACGGCGTGCTCCACGCCCATCCGGCCCACGTCGAAGAAGTTCTCCACGTCGTATTTGCCGGCGAAGGCGCGCACCCGCTTGACCTGCTCGGCCGCCTTGATGTCCTTGTTCGGGGTGAAGTGGTCCATCACCAGCGCGACGCGGGATTTGTCAAACACGCCGCAGGCCCCGCAGCGCTCAAACTCGTTGACCGCGACGGGAGAGGTGATGTCGTTGCCCAGACAAAGATCGAGCTTCGCTTCGATCAGTTGTCCGGCCTTGACCTCCGGCAGGCCGGCGTGGGCCGCCAGAATCTTCTGTGTCATTGTCATGCCCATGATTCGGATACCTCCTAGTTTTGATAAACAATCGTTGGAAAGCTGTATGCGTTGGGATCACACGGCCGGAGCCGCTTCCCCCTCGGAAACCAGTTTATATTCAATGGAATCGCTCAGCGCGGCCCAGCTGGCCTCGATCACGTCCCCCGCGACCCCGACGGTGGTCCATTCCCGCACCCCGTCGGTGGAGGTGATGAGGACGCGGACCCGCGCCGCCGTCGCCTGCTTGGAATCCATCACCCGGACCTTGTAGTCCACCAGATGGACGGGGGCCAGACTGGGGTAAAAACCGGAAAGCGCGGTGCGAAGCGCCTTATCCAGCGCGTTAACCGGCCCGTTTCCTTCCCCGGCCGCGATCTGGGACTGCTCCCCCACCTGCACCTTGAGGGTCGCCACCGCGCTCTGATCCGGCGCGTGGGGCATCTCCCCGGTAATGCGGTAATAGGCGAGCTGGAAATAGGGGGTCGCCCGGCCGAGGCATTTGCGCACCAGCAGTTCGAAGCTGCCGTCCGCCCCCTCGTACTGGTAGCCCTCCAGCTCCATCCGCTTGAGCTCGTCGAGGATGGTTTTCAGCTCGGGCGAGGATTTCTGGATGGAGGGGTAATACCGGCGGATTTTTTCCAGCACCGCGCCCCGTCCGCTCACCTCGCTCATCAGGAAGCGGCGTTCATTCCCCACCGTCTCGGGATTGATATGTTCGAAGGTCATGGAATTTTTCAGCACCCCGTCCGCGTGCATCCCCGCCTTGTGGGCGAAGGCGCTGGAGCCGACATACGGCTCGCCGCGGTTCAGCCGGATGTTCGCAACCTCCGCCATACTGCGCGCGGTCTCGGTCAGCCGGGGCATGTTGTCCTCCGGGATACAGGCGCAGCCCATCTTGAGCTGGAGGTTCGGGATGATGGTGGAAAGGTTGGCGTTGCCGCTCCGCTCCCCAAAGCCAAGATAGGTCCCCTGCACATGACCGGCTCCGGCCGCCACCGCCATAATCGAATTGGCGGCCGCCATTCCCCCGTCGTTATGGGTATGAATGCCGACCATGTCCCCAAACCGTTCCGTCACCGCCCGGGTGATTTCGAAGACCTCCTGCGGGAAGGTCCCGCCGTTGGTATCGCAGAGGGCGAGCACATCGGCTCCCGCCTCCGCGGCAGCGGCGAGCGCCTTCATGGCGAACGCCGGGTTGGCTTTGTAGCCGTCGAAAAAATGCTCCGCGTCAAAGATCACCCGCTTGCCCTTTCCCTTGAAGAAGGCGACGGTATCCGCGATCATGGCGAAGTTTTCCTCCTCCGTGGTCTGGAGGATATCCCGCACATGGAGATCCCAGCATTTGCCGAAGAGGGCGACCGCCTCGGTTCCCGCGGTCAGCAGGGCCTGCACGTTCGCATCCTCCTCCGCCCGGATGCCCTTGCGGCGGGTGGAGCCAAACGCCACCAGCCGGGAATTTTTCAGCTTCAGCTCCCCCGCGCGGTGGAAAAATTCCATATCCTTGGGGTTGGAGCCGGGATTCCCCGCCTCGATGTAGGGGACGCCCAGCCTGTCCAGCAGGCGGGCCACCGTCAGCTTATCCTCCACCGAAAAGGAGATGCCCTCCCCCTGCGCGCCGTCCCGCAGGGTGGAATCCAGTATTTCAACAAGACGTTTCATCGGAATATCGCATCCTTTCGTCCCGGCCAAAAGCCTGCATGGCGGGAGCCGGAATCAGGTTTCGTCGTGAATGGTGCCGTCCCCCCGCTGGAGGGCGTTGATGCCGGTGCGGGCCATTTCCAGAACGCCGTACCGTTCGAGCTGCTCCACAAACGCGTCCACTTCCTCGGTCTGGCCGGTCATCTCCAGCGTTACCGTGCTTTCACCGATATCCAGCACCCGCGCGCCGTAGGCCTGCACCATCTTGAGCACCGTACCCCGGGAGGGACCGGCCGCCCGCACTTTCACCAGCAGCAGCTCGCTGTTGGAGCATTCCTCCGGCTCCAGCACCTTGACGGTGAGAATATCCTCCAGCTTGAGGAGCTGGCGGGTGAGCTGGGCAAAGGTCGCCTCGTCCCCCGCCACCAGCAGGGTCAGGCGGGAATAGGCCGGGTTTTCGGTCGTGCAGGCCACGATGGAATCAATATTGAAGCCGCGGCGGGAGAACAATCCCGCCACCCGGAGGAGCACGCCGGGATGGTTCACCGCCAGCACGGCGAAAACCGCTTTATTGTCGTCCTTAACATTCATGGCGCTCATAACAGGCCCTTCCTTTCTCTCAGCCGTCAGTTCTCCGCCTTTTTCTCAAAGGCGCCCATTTCCTCGATGATATCGTCCACCGTGCCGCCGGGCGGGATCATGGGCAGAACGTTCACATCCGGGGATATCCGGCAGTCCACCACCACCGGCCCGCCGGCGGCAAGGGCGGCCTTCAGCACCGGCTCCACTTCGTCGGTGCGGGTGATCCGCATCCCCGTGCAGCCGAACGCTTCCGCCAGCTTGACGAGGTCGGTTTTGCGGTGGGGATCGGTGGCCGAGAAACGGCGGCCGTAAAAGACCTTCTGCCACTGCCGCACCATCCCGAGCACCTGATTGTTCATCACCAGCACCACGATCGGAAAGTCGTACGAGGCCAGCGTGGTCAGCTCGTTCAGATTCATATGGAAGCTGCCGTCCCCCGACACCAGCACCACCCGCCGGCCGGGGAAGGCCGCCTGTGCGCCGATGGCCGCGCCCAGCCCATACCCCATCGTCCCCAGCCCGCCGGAGGTGAGCAAGGTGCGGGGCTGCCGGAACTCATAGTGCTGGGCCGTCCACATCTGATGCTGCCCCACGTCGGTGGCGATAACCGCGTCGTCCGGGGTAAGGGCGCGCAGGGTATGGAGAATGTGCAGCGGGTCGGGCGGAGAGGCCGGGTCGGCAGTGTTCGCCGTCCACCCGTGCCGCCGGGCGGTCGTCTCCGCCGTCCAGACGGGGTGGACGGCCGGCTCCGCCCGTTCGGTCAGGATGCGGAGCACTTCCTTCAGGTCACCGGCCAGACGGACGGCGGCGGCCACGTTTTTGTCAAATTCCGCATGGTCAATATCGATGTGGACCACCTGTGCATTCGGGGCGAAGCCGGTGCGGTTTCCCGCCACCCGGTCGGAGAAGCGCGCCCCGCAGACCAGCAGCAGGTCGCAGTCCTTCGCCGCCTTATTCGCCGCGAGGGTACCGTGCATCCCCACCATCCCCAGCCACAGCCGGTGGGAGGGCGGGAACCCGCCGATCCCCATCATGGAGGCACACACCGGGATATCCAGCTTTTCCGCCAGGACAAGCAGCTCCGCTTCCGCGCCGGAGGAGATCACGCCGCCGCCGAAATAGATCAGCGGACGCTCACAGGCCGCCAGCTTTTCCAACGCCATCGCCAGCCGCTCCTCCTTGGGAGGCGGGCAGGGACGGGGGACGGCGGCGGGTTTCGGCTCGTATTCGGTCATGGCGGCGGTGATATCCTTCGGAATATCGATCAGCACCGGGCCGGGCCGCCCGCTCTGCGCGATGCGGAACGCCTCCCGCACAGTGTCGGCCAGCTCTTCCGCCTTTTTCACAATAAAATTATGCTTGGTCACCGGCATGGTGATGCCGGTGATATCCACCTCCTGAAACGAATCCCGCCCGAGGAGGGGAACCGACACGTTCCCCGTGATCGCCACCATCGGAATCGAGTCCATATACGCGGTGGCAATACCGGTCACCAGATTGGTCGCGCCCGGGCCGGAGGTGGCGATGCACACCCCCACCTTCCCCGTCGCGCGGGCATAGCCGTCCGCCGCGTGGGAAGCGCCCTGCTCATGGGCGGTCAGCACATGGCGGATACGGTCGCTGTATTTGTAAAGCGCGTCGTAAATGTTCAGCACCGCGCCGCCGGGGTAGCCGAATACCGTATCCACCCCCTGCTCCAGCAGGCATTCCACCAACACGTCCGAACCGTTCAGCATCATGGGAACTCATCCTTTCTAACCAGTAGAGGAGGCCGGGGAAAACCGGATGCTCAAAAAAATCCCTTCGCCTCCCTGTCAAGAGGCGAAGGGATTCATCGTTCTGAAATCCTTCTCCGCGGTACCACTCTTTTTGCCCAAAACCGGGCCGCTCAGCGCATCGGGCAAACTCATTCATTATAACGACTGCCGAATGCGGTCCCGGATAACGGCGGGAAGACCGTTCTCGCTTACTCCGGCCGGGGGCCGTTTGGGCGGAAAGCTCGGGAGGTGATATTCCGGCGCCCGCTCAGCCGCCTTGCACCAACCGGCGGCTCTCTGCATGAGAAGAACGCTGTACTTGTCCCCGTCATCGCTTTTACGATATTGGTATAATAATACCGAATACCCACTGGTTTGTCAAGAGCGAAATTTCGACAATTTGCCCCGAAAAAAGAGGTTGACGATCCGCTTTATTCCCTCCACAGCGGCTCATCCGTCCTTACGGCTGCCCGGCATCGGCCGCACCACTGCACAAAACGTTTCCTTCGGCGATGACGCTTCCGCTGATATAGCCGCATTTCACATCGCCGCCCGCCTGTACGCTTCCGTTGATATAACCCTTGCATTCCACCGCGTCGCCGGCGCTTACGCCGCCTTCCACCATGCCGCAGGACACGGACCCGCCGGCGTTCACATCGCCTTCGACGTTGCCGCAGTTTACTCCTCCCCCCGCGTCTACAAACCCTTCGACATTGCCGCAGTTCACTCCGCCGCCGGCGTTCACATCGCCTTCGACGTTGCCGCAGTTGATTCCGCCGCCCGCATCCGCGTATCCTCCCACATTACCGCAGTTGATTCCACCGCCGGCGTCTGCGTTCCCCAGCACATCACCGCACTCGATTCCGAGCCGGCTTTCCACGTTCAGGGCGGGGCCTTCGTATACAAAACGAATTTCCGGCCGGCGGGCATCCTCCTCCGCCATCAACCGCTGTCCGATAAATACCGCCGCGCGGAGCGTCCCGTCGTCCTCCCAGGGAAGGGATTCCGCAAGCCGTGTCGGCTCGGAAGACGGCGGAGCAAACATTCGGTCAACGGACACCTGAAATATCTGCGCCAACAGGGGAAGCGAGGTGATATCCGGACAACAGACGCCGGTATCACATAGTTAAAGATATTGGTATCATTCAATCAATTTTGCCGATAAAG
>CAJJLZ010000050.1 GCA_905192745.1 uncultured Oscillospiraceae bacterium
GGCCAGCCTCACGCTTTACCGCGCCCTTCCCGACTCGCTTCCCAGGGACGCTGCACTATGTCTGGAAAGCTACCAGCAGGTGGTGGAGGCTTATCTGGGGGAAGACTGTATCTATCAGTACGGGGTGGAGGATCATTCCCCGGCGGGAAGAATCCTGGGATCCGTTTGGAATTTGATTGACCTGCCCGAGTCCGCGGCGGGCGGAGTGCTTGCCGTCCGGTTGACGGCGTTTGATTATTCCGGCGAATGGAACGTGCCGGTCGTCCTGCTGGGCAGCCGTGCCGCTGTGGCGAAGAAACTGTTCTTTTCCCGCCTGAACGTCGCCGTGTTTTGTCTGATAGTGTATATAGCCGGTTTTGTTCTTCTTCTGCTCTCTCTGCTTTTGAAGGGGAAGAAGCTGTTTTCCGATCGGGAAGGATTGGTGCATCTCGGCATTTTCATGCAGCTTTCCGCTCTGTGGATCGCGACGGATTCCCAGTTTCTCCAGTTTTTTGTGGGGAACAAGGCGGCGGTGTATTTGGCGTCCTTTGCCTCGTTCATGCTGCTGCCGGTGCCGCTGCTGTTCTTTATCCGACAGGTCTGCCGGCATGGACAAAGGGCGTTCGATGTGTTAAGCCTGTTATATATATTGAATTTCTTTGTGCAGATGGGGCTGTATCTGTTGGGCGCCGCGTCGTTGATGAGCACGCTGCCCGTGACCCATATTCTGGTGGGCGTGACCGTGGTTTTCTGTTTGTTCTTTTGCCTGCGGGAACGCTTTTACTATCAGAACAAGGACGCGGATCCCGTGATTGCGGGCGCCTGCTGTCTGGCCGTTGGGGCGACTCTCTCCCTGCTGTTTTACCGTATCCAGCTGGTTAAGGATAATTCCCTCTTTTTCCGCTGTGGGCTGGCGGTGTTTTTGGCCCTGCTGTGCTACAGCAGCGGCAGACGAAGTATACGGCTGCTGCGCGCCCGGGTGACGTCGGAAACCTACCGGACGCTGGCCTTTACCGACACTATGACGGAGACGGCCAACCGGTTGGCCTTCGAAAGGGATGCGGAAGAGCTGCAGCAGGAGGAACCGGGCGGAGATGTTTGCGTGGCGATGGTTGATATCAATAATCTGAAACAGGTCAACGACACATATGGGCATATGACGGGTGATGAACTGATTCGAAGTACGGCCCGCTGTATCCGTGAAGTTCTGGATCCGCTGGGCCGCTGCTATCGTATCGGCGGAGATGAATTTGTGGTTCTGATGAAAAATCAATCGGAGGAATCCGTGCGGCCGGCGATGGCACGGCTGCGGAAGGCCTTCGCTTGCTGCAAGACGGAAAACCCGGAAGGGTTGAGCGTGGCCGTCGGGTTTGCATCCGCGCCGGCGGAGGGGCCGAATTTTGTCCAAACGCTGTTTAAGAAAGCGGATGCCCGGATGTATGAGCAAAAACAGCAGCAGGAGGCAGAAAAGCATCCGGAGTAAAAGGAGGGATACGACCTCGGTGTATAAAAGGACACTTGGTTTTTCAGGGCGGAAATATCCGCCGCCTGCGTTGTCGTCGTTGTCGGGTTCTGCGGCAAGTCCTTATTTTATTGATATCCTCCCAGTTTACAAGGCTTTTTCGGATAATCATTGATTTTCGGCGTAAAAAAATGACCCTGAAGGATTTCTTCTTCAAGGTCATTTTTTATTTGGTTTTATCGCGATAATAGGCTTTGCCCAAAAACAAATATGTTTCCGGGTAAATCTCAATACTGTTTTTTAGGGCATTAAAATTTGAGTTTTGCTTTTTAAAAAGTGTCAATAAAATGCGTGTTTTATTGACAAAAATGCGGGATTTGCAAGGCTTTCGGCGTAAAAAAAGACCCTGCAAGATTTCTCTTGCAAGGTCAATTTTCTATTGTGGTTTTACAAATTGGGTTTGCCCCAAATCAAAATACAGATTAGGCCTTTTTGCTCTTGATAGCAGCCTGCGCGGCGGCCAGACGGGCGATCGGCACACGGAAGGGAGAGCAGGACACATAGTTCAGGCCAATGTTGTGGCAGAACTCGATCGAAGAGGGATCGCCGCCATGCTCGCCGCAGATGCCGCAATGTAGCTCCGGACGGACCTTCTTGCCGAGAGAAACCGCCATATCCATCAGCTTGCCAACGCCGGTGGTATCCAGACGGGCAAACGGATCGGACTCATAAATCTTATTGGCATAGTATGCCGGCAGGAACTTGCCGGCGTCGTCACGGCTGAAGCCGAAGGTCATCTGGGTCAGATCGTTGGTGCCGAAGCAGAAGAAGTCGGCTTCCGTCGCAATGGCGTCCGCGGTCATAGCGGCACGCGGAATCTCGATCATGGTGCCGACCTCGTACTTGAGATCAATGCCGGCGGCAGCGATTTCGGCGTCCGCCGTCTTTACCACGATATCCTTGACGAATTTCAGCTCTTTGACTTCGCCGACCAGCGGAATCATGATTTCCGGAACGATGTTCCAGTCGGCATGACGCCGCTTGACCGCGATCGCCGCTTTGATAACGGCCTTGGTCTGCATTTCCGCGATCTCCGGATAGGTGACGGTCAGACGGCAGCCGCGGTGGCCCATCATCGGGTTGAACTCATGCAGATCGGAGATGACCTGACGGATATAGGCGACGGTCTTGCCCTGCGTCTTGGCCAGCGCGGCGATATCCGCTTCGTCGGTGGGGACGAACTCATGCAGCGGCGGGTCGAGGAAGCGGATGGTCACCGGATGACCGCCCAGCGCTTCGAACAGGCCTTCAAAGTCGGCCTGCTGCATCGGCTCGATCTTGGCCAGCGCGGCTTCGCGTTCTTCCACGGTTTCGGAGCAGATCATTTCACGGAAAGCGCCGATTCGGTCGGAATCGAAGAACATGTGCTCGGTACGGCACAGGCCGATGCCCTGCGCGCCGAAGGCGGCCGCCTGTTTGGCGTCCGCGGGCGTATCCGCGTTGGTGCGGACACCCAGCGTCTTGTATTTGTCGGCCAGCTCCATGATGCGGCCGAAGTAGCCGCTGTTCGGGTCGGCCGGAACGGTCGGGATCAGCACATCGTAGATGTTGCCGCTGGAGCCGTCCAGGGAGATCGGATCGTTTTCCTGATAGGTTTTGCCGGCGAGGGTGAACTTCTTGTTCTCCTCGTCCATTTTAATGTCGCCGCAGCCGGAGACGCAGCAGGTGCCCATGCCGCGGGCCACAACGGCCGCGTGGGAAGTCTGGCCGCCGCGGACGGTCAGGATGCCCTGCGCGTACTTCATGCCTTCGATATCTTCCGGGGAGGTTTCCAGACGAACCAGAACCACCTTTTCACCGGCCTTGCCGCGTTCCGCAGCCTCTTCGGCGGTGAAAACGATCTTGCCGGCGGCGGCGCCGGGGGAAGCGGCGATGCCCTTGCCGACCGGTACGGCCTTCTTCAGCGCCGCGGCGTCAAACTGCGGGTGCAGCAGCATATCCAGCGACTTGGCGTCGATCTGCATCAGCGCTTCTTCTTCGGTAATCATTCCTTCGTCGATCAGATCGCAGGCGATCTTGATGGCCGCGGCGGCGGTGCGCTTGCCGTTGCGGGTCTGCAGCATGTAGAGCTTCTTATCCTCAATGGTAAACTCCATATCCTGCATATCGCGGTAGTGGTTCTCCAGCGTCTGGCAGACACCGAGGAACTGTTCGTAAACTTCCGGCAGCACTTCCTTCATTTTTGCGATCGGCATGGGGGTGCGCACGCCGGCGACAACATCCTCGCCCTGCGCGTTCATCAGGAATTCACCCATCAGGCCCTTTTCGCCGGTGGCGGGGTTACGGGTGAACGCAACGCCGGTGCCGGAGGTATCGCCCATGTTGCCGAAAGCCATCATCTGGACGTTGACGGCCGTACCCCAGGAGTAGGGGATGTCGTGATCCATACGGTAAATATTGGCGCGCGGATTGTCCCAAGAGCGGAACACGGCCTTGATGGCTTCGAACAGCTGCTCCTTCGGATCGTCCGGGAAGTCTTTGCCAAGCTGGTTCTTATATTCCGCTTTGAACTGGCCGGCAAGGGCTTTCAGGTCGTCGGCCGTCAGGTCAACGTCAAAGGTGACGCCCTTTTCCTCTTTCATCTTGTCGATGAGCTTCTCAAAATATTTCTTGCCGACTTCCATAACAACGTCGGAGAACATCTGAATAAAGCGGCGGTAGCAGTCCCAAGCCCAGCGGGGATTGCCGGATTTGGCGGCGATGACCTCGACGACCTTCTCGTTCAGACCGAGATTCAGGATCGTGTCCATCATACCGGGCATGGAAGCGCGGGCGCCGGAACGCACGGAAACCAGCAGCGGATTTTCCATGTCGCCGAACTTTCTGCCGGTGATTTCTTCCATCTTGACGATGTTTTCCATGATCTGCGCCTGAATTTCGTCGTTGATCCGGCGGCCGTCCTCGTAATACTGGGTGCAGGCCTCGGTGGAAATGGTGAAGCCCTGCGGGACCGGCAGGCCGATCTTGGTCATCTCGGCCAGATTGGCGCCTTTGCCGCCGAGCAGCTCACGCATCTGCGCGTTGCCTTCGGAGAACAGGTACACATACTTGTGACTCATCTGCAAATCTACCTCCTAAATTTTTGACTACATTCTTCTGCAATCCCACGTGATTGCCGATTCCGCGTCTGATTTCGCAGAATCGTCTTATATTATAACAAATACTCCCTGTGTTTTCCACAAAAAGTTTTTTCGGCGGGATAAATTTACCCTTTATACAGAGAAGGAACCCTGAAAAAGGTTTTGTCTGGCATTTATTCGCAAAAGCTCTTGAAATGGCAGGGGAAGTTTGACATAATAAGCTATAAGGAAAAGTAGCGCTTTGCGGCGGCTGTCTCTGGCCGGCCCCGTGACCGGGGATGGAATCCTCCCCGGTCACGGGCAGGCAAAGAACACAAGAACGTAAGCAAGCGAAGCGGCTGTCAGTATCTGAAACGTTTCCGGAGCCGGTCGGCCGGTTCCGGCAGAGGGAGGCATTGGATGAATTTCCACGGTAAGGACATTAAAATCTTTTCGGCGAATTCCCATCCGCAGCTGGCCCGCCAGATCGCGGAACGGCTGGGGCTTCCGCTCGGGCGGTCGGAAGTGAAGACCTTCAGCGACGGCGAGATCGCGGTGTCAATCAACGAATCGGTGCGGGGCTCCGACGTGTTTGTTGTGCAGTCTACCTGCGCGCCGGTGAATGACCATCTGATGGAGCTGCTGATTATGATGGACGCCTTTAAACGGGCGTCGGCGGCCCGGATTACGGCGGTGATCCCCTACTTCGGGTATGCGCGGCAGGACCGCAAGGCCAAGGCAAGGGATCCGATTTCCGCCAAGCTGGTGGCCGACCTGCTCACTACGGCCGGCGCCGACCGGGTGCTGACGATGGATCTCCATGCCTCCCAGATTCAGGGCTTTTTCAACATTCCTGTGGATCATCTGGTCGGTGCGCCCATTCTGGCGAATTATTTCCGCGAATTCATTGCGCAAAACGGCGGCAGCGAGGACTTTGTGGTGGTGTCTCCCGATCTGGGATCGGTGACCCGGGCAAGAAACTTCGCCGCCCGTCTGGATTGCCCCATTGCGATTGTGGACAAGCGCCGCCAGCGCGCCAACGTCTGCGAGGTGATGAACATCATCGGCGAGGTGCAGGGGAAAACCGTGCTGCTGCTGGACGATATGATCGATACCGCGGGCACGCTGTGCAACGCCGCGGCCGCCGTGATGGAGCGGGGAGCGAAGCGGGTATTCGCCGCGGCGACCCACGCCGTGCTGTCGGGGCCGGCAATCGACCGGCTGCGGGACAGCGCCATCGATACCGTGGTACTGCTGGATACCATTGCCCTGCCGCCCGAAAAACAGCTGGACAAGTTTCAGGTTCTGCCGGTCGCGCCGGTGTTTTCCGAAGCGATCGAGCGGATTTATGAGGATAAGCCGGTCTCGATCATGTTTGTTTAACGCGGAGGGACGGCTTTCTTTTTTCGACATCAAAAACCAAAGGAGAACCGCGCATGTTTTTTCGTAAAACCAAGCCGGCGGGGCCGGTCGATTTTCTGATCGCCGGGCTGGGAAACCCCGGCAAAAAGTATGAGGGGACCCGGCACAACGCCGGCTTTATCGCGCTGGAGGCGCTGGCCCGGAAGCTGGACGTCCGGGTAAACAAATCCAAGTATAAGTCGCTGATCGCTGAAGCCGCCATCGGGGACAAACGGGTGCTTCTGATGATGCCCCAGACCCTGATGAACCTCAGCGGCGAAGCAGTGACCGAGGCAATGCGCTTTTATAAACTGAAGCCGGAGCAGGTGCTGGTGATGCTGGACGACATTACCCTGCCGGTCGGCGTGATCCGTATCCGCCGGAAGGGAAGCGACGGCGGTCAGCGGGGGATGCGGAGCATTATTACCCTGTCGGGCAGCGAGCAGTTCCCCCGGATTAAGATCGGGGTAGGGCAGAAGCCCCGTCCCGATTATGATCTGGCGGCCTGGGTGCTTTCCCGGTTTACCGGCGAAGAGACGGAGAAGATCGCTGCGGCGGCGGACAACGCGGCGGAGGCGGCTTTCCGCATTGTGGAAGGCGATCTGGACGGCGCAATGAACACCTATTCCCGTTAGGGAATAGACAGCCTGTCAAAAAGCCAGTTAAAGGATAGCAAGATGGACAAAAGAGGCTACTCTACTATATACGGCGCTGTGCGCCGTATTGGGGAACCCCCGGCGTGTATAGTACAATGACAAAGGTAACAGATAGAGCAAAGAC
>CAJJLZ010000051.1 GCA_905192745.1 uncultured Oscillospiraceae bacterium
TTGTTAGCGGCACTACTGAGAAATGCTTTTGCATTTCTCCCGAACGATATTATACCATAGTGACATTTCTTAAGCAGAAAACCACTTGCCGGCCATGCCGCAAGTGGTTTTTTATCGGCGGTTTACGTTTTGAAATCTTACCGGGCGAGCTTGCGGAACAGGTCGGCAAAGATTTTATCCCGGTCCACATAATACACATATTTCATGAAATGCCGCTGCCCGTCATGACTGTAATGCCCATCGTACGAGACGATCGGGCTGTGCACGATCCGGTCGAGGGTAAAGTCCCCGTCCAGCAGCCAGGCCACGGCGGTTACGTCCCAGATCACCCGGCTCCAAAGGACTTTCCCGCAGCGAACCTCCTCGTCCTCCTTGACAATACGGTAAAGGTAATCGCACAGCTCGTTTTTGCCGACGATCCAATGCTCCAGCTCCGGCCCGGTGGTGGTGAAATGAGTCACCACCCCCATGCAGGGAAGCTGAACCAGCGGCACGCCGCAGCCAAAAACCACCCGGGCCGCCGCCACATCCTGAATCAGGTTGAATTCACGGGTATCCGGCCAAGTCCATGCGTGGCCGCCCAGCCAGACCAGCACGATTTTCTCCGCGATCTCCGGCTTCATCAGCAGGGCGGAAGCCACGTTGGTGATCGCGCCGATCGCCACCACATAAAGCGGCTGATCGTCCGGCTGCGCCATCGCCCGTTCCACGAGATTTTCCGCGGCCGGGGAAACGACGGGGGTTTCCTCGTCACGGAGATAGGCGTCGGAGCCGCGGTAGGTGACGGAAAGATAATCCTCCCGCCCGCAGAGCTTCAGAATGTTGGCGATTTCCTGAAAGCTTTTTTCCATCCCCTCGGCCGGGGTGGCGGCCTTCTGGTTGGTAAAGGGGGCGGCGTAGATCGCCTTCAGGTTCAGCTTGTCCGAAGAACGGATCAGATAGGCCAGAGCGAACTGGTCGTCCACTTCATTGAAGGTGTCGGTATCGATCACCACATCGATTTTCCCCTTCGGCTTTTCCAGCCGGCGGAGCAGAAACTCGTTTGTGTTGACAGCGTTCGTTGCATTCATGGTGCATTCTCCTTTGTGTAATCGTTTACTCTTCCGGCATATCCCCGGAGTTCTTACAGCCTGCGGGACGGGTGTCCCGCTCTTACGGCAGCGCATTTTCCCGCGCCGTTGTCCCCCGAAGACGTCATATCCACACCGACAGGGCGATCAGGTACAGCCCGCCGTAGTAGAACGCAAGGCTTATCGCTTCACTGCGTTTGGTACAGCGTTCCGCATTCAGTATATTCCGGGCGAGGGTAAGATCGGAAACCGCGAATAGACACGCGCCCCCCGCCAGCACCATGGTTCCCGGGTAAGTCGGCAGGCAAAGCGCCATGGAAAGCATCGCCAAAATCACCGCGGCGTAGAGGACGAACGGCACCAGCCGTTCCCCCATATCCCGGAACCGTTTGCGGAACAAAAAGGCCGCCGCCGCGTACAGCACAAGGAACACCGGGACCGCCAGCCATTGGGGCCGGGCGTACATCACAAACGCCGCGATAAACAGCCCGTGGGCCAGAGCAAACGCCCCCATCCCGGCAAACAGGTTCTTCTCAATCGCCACATCCCCGACCAGACAGAGGGTCAGCCCGCCCAGCAGCCACCAGAAGCCGACGAATCCGCCGACCAGACAGCCGTTGAGACAAAGCGTCACCGGCACCAGTGTACACAGCGCTTTCACGATGACCGACTGCGCGTGCTCCCCCCGCCATTTAAGCCGGAAATACAGCGGAAACAACACGGCAAAGAGAATCACGGCCGGAAAAGCCAACAGCAGATTGTGCAGAAGCGAGGACATGGCTTTTCCTCCTTTTCGGTGTCGCCGGCGGGCCGGGAGCGCTCCGTTCGGGAAGCGCGGGAGCGTCGGTCTCTGTATGCTACGATACCACAGGAAGGGCAAAAAGTCCATATCTTTTCACGAAACGGAAGAATCCCGGTGCTTCCGCCGTTTCCTCTTGACAATCCCCGCTGTCGGACAGTAATATAGGGTATATAAAAACAGGCGGCCGGGAGAAAATTTCCGGATGGTACAATTCGGGCGCGGTACAGCCCCGCGGACAAAACCGCGGGGCTTGTCTTTCTGCGGCCCGGAAGAAAGAAGGCGGGAATTTGGCAAACCGGAACCGGGGCGGCGGCTCCCGGCAGGGCGTGGACCTCCAGAGCGACGGCATCGGCGGGTTGATGCTCAAGCTGGCGCTGCCGGCGATCGCCGCGCAGGTCATCAACGCGCTCTACAATATCGTGGACCGCATCTTCATCGGCAACCTTCCGGGCGCGGAGGGAACCAACTCCATCGCGGCGCTGGGGGTGTGCTTTCCCCTTGTGATCGTGATCTCGGCGTTCGGCACGCTGGTCGGCGTGGGCGGTTCCTCCCTCGCGGCAATCCGGATGGGGGAAGGCAGACGGGAAACGGCGGAACGCATCCTCTCCAACTGTCTGCCCCTGCTGGTGGCGTTCACGGCGGTAATCGTGCCGGTCTGTCTGCTGTTTGGACGGGATCTTCTGCTGCTGGTGGGCGCCACCGAAAACACGGTGGACTACGCCGTCCCCTATTTCCGTATTTATGTGCTGGGGACGCTGCCGGTGCTGATTGCTCTCGGCCTGAACTCCTTTATCAACACGCAGGGCTTCGCCGCCACCAGTATGCTGACCGTGCTGATCGGCGCGGCCTGCAACATTGTGCTGGACCCTATCCTGATTTACGGCTTCCATATGGGGGTGCGGGGCGCGGCGATCGCGACCGTGACCTCCCAGCTGATCTCGGCGGTTTGGGTCCTCGGTTTCCTCTGCGGGAAGAAAACCAAGCTGCGGCTGCGGCTTTCTTTCATGAGGCCGCGCTGGTCCCTGATCGGCCCCGTCCTCGCGCTCGGGCTTTCGCCGTTTATCATGAATTCGACCGAAAGCTTAGTCGGCATCGTCATCAACACCACTCTGGCCTCGGTCAGCCCCGACGGAGCGACCGCCGACCTGTATATCGGCGCTTACGCCATCATCGGCAGTGTGATGCAGATGGTAATGATGCCCCTGACCGGCCTGAGTCAGGGAGCGCAGCCCATCATCAGCTATAATTACGGCGCGGCGCGGTTCGACCGGGTGAAAAAGGCTTACCGGTATTTTCTCGGTTCCGCGGTGGTTTTCGCCGCCGTGGTCTGGGCGGCGGTCATGCTCTTCCCGGCGTTGTTTATCCGGCTGTTCAGCAGCAACGCCGCGCTTTCGGCGACGGCGGTTCGCTTTATCCGCGTGTATCTGCTGATGATTGTGCTGATGGCGGTGCAGATTGCCTGCCAGCAGACCTTTGTCGCCACCGGCCACGCAAAGGTATCCCTTTTTCTCGCCCTGCTCCGCAAGGTGATCCTGCTGATCCCGCTGATTCTGTTATTTTCCCGCTTCTGGGCGGAAATGGGCGTCTTCATCGCGGAACCGGTCGCGGACACCTTGGCGGTGACCATCACGGTGCTGCTGTTTATCGCCAACCGGAAATCGGTGTTCGGAAACCCGAAGCTTGCCCCGGAACAGAAAAAACCGACCGTCTGACAAAAAGAAAGGACTGGATGGATCTTGAACGAAACGAATCCGAACAAAAAGCCGCTGTCCGATATCGAAATCGCGCAGAGCGTGCAGCCCCGGCCCATTGAAGAGATCGCCGCGGGCCTTGGCCTGACGCGGCAGGACATCGACCTGTACGGCAATTATAAAGCGAAGGTGGGCCCCGGCGTGATGAAGCGTCTGGCGGATAAGCCGGACGGCAAACTGGTGCTGGTCACCGCCATCACCCCCACCCCGGCCGGGGAGGGGAAAACCACCACCACCGTCGGGCTGGGCGACGCGCTGCACAAGATGGACAAAAACGTCGTCCTCGCCCTGCGGGAGCCTTCCCTCGGGCCGGTGTTCGGCATCAAGGGCGGCGCGGCCGGCGGCGGTTGGGCGCAGGTTATTCCGATGGAGGACATCAACCTGCATTTCACCGGCGACATGCACGCCATCGGCGCGGCAAACAATCTGCTCGCCGCTATGCTGGATAACCACATCCATCAGGGGAATGCGCTGGGGATCGACGTGCGCCGCATCACCTGGAAACGGTGCGTGGACATGAACGACCGCCAGCTCCGTCAGATTACCGACGGGCTGGGCGGCCGGCTGAACGGCGTGCCGCGGGAGGACGGGTACGACATCACCGTGGCCTCCGAGATCATGGCCATCCTCTGCCTTTCCAACTCGCTGGCAGACCTCAAGCAGAAGCTGGCGGGTATCGTGGTGGGCTACACCCGGGATGAGAAGCCGGTCACCTGCGGCCAGCTCAAGGCGCAGGGCGCGATGGCCGCCCTGCTCAAGGACGCGCTGAACCCCAACCTCGTCCAGACGCTGGAGCACACCCCCGCCCTGATCCACGGCGGACCCTTCGCCAACATCGCCCACGGCTGCAACAGCATCATGGCCACCAAACTGGCCCTCAAGCTGGGGGATATCGTGATTACCGAGGCCGGCTTCGGCGCGGACCTCGGCGCGGAAAAATTTCTTGACATCAAATGCCGCAAGGCCGGGCTGAAGCCCGACGCAGTGGTGATCGTTGCCACAGTCCGCGCCCTGAAGCATCACGGCGGGGCCGCGAAGGCCGAGCTTTCGCAGGAAAACCTGGACGCGCTGGAAAAGGGCCTGCCCAACCTGCTCAAGCACATTGAAAATATCACGGTGAAATTCGGCCTTCCGGCCGTAGTCGCCGTCAACCGCTTCCCCACCGATACCGAAGCGGAACTGGCGCTGGTTCGCCGCAAATGCGCGGAATACGGCGCGAACGTCGCTCTGTCCGAGGTTTGGGGCAAGGGCGGCGAGGGCGGTCTGGAACTGGCGGAGGAGGTTCTCCGCCTGACCGAACAGCCGAACGATTTCCATATGATCTATCCGGATGAGGCCACCCTGCGGGAAAAGGTGGAAGCCGTCGCCCGGGAAATCTACAACGCCGACGGGGTGGATTTCCTCCCCGCCGCCGCGAAGGAGCTGGATAAGCTCACCGCGCTGGGATATGGGAACCTGCCGGTCTGCATCGCCAAGACCCAGTACTCCCTGTCCGACAATCCCGCCCTGCTCGGCTGGCCGAAGGGCTTCCGCATCACGGTCAAAAACGTCCGGCTTTCCGCCGGCGCGGGCTTCGTGGTGGTACTGACGGGGGATATCATGACCATGCCCGGTCTGCCCCGCGTCCCCGCCGCCGAAAACATCGACGTGGACGACGACGGCCGGATTACCGGTCTGTTCTGATGCCGCTGCTGCTGGACGCCGCCGCCCTGCCGGAGAAAGCGCTCGCCCGGATGCTCCGGGCCCTGCCATCCTCCCGGCGGCAACAGGCGGAACGGCGGAACGCGCCCGGCGCGCGCCGGGAAACGGCCGCCGCCTCCTATCTGGCGCTGTACGCCCTGTGGAGGGGTCCGGAAACGGACGGATCTCCCTGCCTGTTTCCGTCTGCGGAGGCGCTGCTGGCGGAAGAACCCGCCGTCGCCCGGCTGGGCGAGGCGGCGGGCTGGCCGGTCGGGCCGCACGGGCAGCCCTTTCCGGACGGCTTCACCGTGAGCGGGAAGCGGCGGTATGTCAGCCTGTCCCATTCGGAGGGACTGGCCGCCGCCGTCTGCCGGGACGTGCCGGTGGGTCTGGATATCCAGACCGTTCCGTCTGGCCCGGCGGAGAGACTTCGGCGGATCGCCGGGAAATTCCATCCTTCGGAGGAAGCGCGGCTCGCCGCTTTGCCGGACGCCGCCCTGCCCGCCGCCTTCACCGCGCTTTGGGCGCGGAAGGAAAGCGTCCTCAAGCTCTGCGGCCGGGGGCTCAGCCTTCCGCTTTCCTCCTTCTGCGTGGAGGAGGACGGCCGGGGGACGCTGGACGGACGGCCGTTCCGGACGACTGTCTGCCCCCTCTCCCGCGCGGCGCTGGCCGAAGCGCTCTGGTCCTGTTAGTCACCATATCCGAAACCGGCCGCCGGGGCTCAAATACGGCGGCACAAAACCGGGCCTGCTCACGAAGAGCAGGCCCGGTTTTTCACAGTATCAAAGAAGTCGCATTGCAAAAATGTTGCACAATAAAGTTTTCGTCCACCTTTTTCAAAAGGTGGTGGGGTACCGGGGCAAGGCCCCGATTCGACCTCCGCAGAGGGCGAAATCCTCTCAAAAGAAGCGCAGGATCGGTGGGGAACCCCCGCCGTGTATAGTACAATGACAAAGGTAACAGATAGAGCAAAGACAAAGGTAACA
>CAJJLZ010000052.1 GCA_905192745.1 uncultured Oscillospiraceae bacterium
TGCGCCGCCGGAGAAGGCAGACAGAGATCCCGGCTGGGCGGCGCTATGATATAATGTCGTCAGGGAAAAACGCAACAGCGTTTTTCGTTGCGCCGCCGGAGAAGGCAGACAGAGATCCCGGCTGGGCGGCGCTATGATATAATAAAGAAAAAACGCCGTCGCCACAAAGGCCGGAAGGAGGACATCCCCATGATTACTCTGCTGGTTCAGACCGAACGGATCCTGCAGAATGCCCGCACCCTGCAAAAGCAGGTGGGCAAAACCCCGATGATCCCGGTGCTGGAGGCAAACGCCTACGGCCTGGGGGACGCGGCCGTCGCTCAGCTGCTGGCAAACGAAGGAATTCAGACCCTCGCCGTTTCCCGGCTGGAGGAGGCGGTGCGGATTGCCGGCGCGGTGCGGGGCATCGATATTCTGCTGCTCACCCCCTATGCGGGGGAGGAGGATATCCGCACCATTCTGGAAAACGACTTGGTCGCGGCGGTCGGTTCGAACGACAGCGCCGTGCTTCTCAGTTCGCTGAGCCGGAAGCTCCACCGCCGGGCCCGTATTCAGCTTTGCTTTGATTTCGGCATGGGTCGTTTCGGCTTTTCCCCGCAGGACGCGGCCAAGGCCGCTCAGACGGTAAAGCATCTCGGCAATCTCGAGCTGACCGGCGTGTTCACTATTCTTCCCGCCGGAAGCGCGGAAAAAAGCTCCCGCCGGGAACAGCATGTAAAGGATTTCAACCGGGTGCTGGCCGCTGTCGGGCGGGAGGAGCTCACCCCCGGCTTCGCCCATATGGCGGATGTGAACCAGCTTGCCCTCTGTCCGGAAATGCGGCTTTCCGCCGTGCGGGTCGGCCCGGAGCTGTTCGGGCGGGGACAGCCCCTGCCCGGCGCGCGGAAGGAACGGCGCATCCCGGGCGGCCGCGGAGGACTGAAAAAGGTAGGCCGTGCCGTCTCCGAGGTGTGCGACATCAAATGGCTGACCGCGGGCAGCACCGTTGGGGACGACGGCCGCTGCAAGGTGAAGCGGGCCACCCGGGTGGCGGTGGTGCCGGTCGGTCTGGCCGACGGCCTTTTTCCGGAGGAACCTGGTCGGCGAGGCCTGTTTCGGCGGAAGCTGACCTGCGAGATCAACGGCCGCCGTCTGCCGATTATCGGCCGGGTGGGGCTGACCGCCCTGACGGTGGACGTGACCGACGCGGACTGCGCGCCCGGCGACATTGTTTCCTTCGAGGTTGATCCGGTGGGAATCAGCGCATTCGCCCGCCGGGAATATGTATAACACCGGCGCGCCGCTGGCGGACGCCCTCCGGGCGTACGCCGCCAAGGGGCGCGCTTCCTTTCACACCCCCGGTCACAAAGGCCGGGCCGGACTGCTCGGCGCGCTGGAGGGGCTGGCGTTCGACCTGACCGAGCTGCCCGAAACCGGTAGTCTCTTCGACGGCGGGGACGTGATCGAACAGGCGGAGCGACTGGCCGCCCGGGCGTTCGGCGCGGCGGAAACCCTGTTCAGCGCGGGGGGCTGCACCCTCTGCATCCAGACCATGCTTCTTTTGGGCGCGGGGGCCGGGAACCGGGTGCTCTTCTCCCGGAACGTCCATCGCTCCGCCCTTCACGCGGCCGCCCTGCTCGGGCTTTCTCCCGAATGGATCTGGCCGGCGGAGGACGGCCGCCCGGCGGCTGCGGATATTGCCGAGAAGTTAAATAAAAACAAAGATATACACGCCGTATATATCACCAGTCCGGATTATTACGGACGGCTGGCGGATATTCCGGCTATCGCGGCGGTCTGCCGCACGGCGGGGATCCCGCTGCTGGTGGACAATGCCCATGGAAGCCATCTGGGGGCGTTCGGCCTCCATCCTCTGACGCAGGGCGCGGCAATGACCGCCGATTCCGCCCACAAAACCCTGCCGGTACTGACCGGCGGCGCGATGCTCCACATCGGGCGGTGGATGGACGGGAACCCCTTCGCCGGGCGGGCGGAAGCCAAGGCGGCGATGGCCCTGTTCGGCTCAACCTCCCCCTCTTTTCCCGTGCTGGGATCGCTCGATCTTGCCCGGGACTGGTGGGAACGGGCCGGGAGGGAGGCTTACCGGCTGACCGCCGGGGAAACGGCCCGCCTGCGCGAAACGGCGCGGAAAGAAAAAATCGGCGTTTTGGACGGCCCGGCGCAGGATCCCGCCCGCCTGACGCTGATCCCCGGCACGATCGGGGTGGACGGCGGCGACGCGGCGGACTACTTCCGCTCCCAGGGCTGCGAGCCGGAATATGCCGACGCCGGGGCGGTGGTGTTCATTCTCACTCCCTTTAATACGCCGGAGGAACTCACGCGGCTTCACGGCGCGATCCGGGGGCTGTCGGTAGCGCTCCGGCGGGGCCGCTTTCTCGGCCGCCGGAAAGAAGCGGCAGCGTATACCTGGGACGGGGATGCGCCGGAGATCGTCTGCACGCCCCGGGAAGCGCTGTTGGCTCCCTGCGAGACAGTCCCCGCCGTCCGGGCGGCGGGACGGACGGCGGCGCGGGCGGTCTGTCCCTGTCCGCCGGGGATCGCGGCGGTCGCGCCGGGGGAACGGATCACGGAAGAAACCGCCCGGCGGCTGGAACAGACCGGGTTCGACCGGCTGGTCGTCGTAAGGGAGTAAGGCCCGACGGAAATTCCTTGTAACTTCCTCGGCATTCCTGTATAATGAAGATATACATCAAGACATCAAGATGCGACGGAGTGGATACCGATGGGACAGGAAAACGTATCCGGCGCGGTCGGCATTATCGGCGCGATGGCCTCCGAGGTGGCGCTGCTGACCGAACGGATGGAAAACGCGGCGATCGTCCGGGCCGCCGGAATCGACTTTTACACCGGGAAGCTGGAAAACGCGCCGGCGGTGGTCGCGCAGTGCGGGATCGGAAAGGTCTGCGCCGCGCTCTGCGCCCAGGCGATGATCGACCGTTTCGGCGTAAAAGCGCTGATTAACACCGGCGTAGCGGGCGGGCTGGATTCCTCCCTCGACATTGGGGATATCGTGATCGCGGCCGACGCGGTGCAGCATGATTTTGATCTCACCAGCTTCGGCCATGTGAAGGGCTACCTCGGCGGCGGGGACGGGTCGGAACCCACCCGCTTCCGGTCGGACCCTGAATTGGTGGCCGCCTTCCGCGCGGCGGCGGAACGGGTAATGAAAAGCGGAAAAACGCTGGAGGGCACCGTCGCTTCAGGCGACGTATTCGTGGCCGATGAGAAGAAAAAGCGGGAGATCGTCTCCCTTTTCGGCGCGGCGGCGACCGAGATGGAGGGCGCCGCGATCGCTCAGACCGCCTGTGCAAACGGAGTTCCTTTCGTAATTGTCCGGGCTATCTCGGATCTCGCGGGCGGCGAGGCAAGCGTATCCTTCGACGAGTTTGAAAAAGCGGCGGCGAAAACCTCCGCGGAAATCGTGGCGGAAATGCTCCGGCAGGGCGACGGTCTGCCCGGCCGGGGATGAGGCATAAAAGGTATCCATTGTCTTTATGGGAAGGGTCCCAATGTATCAGAAACGGGGGAAATGCGTTATGAAACTGGTTCTGGCGATTGTCAATAAAGACGACAGCGGCACAGTGGCTTCCGCCCTGACCAAAGAAGGGTTTCCGGCTACCAAGCTGGCAACGACCGGCGGCTTCCTGATGGCGGGAAACACCACCTTCCTGGTTGGTGTGGATGACGAACGGGTGGATCAGGTGCTCGCAACCATCGAAAAGCATTCCAAAAAACGTACCCAAATGATCCCCAGCACCTCTTACGGCACCTCGGCCTATGCGTCCTTCCCGGTGGAAGTCACAGTGGGCGGCGCGACGGTGTTTGTGATGAATATCGAACGGTACGAAAAACTGTAAGTCCGCGTCTGGATTTACAAAGACAGGTTGGTTTTCATGCGGTTTGACGGATTTGCGGGCAACAGGGAAGCAAAACGGCTGCTCTCCGCCTTTGTGGACGGGGGGCGGCTTCCGCATGCCCTGTTGCTGGAAGGCCCGGCCGGCAGCGGACGACGGACCATGGCCCGCCTGATCGCCCGCGCCGCGGTCTGTTCCTCCGGAGAGGAAAAGCCGTGCGGGCAGTGCGCGGCCTGCGTCAAGGCGGCGGGAGGAAACCATCCGGATATCGTGGAGGCAGGCGGCGACGGCGCGGCTCGCTCCTTCCATATCGAGACGGTGCGGGAGATTCGGGACACGGCGTATATCCTGCCGAACGAGGCGCCCCGCCGGGCGGTTATTCTGGCCGGCGCACAGGGAATGACCGAGCAGGCGCAGAACGCCCTGTTGAAAATTCTGGAGGAACCTCCCGCCCACGCGCTGTTTATCCTGACCTGTGAGAACCGCGCCCAGCTCCTTTCCACCATCCAGTCCCGGACGGTCTGCGTCCCTCTCGGTCCGGTCGATCCGACGGAAGCGGAGGAGGCGGTCCGCCGCCTTCTGCCCGACGCGGACGGAGAAGCGATTCGGCAGGCGGTCACGGTGTTCGGCGGCCTGATCGGTCAGGCGGTGCAGGGGTTATCCGAAGGCACCTTTCAGAAGGTAATCGAGCTGACTCCGGCGTTCGCCCGGGCGGTCGCCGCCCCCGACGAGCTGACGCTGCTGCGGCTGACCGGCGGAATGGAAAAGGACAAAGCTCTCGCCGACGGAGTGCTCGGTGCGCTGGGGCTGGTTTTCCGGGACGCCGCGGCCGCTCGTTTCGGGGCGCAGTCCGCCCCGCTGTCCATCGCGCCGGACGCGGCGGAGGAACTCGCCCGTTCCCTGACCCGGGGACAGCTCCTCGTCCTCGTCAAAGCGGTGGAAGAGCTGCAGGCCGACCGGCGGCGGAACATGAATTACACCCTGTTCCTGACCCTGCTGTGCAGTCGTCTGCGGAGCGCGGCGGGCCGATAACCCGAAATTCGGTGGTTCAATCCGCCTCCCGCAACCAGAGAAAAAGCCTTACCATCTTCGGATAGTAAGGCTTTTCACATATAAAACACCATTCGTTTGTAAACGGAAACAGTGGGGTTTAAACGTGTTTGATCGGTTCCTTTTGGTCAGCGTTACCGTGGCAGGACGACGAGGGAGCAGTAAAATTCCCTGCTATCCCCACCGGAATTCCCGCTTGAAGTTGGCGGTTCGGGATTTTCTTTCTTCTCACTCGCCGGAGATTATAAAACTTTCTTTGTTTTTTCATCGATCTGTGCTTGTTTATAATAATAATAAGATATGTATATGCAAATAATAGCATCCAATATAAAGAAGACCGCAAAAATTGTAGCTGAAATTGTTATGTTGCTGTTCGTTAGTGTGCCAAAAACGACGCAACTCCCAAGTGCGAAAGTAACAATGGCTCCCGCCTTTTGAGATTTGTCCCATACTTTCTGGTTGTATTTCGACCATGGAGTACGAATCCCGATTTTGTTATTTGGAGGAAACAGCGTGCTTATGCAACTGAAACCAAAAATGAGCAATGCGCATAGTGGGAACAGAAGATAAACTTTCGTACTTACGCAGGTGCGATAATAAATAAAATACAAAATCCAGCCAAGCCAAATATCCAGTGCTGCTAGTATAAAATAAAATCTCTTTGATAGAGGCGTCCATGTCTGGGGTAAAATAGATTTACTTTTTCTTTTTTCAAGAATAAATAGAATGATGTTTATGCAGCTATATACCGCAATACAGCCAGGCAGTATAAAAATGAGTGCGTTAGAAACTAAGTGAGTGAAAAAAACTATTGCTGTAAGAACAAAAGGCAAAACTACTCCCAAAAGCCCTCCACTAACAACTCTTTTCAAATCACTCTCTCCTCTCACAATTTTATATCACAAGCGTCTATAACCTCATTAGAACATGGAAAAACTGCAACTCCATCTTTATTGTATCACAAAATTCATCTTTTCGTAAGTCGATTCTGCGTTGTATTAAAGGATTTTTAGTTATTTTATCATTTGGTGCAGGTTATCAACATAAGCAAGAAGAAAAATCTTCTGTTTTTATAAAATTTCCCGGCGCGGCTTCTTGCGGCCCGACGTCCGCTATGATATAATGTCGTCAGGGAAAATGCCGACAGCATTTTTCATCGCGCCGCCAGCAAACGCCAGCATAGATGCCGGGCGGCGTTGTGGTATATTGGCAACGGCGGGAAAATGCGTGAGCATTTTCGATCGCGCCGCCGGCAAACG
>CAJJLZ010000053.1 GCA_905192745.1 uncultured Oscillospiraceae bacterium
CCGCGTCCGCCACGCCGCTGTATCCGGCGCTGTACCCGAACGAACGGTAGATCGTCCCGAATTCCCCGTCCGTGAACGTGGTTTCGGTCAGCGCGTTGCCGTATGCGTCCTTCTTTTCCCCGAAGACCGGCGCGGTATTCTCGGCCTCGGCCGCCGTTTCCTCGCCCTCATCGGCTCCGCCCGTGCTCTCCGTCACGAAATCGCTCGCCGAAAGCCCGGTCTCCACACTGTTTCTCGTCAGCTGGATGTTGTCGAAATACGCCGTCCCGCAGTTATAGCTGTAGTCGCAGTATACCTGCGCATACTGAATCACCCGGTACTTTTCCTTGCTGAACTGCACCGACGCGAACTGCCATTCCTCCGTGCAGGGGGAGAATTCCGCGGTGTGCTCCTCCAGCCCGTACTCCCGGTATACGCTGTCGTAATACTTGATTACCACGCGCAGGCGGAACTGCGGATTCGGACAGCCTTCCCGCTCCCGGTTCACAATCCCGTATCCCTTCGCCCACCCGGAAAGGGTGAACGTCTCTTTTGTGCCGCGCGCCGTTTTTACATCCACGTTCTGGCAGGCAAGCCGCGCGCTGTCCAGGTCTCCCGTGATCTGCAGGGACCGGCTCATATTGAACCGCGTGCCGGTCACCACATTCACGCCGCCCGTCGCATCCCAGCCGGTTTCTCCCCGTTCGAAGCCGCCGTTGGTCACAAGGTTGTAGGCGTTGGCGAACGGGTTGTTCTCCAGCTGCGCCGCGTCGGCGTAAACCGTGCCCGCTCCGTCCGCAAGGATATGCACCCGCACGCTCTGGGCGGTTCCCAGCGTAAACGGCGCGATCAGCCGCACATAGTCGGCGTCGTATTTCGTCAGCCGCTCGCTTTCCGCCAGCACCGTCCCATCCGGTTTCGTCACGCGGAGATATGCGCCGGGACAGTTTCCGCCGCTGAAGGCCGACAGCACCCGCAGATACGCCGAAAACGCGTATTCCCCCGCCGGGAGCGTTATCGTATCCTGATATACGCCGTTGCCCGTGCATTCCCCGTTGTACGACTGCATACGGAGCACCTTTTTGCCATATTTCGCGTACGGCTCGTACGCATACGCCTTGATAAGCAGGGCTTCGTCATTGCCCGTCTCCCCGTTCCAGCCGCTCAGCGTATCGTCCATAAAGCCGTGGTTCAGGAGCAGGTTGTCGGCATTGCTGACGACGCCCGCTCCGCCATCCCCCGCATACGGGTTGATGCCGCTTTTCTCTCCGTCCACGCCGGTGCTGCCGTCCTCCGTGACCATATACTGGCTGACCACGCCGCCGTCATCGTCAAAGGTGTACACGGTCTGGACCACACGGTCCGCCGTCTCTCCCTCCGCGGTATCTTTCGGCTCGGTGATTTCCACAATCGTCCGGCCGGACGCGGCGGAATAGGAATAGGCGGAACTGGCGCCTGTGACAAATTCCGTGCCCTCCACACCGTATTCCGTCACCTTTTGCAGGCGGTCCCCGCTGTACGCATAGGCCACCCTGTACAGAGCCGCGCCGTCCGCGTCCTTCAGCGTCACCGCCGTCGGTTTATAGGAGGCGCTGGCAATCTCCGCCGTCTTTCCGTCCGGATAGCGGACGCTGGACAGGGTATCGTTGGTATAGCCATAGCACACGCTGGTATTGTCCGGCGCGGTGATGGCCGTCAGATATCCCGCCGCATCATACGAGAAGCCGAAATCCCTGCCCGCTCCATCGGTGACGGAGGTAATCCGTCCGGCAGTGTAGGTGATATCCCGGTGATTGCCGTATTCGTCCGTGATACGGACCAGCCGGCCGCTGTCGTCGAACCGATACGTCTCGCTGCCGATCATCAGCTCGTTTTTGCAGGGGTCATAGAGCGTTTCCCCGCCGTTTACATCCTCATAGAAGTTGTAGCACTGCGTATTGCTGGTGCAGCAGCAGGTTTTTGCGCTTTTCTTAAAGTAGGTCTCCGCTCCGTTTTCATCGACATATACATAGCCGCTGTAATTGAAGCCTTCGTGCTGAAACGTCGCCGAAAGCATGCTTTGCATCAGGTTCAGCTTCCACCCCCGGCCGAGCTTCATCGCGCTGAAATCAGCGGTGTTCAGCCGAATACCGCTGTTGGCGGTATACTGGTAACCCGAAAGCGCGCTGTTGTACAGACGACGGATAGTCACCGGCATACGGTTGCCGCCCCAGGCAAAATCCTCCGAATCGAACATCAGGTTACCGCACTGCAGATCAATACTCCCTTGGCCGAAACGTCCCAGCTCATGGCTGTGTGTACGGTAAGAGGTATTGACGCCGTAGCTCGACTCGTAAGTAATGCAGAGCGTCGGCGCATACGAAGCATCGGCGCTTCCGTACAGCGTGACGTTGTTCCGGCAGGTGCTTTCCTCATCGGTCATCTTCATTACGAGGCCCGCATACGATGCTTCCCCCTTATTGAGTCTGTCCGCCAGCGCCGTTACGTCAAAGGTGTAGGCGATAATTTCCCCGTTCTCACAATGGCCGGTCTTCATCTTTTCAAAGTCCAGAATTTCCATATCGTTAACCGGCGTACAATTTCCAACACAAATCTCGCCCGTCAGCGCATGGAGCGCCAGCTTGGGATATTCGCCGCATTCGCTGATTCCCGCCGACTGCAGGAATTTCAGTTCCGCCTTTTTAATCCGGGGATTGCGCGGCAGGGTCGGCATGGTAAATTTCATATACATCCGGCTGGCGTTACAACTGCCGTCACCGTTTCCGACCGTCCCTACCGTATGAAGGGACGAACTGTACAGAGAGCCGTTGTTCCAGCTGTATGTAGACATCGCATACCCGCCGCTCACCGTTACCTGCGGGTCGATCGTGACAGGAAAAGCCCGCTCCTCCTGATTCATCCATTCGCTGTCCGCAATCACGGTGAAATGAATCCGGCCGTCGGACGCGGGTTTGACCTCGTAAAACACACCGGTCGAAATTTCGCCGTTTGCATCGCTCATAAAGGGCGCGGGGATACAGAACACCTCGTCTCCGCTCTCGGGGTCGGAGAAAGCCACCCGTTTCTCCTCCTCCAGATATTCGACAGAGACATTCCGGCAGTCCAGAGTAAAGGGATACCGGTAAACGTCCGTCTTCTCCCGGACAAGGATGTTTTCCTTCACACCGTTTCCGGTCACGGAGTATTCCACATCCGCGCCGTTCATAACATCTTCAAACAGAAGGGTATCCCGAAGCGTCGCTTTCAGACTATCCGCCGGCCGTTTCTGAAGCCGGGGCTGAACGCCCTGATTCCGCTGCTTTCCATTCTTTCGGACAAACGCGGTAATGCTGTGCATTCCCTTCTCCACGGAAAACAGCTCGTCGTTATTTTCTTCACGGCTGAACCGGGCAATAAAACGGTTTCTGCCGTTCCGGAAATGCCGTCCGTCCTCTTCCTCCGCGAACGTGTTGTCTACGTTTTCATATTTCTTTGTGTCTTCATTGAACACATGAACCGCTTCGGGATAAAACACCGCCTGCTCGCTTCCGTCGCTCATACGGAACACCTTGCGGTTCTCCTCCCGCAGCTCGGGAATTTCGCTGACCACAAAAACCGATTTCATCGGCTCTTCCGCAACGATTTCCGCGTCCTGAAGGCCTGCGGCGTCCGCCCCCGCAGAAGCTTCTTTTTCCGGCGCGAGATACACTTCCTCCGTGTTGAGCCCCTCAATCATGTCGGCCATGTCGTCCATCTGGGTAATTTGTTCGTCCATTGTTCCTTTTTCCTTTCTTCATTAAAATTCCGCCAGAGTTTATCTGAAGTTGATCTCAAAAACCGGAGGCGCATAATAACTATCGCCGGTTGCGATGGCGGTAAAGCCGCTTCCCTTGGCCCTGGTTTTCAGGATCAATCCTTCTGATCGGGTTAAATATTTTGTTTTCGCATCGGTTACCAGCCGGGTAACGTCGATACTCTGGTATCCGGCGACCGCTGTGGAGTCCGCTATTGACTCTGCCATAGCGATCTTATTGTCCCAGTTTGAACCAAAACTGCAGAATCTTCCGGCAACACGAAATGCCGACAGCGAAACGCCGTTTGCGTCAAATTTCGGAAAATGCAGGATCGCCCGAACGATCCATTTATCCAGCATTTCCGGTATGCGGGAGAAATCCGGCCGTAAATAGAGCCATTGTTCGCCATAAGAAGCCGTGTTTCCAAGAAACGCGGTTCCCCCGAAGGCATTATTCACCTGCGGATTTTTGCTTTCCACTGTGGTATCCTGAAACAGCTTCGGTTCATGCAGATTGATTTCATACAGCACATATTTGCCCACAGGACTTTGAGGCGATATCTGCAGTGTATACTTCTGGTCGTTGTCCTTGCGATAGCCGATTGACGCGGGGGATAGGATCCGCCCCCCATTGTCCGCGGTGCCAAGGCAGGAGACCGTTACAAACGGCCGGTATTCTTCGCTCATTAGGGCAAAATACCGGTCATTCGCCCGGACGTTCATAAATGCCCGTCCCACCGTCAGCGTAAATTCCCGTGTCTGTCCCCGCGAACACTCCGCTTTACACAACACCCCGTTTGTCGTCGGGAAGATTTCAAAAGGCGCGCATTTCAGGCCCCTTCCCTCCGGATGAAAAATGCCGTCCGGCAGGGAAATGCGGCAGGTGGTTTCTGAACCCTCCAGCAAAATATCCTGTGCCAGTGTAATGCGGGCGCTGCTTCCGTCCGTATAGAAAACGTTGCTTCTCTGCGGATCCTGCCGAAATCGCAAATCCACCATTTTTCTTGTTTGGGAATTATAAACCGGCACCCCGAAGCAATAGGCGGTTCTTGTTCCATTATTTTCAACGCCGATCAGCCGATACCGGTTGCTGTTTTCATAATCGATCATGAAAGGCCCCCCTTTGCGAAGCCTGACAATCTCGCTCAGGACTGAATTCATACGCTGTCCTCCTCTGCTTTCTGTTTACGCGCCCCCGTACGGAAAGGCTCTATGACCTTATCCGTCAACGGCTCCATAAATAAAAGAGAAACCTATCCACTGTTTGTAAACCGGATGTGAAATATTTTGCTTTGTGCACCAATCCATTTCGGGTACTGAATCGGTACATACTGAAAAAAGCGTGGCTCCCGCCTGACGTTCAGGCGGGAGCCACGCTTTTTTCAGCAGAATAAGAGTTGCCTGCTATATCCTTTCTTTTACTCTCCCCTGCATAGGAGGAGTTCTCTTCTCGCTCAGGCTAAATGAGCCAAAAAAGCCACATAAGATCAAGGAAAATAACAAAACACCTATTGATATCTAAACCCCAGCGGTTCAAAAATCAATAGGTGTTTTACATGGGTTGTGTTGACACAAAAAGATATCTGACTTTGACGCAGGCATTTAGCTGGAAAAAGAAAAAACCTGCGGTGCGCGAGTTGCTCACCGCAGGTATGGCTGGGATGGCTGGAATCGAACCAGCACGGGCAGAGTCAAAGTCTGCTGTCCTACCACTAGACTACACCCCAACATATATCCCGCCATCCGGCGGCGCACAATGCAAAATTCCCCCGTCATAAAAATGGATGAAAGAGGGCACGCGGAAATCCCGTGTGCCCTCTTATCACTGGGGTGGAAGATGGGATTCGAACCCACGGTCTCCAGTGCCACAAACTGGCGCTT
>CAJJLZ010000054.1 GCA_905192745.1 uncultured Oscillospiraceae bacterium
TGCCGGCCTTCATCTGTCCAAAAAGCGTAAGCGCGAGCTTCTGCTCGTTGCGTAGTGCTTTTCTGTGCTTTCGGGTTCTACTTTTTCATTTTTACTTTACAGTGCCCAAAATTTATGTAAAGATAATATACATAAATATATAACAAAATAGTAGCATATTTTTGCCAAATAATCAATAATATTTTGGAAAAAGTAAGGGAGTTCTCCGTGGCTATCTGCTATGCCGTCCCGTCGGAGTCCGCGCGGGGGACTGTCTGAACCGAACCGGACTGGCCGGCATAAACTGCTTATGAAAGCGTTTCTCTTCGGCCCGTTCTACGGCCCCGTTCCGCCGTTGAAAAATGCTTATCACGGGCGGCGCCGCTCCAAACCCGTCGGGGCCGCGCCCGGAAGAACGAGGTGATATGGTTGCAAGTACTCCGGGTACATAAAATACAGGAAAAATATCAGGCGAAGAACGGCGAGGTGAACGCGCTGGAGGATATCTCCTTCACGGTGGATAAGGGAGAATTCATCAGCATTGTAGGACCGAGCGGCTGTGGAAAATCCACCCTGCTGTCCATTATCGCCGGACTGCTTCGGCCGACCTCCGGAGAGATTTATGTCAACGGAGATAAAATCGAGGGCGTTTCCGCCCATATCGGCTATATGCTTCAGAAAGACAACCTGCTTGACTGGCGGACGATTTACCGCAATGTCCTGTTTGGGCTGGAAGTACGCGGTATGCTGAACGAAGACACCCGCGGGCGGGTGGACCGCCTGCTGAAAACCTACGGACTGTATGAATTCCGGGATAAATATCCCGCCCAGCTTTCCGGGGGGATGCGGCAGCGCGCAGCGCTGATTCGCACGCTGGCCATCAACCCCGACATTCTTTTGCTGGACGAGGCGTTTTCGGCGCTGGATTATCAGACCAGGCTGACCGTAACCGACGACGTGTACCGCATCCTCAAGCAGGAAAAGATCACCACGCTGATGGTGACTCACGACATTCCGGAAAGCATCAGTATGGGGGACCGGATTCTGATTCTCAGCGCCCGTCCCGCCCGTGTCAAGGAAATGATGGAGATCGATTTTGAAATGGAGAACAGAACGCCGCTGTCCGTTCGGAACAGCCCAAAATTCAGCGGATACTTCGACTACATATGGAAAGAGCTGAGCGCCGATGAGTAATCTGACGCCGCCCCCTGCTCTTTCGGTCGAACGAATCCGGTATCTGCAAAAGCAAAAACGCCGCCGCCGTCTGATTCTGGTTTGTCAGATCGGCATTCTCGCCGCCCTTCTGATCCTGTGGGAGGCGGCGGCCCGGCTCGGCTGGATCGACCCGTTTATCCTGTCCCAGCCGACCCGCATTCTCGCCACCTATGCCAACATGGCCCAAAACGGTCTGGCCACCCATATCGGTGTGACCGTGTATGAAACGCTGGTCGGTTTCCTGCTCGGCGTGATTCTGGGCACCGCGCTCGCGGTGATCCTGTGGTGGAGTGATTTCATCTCCAAGGTGAGCGAGCCGTATCTCGTGGTGCTGAATTCCCTGCCGAAAATTGCTCTCGGGCCGGTCATCATTATTCTGGTGGGAGCCGGCACGGAAGCGATCATCTTCATGGCGCTTGCCATCTCCTTGATCGTTACGGTGCTGGAAATGCTGAACGGCTTTCGCGGCACCGATAAGGAATACATCAAAATGGCAAAAACCTTCGGCGCCAACAAGCGCCAGATTTTTGTAAAGGTCGTTTTTCCCTATAATATTTCCACCCTGTTCAACTCCCTGAAAATCAATATCGGCCTGTCCCTTGTCGGGGTAATCGCCGGCGAATTTCTGGTCTCCAAAGCGGGGCTGGGTTATCTGATCGTCTATGGCGGGCAGGTATTCAAGCTGGATCTGGTGATGGCAAGCGTCATTATCCTGTCGGCAGTGGCCGCGCTGATGTACGAGGCTGTGGTTCTGCTGCAGAAACTGATTACGCGATGGTACGGGCACGAAAACGGCTGACGCCGTTTTCTTACCCCTGCTTTTGGCTAACGTCGTTTTCTTACCCCTGTTTTTGGCTAACGTCGTTTTCTTACCCCTGTTTTTGGCTGACGCCGTTTTCTTGCCGGTTTCGTCCCCTTTTGCGCCGTCTCCCCGCCCGGAACCGTTTGACGAGGCCGGGCATACACTGGAAAGCGCGGTTTCCTTACACCGGCCGGCCAAACAAAAACGGCTTTTTACCCTCCGGGACGATTCTTCCTCCACAGGACGGTCCCTCCCTCCGGAATGGTCGTTTATATGCAAACGGAACGCTTTGTTCCGAAAGCCACTTACCCTCGGGTATCATTGGACATCAAAGGCTTTGTATCCCAAAAGGGTACAGAGCCGGAAAGGACAGGGAATCTTATGATGAAACATATCCGCCGCATTGCCTGCGCCGCGCTCGCCGCCTCGATGCTTCTGCTGCTTCCGGCCTGCGAAGGCGGAGGGAAAACCGTCAAAGTCACCGTCTGCGAAGTCACTCACTCCATCTTTTACGCCCCGCAGTACGCCGCGCTGAATCTCGGCTATTTTGCGGACGAAGGGCTGGATATCGAGCTGTCCAACGGGGAGGGCGCGGATAAGGTCATGGCGGCCGTGCTTTCCAACAACATCGATATCGGCTTTGCGGGGCCGGAGGCCTCCATCTACGTCTATAACGAAGGCAAGGAGGATTTCACTCAGGTGTTTGCGCAGATGACCCGCCGGGACGGCTCCTTCCTTGTGGGCCGGGAACCCGATCCCGACTTTTCCTGGGAAAAGCTGCGCGGAAAGACCATCCTCCCCGGGCGGAAAGGCGGGGTGCCGTACATGGCGCTGGAATACGTCATCCGCAAAAACGGGTTGGATCCCGCGTTCGACGTAACGCTGGACAACAGCATCCAGTTCGCGCTGATGGCGGGAGCCTTCACCGGCGGAACCGGCGATTATGTCACCCTCTTTGAACCGACCGCCTCCGCGCTGGAAAAGGAAGGGAAGGGCTACATCGTCGCCTCCGTGGGGGAAGAAGCGGGGGAAATCCCCTACACCGCCTATTTCGCCAAGAAGAGTTATATTGAAAAGAATGCGGACATTATCGAAAAATTCACCCGCGCCGTGTATCGCGGACAGCAGTGGGTTTCCTCCCATTCCGCGCAGGAAATCGCGGAGACGGTGGCCCCCTCCTTCCCCGACAGCGACACGGCAATCCTCGCCGCCGTGGTGCAGCGCTATCAGGGCATCGGCGCGTGGAATACCGACCCGGCGATGAGCGAGGAGTCCTTCGGTCTGCTGCAGGAGGTCATGACTCAGGCGGGCGAACTGACAAAAAAGGCGCCCTACGATCAGGTCGTAAACAACCGCTTCGCGGAAAAAGTGCGCGGAGAATAGGCACACAGACAGAGAAAGCCGCCGCAGAACGAAAATTCTGCGGCGGCTTCTTTTTGAATTCTCTGTCCGTCGCGTGGACGGCCGTTTCGCGTTTTACTGCCCGTTCCCCCGCCTGCGCCGAATCAATGCCCGCCGCAGGTTCCGTGTCCCCCGCAGGAAGAGCCGCCCCCATGACTGCCGCAGGTGTGTCCTTCGCCGTGATCGTGGTGGGTGCAGGCGACGGTGGGGTCGTGCTTCAGCCGTCCGGCCAGATATGCCCGCACCTGCTCCTCCGCGTTCCCGAAAGCGCCCGCGACCAGCTCAATCCCCGCATCCCGCAGGGCATTTTTCGCGCCCCCGCCTATTCCGCCGCAGATCAGCAGCTGCACGCCGTTTTCCCGCAGCAGAGCCGCCAGTGCGCCGTGGCCGCTGCCCTGCGCGTCCAGCACGCGGGTAGTCAGGCCATCGCCGTCGGTTTCCGCGATCAGAAAGGTCTGCGTGTGGCCGAAATGCTGAAAGACCTCGCCGTTCTCCAAAGTCACTGCAATTTTCATCGTATTATCGTCCTTTCACCAAAGAAAAATTTTTCTGCCCGTTCTGTCCCGGTGCGCTTCGGCGGTTTACCGCTTCCGTCCGCACTCTCCCCGGCGGGGGCAGCCCTCCCGGAAGGGACAGCTTCCGCCCCGCACCGTATACCGGCCGCCGCCGATTGTCAGCTCCGTGCCGCCGACCAGCGCCTGCGCGGTCTTTTTACGGGCGGCGTACAGGATGCGCTGAAAGGTTCCGCGGGAAATTTCCATCCGCGCGGCCGCTTCCCCCTGCTCCAAACCTTCCAGATCGCAGAGGCGGATGCTTTCCAGCTCTTCCACGCTCAGGTTGACCGACCCGGGGACGGGCGGCCCCTGCTCCGGTAAAAAGCGACGGCAGACCGGTTCCCCGCATACCCGGCGGCATTTGGCTCCTCTCGGCATGATGGCTCCCCCCAGTTTCTTTCGGTTCCTTCCAACGCATTATGGGCATATGCACGATTCGATTATAGCGTGCATATGCCCATTTGTCAAGAAGAGCGCGGCCTTCCGACAAAGATTCGCTTCCCCGAAAAAGGAAAACCGCGCGGAGAAGCCTTTCCGCATGGTTTCTTACGATATTTTTTATTGATTGAATAAACGGAAATCGTCCTACAAGCTCTTATAAGTGTTTATAAGTATCACTGCAAAGTGGCTTAAATACTGGCTATTCCGCATATCCGCTTAAATCTGGCTATATGTTTTTATCTCTTCGCTTTTTAAGCGCGGGCGTCAAAAAAGCGTCAAGCTATAAGAATTTGTTACGCAGTCAAAGGGCATTTTGAGAGGAAGAGGATAAAACCCTTGCCAACTCATTCTCGCGCCTGTACGGGTACATGAATACTGTTTTTACGCTATTTTGTGAGAGATATAGTAACAAGACTATACACTCAATTTTTCAAGAAAAGCATAAACCCTTTCGCTACAATCCGCCTTTCTATATTTCTCTTTTCTCCAAGAGTCGGAAAGCGGAAAATAGATTCCGTCATTTGCCTTTGCACCAAAATCCCACTGGTCGTTTTCATCTTTGTTTTTGTCAAACCAGTCCACAGCAAACATAAGCTTTTCTTTTGCCAGCCCATACTCAGCCAAAACTTCAAGTGCAGCTAAATAGCAGCTCGTTTCCCTTGACATAAATACTTCGGGCGGTTTATTAATCTGTTTATTGTAAATATAATACATTCCATCGGGTCGTGATAGGTAGTAATCAAGGAACAAGCTTTCCGTTTCGGGTGACAAAACATCTTTTAGCAAAACTGCATGATAAAACATTCCAAAGCCTGTTTCAAACCCACTTTTTGGCTTTCTTCCGTACAATCTTGTAAATCCTTCAATATCGTCGTTACGATTATATTGACCTCTGTTAAAAGCCGTTTCTGCTAATTCCGCCCAAAAACGTGCAACCCCTAAAGCAGTTTCGTTTTTAGGATCAAACAATCTAATCCATGCCGAAAGCATATGATTGTTTCCTATTAGGAACGCTGTAAATACAAGGCTTTTCGGAGCCTAC
>CAJJLZ010000055.1 GCA_905192745.1 uncultured Oscillospiraceae bacterium
CATTGTACCAGAAGGGCTGACGGGTCCTCAACTTTCATTTAACTTTACAGTCCGTTGACCGATATAAGGAGGAGTGGAAAATGGTTCTGGAGCCCGATAAAAAAGACCGCAGTTACCAGTTTGGCCGACTGCTGGCCGTATTGGAAAAAGCGGAACGGGATACCTATGGCAGCGATGAGGGCAGGGAGCCGAATGCAATCCGCCAGCAGTCTGTTTTTTGCCGGCGTCCCCTTTATGCCGCCCATATTATCGAAAGCCAATTGGAACGGGCGTATTTCCCCCGGCTGCCCACCGGCAGCCGTATGTTCTATAAAAAGCTCATCGGCCAGATCATGGAGCGGATCAGTCAGTTCCCTGAAGAGCAGTGGAACCAGCCCCTGCGGGAAACCTATCTTATGGGCTATTATTTACAGCGAATGGCTTTATACGCACCCAAAAATAACGACGCTATGGAGGAGAAGAAAAATGACGAATTTGCAGAATAAGATCGACTTTGCGGCACTGATCTGTGTAAACCGAGCCAACGCCAACGGAGATCCCCTGAACGGCAACCGTCCCCGTACGGACTATAACGGCTTTGGCGAGATATCCGATGTGTGCGTCAAACGGAAGATCCGCAACCGGATGCAGGATTTGGGGCAGGCGGTTTTCGTCCAGTCGGAGGATCGGTGCAGCGACGGCTTTGGCAGTCTGAGCGAACGTGCGTCTGCTGTGATGAAAGGGACGACGGACCGGGAACTCTATGCCGCAACCGCCTGTAAAACATGGCTGGATGTGAGAACCTTCGGACAGGTGTTCGCATTTAAAGATGCAAAGGGTATGTCTGTGGGCGTGCGGGGGCCGGTGTCTGTCCATCAGGCGGTGAGTGTTTCTCCGGTAGAGGTGGAGTCCTTGCAGATTACCAAAAGCGTCAACGGCGAGAAGAGCGAAAAGGGTAAAATCCGTACCTCCGACACCATGGGGGCGAAGCATTTTGTCCGTTTCGGCGTATATCTGATTAAGGGTTCCATCAACGTGCAGTTGGCTGAAAAGACGGGATTCAGCTATGAGGATGCCCAAATTGTGAAAGAGTGTCTGCGGACGCTGTTTGTCAACGATGCTTCCTCCGCCAGACCGGAGGGTTCCATGGAAGTGGTACGGCTATACTGGTGGGAGCACAACTGCAAGGACGGTCAGTACTCTTCCGCAAAAGTTCACCGTTCCCTTAAAGTGACGCCCAAAGACCCGAGCCGGATTCCCGAAACCATCGATGATTATGAAGTCACACTGGAACCTCTGGAGGGGCTGGAGCCAGAGATTATTGATGGAGTATAAAGAAGAGGATTTCCTCCAGATTTCCGGCTTGCAGCATTTTCGGTTTTGCCGCCGCCAGTGGGCGCTGATTCATCTGGAGCAGCTGTGGGCGGAAAATCTTCGCACGGTAGAGGGGGATATCCTTCACCAGCGGGCGCATGACGCCTCTCAGCGGGAACGCAGGGGAGAATTGCTGATTACCCGGGATATGCGGGTTTTCTCTGCGGCGCTTGGCGTTTCCGGTTCCTGCGATGTGGTGGAGTTTTCCAGAGCGAATACGGGCGTCCCCCTGCCCGGGCAGGAGGGAAGGTATCAGCCCTATCCCATTGAGTATAAACGGGGTTCTCCCATGACGGACAACGCCAATCATTTGCAGTTATGCGCTCAGGCCATGTGTCTGGAGGAAATGCTTTGCTGTGATATTCCCGAGGGGGCGCTGTATTACGGAGAAATACGCCGCCGGGAAAAGGTCCCCCTTACGGAAGCACTCCGTCAGGAGGTAAAAACAGCTCTGGAGGAAATGCATCAGCTGTATCAGCGCCGCTATACGCCAAAGGTGCGGCCCGGCAAGTCCTGCAATGCCTGCTCTCTCAAGGAACTGTGTTTGCCAAAGCTGATGAAAAAGAAACCGGTTGGGAAATATCTGCGGGAACATTTGGAGGAGTTGCCATGAGACATTTTCTCAACACCTTGTTTGTCACTACCGAAAACGCCTATCTTACATTGGATGGGGAAAACGTGGTGGTGAACCGGGAAAAAGAAGAGATTGGGCGGTTTCCTTTGCACAACCTTTCGGGGATTATCACCTTTTCCTATGCGGGCGCTTCTCCCGCGCTGATGGGAGCCTGCGCACAGCGGCAGGTCGGACTCAGTTTCTGTACGTCCCGGGGGCGCTTTCTGGCCAGAACTGCCGCTGTCTCCAACGGAAATGTACTGCTTCGCCGTACGCAGTATCGAATGGCGGATGATCGGAATGCCAGTTGCAGGATTGCCCGGAATATGATTTTCGGAAAGCTGTATAATGCCCGATGGAGTATAGAGCGGACGCGGCGTGACCATAAGCTCCGCATTGATGACGAGGCTTTTGGAGCCGCATCCGAAACGATACAAAAACTGTTGCCGCAGGTGTTGCAGGAAACCGATATGGATATCCTGCGAGGCTGGGAAGGCGCTGGCGCAACGGCTTATTTCAGTGTGTTTGATGATATGATCCTTCGGGAAAAAGAGACTTTCTTTTTTCACGGCCGTAACCGCCGGCCGCCGTTGGATAATGTCAACGCCATGCTTTCTTTTGCGTACAGCCTTTTGGGCAATGACTGCGCGTCGGCATTGGAGAGTGTCGGTCTGGATGCCTATGTGGGATTTTTGCACCGGGACCGGCCGGGCAGAACCTCGCTGGCGCAGGATTTGATGGAGGAATTGCGTCCCTGTTTGGCGGATCGGTTTGTATTAACCCTTATCAACAACCGGGTAGTGGCCGGGGATGATTTTCTGCAATCAGAAAGCGGTGCCATTCAGTTGACAGAGCAGGGCCGCAGGAAATTTCTAAAAAGTTGGCAGGAACGGAAACAGGAAATCATTACCCATCCTTTTTTGGAGGAAAAAATCCCCTGGGGTCTGGTTCCCTATGTACAGGCTCTGCTGCTTGCCCGATATCTGCGGGAAGACACGGACGAGTATCCGCCCTTCCTGTGGAAATGAGGTATTCCATATGATGGTTTTGATTACATATGATGTGAATACGGAAGATGCGCCCGGGAAAAAGCGATTGCGTAAAATTGCCAAGCAGTGTGTTAATTATGGTCAGCGCGTTCAAAATTCGGTGTTTGAGTGTGTGCTGGATGCGGCGCAGTGCAAACAGCTGCAGCATACCCTGCTGTCCATAATAGATGCCGAAAAGGATAGCTTACGCTTTTATTATCTAGGCGCACGCTATCAGACAAAGGTTGAACATTTTGGTGCCAAGCCATCTTATGAACCGGAAGGAGTATTGATGATTTGAGGGTGCGAAGTGGAATTGATCGTCATATCCGGGGGAGGTTCGCACCCCGAAATCAGGGGAAATGCGTATTTTTTAAAAGTACAGCATTACCAAAATTGTATTCTGCTCTTTAAATATTGAAAAAATTATTGTTTTTGCATAGGTTTCAGGTATAGTCCTGTATACTTTTGCTGTCCCACCCCGCCCGGGGTGGGTGGATTGAAATACGCTCTGCGCCTCTATATTGCCGATTTCGAGGTCAAGTCCCACCCCGCCCGGGGTGGGTGGATTGAAATGCCGCTCCGCAGTTCGATGCACCGGATGGTTTTGGTCCCACCCCGCCCGGGGTGGGTGGATTGAAATAAGCCGGGGTACGTTTTGTCCAGTTTCATTGTTGTCCCACCCCGCCCGGGGTGGGTGGATTGAAATATCGATGACGCATATAGGGCC
>CAJJLZ010000056.1 GCA_905192745.1 uncultured Oscillospiraceae bacterium
AACCATGTCTCTTTTTATCCTTCTTTCAATTTGCGAAACTTATTCTACCTTATCCTCCATAAAACTCCGCGTAAGAAAAGAAGTGTTAAATGACATCAGCGAAAGCGAAGAAAAAGAATGGAAGTTGCAAATTTCAAATGAAAGAACGATTCGGTTTATCGCTGAAAAGCAACAGCCAAACGGGTGGATTGGGCTTGGATTCCATGGCGGCAACAAAAACGCCGGACAATTTGACAATCAGGAAGTCGGAGTAAAATACCTTGCCGAAAAAGCGGTGGGTAAAGACAACCCTGTTTTAAAAAGAGCCATAGAGGCTTTTGTTACAACTCCATTTGATGATTTATGTTATGGAACCAAGGGGAATATTTATAATGAATTTGAATATGCTGCTTTTGGCATGAATCTAATAAATTGTGCATGTATTGCCCGTGCCGGTTTTGACGATGTTATAGATATAACGCCACAAATTCAACTGTCCTTAGATTCTTTTAGACGAGTTTTGGAAATAGATTCTGTTCTTGATATTACTCGTCCTATCTGCAATGGAAAAATCAGAGTGTTCAATGATCGCGAGAAATGGCCTTGTCGTTATCATCTTGATATTTTATCCCATACGGATTCGTGGAAAAATGAATCCAATATCAAAATGCTGGCAGAATCTATGAACAAACTCATGAAAATTGAACACGATGGTCTTGCAGGATATGTCCCCGCTGTATGGGTAGGACATCCGGTGGGGCCGCTTGGAGGGTTTCCTGCTGAGGGATTAAGCGTTAAAACCTCTGCTCTCCTTCCTAGTCCCATTGCTTGCGGAAAACCTGATTTTTATAACTTTGAGTACATCGAGTGGTTTGCACGCTGTGGAATCATGGCGTACATTCCTGACTTATGGGAAACTGTCAGAAATATAACACGTTCGATTGACGAAAACGGTATCTGCCATGCCCCTGTGTTGGAATCAGCACTGAAAAGCTGGGGGGCATATTCAGGGCAACGGCTTGAGGCCGATTGGAAATCCCCCATTCGCAAACTGTGTGACATTACATTTCGTGCGTTGTTGATATTGCACTATTCAAATTATTCTGAGGGATAAGAAAAAGAAGGACACGAATCACTTGTTCGAACGTTCAAGCCCATATACGCAGGCATTTATTTTGGTCGCCCTTTCCACACCTGCGGTGAGCAATTCGTAATGAATTGCTCACCGTTTTTTGCTTATCGCTGACAAAATGCAAAAAATAATAGATGCCGATTAACCGATGGCTTATACCGGATACTATGTAATTGAAAGCCTTCAAAAAGCCGTCCGATAGAAACCGGAAGGTTTCAAAGCTGTCATTTTATTGTAACCGCTCTGTCATTGCCTTTTTTCTTCCGTATTGCTATATTGAAAGCAGGGGGAAACCTCTGTTGACAACGAGAAAGGAGAAGCTGCCGATGAAAAGGAAAAAGTGCGCCGTGACCGTGATGTGTCTCCTGCTGGCCTGCTTCCTGCCGGCCGGCTGTGCGGGTGGCGGAAATGAGGATGTCAGCGGAGACAGGAAAAACGATTTTTATATCGTATCCAATTCCGGAGAGGACATTGCCGCGCTGTTCTTTTTGGGAACGGAAAAGGAATTTCCCCAAAGCAAGGCGTTTCTGCAGGAGAAGTATTTTTCCGGGCTGGATGAGCAATGGCCGACGGAACTTGAAACGGTGGAAACCGAACAATGGGCGGAAATCTACCTTCTTCTGCCCAAATATCCGGATACGATGATCACGGTGCAGTCTCTGGACACGGAAGAACAGCCGTTTGCCGAGCTGATTTCTACCAGCCGTCCCGTCCTTCTGCGCTGTAATTTCAGCGACGTGGCGGCGTCCGCGCAGGTGACGGTGAAGCACGGAGAGAAAGAAGTGACCTTCAAGCCGCGGATCAGCCTCCGGGGGACGGGAAATCCGGTTATCGGCGGCGAGGGGATTTATACAGAGGATATCTGCTCCGCGGCACAGGCGGCGAACGCCTCACGATGACCGGGAAATCCTTTGCGGGGGATTGACGGCAGTAAGGGAAAACGGTAAAATAACGGTAATCGAATGCCCCGACACAACAGCCGACGGAAAGTACAGGCCAATGCCGGGGCGTTTTCCCTTCACAGGGGAAAGGAGGTGCCGTATGGACGAAAGACTGTTTGATCTGCCGCCGCTTCCGCAAACCGACTGGACCGCGCACAACGAGGAGCAGAAAGAGGTGTGGAAACGCTTCTACGAAGGGACGCCTACCCGCGTTCCCATGGTGTTGGGAGTCAATCCCCGTTTTCTGCTCTGCGACCGCCGGTATAATCCGCGGGGCGTTTCCTTTCGCGAGTATATGACCGACCCGGATATCATGCGCCGCGCACAATGCGAGTTTTTCCTTTTCCGCCGCCATTTCCTGTTTTACGATCAGGAGATGGGCCTCCCCGAACAGTGGGATATGTATGTGGACTTTCAGAACGTGGGAGAGGCCGCCTGGCTGGGGGCGGAGCTGCTTTATCCCGAAGGGGACGTGCCGGATACCCATCCTTTTCTGACGGACGACAACAAAAACCAGTTGTTTGAGAAGGGACTTCCCGCCCCCTTTTCCGGGGTTTACCGGCAGATGCGGGACTGGTATGAGTATTTCAACTCCTCGGCGTATGCGTTCCTCGGCCGCCCGGTCGTCTGCGGTCAGGCGGGGATGGGGACCGACGGCCCGATGACCCTTGCCTGCAACATACGCGGCGCCGCGGAGTTCTGCATGGATCTGTATCTGGACGAAGATTTTGCTATGGAGCTATTGGAATACATTACCGAGGCGACCATTCGGCGGGTTCGGGCCTGGCAGGAGTATTTTGGCCTGCCGGCGCCGGACGATTACTGGTTTGCGGACAACAGCATCGCGCTTCTTTCCACTGCGGACTATGAGCGGTTTATTCTGCCGTTCCATAAACGGCTTATCGAAGGCGTAACCACCGGAAAGGGACGGAATCACACGATCCACCTGTGCGGGGACGCCACCCGGCATTTTTCCACCATCCGGGATCAGCTGCACGTTACCGGTTTTGACACCGGTTATCCGGTAGAGCATGGGCGGCTGGCGCAGGAGCTGGGGCCGGAGATTACGATTCAGGGCGGTCCGAGGGTGGATCTTCTGCAGCACGGCACGCCGGAGCAGGTGGCGGCGGAAACCCGCCGGATTCTGGAGGATGTGATGCCGCATACCCGTCGGTTTATCCTGCGGGAGGCCAATAACCTGCCGCCCGGCACGCCGCTCGCCAGCGTGTCCGCCATGTACGATACCGTCCGCGCGCACGGCCGTTACACGGTCTGACCGGAAGGAAAAGATAACAACAGAGGAAGCCGGCAATCCACAGGATTGCCGGCTTCCTCTGTT
>CAJJLZ010000057.1 GCA_905192745.1 uncultured Oscillospiraceae bacterium
CGCCGCCCGGCCGGATTCTATACGAGCCTTTTCCGGCGGCGCAATGAAAAACGCTGTCGTGTTTTTTTCCTGACGACAGTATACCATAATTTTTCTTATTGGCGCTTTTCCATCCCGGATATATAACAAAAATTTCACAATTTCGTTTCACCATCCGTGTATAGTGAAAGTATTGACAAACCAAACGGCGCAATCTTTCAGATAAGGAAAGGATGTCTGACCAGAATGAACAATTTTGTTTTTCACAACCCGGCGAAAATCCTGTTCGGCAAAGGAGTGGAAAAGGAGGCGGCCCGGGAAATCCGGTTGTGCGGCGGCTCCCGTGTCCTGCTGGTGTACGGGGGCGGCAGCGTCAAACGCAGCGGGCTGTACGACACGCTCCTACACGGTATGGAGGCGGAAGGCCTCGCGGTCTTTGAACTGTCCGGTGTCCAGCCCAACCCCCGTCTCGGTCTGGTACGGGAGGGCATCCGCCTCTGCCGGGAGAACAAGGTGGATTTCCTCCTCGCAGCAGGCGGCGGAAGCACGATCGACACCGCCAAGGCAATTGCGGTCGGGGTTCCTTACGCCGGGGACGTGTGGGATTTCTATGAGGGCAAAGCGCACTTCAGCAAGGCGTTACCGGTCGGCACCGTCCTCACCATCCCCGCCGCCGGCAGCGAAACCAGCCCCAGCAGTGTCATCACCAAAGAAGAAGGACTGCTGAAGAGGGGCTGCGGCGGCCCGGCGATGATTCCGCGGTTCGCCATAATGAACCCCGAACTCACCTGCACTCTTCCCGCTTATCAGACCGCCTGCGGCGCGTCGGATATCCTCGCTCATCTGATGGAGCGGTATTTCACCCGGGTGGAGCATGTGGACTTCACCGACCGGCTGATTGAGGCTGCCATGCGTACTGTCCTCGATTTTGCTCCCCTTGTTCTGGCCCATCCCCAGGATTACGACGCACGGGCCGAGCTCATGTGGGCCGGCACCATCGCGCACAATGACCTGCTGGATACCGGTCGAATCGGGGACTGGGGATCCCACCAAATCGAACACGAGCTCAGCGCGCTCTATGATATCGCGCACGGAGCGGGACTGTCCATTGTCTTCCCGGCGTGGATGAAGCATGTCTGGCGGAACGACCCCGACCGATTCGTCCAGTTTTCCGCCCGCGTGCTCGGGGTGGAGGTCGCATACGGAAACAAGGAGCGGGCGGTCGAGCTGGGGATCGCCCGGCTGGAGCAGTTCTACCGCTCTCTTGGCCTGCCCGTCCGGCTTTCGGAGGCGGGCATTCCGGAGAACCGTCTGCGGGAAATGGCTCAAAAATGCACGGCAAACGGTCCTCAGGGGCATTTTTGTGAGCTGACGGAAGAGGACGTTTATCAGATTTATCTTCTCGCCCGGTAAAGGCCGGATGCCCATACGAAAATGACGGGAACCGGTCGGTCCCGTCATTTTTCTTTTCCATTTTTCCGGTTTTCCGGATTCCGCCCCCCTCCCTCCGACAGGAGGCACGGGAGAGAAAATCTTAAAAGCGCTTTCCCCGGCGACTGCGAAACGGGGAAAGCGCTTTTCTTTTACAGCATATCTTTTTTGTGAAGAATAAAACCAACCACGCCCATCAGCGCCAGCGAAAGGGCCACCGGGAACCAGAAAAACTGCGCCAGCGGCAGTCCATCCACATTCATGCCATAGAAGCCCGCGATGATGTTCGGAATCGAGATAACCAGCGTAATGGAGGCCAGCACCTTCATCACGACGTTCAGGTTGTTGGAGATTACCGACGCGAACGCGTCCATGGTTCCCGAAAGAATGTTGAGGTAGATACTGGACATTTCAATGGCCTGCTTAATTTCAATCAGCACATCCTCCAGCAGGTCCTGATCCTCTTCATACAGCTTGATATAGCGGCCGCGCATCAGCTTTTCCAGCGTGGTTTCGTCCGATTTCAGGGAAGTGGAGAAATACACCAGCGATTTTTCCACGTCCAGCAATTGGATCAGTTCTTTATTTTTCATGGATTTCCGAAGCTGTCGTTCCAGCAGGTTGGACATCTTGTCGATCTGCTTCAGATACTGCAGATACCGGGTCGCCACCCGGAGGATCACCCGCAGTACGAACTGCGTTTTCAGCTCGGTCTGCACGCCCCGGACCACGCCCTCCGCGAATTCCGCGATGACGGTGTTTTCCCGCAGGGAAACCGTGATTACATTGGTTTTGGTCACCAGAATCCCCATCGGCATGGTGTAATACGTCACGCCGTTGCCATCCTTTTCGGCAATCGGGGCGTCGATGATAATCAGAGTCGTCCCATCCTCGCTCTCAATACGGGAAGATTCCTCTTCGTCCAGTGCGGCACGAAGAAAATCCGGTTCCAGCGAAAACTGCTGGATCAAAAAATTGATCTCCTTTTCGTCCGGATTAACCGCGTCGATCCAGCAGCCGTCCTCCAGTTCCTCCAACTCGCGGATACGGCCGTTGACCGTCTTGTAATAATGCAGCATTTACGCGCATCCCCTTTCCCGGGACGCGCTGCGTTACAGAAGGCGGCGCGCCCCGGTTGTTAAATTTTCGCAGCAACTTCGACCAGGGTCAGGGCTCACCGTCTTCACCTCCCAGAATTTCCGACGCGGTCCGCTCGTATAACCGCGGCGCCGCTTATATACATCCGTACCAGCGCCGCCCAACCGACTTCTATGCAGGCCTTTCCCGGCGGCGCAATTGAAAATGCCTGTCGGCATTTTCCTGAACAACATTATACCATAGCGCCGCCCGGATGGGTTCTGTGCGAGCCTTTGTTGGCGGCGCTACCGAGAAATGCTTTCGCATTTCTCCTAAACGACATTATACCATAGCGCTGCCCGGATGGGTTCTGTGCGAGCCTTTGTTGGCGGCGCTACCGAGAAATGCTTTC
>CAJJLZ010000058.1 GCA_905192745.1 uncultured Oscillospiraceae bacterium
TCACAGGATGTGGCGTTCACAGGATGTGGCGTTCACAGGATGTGGCGTTCACAGGATGTGGCGTTCACAGGATGTGGCGTTCACAGGGAATCGACGCTGGCGGCCGTTTTGGCTTCCTGCCGCTCCACCGCACCGATGATGTACCGGGCGCCGGCTTCCGCGCCGTGTCCAATGTTGTACAGCGTTTCCTGCATCGCCTCTTCGATCGCCCGCCGGTAGTCGTCGGCGTGACTCAGCAGATAGCGGACGGTTCCGTCCGCTTCCCCTGCCTGATCCTCGTTCAAAGAGCGCCCGATCCGATCCCGCAGGGAAATTTCGATCGGTACGCAGGGCAGCTTTTCATAATCCGGATTCAAAACCTTCATTGGCGTGTTGATAAACAGACACGGCTTTTTCGTGGCGTAAGAGAATTCGACGCCGATGCCGGACCAGTCGGTAATGACCAGATCGGCGGTGAAAATTGTGACATTGGAAGAAAAATCGGTTTCAATCCGGAAATCCTCTCCGAAACGATCCTGATACTGGTCCATCAGCTTTTGCATCTTGGCGGGATACCGCTTAATAAACTCCGGATGCGGCCGTACGGTGATGTCATAGCCCTTGTCCAGCATGCTTTCCAGCATCGGATGGAGGGCGCCTTCCAGAATATTTCCTTCCTGCCAGGAGGGAGCGATCAGAATCTTCTTAGCCGTATTTTCCGTATGTTCCATCGCTTCATAGTCCGCGATCATCTCGTCAATCAAGGGATAGCCGCAGTCAACCAGCGTTTTTTCCTTCAGATGATAGAACTTTTCCAGTTCCCGGATTTCCCGCCGCTGATGCGGGCCGGCGCAGAACAGCGTGTCATAGTGGTCAAACGCGCCTTTGGCTACGCCCATATGCAGACTGAGCGGTGCGTGAGAAAGATAGATATATTCAATGTCCTTGCGGACCATGGAGCGCTTCAGGTGGTATACGTCCAGATGGGGGGTGGTGCAGACCATTACGTCGCAGTCCATCATCATAAACAGGGGAATCAGGCGGTTGTCATCCACATAATACGGGACGATGCGGGGGTTGTTCAACTGAAAGACCTGATCGTTCGGATCGCTGGTCAGATAATGCACCGTGATATCGGAATTTTCCAGAACCTTCTGAATCTGCGCTTTGAAGTATTTATAAAAGCCGCTTTTTTCGGAATAATACACCAACTGCTTTGGATTGTCCGCGGCCAGGAAGCGTTTGTAGTCCGCTTTGGCCCGCGCCTTCTGCTCCTTGGTCGGTTTTAGGGATTTTTCCACCACCCGGCTTTCCGCGAGCGCCTTCTTGCTTTCTTCCAGCGCGTCATAGTCAATATACTTCTTCGGATCATAGAGCCAGTTCATCAGATGCAGGGTTACGATGGCAATCAGGTTGCCGAGAATCCAGTAGAAAGCAACGCCCGCCGGGACGATGAAGGCAAAATAGGTAGAGAACGCGGTCAGGAAGATCGCCATTCCCCAGCGGCCGAGGAAGCCCTGTTCCTTCTGAAGAACATTTTCCTTGTTCTGAAACACGCACAGCAGAAGAGAACTGCCGCCGGAACAGAGGGGGAACAGCCAATACGGATCCAGCTGCGTCAGACTGGGAAAGTGACCGAAATTGATGCCGAACAGGGTCAGGTGAAGATTTTGAATGGCGGCAATCGCGCCGCTCACATCTCCCCCCGGAACCGACAGCGCGGCAAAACTGCCGAGGGTGGCCGGATTCTTAATCAGTTCGATTACCTTCAATTGGGCGGTGGAGCCGAGGGACCCGCCGACGAGCTGCTCCGCCTGCGCGGTAAAGGCGGCGATAACGGCGGAATCCATATGCAGCAGGTGCTGCAGCGGGTTGTATACCACCGAAATCAGTCCCAAAATGATGGGAATCTGGATCAGCATGGGAACGATTCCGATCAGCGGACGGTAATTTTCCCGTTTATACAGGGCCATCTGCTCTTCGGCAATCTTATCCTTATCGCCGACAAAGCGGGCGGCGATAAAGTTGAATTCCGGCTGAAGCTTAATCATTTTGATTGAGTTTTTCTGTACCCAGACATTGATGGGAAGGAGCACAACCTTGGTCAGCAGGGTGAACAGAAGAATCGCCAGTCCGTAATTGGCGCACAGGCGGTAGCACAGCCACATGACGTAGCCCAAAGGCGTACCGATAAAGGTATTGATGAATTCCAAGAAGAGTGTCATCCTCTCTTTGCGGAATTTGTCCGTGCCTTTGCGCCTTTTCGCATGAATTTTGCGTGAACGCGTGAACAGAGGCTTGTCCGGAATTTTGCAAATCCCACATATTTTCAAAAACATACCATTAAGATAGCAATACAGCTAACTAAATTTTAATTATAAAGTGCCGTATGCTGTTTGTCAATGCTTTTCCAAGCCGGACCGTGAGCGGGACGGTCTCAGGCAATCGAACCATCGACTTTCTGCGCCGCTTATGGTATAATGACGGCAGGGAAAAACGCGACAGTGTTTTTCATTGCGCCGCCGGAAAAGGCTCGTATAGAATCCAGCTGGGCGGCGCCATGGCATAC
>CAJJLZ010000059.1 GCA_905192745.1 uncultured Oscillospiraceae bacterium
CTTTACTGGCTTTCTCCTGCCGAGTTCTCTGTCCAATATCTTTGACAATCCTACATCTGAAAACGGTATCCATCAAACGGGCTTTCAGAGAAGTCAGAAAAAGCGGGGATTCGTTTCTCCGGCGGCTGCCGACGCAGCGTTGCTGAGCGCCGCAAATTCAGGCAGGGACAACTGTTCCGCCCGTGCCGTTTCAGGAATGCCGGCCGTCCGGAGAACCGTTACGGCGCGGGCCTTATCCATTCCGGCGCCGGTCAGGGCGTTGGCCAGCGTTTTCCGGCGCTGGCCGAACGCTGCCCGCACCAGACGAAACAGCATCGCTTCGTCCTCCACCCGGCAGGGCGGTTTTTCCCTTACCTTCAGGCGGATCACGGCGCTGTCCACATTCGGCGCGGGAAGGAAACTGCCGCGGGAAACGGGAAAAAGCACTTCCGGGGCGGCATAATACTGCACGGCGAGGGTAACCGCCCCGCATTCCCGCGTACCCGGCCGGGCGCAGAGCCGCTGGGCCGCCTCCTTCTGCACCATCACGGTGATGCTGTCCACCGGCAGGCGGCTTTCCAACAGAGTCATCAGGATCGGCGAGGTGATATAATACGGCAGGTTGGCGCAGACCGCCGCCCGCAGACCGGGAAAGTTTTCTTCGATCACCCGCCGCAGGTCGAGCTTCATCGCGTCCCCATGAATCACCCGCGCGTTTGGAAAGCCGGCCAGCGTTTCCTTCAGAACCGGCAGCAAACGGTCATCCAGTTCGACCGCCGCCACCTTCGCGGCCCGCAGCGCCAGCTCCCGCGTGAGGACGCCGATTCCTGGCCCGATCTCCAGCACCCCGGTATTTTCATCCGCTCCGCAGGCCTCCGCCATGCGGGGGCAGACGGAGGGATTCACCAGAAAATTCTGCCCCAGCTTTTTGGAAAAATGAAACCCGTGCCGGTCCAGCAGGGCTTTTACCGTGCCGATATCCGTCAATTTTTCTTTCGGCAGTTCCTGCCGTTCTCTCTGATTCTTTTCCATGGTTCAGCCCCCGTTCATGATCGATGGGTATGTCCTTATGTCCTTATGTCCGTATCTCCTATCTCCGTATTCCTGCCGCCCGGCGGGCGCGCCGCCTTTTATACGCCGGGGATATGATAGGTCAGGAACGCTTCCGGCAGCAAAGCCGAAAGGGTGGTGCGCAGGAGCTCGTCTCCCTGCGCCGCGGCGCGGAGCACCGTCATCTCCCCGAATTCCGCCAGCATCTGCCGGCAGATGCCGCAGGGTGCGACCGGCGTATCCCCCGCCGCCACGACGAGCGTGAGGAAGCGCCGTTCTCCCGCCGTCAGGGCGGCGGCAAGCGCCGCCCGCTCCGCACAGATCGTACCGCCGTAGGAGACGTTTTCGCAGTTCGCCCCCACATATACCCGGCCCGAAGCCGCCAGCAGGGCGGCTCCCACCGCAAAGCCGGAATACGGGCAATACGCGTTTTCCCTTGCCGCCCGGGCGCGGGCGACCAGCTCCCGATCGTCGATCATGGGTCCTCTCCCCTCCGTTTTCCGCCGAAAAGCCGGCGCTTGCTCTTGCGTTTTCCGGGCGGAACGATTATAGTAAACACAGGGCGTGCGCGGCGTTATCCTCCGCCTCACGCGGCATTGCCCCGGGAATATTTTCAACTATAAACAAATTCCCCGGAAAAAGCAAGAAATACCTGCAATGCGGAAAGGATGTTATCATTGGTCAGAAGAGATAAGGAAAATTATTATCTGGACATCGCGCAGGCCGTCGCCGGGCGGGGAACCTGTCTGCGCCGGAACTTCGGGGCCATCATCGTCAAGCATGACCAGATCCTGTCCACCGGTTACGTCGGCGCGCCCCGCGGCCGCCGGAACTGCTGTGATCTCGGAACCTGCCTGCGGGAAAAGATGAACATCCCCCGCGGCGAACGGTACGAACTCTGCCGTTCGGTCCATGCCGAGGCCAACGCCATCATCCACGCCTCCCGCAGCGAGATGATTGGCGCAACCCTGTATCTCGTGGGGGTGAACGCGCAGGACGGAAGTCTGGTGCCCGACGCCAACGCCTGTTCCATGTGCAAGCGGATGATTATCAACGCCGGAATCTCCCGGGTCATCATCCGGAACACCCCGAACGATTTCACCGCCGTTTATGTGCAGGACTGGGTGGAAAACGACGGCTCTCTGACCGGGGAAGTCGGATATTAATTGCGCCGTTCGGCCAAGTTCTATGCGAGCCTTTGTTAGCGGCGCAACCGAGAAATGCTTTCGCATTTCTCCTGAACGGCATTGTATCATAG